>NZ_JAFLDT010000034.1 GCF_017302315.1 Zoogloea sp.
GGCCAGACGGCGGCACACCAGGCCGGCGTAGTCCGGGTGGGCGTTGATACCGGTGCCGATGGCGGTGGCGCCGAGGTTGATCTCGCGGATCAGCAGAGCGGCCTCCTTGAGGCGCTCCTCGTCCTCGCCGAGCATGGTGGCGTAGGTGGAGAACTCCTGACCCAGGGTCATGGGCACCGCGTCCTGCAACTGGGTGCGGCCCATCTTCAACACGTCGGCAAACTCCTCGGCCTTGCGCTCGAAGGCAGCGCGCAGATAGGCCATGGCATCCACCAGGCGGAAGATGCCCACGTAGGTGGCCAGCTTCAGCGCCGTGGGATACACGTCGTTGGTGGACTGGCTCATGTTGACGTGTTCGTTGGGGTGCAGGAAGCCGTACTCACCGCGCTGGTGGCCCATGATCTCCAGGGCCCGGTTGGCGATGACCTCATTGGCGTTCATGTTGGTCGAGGTGCCAGCGCCACCCTGGATCACGTCCACCACGAACTGCTCGTGCAGGCGGCCGACCACCAGCTCATCACAGGCGGCAACGATGGCCTTCATCCGCTCCTCGTCGAGCAGGCCCAGCTCGCAGTTGGCCTGGGCCGCCGCACGCTTGATCTGGGCGAGGGCACGGATCAGGTCCGGATAGACGGCGATGGTGATGCCGGTGATGGGGAAGTTCTCGAGGGCGCGCAGGGTGTGCACGCCGTAGTAGGCAGCGGTCGGGACTTCCTTGTCGCCGAGAAGATCGTGTTCGAGGCGGGTGGTGGCGGTGTTCATATGTGTCTCCTTGGGTGTGGGCCGGGCGCAAGCTTGATGCCGACCGGGTCCCTTTCCATTGCAGAACGCATGCCACCCCGGCGAGCGTCTGCCATTTCCCATAAGACACTGATTCGAAAAGATTTGAGTTTCATGCCCGGGAGGCTTCATCCGGTTATCCGGATAAAGCCCGCCGCGGGCATCTGGAAATCCGAACCCTCAGGACAGGCCGGAGGGCCGCGCAGGTGGCAGATCCGTCATCACGGCCTCCCCCGGCGCCGAACAGCCCTTGGCACAGCAACGCCCGGGCTGGCGCTTGAGGGTGATGGGGCGCTCAGGGTCGGCGGCCACCCCCCGGTCAAGCAGCCTCTCCACCAGCGCCACCTTGTCGCCCACCGGGTAGTGGCGCCAGATCTCCTGCTTCATGGCCGCGGGCGAGCCACCGCCGTGGAGGCTGATCACCGAGTACCAGCCCGCCTGGTAGGAGGCGGTCAGGTCCTCCATGAAGCGTGCAGTCTGGATGCGTTTGTCGTAGGGCACACCGGGCGCCGCCCGCAGCACGTCGGCTAGCCTGGCGGCGGTGACCGGGTTGTGATCCTCGTCCGGCCCGGGCAGGGTGACGATGAGGCCCCCCGACACGTAGTGGGCGATGCGCTGCATGTCGTAGATCTGGTTGGCCAGCAGCAGCTTGCCGATGTTGGAATACACCGGCTCGGGCATGAAGCTGCCGCTGTAGGCATCGGCCCGGGCGTAGGTGGACGCCGCCACGCCGCAGGCGTAGAAGCCCTCGACGATCTTGATCAGTTCCACCATCTGGTCGCGCAGGTGGGTCTCCTTGCCGGGGTCAAAGCCGTTGGCCTCGCACATCAACGCGCCGGCACCGATCAGCAGGTCGCCGAATCCGGCCCGGGCGGCGATGCAGCTATGGCGGTGATGGGTGGCGTAATCCCAGGTGAGCTGGCCCGAGTGCTGCCATTCCCCGGCCAGGAAGACCCGCTCCCAGGGCACGAAGACCTGGTCGAAGATCAGCACGCCGGTGGACTGGCCATACCTGTTGCTGAACAGGGCGGTCTTCTCGCCGGGCCGCCCGGCGGGCCGCGCCACGATGGTCAGGCCCGGGGCATCGCAGGGCACCGCGCAACACACGGCAAAGTCGGCATCCTCCGGGCCCATCTGGCGGCCGGGCATGACCAGGAATTCATGCATGTAGGGTGCGCCGGTGACGATGGCCTTGGTGCCGGAAATGGTGATACCCCTGGCGTCCCGGGCCACGATGTGCAGGTAGGTGTCGGGGTTCGACTGCTGGTGGGGGCGCAGGCTACGGTCGCCCTTGGCGTCGGTCATGGCGATGCCGATGGACAGGTCGACGTCCTGCACCGCATGCAGCCAGGTGTCGAAGCGGGCGCTGTACGCGCTGCCGGTGGCCGCATCCACCCGGCGGGACGACTGGAACAAGGCACCCAGCGCATCGTGGGCCAGGTAGCGCTGGGCGCAACCGGTTTCCTGGCACAGCAGGCGCACCGCCTCCAGCTTGTTGAGGAGATCGCCGCTGCTCATGTCGATGTGCAGCATGCGGTTCACCACCTTGCCCGAAGTGTGCTGCACCGCCGTCATCAGGGGGGCCAGCTCGTCGCGGCGGGCAAAGTCGTAGGTCACCCCCAGGGCACGGATGCCCGGCGCGAAGGCGGGTTCGTCGGACACCGAATCAACCCGGCGACCATCCAGGTACACGACGGGCCGATGGGAACGAAGGGATTCACGATAGTCGTCGGCGGACATGAACATGGACGGCTCCAGAAAGAAACAATGAACCCATAATGTGAACATCGTTCTCTATTCCGTCAATACGTTCACTTCCTAATACGGCATGGTAGATTTCCACCCATGAACGACACCCCCGCCGACCCTCGCTCCCAGCGCCGCCAGGCCGTTTCCGACCTCAAACGGCAGATGATCCTCGATGCCGCTGAACGCATCTTTCAGCAGGAAGGGCTGGATGGCGCCCACATGCGGGCCATCGCCAAAGAAGCCGGCTACACGGTGAGCGCCCTCTACAAGTACTACGCCAGCAAGGAAGAGATTTACGCCGATCTGCTCGCCGCCTCCCTCGACCGTCTGCACGCCACCGTGGAAGGCACCATCTCCGCCGATGCTGCGCCGGCCCTCCGCCTGCGCAGCCGGGCGCGGAGCTTCTTCGCCTTCTACCTGGCCCACCCCCGTGAACTGGACCTGGGCTTCTACCTTTTCCGCGGCCTGCAGCCCCTCGGCCTCAACCCGGAACTGGACGCCCGCCTGAACCAGCGGCTCGCCGACAGCCTCACCGGCATGCAGGCCGACCTGCAGGCCTTGGGCCTGCCCGAGGCCGATGCCCTGCGCGAGACCACCGCCCTCTTCGCCCACGCCACGGGGGTGCTGCTGCTGGTACATACCGGACGCATCCGCATGTTCGGCCAACAGGGGCCGGCCCTGTTCGAGGCCTACCTCGACAGTCTCGTTGCCAGGATCGACACCCACCAGGCCTGCCCCTGAAAAACACAACTCAATATGAATATAATGAGATTAAGATAATGAATATTGCATTACAACCATGTAGTCATGCCAAGCCCCCCAAATACTGTCCGCCGGAAGCCCCCAGCCGATAGCCCCGCCGCCCCCAGGCTGCAGGGAAACAGCCACGAGAGGCGCGTCATCGCCCTGCTGGAAGCCCTGTTCACGCACCTGCCCGCCCCGGGCACAGACCGCGGCCCCGCCGCCGACCTGCTCCTCGACACGTATCTCGACGCCGCCTCGCCACGCAAGGCCGAGCATTTTCTGGCGGCCCTGCGGGAGACACCGTCGCCCGATCTGCGCGCCCTCGGCTGGCAACGCCAATGTGCCTTCGATGCCGCCCGGGGGCGTTTCCCCTCGGCCTGGGCAGCCTTCCACGAAGCCAGCCGGCTGAACCCCTCCGCGCCGGCCCTGGCCTGCCTCGAAGTCACCACACTCATGGCCGAAGGGCGCCGGGACGAGGCCCGCTACAAAGCCGGTCTGTGGGCCTTGCGCCTGGCCAGCAATCCGGCCCGCGATTTCTCCGACCTCATCGCCCACCTCCATGACATGGCCAGCCACGACCCCGCCGTACTCACCGATGACGGCCCGGACCGGGGGCGCCTGATCAGTCGCATCCTGCAGCGGATCGACGCCTGGCCAGCCCCCGTCTGCCACTACCGCCTGCAAGAGGCGGCCCTGAGCCCCGATCCGGGCCTTGCCCGACTCGAGGCACGCTGGGCCGCCGTCTCCCCCTTCAACGACGCCGCCGCACCTGGCGCCTGGGTGGACATGCTGCTCGGCGAGCGCCTGAGCGGTCAGTCCTTCCTGATCCTGAACGACATGGCCGAGATGATGCAGCAGGCCCCCGTTGGCAACCCGGCCTCCGCCCGGGCCTTGACCCGCGCCTTCCTGCTGCGCGGCGAAGCCCTGCGCGGGGTGGTGCTGGACACACTGCAGGCCGTTGATCGCCCCCTACCCTGGCACCATCCGGGCAACCAACCGCTGCTGTGCCTGACCGCCGACTACGCCCGGCACTTTTCCGCCCCGGGCGACGATGCTGTCCTTGCCCCCTTGCGCTGGTCAGTGGGGGTAGCCAACCCCAGCGATGAAACCGGCCTGCGTGATCTGCTGGTGCACTGCCTGGCGAGCTGCGGCCACGCCGCCGAAGCCCTGGCGGTCGCCGAACATGCCGGCCCGGATGACAGTTTCAGCCGCCATGGTCGGGTGCTGGCCCTGTTCACGCTGGGCCAGCAGGATGAAGCGCGAAAAGCCCTGCTCGAATGCCAGAGCACCAGCCCACAGATATTGAAGACCCTCACTGCCACGGCGCCCCGCAAGCCCAGGATGACACCCGGTGTCCATGCCATTGGTGGTCGTGACGAGGCATGGATCTATCGACAGCGCTATCTTGCTTTCTGGGAGCATGCGGGCGCCGTCGCCTGGGCAACAGGGGGCCAATGCCCACGGCCGACGCACGATGGAGAGTGCTAGCATTGGGGATCACCCCGCCCGGACAGCCCAGATGAACCTAGAAAAAGTCATTTTCGGTTTCTTCATCGTCTTCGCCGCCACGCTCAACTTCGGCTTTTTCATCGGCGAGATCGACAACCCGAGTCATCACGACATCTACGAGCTGTTTGCGGCCATCGTGGTCAATCTGATCGCCACCGTGCTCAAATTCGGCGACCGAACCCAGATCGGCGCCATCCATCTGGCAACCAGCCTGGTGGCCGACCTGCAACTGCTCGCCGCCGCCATGGTGTGGGGCTACGCCGTCCATGTGGCCGGCACCGACCTGACCGCCGGGGTCATGTCGAGCATCGTCTCCCTGTCCGGCGGGGCCCTGTTCGCCAACGTGATCTCGGTGGTCATCCTGATTGCCGAAACCATCATGCAGCGGCGCTGATGCCGTGACCAGCAGCACCCCCACCAGCACGATCTTCCTGGTCCTGCGGCGGCTGCGCACGCCGCTGATCGTGCTCATCATCATCTTCGCGCTGTCGGTACTGGGGCTCACCCTGGTGCCCGGCCCCCCCGACGCCAGCGGCGTGATCCAGCGCTTGAGCTTCTTCCACGCGGTGTACTTCTTCAGCTACACCGCCACCACCATCGGCTTTGGCGAGATCCCCTACGCCTTCTCCGAGCAGCAACGCCTGTGGGTCACCCTGTGCATCTACCTGTCGGTGATCGGCTGGGCCTACACCCTGGGTACGGTGTTCGCGATGCTGCAGGACAAGAACTTCCTCAACGCCGTCGCCGTGCAGCGCTTTGCCCGCCAGGTCAGAAGTCTGCGGGAGCACTTCTTTCTGGTCTGCGGCTACGGGGAAACCGGGCGCCTGATCTGCAAGGCCCTGGACGAACTGGGCTACCGGGCGGTGGTCATCGAGAAGGACGAAACCAAGGTGGGCGACCTGGAGCTGCAGAGCTATTCGGCCGACATGCCGGCCCTGTGCGCCGACGCCGGCGAGCCGGACACCCTGCTCTTTGCCGGCCTCAACAGCCGGTATTGTCGCGGCGTCATTGCCCTGACCAACGATGACAGCACCAATCTGGCCGTCGCCATCGCTGCACGCCTGCTGGCCCCGGCGCTGCCGGCCCTGTGTCGGGCCGAGCACAGCGACACGGTGGCCAACATGGCTTCCTTCGGCACCCGCCACATCATTAACCCCTTCGAGCAATTCGGCGAGTACATGGCCCTGGCCCTGCATTCACCAGCCGCCTATCACCTGCTGCTATGGCTCACCGGCCTGCCCGGGACCACCGTCACCCGCCACCGGGACCCGCCCGCCGGCAAGTGGGTGCTGTGCGGCTACGGCAGCTTTGGCAAGGTCATGACCGAAGCCCTGGAGAACGCTTCCCTGCCCGTCACCATCATCGACCTCTCGCCTCCGGTCGATCCGGCCCATCACTGGATCAAGGGCGATGGCACGGGCGCCGACGCCCTCGCTGCTGCCGGCATCCGCGAAGCCGTGGGCATCGTCGCCGCCACCGGCAACGACGTGAATAACCTGTCCATCGTCGTCACGGCCCACCAGATGAACCCCGGCCTGTTCACCGTGCTGCGCCAGAATCACGTGGCCAACCGCGCCCTGTTCGAGGCCTTCGAGTCGGACTTCACCATGGTGCCCAGCGAGATCGTCGCCCACGAATGCCTGGCCATTCTTACCACGCCCCTGCTCGCGCCCTTCCTGGCGGCCGTGCGCAAGGCCGACGACGCGTGGGCCGAGGCCCTGCTGCTGGATGTCACCAGCCGCTTCGGCTGGGACGTGCCCGCGGTATGGAGCGTCGCCATCAACATCGCCCAGGCGCCCTCGGTGTATCGCCTGCTGATGCGTCATGAGGCCCGCCTGAAACTGGGCGATCTGCTGCGCGCCCCGGTCACTGGGCGCCCCGAGCTGGCCTGCCGCCCACTGTTGCTGATGCGCGAAGGGGATCCACCGCGCCTGCTACCCGACGCGGATCAGGAGATCCTCCTTGGCGACCAACTCCTCTTCGTCGGTGAGGAGGCCGCCCGCAAGGAGCTGGGCCTGACCCTTTTCAATGCCCACACCCTCAAGTACGTGCTCACCGGCCTCGACTCTCCCGGCGGCCTGGTCTGGGAATGGCTGGCTGCACGGCGTCGGGAAAAAAACGCCGCCCATGGCTGACGCCACGCCGCTACCCTGCGCCTGCCCAATTCACCTACGCTCTCCACCTCATGCCCATCCGCCGCCCTTCCGC
Source organism: Zoogloea sp. (assembly GCF_017302315.1). Taxonomy (GTDB): domain Bacteria; phylum Pseudomonadota; class Gammaproteobacteria; order Burkholderiales; family Rhodocyclaceae; genus Zoogloea. The sequence continues at coordinate 6,991 of NZ_JAFLDT010000034.1, forward strand.
TTCCGTCCTGCGTGGCTCCTTTGTGCTGGCCTTGGCAATCATCTTCATCCTGGCGATGATCCCCTTGGCCGTGGTGCCTGAAGTCGTTTCCTTTCAGGACAAGCTCCACCATATCGCGGCATTTGCCGTGCTGATGCTGCTGGGCCGGGGCGGCTGGCCCGCCCGGACGATCGCCCTGGTGGTCGGGCTGATCGGCTACGGCGTCCTGATCGAAGTCTGCCAGCACCTCCTCACAGCCAACCGGGTGGGAGAGTTTCATGATGTGGTGGCCGACAGTCTGGGCGTCGCCATCGGCTGGCTGCTTGGCCGGCCATCAGTACTTCGCTGGCAATGCTGAGACGCCGCCCATGAAAAGGGCTGCCCGCAGGCAGCCCTTCCAATCTCACCGGGGCGGGTAAGCGCCCCGGCCGTCGCCACCTCTTTTCAGGCGGCAAACACGTGCTTCACACGCAGGGTTTCACCCCGCTCCACCAGCCCGAGCAGACGATCGATGTTGGGGTGCTTGCCGGGGTTGAGGCGGGCATCCTCACTGTGTTCGGCGTAGATCTCGATACCCTGGGCAGCAGCCTCGGGGGTGATCGCCCCGTGGATCTGTGCCAAGTGGTTGTACACCGCCAACGAACCGGCCTGACCGGGCTTGTTCTCGATGGTGGCCACCACCTCACCAGCGGCATTGGTGAGTTGGATGGAAGCCAGGTGGGAGACGCCTGGAAGCGTCTTCAGCTTGTCTGCAAATGCCATTCATATTCTCCGACAAAGGTTCGAACAGGTGTGGCAATGGGTGCCGTGTAGAGGCGACTTCAGTCGCCTGCGGACTTCGGTCAAGGGCTTGCGGGCGGATTTGAAGGGGGTGGGCGACTGAAGTCGCCCCTACACGCCCCTACACACCGCGCTTGCCCCCTAGATGCGCTTGGCCAGCTCGGCGGCCTTGCCGATGTAGCTGGCCGGGGTCATTTGCAGCAGGCGGGCCTTCTCGGCTTCCGGGATGGCCAGGGTGCCGATGAACTCCTGCAGGGCTTCCCGGGTGATGCCCTTGCCGCGGGTCAGCTCCTTGAGCTGCTCATAGGGGTTGGCCACGGCGTAACGGCGCATCACCGTCTGGATGGGCTCGGCGAGCACTTCCCAGCAGGCGTCCAGATCGGCCGCCAGACGGGCCGGCTCGGCTTCCAGCTTGCCCAGGCCGCGCAGGCAGGAGTCGTAGGCAAGCACGGCGTAGCCAAAGGCAACACCCATGTTGCGCAGAACGGTGGAGTCGGTGAGGTCACGCTGCATGCGCGACACCGGCAGCTTGTCGGCCAGGTGGCGCAGCACGCTGTTGGCGAGGCCCAGGTTGCCCTCGGCGTTCTCGAAGTCGATGGGGTTGACCTTGTGGGGCATGGTGGACGAGCCGATCTCGCCGGCCTTCAGCTTCTGCTTGAAGTAGCCCAGGGAGATGTACATCCAGATGTCGCGGCAGATATCCAGCACGATGGTGTTGGCGCGGGCGGTGGCGTCGAACAGCTCGGCCATCGCGTCGTGGGGTTCGATCTGGATGGTGTAGGGGTTGAAGCTGAGGCCGAGGGATTCGATGAAGCTGCCGTTGAAGGCCTCCCAGTCGAAGTCGGGGTAGGCCGACAGGTGGGCGTTGTAGTTGCCCACGGCACCGTTGAACTTGGCGGTGAGCTCGACGGCGGCGATGGCCTTGCGGGTGCGGCGCAGGCGATGCACCACGTTGGCCATTTCCTTGCCCAGGGTGGTGGGGCTGGCGGGCTGGCCGTGGGTGCGGGAGAGCATGGGCAGCTCGGCGTGCTGGTGGGCCAGCTCGACCAGGCGGGCGATGATCTTGTCGAGGGCCGGCAACAGCACGCCATCGCGGCCGTCACGCAGCATCAGGGCGTGGGAGACGTTGTTGATATCCTCGGAAGTGCAGCCGAAGTGGATGAACTCGGTGACCCGGGTCACTTCGGGGTTGTGACCGAGGCGTTGCTTCAGCCAATACTCCATGGCCTTCACATCATGGTTGGTGGTGGCTTCGATGGCCTTCACGGCCTCCCCGTCTGCCACCGAAAAATCGGCGATCACCGCGTCCAGTTCGGCCACGGTGGCGGCGGAGAAGGGCGCGATTTCGGCCAGTTCGGGCGCAGCGGCGAGGGCCTTCAGCCACTCGATCTCGACCTTGACCCGGTTGCGGATCAGACCGAACTCGGAAAAGTGCTCGCGCAGCGCGGAAACCTTGGATTCGTAGCGGCCGTCGAGGGGCGACAGCGCGGTGATGGGCTGGAGATTCATGCGTAAAGGCCTTGAGGCGAAAAAGCAAAGTTCTCCATTTTACCGTCTTGGAGGTCCGTTCGCCGATGATAAAATCCGGGCTCCCCAAACAGCAGCACCCCCATCATGAGCAAAGGTCCGCAACAACTCGAACGCTTCATCTTCTGGAGCCGCTGGCTCCAGGCCCCCCTCTACCTGGGTCTGATCGTCGCCCAAGGCATCTACGTGTGGCTGTTCATGGCCGAACTCGGTCATCTGCTCACATCGGTCTTCGAATCCGGTGGCCACATCAGCGAAACCGAGACCATGCTGGTGGTTCTCGGCCTGATCGACGTGGTGATGATCGCCAACCTGCTGATCATGGTGATCATCGGCGGCTACGAAACCTTCGTCTCGCGCCTTGACCTGGAAGGCCATCCGGACCAACCCGAATGGCTGTCCCACGTGAACGCCGGCGTACTCAAGATCAAGCTGTCCACCGCCATCATCGGCATCTCCTCGATCCACCTGCTAAAGACCTTCATCAATGCCGCAAACATCGCCGAGCACACCATCATGTGGCAGGTGATCATCCATGTGGTGTTCCTCATCTCCGCCCTTGCCATGGCGATGGTGGACAAGATGATGAACCAGACCGTTTTGCTGTCAAAACACTAAAGAGAGGGAGCTTCACCCATGACCGCCATCAAACAGGAAGACCTGATCCAGTCCGTCGCGGACGCCTTCCAGTACATCAGCTACTACCACCCGCTGGATTACATCAAGGCACTGGGTGAAGCCTACGAGCGCGAGGAATCCCCCGCCGCCAAGGACGCCATCGCCCAGATCCTGACCAACTCGCGCATGGCGGCCGAAGGCCACCGCCCGATCTGTCAGGACACGGGCATCGGCATGGTCTTCATCAAGGTCGGCATGCAGGTCACCTGGCCGGATGCCACCATGAGCGTCCAGCAGATGATCGACGAAGGCGTGCGTCGCGCCTACGCCAACCCGGACAACCCCCTGCGCGCCTCGGTGCTGGCCGACCCGGCCGGCGCCCGCAAGAACACCAAGGACAACACCCCGGCGGTGGTCCACTTCGAACTTGTTCCGGGCCACCACGTGGAAGTGATCTGTGCGGCCAAGGGCGGTGGCTCCGAAGCCAAGTCCAAGTTCGCCATGCTCAACCCGTCCGACGACCTGGTGGACTGGGTCCTCAAGAAGATCCCCGAGATGGGCGCCGGCTGGTGTCCGCCGGGCATCATCGGTATCGGCATCGGCGGCACGCCCGAGAAGGCCATGCTGCTGGCCAAGGAATCCATCATGGCCCCGGTGGACATCCATGAACTGAAGGCCAAGGCCGCCTCAGGCGCCACCCTCACCCGCGCCGAAGAACTGCGCCTCGAACTGTACGAGAAGGTCAACGCGCTGGGCGTCGGTGCCCAGGGCCTGGGCGGCCTCACCACCGTGCTCGACGTGAAGGTGCTGGACTACCCCTGCCACGCCGCAAACCTGCCGGTGGCCCTGGTGCCCAACTGTGCCGCCACCCGCCACTGCCACTTCCACCTGGATGGCTCCGGCCCCGCCAAGATCGAGCCGCCGAAGCTGGAAGACTGGCCGGCCGTCACCTGGACGCCGGATCTCAAGTCCGCCACCCGGGTCGACCTGAACACCCTGACCAAGGAACAGGTCGCGGCCTGGAAGCCCGGCCAGAAGCTCCTCCTCAACGGCAAGATGCTGACCGGCCGCGACGCCGCCCACAAGCGCATTGCCGACATGCTGGCCAAGGGCGAAAAACTGCCCGTGGACTTCACCAACCGCGTGATCTACTACGTCGGCCCGGTGGATCCGGTGCGTGACGAAGTGGTCGGCCCCGCCGGCCCCACCACCGCCACCCGCATGGACAAATTCACCCGCATGATGCTCGAGCAGACCGGCCTGATCTCCATGGTCGGCAAGTCCGAGCGCGGCCCCACCGCCATCGCGGCCATCAAGGACAACCAGTCCGCCTACCTGATGGCCGTCGGCGGCGCCGCCTACCTGGTGGCCAAGGCCATCAAGTCGGCCAAGGTCGTCGGCTTTGCCGACCTGGGCATGGAAGCCATCTACGAGTTTGACGTGCAGGACATGCCCGTCACAGTGGCCGTGGATTCCGCCGGCACCAGCGTGCACAACACCGGCCCGAGGGAATGGCAGGCAAAGATCGGAAAGATCCCGGTCGCGGTGGCCTGATCTCCGGCAAGCACAGCAAGGAACCCGGCCCCGTGCCGGGTTTTTTTCATCCTCTCCGCCCTCCACCGCCATGTTTCGCAAACTGCGCATCGCGATCCTGCTGTTCATCCTTGCCACGGTGGCTGTCGGCACATGGCGCAGCAACGCCCGGGCCACCGACTGGAAGAACACCCTCCACGTCACCCTGTACCCCATTGCCGCCGACAGCTCGCCGGTCACCCGGCGGGCCGTCACAGCGGCCCGCCCCGAAGACTTCGCGCCTATCGGCGAGTGGTTGGAGGAACAAATCCAGCGCCATGGCCGCGCCCTGCAGCGACCACTGGCCTTCAATCTGGCCCCGCCCCTCGATGCGCAGCCGCCTTCCTTTCCTGCCGGGGGGAATGCCCTGTCGATTGGCTGGTGGAGTCTGCATTTGCGCTGGTGGGCCTGGCGTCATGACGCGGCGCCGGGGCCACGGCCCCAAATCCGTTTGTTCGTGCTTTATCACGACCCGGCTCTCAGCCCCCACCTGGATCATTCCCTTGGCCTGCGCAAGGGCATGATCGGGGTGATCAAGGTCTTTGCCGACCGCAACGAGCACCAGCGCAACCTGGTGATCATCGCCCACGAACTGCTCCACACCCTGGGCGCGAGCGACAAGTACGACCTGCGCAGCAACCAACCGGTCTTCCCCGATGGCTACGCCGAGCCCGAACGGCAACCGCGCCACCCCCAGCGCCTCGCGGAGATCATGGCCGGACGGATTCCCCTCAGCGAAGAGCGGGCAGAAATCCCCGGGCACCTGGGCCGATCCATGATCGGCCCCGCCACGGCGGCCGAGATCGGGCTGGCACCTGCACACTAAACACGGGCCGGCCGCCGGTCAGTGTGCCATGGCGGCAAGTGCCTCACCGGTTGTCAGCACCCCGTTGGCAATCATGCCGAAATTGAGCAAGGCGGCCCGGTAGGCCTCCTCACCGGGTGCAGCCACGGCATCCTTCACCACATACACCCGGAAGCCGTTCTCCTTCAGCGCCCGCAGATGGGAATCCACGCACAGGTTGGCCACCAGCCCCGCCAGCAATACGGTATCGATGCCGCGGCTGCGCAACTGGAAGATCAGATCGTTGCTTTCGGGGCCATAGAGCTTGTGGGGCGCCACAACCACCGTCGCAGCATCGTTGATATAGGGTAGGTAGCGCCCATGGAACTCCGCCCCCCAGCCCTGCAGGGCCCCCATGTCCAACAATTGGCGCTGCAGGATGCCCGGGTGGGACCAGGCGCCGTCCCCCGAACCAAACACCAAGGGATCCACCGCCAGCACGAAGCCGGACGATTTGGCTGCCCGCATCAACTGCTCCAGATGATCGGCGACCCCCAGATTCCTCAGAGAGTCGGCGAGCAGACCATACAGCTTGCCGTCCTCACTCAGAAAGTCGTTCTGCGGATCGGTGATGACCACCGCAGTTCGTGCGCGCTCCAGCAAGGGCAGGACCGGCCCGCCACCGTTGGCCTCCACCACCGGTATGGACAGGGGAAGCAGGGAAACAAGGGCATTCAACGCTTTCATGATCAGACTCCCGGGCAAAAAGATTGGACGTTCCGGCAGGGCCTCTGCCCAACCGGCACCGCCATGCTGCCCATCGGAACGCGCTGCTTCCGTAACATCGGATACACAGCGGAGCCGACCGCGCTGCGTAACATTTGCTACAGAGCCCCGCGCGTGGGGCCGCTACGCTGCCTACCGTCTTCATTGCCCCGGAGCGGATCATGGACCGCAAACCAGCGCGACGGCACGCCCCTGACAGCCTCGTCCTGCTGCTGGCGCTACTCACCCTGCCCCTGTCGGGCCTGACGGCACCGATCCCCGCAGCAACGCAAGCGGAGGGTCGCTACATCTGGGAAGCCCTGCCCGAGCGCGCCCCGGGCCCCGGTGACAGTGCAGCCATGATCGCCTTGGGCAAGAAGCTGTTCGAGGAGCGCCAGCTATCTCGCGATGGCTCACTGTCGTGCCGCTCCTGCCATGATCTGGATCGCAAGGCCGGGGGCGACGGTCGCGCCCGCGCCCGCGGGGTCGGCGGCGCACTCGGCCCGCGCAATACCCCGACGGTCTGGAACGCCGCCTTCATGCGGGTTCTGTTCTGGGATGGCCGCGCATCGACGCTTGAGGCCCAGGCTGCCGGCCCCCTCCTCAATCCGATCGAAATGGGTCTACCCTCGACCGCGGAGGCCGAGCGGCGCATCCGCGCCATCCCGGGCTACCGGCCGGCCTTCGAGGCCGCCTTTGGAAAGGGAACCCCCATTCGTTTCGACGGCATGACCCGGGCCATCGCGGCCTACGAGCGCACCCTGATCACCCCCGACAGCCCCTATGACCGCTTTGTGCGCGGCGATCCCAATGCGCTCGACGCCACTCAAAAGCGAGGCATGGCACTGTTCGAAGCCACCGGCTGCGTCCTCTGCCACCGGGGCCCTAACTTCAGTGACGCCAGCGCACCGGGCGGCCGCCACCCCCTGCGCCTCTTCCCCGCTCACGCGGGCCCCGCCGAGGCGCGCCACCCATCCTTGCGGGACAAGGGCCGCGCCGGGGCATGGCGGATCCCATCCCTGCGGAACGTGGCACTCACAGGCCCTTGGTTGCACAATGGCGCGGTGAAGCGCCTGGAGGACGTGGTTCGCATCATGGCGGAGTCCCAGCTTGCGCGCAGTGCCACCCTGCACACCTGGTACAGACCCGACGGGACCCTCGTGAAGGCAGACCGCCGCCCCCTGGGGAAGCAGGACGTGCAGGACATTGTGGCCTTCCTGCATGCCCTCAGCAGTGATCGCCTGAGCAAGGCGTCGACCGGCCCTGATCCCGGAAGGCACCATTGATCATTCCTACCGCTCCGGAACGCGCCATGCCCCAGCTAGCCGATTTCAGCCCCTTCCGCGAACTGCCACCCGAAGGACGCCGCCTGCTCGCCCACGGCACCCTCCACCGTCACCTGCCTTCGGCCACGCCGCTGCTCCACAAGGGGCAACGGGCATCCGGCGCCTACTTCGTGCTCGAGGGACGACTCCGGGTCTATTCCCTGGCGCCCAATGGCACCGAGGCCACCCTCTACGAGATCAATCCGGGCGAAACCTGCGTCTTCGCCCTCAACAGCCTCTTCAATGATCTGCTCTACCCCGCCTGGGTGCAGGCGATGACTGCCACCACACTGGTGGTCCTGCCTTCGGACACCTACCGCCAGCTATTTGCCGAACAGGCCGCGATCCGGGACTTCACCATCCGCACGCTGTCCACGCTGGTCTTCCACCTCATGGGGCAACTCGAAGAGGTGCACGCCTATACCCTCCGGCAGCGCCTCGCCAACCTCCTTCTGACCCAGGCCAGTGCCACCGGTGAGCTGCGCATGACCCAGCAGCAAATGGGTTTCCACCTGGGCACCACCCGGGAGGTCGTGGCACGGCTCCTGGGCGAATGGGTCAGCAGCGGGTTGATCCGCACCGGGCGGGGCGCCACATGGCTGCTCGATTCCTCAGCCCTGGCCCGCCTGCTCGAAGTGGACGGGAATACCGGCTGACTAGAACTTGCCTGGCCGCAATACCGCGGCATCCACCACGAACACCACGATGCCGTAGTCAGCGTAGAAACGCGCCTGGAGCATGTCCACCAAACGCTCGGCCACAGTGGCGTCGCACAAGACCTCGATGCGGATGTTCGACGATGCACGCCAGGCCCCATCCCGAACGCCCCGGGCCCCCTGCCCCCGCGCCTCGGTGAGGGTGTAGCCGCGCGCACCGTGGCGCGCGAGTTCGGGCACCAGCAAGGCTTCAAGTTCGGCCTCACAGATGATGGTGACGAGCTTCCGGGAGGTCAAAGCCGGACTCATGAAAAGGCTCCGTTCATATGCACCGCCAGCCAGTAGTAAAGAGGGATGCCGGCCATGAGGTTGAAAGGAAAGGTGATCCCCAGGGCTGCGCCGATGGACAGTGCCGGATTGGCCTCCGGCACCGCGATGCGCATGGCGGCGGGAGCGGCAATGTAAGAGGCGCTGGCATACAGGGTGGCCAGGAGCACGGCATTGCCCACCGAGAAGTCAAGCATGCCTGCGGTCAGAAGCCCCAGGAGCCCGGCACAAACCGGCGCACCGACGGCGAAAGCCACAAGAAAAGGCCCCGCCCGGCGCAGATCCGCGAGCCGCCCCGCCGCCACCAGCCCCATCTCCAGCAGGAAGAAGGCGAGCATCCCCTTGAACAGATCGAAGAATAGCCTGTCCAGCGGCTTGATGCCCTCCGGCCCGGCAATCCAGCCGATGAGCAAGCCCCCCGCCAACAGGACGATGCTCTTGCCGGCCAGCACCTCATGCAGCAACGTGGACCACTGCACCTGGCCCTGTCCGCGGCGGGCCAGGAAGACCCCCACGAGCAGGGCCGGCAACTCAAGGAGGGCGAGAAATACCGTCATGTAGCCATCCGCCGGCACGTCGCGAGTGGCCAGGAAGCTGCTCGCCACCGCAAACGTGACCACACTCACCGAACCATAGTGGGCCGCGATTGAAGCGGCATCCGCGCGCGGCAGGCGCCCCAGCCTAAGCAGGATCGGGAAGCACGCCAGCGGAATCACCATCGCCACGCCGACCACCACAAGGGCCGGCAGGGCCAGATCGAGTACGTCGTGACGGGCCAGTTCAACGCCGCCCTTCAGGCCGATGGCCAGCAGGAGGAAGATGCTCAAGGCCTCATAGACAACGCCCGGGATCTTCAAATCCGAACGCACGAGGGCGGCCAGCAGGCCGAGCAGGAAAAACAGTATGACGGGCTCGAAAGGCATGGGTGTCCACTCTCATGCCGACGGCCGCGGGGGCCGTCGGCATGCCTGATCAATGGCGGCGGCCCGCAGCGGCCGTCGTCGTGTCCGCCACATCCTTAAGGGTGAGGTCCCAGTCCTTCAGCGCGCGGGACACCAGTAATGCCTCTCCCCCCTTCAGGCTGCCATCGGCATTGACGATGTCGAGCACCGCCCGCAAGAGACGGCGCCTCAGCGCGGGATCCTGCACCTCGGCCAAGAGCGCGCCGAGCGTTTCACCACCGAGCACCAACTGGCCGGACGCGGTCCGCGCCCCGCTCATCAACAGATCGTCGCAAAACTCGTGCATGACCCGGTCGAAGTCGGCCTCGCCAAGGCCGAGCCGGCCAAGCAGATCTCGCTGCTGCAGGATGGACAACTCCGTGGCATCAATGGCCCCGTCAGCCATCAGCGCAAGGGCGAGCACACGCGCAGTGGCCTGGGGGCTGTCGGAAGGGTAGTGGCGCATTGGAATCTCCTTGAAATGCCCGTCAAGCTCGGGCGGCATCTCAAGAATGAGGGGCTTGCCTCATAAACTCAAATGAAATAACTTAAGCCTCACCATAACCAGAAACTTATACAATGCCTCGCCGACGCATTACCCTACGCCAGCTCGAAACCTTTTCCGCGGTCGCACACATGGGCAGTTTCACCCGCGCCGCGGAAGCCCTGCATCTGACCCAACCCGCCGTTTCCATCCAGGTCCGCCAGCTTGCGGACACCGTCGGACTGCCCCTTTTCGATCAGGCCGGCCGCAGCCTGCGCCTGACCGCGGCCGGCGAAGCGCTGCTGGCCACCACGCGCCAGCTCGACGATGTATGGAACGGTTTCGAAACGACCATTGATGCGCTGCGCGGACTCAAACGCGGCAAGCTGCGGGTCGCCCTGGTTACCACCGCCAAGTACTTCCTGCCCCGCATGCTCGGCGCCTTCTGCCGACGCTACCCCGACATCTCCATCGAACTGGAAATCGCCAACCGGGACCGCATCGTCGAACGCCTGCGCAACAACGAGGACGATCTCTACGTGATGTCCTATCCGCCCGAAGACCTGGACATCGTGGTCCATCCCTTTCTCGACAATGAACTGGTCGTACTGGCCCCCCGGGATCACTGGGCGGCGGGCCGGCGCATGACCCTGGCCGATCTGGCCGACGAACCCTTCCTGCTGCGGGAGTCGGGCTCGGGTTCGCGCCGGGCCATCGATGACTTCGCCCGTCAGTCCGGAATCAGCCTGCGGGTACGCCTCGCCCTGGCCAGCAACGAGGCCTTGCTTGAACTGGCTGGAACCGGGATGGGGCTGGCAGTGCTGTCACGGCACGCCCTGGGCGACAGACTCGCAGTCGAAGGCCTGGTGGTTGTGGATGTGGAGGGCTTTCCGCTGCATCGGCCGTGGAACCTCGTGCACCTGCGAAACAAGATTCTCCCTGTACCCGCCAAGGCCTTCCTGGAGGACATGCTCCTGTCGTCTCCCGGGCAAGCCCTCCCAGACACGGAAGATGGCGTGGCGACATTGCGGTAAGCACTCACTTTCATTCATGCCGGGCTGAGCTATCCTCGGAACTCGATCCGCATGCGAGCAGCGCATGCCCCGGGTCGCGAGACGACCGCCCCTCACGCAAGGAGGCTGAACAGCATGCCCTCAGACAGCTTTGCCGCCGAAGCCCATCGCATCCGCCAACGGGTCATGGATACCCTGCTCAGCGCCTTCTCGGCGCTCTCCGAAGGCTTGCTCATCGTGGACCGGGATGCCCGCATCGTCTGGATGAATGAGCAGTACCCCCGCCACCTGGGCTTCTCCGACCCGGCCGAGGCGATTGGAAAGCCGGTCGAAGAAGTGATCCCCAACAGCCAGATGCGCAGCGTGGTCACGTCGGGCCGGCCCATCATGCTCGACATCATGGAGTTCGGCAGCGAGTCCTTCGTGGTGATGCGCCTGCCCGTGCGCGACGAGACAGGGGAGATCATCGGCGGCTTCGGCGTGGTGGTATTCGACGATCCCCGTCAGTTGGCCCCCATCATGTCGCGCTTCCAGAACCTGCGCCATGAGCTCGCCGACACCCGCCGCAAGCTGGATGAGGCCCGCCGCACCAAGTACACCTTCGCCAGCTTCGTCGGGGCCAGCCCGGCTTGCCTCAAGGTCAAGGATCAGGCCCGGCGTGCCGCCCGATCCAGCTCACCGGTCCTGATCATCGGCGAAACCGGCACGGGCAAGGAACTGCTAGCCCAGGCCATCCACTCCGCCAGCCCCCGGGCAGCCTCACCCTTCGTCGCCGTCAACATCGCCGCCATCCCGGAAACCCTGCTTGAGTCAGAGTTCTTCGGTGTCGCCCCCGGGGCCTACACGGGTGCCGACCGCAAGGGCCGCAGCGGCAAGTTCGAGCTGGCCCACGGTGGCACCCTCTTCCTCGACGAGATCGGTGACATGTCGCCAGCCCTCCAGGCCAAGCTCCTGCGCGTCCTGCAGGAGAAGGAGATTGAAGCCGTCGGCTCAAACCGGCTGATCAGCGTGGACGTGCGCATCATTGCAGCGACCAGCCGCAAGTTGCAGGAGGAAGTGGAAGCCGGGCGTTTCCGCGCCGACCTGTTCTACCGCCTCAACGTGATGACACTGGACGTCCCGCCCCTGCGGGCGCGTCTGGACGACCTGCCGATCATCGCCGAGTCCCTCGCCGACAGCATCGCCCGGCGCCTTGGCGAGCCCCCCCGCAGCATGGCGCCCGGGGCCCTCGCCTATCTGGCCCGGCATAGTTGGCCGGGGAACGTCCGCGAACTGTCCAACGTGATCGAGCGGGCCTTGCTGATGTCGGATGCGGACACGCTGGAGCAGGACGACTTTGCCCCAATCCTGCCCGGACTGGAGGCGAAGCCCCGGACGCCGCCGGGCGCTCGCTCGCGCACACTTGAGACAGTACAGCAGGACGCCGAACGGGAAGCCATTGTTGCGGCCATCGCCGCCGCCTCCGGCAACAAGGCCCAGGCGGCCCGCAAGCTCGGCATCTCCCGCGCCTCCCTGTACGAGAAGATCGGCGCCCTGGGCATCGGCAGCGACAAGCACTGACCGCCGACTGTCCGGCCTGCCTGACACCCTGTCCGGCAGGCAAGGCACGATACACCGCAGACACCAAGAAACCCCTTATAAATCAATAAGAAATTCTTTGGCACGGAACCTGCCATGGTCTCCTCCGCAATCACTTAACGGAGGAGATAAAAACCATGTCATTCCTGATCGTACTCGCCTCGCTATGCTTTCTGATGTTCATCGCATACCGGGGTTACAGCGTCATCCTGTTTGCCCCCGTGGCGGCCCTCGGCGCGGTGCTGTTCACCGACCCGACCCTGGTCGCCCCCATGTTCACGGGTCTCTTCATGGACAAGATGGTCGGCTTCGTGAAGAACTACTTCCCGGTCTTCCTGCTCGGCGCCATCTTCGGCAAGGTCATTGAGTTGTCGGGCTTCTCCAAGGCCATCGTTTCGTCGGTGATCAAGCTGGTCGGTGCCGAGCGGGCCATGCTCTCCATCGTGCTGGTCTGTGCCGTGCTCACCTACGGCGGGGTCTCCCTGTTCGTGGTGGTCTTTGCGGTCTATCCGTTTGCCGCCGAGATGTTCCGCCAGGGCGGCATTCCCAAGCGGCTGATCCCCGGCACCATCGCACTGGGCGCCTTCTCCTTCACCATGGATTCACTGCCGGGTACGCCGCAGATCCAGAACGTGATCCCCACCACCTTCTTCAAGACCAATATCTACGCCGCCCCCACCCTCGGAGTGATCGGCTCGATCTTCATCTTCATTGCGGGCATGGCCTACCTGGAATGGCGCCGTCGCACGGCCATGGCGGCCGGCGAGGGCTACGGCACCGAGCTGGTCAATGAGCCGGAACCCTTCGACGACAAGGAAAAGCTGGCCAACCCCGTGCTGGCCATCCTGCCCCTGGTGCTGGTGGGCGTCACCAACAAGCTGTTCACCGATCTCATCCCGCAGATCTACGGCAAGAGCCATTCCTTCGTACCGGCGGTGATCGGCAAGGCCGCACCGGTGGTGCAGGATGTGTCGAAGATTGCCGCCATCTGGGCGGTGGAGGGTGCGCTGCTGGTGGGCATCCTGACGGTGATGTTGTTTGCCTGGCGCACCGTCGCCACACGCTTCGCGGAGGGCACCAAGGCTGCGGTCGGAGGTGCGCTGCTGGCCTCCATGAACACCGCCTCCGAGTATGGTTTCGGTGCCGTGATTGCCGCCCTGCCCGGCTTCCTGGTGGTGGCTGACGCCCTCAAGGTGATTCCCAATCCGCTGGTCAATGAGGCCATCACCGTGACGACCCTGGCCGGGATCACCGGTTCGGCCTCGGGGGGGATGGGCATTGCTCTGGCCGCCATGTCGGAGACCTTCATCGCAGCCGCCAACGCGGCGGGCATCCCTCTTGAGGTCCTGCACCGGGTGGCGTCGATGGCTTCCGGCGGCATGGACACCCTGCCCCACAACGGCGCCGTGATCACCCTGCTGGCCGTCACCGGCCTGACCCACAAGGTGGCCTACAAGGACATCTTCGCCATCACCCTGATCAAGACCAGCGCGGTCTTCTTCGTGATCGGCACCTACTACGCCACCGGTCTGGTCTGACCCCACCGCCACCAGGAGCAAGCATGGACACCATGACTCCCCACCCCGGCGGGCAGGGCAAGATCGTCTCGGCCCGGGCCGCCGTCGCCCGCATCCGCAAGGGCAGCACCGTGGCCACCGGCGGTTTCGTCGGCATCGGCTTTCCCGAAAACATCGCCGTGGCCCTGGAGGCCCTGTACCTTGAAAACCAGGCCCAGGACCTGCCGCCCCCGGACGGCCCCTCGGCCCTGACCCTGGTGTATGCCGCCGGCCAGGGCGACGGCAAGACCCGCGGTCTCAACCACCTGGGCCATGACGGCCTGGTGGCCAGGGTGATCGGCGGGCACTGGGGGCTGGTGCCCCGCCTGCAGGCCCTGGCCGTGGCCGACCGCGTCGAGGCCTGGAACCTGCCCCAGGGCGTGATCACCCATCTGTTCCGGGACATCGCCGCCGGCAAGCCCGGCACCCTGACCCGGGTGGGGCTGGGCACCTTCGTCGATCCGCGCTTTGGTGGCGGCAAGCTCAACGCCCGCACCACCACGGATCTCGTCAGGCTGATGGAAATCGACGGCGAGGAATACCTGTTCTACAAGGCCTTCCCCATCCATGTGGGCATCATCCGCGGGACCACCGCCGATCCGGACGGCAACATCACCATGGAAAAGGAGGCCCTCACCCTCGAGGCCCAGGCCATCGCCATGGCTGCCCACAACAGCGGCGGCATCGTCATCGCCCAGGTGGAACGGATCGCCGAGCGAGGCAGCCTGAACCCCCGGCAGGTGAAGATCCCCGGCATCTTCGTGAACTACGTGGTCCAGGCGGAAAGCCCCGAGTACCACATGCAGACCTTCATCGAAGCCTACAGCCCGGCCTTCTCCGGCGAGCTGAAGGTGCCCCTGTCGGCGCTGGCGCCCATGGAAATGAGCGAGCGCAAGATCATTGCCCGCCGGGCGGCCATGGAACTGGCCCGGGGCGCGGTGGTTAACCTGGGGATCGGCATGCCTGAAGGGGTGGCGGCCGTGGCAGCAGAAGAGCGGGTGAACGATCTGATCACCATGACCGCCGAGCCCGGCGTGATCGGTGGCGTACCGGCAGGGGGTCTCAATTTCGGCGCGGCGGTGAACCCCCAGGCCATCATCGACCAGCCCAGCCAGTTCGACTTCTACGACGGGGGCGGTCTGGACATTGCCTTTCTCGGGCTGGCCCAGGCCGACCGGGAGGGCAATCTCAATGTGTCGCGCTTCGGCACCCGCCTGGCCGGCGCCGGGGGTTTCATCAACATCAGCCAGAACGCCAAGAAGGTCGTCTTCGTGGGCACTTTCACGGCGGGGAATCTGGAGGTGTTGGTGCGCGACGGTGGCCTCGCCATCCTGGCGGACGGGCAGGCCTCGAAGTTTGTCCATGAGGTGGAGCACCGGACCTTCAGCGGCCCCCAGGCGACACGGCGCGGCACGCCGGTGCTCTACATCACCGAGCGTTGCGTGTTTCAACTGGGCCCGGACGGGCTGGAACTGATCGAGGTGGCGCCGGGGATCGACATCGAGAAGGACATCATCGGAAGGATGAGCTTTCGCCCCCACATCCCCCGACCGCCCACGCTTATGGACCCGCGCATCTTTGCGGAGGGCCCCATGCACCTGCGTGACGATATCCTGACGGACGCACCTCGAACGCCATCGTGACGCTCCGGGTCGGCCTCAGCGGATGACGTCGACGATCTCGACGCCCATCTCGTAGAGGCCGCCATCCAGGCCATGACAACGGCGCACCCGCACCCGGGCATGCAGCGGCATGAAGGGGCCACCATGCTCGGGGGGCAGCACCGCCACCTCAAAGACTTCGTCCATTCGCGGGACATGGGTGGAGTGGATGGTCATGCCGCCCACGCCCAGCTCAATACAATCGCCGACAATGGGGGCAGCGGCGCCAGCGAGCTTGATACCCACCTTGCAGCCTAGCGGAATGCGGCGATCCCTGCGACGTTCGGTCATACGGTCCATTTGATCAAATCCAGCGGTCTAAGTGAGCACCTTACGAAACTCGGCCCGCCACGGCAAGGCTCAGAGACGCTTGCAGGCAGGGTTGGCGCCGTCAGGGCCGCAGTGCGGCCATCGGCACCGGCTGGCGACGCAGTCGGATCTCGCCCCAGGCCACCCGCTGGGCGAAAGGCCGTGTGCTTTCGATACCCTCCTCCCAGGAAACGATATCGTAGGCCTCGAACCCCGGCTGACTGGCCAGTTGTGCCGCCCGACGGGCAAACACCTGACGCGCCTCGCCATCCCCCCCGGCATGCAGCGCTTTCATGCGCAGCACGATGCGGAAACGATCCTCGGCAAGACGGGCCTCCTGCATGGCCCAATTGGGCGCCAGCGGGTCCACCAAGGCATACACGGCGACCCCTGCCAAGGCAGCGGGAATCTTGATGTACCCACTGTGTACCGCGGCCACAGCGGCGGCTGGCAGAAGCAACCAATCGTGGGGAGGCTCACCAATGGTGCTGCAGCCCCCCAGCATGCCGGCCACAACTGTCGCCAGGGGGAGAGGCAGGAAGCGCAAAGGCTTCACGGATCAGCTACCCAGGTAATTGAACAGGGACAGGTTGCTGACTCGCATGAAACTCTGCTGGGCGGCCTGCAGGTAGGTCTGCTGCTGGGTCAGGTTGCTAACCACCTCGGCATAGTCGGCATCCTGCAGCCGCGACAGGGTTTCAGCGTATTGCAGGTCTAGATCGCCGTTGATGTTCTGCTGCGTCTCGACCTCGACCATGCGCGAGCCGACTCCCGAGCGCACCTGATTAATGCTCTCCTGGGAAGCATCCATGCCCGCAATGGTCTGGGTGACGGCAAAGCGATTGATCTTGTCGTTCCCCGAATTGAGGGCATTGGCAAAGTTGCCCATCACATCAAAAGTGCTGGCCACTGTAGACAGGGAATAGCTGTCACCCGCCGCCGGCGTACCGGTGAGGGTCATGCTGACACCGCCGAAGCTCAAGGTCGTGTCGCTGCCACTGGTGGCGACGGTCGGCGCAATCGGCGACGCATGGGTCGGATCGACCGTGGAATCGAAGACCTGGTAGGTGGGGCCGGCGCTCACGTTGATCGCATAGGTATGGCCGTTATAGCCGGACAGGCTGGCCCCCGACACCAGGGCAGTGCCGGTGTTGGCGGCTGCGGACAGGGCAAACCCCGATCCGATGGGCGCCCGGATGCGGTTGAAGATCTCTTCACCGGAACTGGTGATCGGCAGGTTGCGCGACGAGGAGATCTGCAGGGTGCGGGCCCCCTGGTCACCCTGGTAGGTAATGCCGCCGGCCATGCTGCCGACGAAGGGCTGGGTGTTGCTGCGATAGCCGGCAAAGACGTAGTCGCCGGTGGAGTCCTGGCTGTTGGCAATGGACTGCAAGGCGGAAAACTGCTGGGAGATGTCGGACGCGATGGCCACCCGCTCGGAATTGGAATAGGCCCCGTTGCCCGCTTCGACGGCACGCGTGCGCACGTAGGTCACCAGTTCGTTGGCTGCATCCAGCTTGCTATCCACCACACGTAGCGCGTCGCTGGCATAGCCCTGATTGGCCGCATAAAGGGCATTGACGCTCTTCGACTGGGACACCTCGAGCGCCCGTGCGGAGGCGACGGGATCGTCGGACGGCTTGAGAATGCGCCGGCCGGTGGCAACCTGTTGCTGCGTGTCGAGCAGCTGGCTGTTCTGGCGCTGGATCTGCGACAGGCCGGAGTCAAAGATCATCCCGGTGGTGACGCGCATGATGGGTTCCTTCCGTGTTAGCGGCCAAGGGCCAGGACTTCGTCAAAGAGCTTGGAGGCGATGCTCATGACCTTGCCCGACGCCTGGTATGCCTGTTGATAACGGATCAGATTGGCCGCTTCTTCATCGAGATTGACGCCGGCCACCGATTGCTGCGCCTTGGTGGCCTGCTGAACCAGACTTTCCTGGGCATCACGGTTCACTTCCACTTCGCGCGCCTTGTTACCGATCGAGCTGACCAGCTGGGAGTAGACGGACTGGAAGGTAGCGGAGGGCTGGCCGTTGGCGGACAGTAGGGTCTTGGTGGTCTGCAGGTTGCCCAGCAACACGGCGTTGCGGCTGTCGGAAACGCCGCCCGTATTTGGGCCGACGCTGAAAGTATCGTTGTCCTGGATGGCCCCGGTGAGCGTGAACTGGGCGCCACCCAAGCTGATGCTCATACCGCTGGTGTAGGGAATGGAGGCCACCGGTGCAGCGAGTGTCACCGGGCTGCCGTTGAGCGGCGTGTAGGTGACCGGCAGGGTGGCGGGAAAACCGCTCAGGTTGCCCCCCGAGTAGGTCAGTTTGAGCGGCGCAGCGGCAGTGCCGAAACTCGCCAGATCGGTAGTGCTCGATATCACCGGAGCACTGATGCTGCCAGTGCCCAGATTGCCGGTCGTGGCCTTGCTGGCCAACGGCACAGCGGCGGCGAGCATGCGGGTATCGGTGATCGACACCCCGATGTTCGCGGCGGCATAGCGGGTCGGGAGGATCAGGAAGGAGTCACCTACTTTGGACGTGGCCGCGGGGGTGATGGTCAGGCCGATACCCGCAGCGGTCACGGAGGCACCATCGGAGACACGGGTCAGGGAGTAGCCGCCGGTGGTATTGGTGAAGGTCAGCTTGTAGTCGTCCCCGCTGAGCTTGGAGATATCGTCGAACTGCACGTCCGGGCTGGCTGTGGAGGCGGAGGCGAAGCGCTGCACGGCCACAGCCGGCTCAGTGAAGAAGTGGGTGCCAAGGTTGCCGTTGAGATCCTGACCGAGCACATGCTGGGCATTGAAGGCCGTACTGAGGCCCACCGCGATCAGGCCAAGCTGGTTCTGGGTGGCGTCCAGGGAGCCGGAGCGCATGCTCAGCAGGCCGCCCAGCTTGCCTCCGCCCAGCAGACTCTCCGGGATAGTGATGGCACCGCCGCTCTGGGTGATGATGTTGACGTCAAAACGAGCCGGGTCGGACGGTGAGGCCTGGGCCAAGAGTTTGGTGGCATTGGTACCGACCACCAGGGGCTGACCCGTGCCGATGAAGACCGACACGGAGCCATCACTGGCCGGCGTGGTGGACACGCGAACGAGCTGATTGAGCTCCTTGACAAGGCGATCGCGGGTATCCAGGAGATCATTGGCCGGCTGGGCCGACCCGGCCTGCTGGGCCACCGAGATCTTGTGGTTCATCTCGGCGATCTCGGCGGCATAGGTGCTGATGGCGCTGACCGTATCCTTAATCTGGTTCTCAAGCCCGGCACGCACGTCATTGAGCCGCTCGGAGAGGTTCTGGAAACGCGCCACCAGGCTCTGGGCGGTGGAGATCATGGATTGCCGGGCAGGGATGCTCGAAGGGTTGGCCGCCATCTCCTGCACGCCCTCGAAAAACGAGGCGACCGCCGGCGTCAGACCCACGCTGGCATCGGCCAGCAGGTTGTCAATCTGGCTGATCTCGGTGCTGTAGGTGTCGTACTCGTTGAACTTGGTCTCGGCGGACAGCACCTGGGTGGTCAGAAAACTGTCATAGGCGCGCTTGACGGTATCGACCTTGGTCCCCTCCCCGAAGAAGCCTGCACCGGTGAACAGGGCCGGGTTGGTGCTCTGCACGGTACTCTGACGGCTGTAGCCCGTGGTGCCGGCGTTGGAGATGTTGTGGCTGGTCACCACCAGGCCCGCCTGGGCGGCGTTGAGGCCGGTGAGACCGATGCTGAAGAGGCTGCTGCCCATGATCCGCTTCCTTGGTTCGGGGGTATCCGGGTACAGCAGTGCAAGAACTTTGCCAGCTCGTCAGACTGGCGAGAATTTCCTCAGGCGTTGCGGGTGGCGCTGGCCGCAAGGGCCGTGCGCAGGGTGTTGCCGTTGATGATGCGGGCGAGCTTGTCGGCATACAGGGGATCGGTGGCGTAGCCTGCCGACTGCAGGCCGCGGGCAAAGGCCACCGCGTCAACCTGCCCCGCCACGCCGGCATAGCGCGGGTTGTCACGGATCAGGCGGGCATAGTCCTGAAAGGACTCGGCATACGAGCCATAGGCCCGAAATCGCGCATGCTCGCGGCCTGCAACGCCATTGCTGTACTCGGTGGTCGTGGTGTTCACGGTCTCGCCCGACCAGCGCCGACCAGCCTTGATGTTAAAGAGGTTATGGCTGGGGCTGCCGTCGGTATTCTTCAGCTCGTGCTTGCCCCAGCCGGTTTCGAGGGCCGCCTGGGCCACCAGGAAACGGGCCGGGATACCGGTAACGCGGCTGGCCTCGACCGCCTGGGGCCACACTTTGTCGACGAAAGCGCGGGGGCCGGCACCCGCCGGCATGTTGGGCAGGTTTGCCGGTGCGACGCTTGTGGGGGCGAAAGCCGGCAGCACTGCGGCAGTTTTTGCCGTCGATACTGCCGGCCCGCTAGCAGAAGCTGCCGTTGAGGTCGGCGACGCGGCGGTATCGAAGCCACGACCGATCGACACCGTCAGGGGAACGCCCCCTTCGGGCGGTGTCACGGTCTCACGGGTCACCGAGAGCTGCCGCTCGATCACCCTGGCCAGGCCCACACCACCACCACGGGTGGCCAGTTGCAGGGACATCTGTTGATCAAGCATCGACTGATACATGCGCGACTCCTCGCTGTCGAACATGCTGTTTTTGGGGCTGGCATCACGCATGGCCTTGAGAACCTGCTGCAGGAACAGCGCCTCGAACTGCTTGGCCGCCTCGCGGGTGGCCTCGGGAGAGTTCTCCTTGGACAGGCGGCGTAGACCCGACAGGGTATTGGGGTCGAGGGAATTGATCTGGCTGAAATCGTGGGAAGCCATGTCAGATCACCTCCAGTTCGGCACGCAGCGCGCCGCTGGCCTTCATGGCCTGCAGGATGGAAATCAGTTCGAGGGGATTGGCGCCCACGGCATTGAGAGCCTTGACCACGTCAGCCAGGTTGGTGCCGCCCTTGATGTTGAAGAGGGTGCCCCCCTCCTGCTTGACATCCACCGACCCCTTGTTGGTGACCACCGTCTGACCGCCAGACAGCGGACCAGGCTGGCTGACCTGCGGGTCATTGCTGACCGTGACGGTGAGGCTGCCGTGGGCCACGGCACAGTTCTGCAGGGCTACCTTCTGGTTCATCACCACCGAGCCGGTACGGGAGTTGACGATGACCTTGGCGGCCTGCATGGCCGGCGTCACATCCAGGTTCTCGAGCCGGCCCAGGAAGGCCACCCGCTGGTTGGGATCATCCGGCGCGCGGACCTGGATCTGCCGGCCATCCACGGCCTGGGCGCTGCCCGGCGCGACACGGTTGATGGCGTCGACCACGTTCTGCGCAGTGCCGAAGTCGGCGTCGTTGAGCTCGACGAAGACCGAGCCGCCCTGCCCCACCGGGCTGGGCACGGCCCGCTCGACGGTGGCACCACCGGGGATGCGCCCGGCCGACAGGTGGTTGACGGTGACCTTGGTGCCGCCCGCTGCGCCACCGGCGCCGCTGACCGCCAGGTTGCCCTGGGCCATGGCGTAGATCTGCCCGTCCGCCCCTTTCAACGGCGTCATGACCAGGGTGCCGCCCTTGAGGGAGCGGGCATTGCCCATGGACGACACGGTGACGTCGATCTGCTGACCCGGCCGGGCAAAGGGCGGCAGGCTGGCGGTGACCATGACGGCCGCCACGTTGCGCAACTGCAGGGACTGGCCGGGCGGCAGGGTGATGCCCAGGTTGCCGAGCATGTTGATGATGCTCTGGACGGTGAAGGGGGTCTGGGTGGTCTGGTCGCCCGAGCCGTCGAGGCCGACCACAAGGCCGTAGCCGATGAGCTGGTTCTGACGCACGCCGCCGATGGAGGCGAGATCCTTCAGGCGTTCGGCGCTGGCCGGGGTGCTGACCAGCAGGCCGATGCAAGTCATCAGGGCCAGGCAGAGGCGGGAGATCCGGGTCATGACGGGCCTCCTCAGAACGGCAGCACAGTGGTGAAGAAACGCTGCATCCAGCCCATGCGCTGGGTTTCGTCGATGTAGCCGTTGGCCTTGTACTCGACCCGGGCGTCCGCCACTTGGGTGGACTGGACCGTGTTGCTGCCGGTGACATAGACCGGATTGACCACCCCGGAGAAGCGGATGAATTCGTTGCCCTGGTTGATGGCCACCTGCTTCTCACCGGAGACCAGCAGGTTGCCGTTGGGCAGCACCTCGATCACGGTGGTGGTGATGGTGCCACGGAAATCGTTGTTGGCCGCAGCGTCGCCCTTGCCCTCGAACTTGCTGGCGTCCGAGGCCGTAGCGCCGAGCCCGGCCAGGCCGGCCAGGGGCACCTTGGCCAGGGCCGAAATGGAGGCGCTGAGGGTGGCATTGCGCTCGGCGTTGGCCGACGAGGACTTGCTGGCCTGGGTCTGCTCCACCAGATTGATGGTGATTACGTCGCCCACGAAACGGGCACGCCGGTCTTCGAACAGCGGCCGCGAAAAACTCGGCTGAAAGATGGATCCGGGCTGGGCCGCCTGGGCGGTACGTGGCTCGGGGCGGATGCTCAGGGGCTGGTGCACCGCCGTCGGCGGGGTGGTCTGAAGGGCCGAGCAGCCGGCCAAGGTGGCCAGCAGCAAGGGGGACAGGATACGGAACGCTTGCATGGTCGTTCTCCGCCCGGCGGGCGCTTACAGGGAGGTGAGCTTGCCGAGCATGTTGTCCGAGGTGGACACGGCGCGGGAGTTGAGCTCGTAGGCGCGCTGGGTCTGGATCATCAGCACCAGCTCTTCGGCGACATTGACGTTGGAGGTTTCCACGTAGGTCTGATTGAGCACACCGACGCCGTTGGTGCCTGGGGTGTTGGGATTGGGCGCACCGCTGGCGGCGGTTTCCAGGTAGAGGTTTTCCCCCACGCTCTGCAGGCCGCCGGGATTGACAAAGCCGACGATCTGGATGTTGCCGATCTGGGCCGGGGCAGCCTGGTTGGGCAGGGTCACCGACACCACGCCGTCCTTGCCGATGGTCAGGGACAGGGCGTTGGCGGGAATGGTGATGGCCGGCTGCAGGGCGTAGCCACTGGAGGTGACCACCTGGCCATTGGCATCCTTCTGGAAGGCGCCGTCGCGGGTGTAGGCGGTGGAGCCGTCGGGGAGCAGTATCTGGAAAAAGCCTTCCCCCTGGATGGCCACATCGAGGGCGTTGCCGGTCTGGGTGAGGTTGCCCTGGGTATGGATGCGCTCGGTGGCGATGGGACGCACGCCGGTACCGATCTGCAGGCCCGAGGGGATTGTCGTCTGCTGGGTGGACTGGGCGCCCGGCTGCCGCAGGTTCTGGTAGAGCAGATCCTCGAACACCGCCCGCGCGCGCTTGAAGCCGTTGGTCGAGACGTTGGCGAGGTTGTTGGAGATGACGTCAAGCTGGGTCTGCTGGGCGTCGAGGCCGGTGCGGGCAATCCAGAGGGAGCGGATCATGGGGGGCTCCAGTGTGTCAGGGGCTGGCCACCCGAAGGCGGCAGGAGATGCGACAGATTCGATACTAGCTACAGCAAGAGGCGTTCCAGGGGCGGAGCAAGGGGGGAAAGCCCCGCCAATTTGTGGTGCGGGCGCTCAGCGAGCCCGTGGATCAGCTCTTGGCAACCAGCTGGGCGGCGGAACGGTCCATTTCCTGAGCGACGGACAGCAGCTTGGTCTGGGTTTCGTAGTGCCGAGCCAGGGAGATCATGGTGACCATCTGCTCGACCACGTTGACGTTGCTGCCTTCCAGGTAGCCGGACGCCACCCGCACGGCAGGATCTGCCGGCGCCGGGTTGCCGTCGGCAAGGCGAAAGTAGCCGTCGCCGCCGCGGCGCAGATCCTGCTCGGGCGGATTGACCAGCTTGAGCTGCCCGACCGTGGTGGTGTTGTTGCGCGCGCCGGTCCGGGGAACCGCCGAAACCGTGCCATCGGCCCCGACCACCACTTCCACGTCCGGCGGCACGGTGATCGGGCCGCCGCCGCCGATCACCGGCAGACCACTGCGGGTCTGCAGGATGCCATTGGCGCTCACCTCCAGGCTGCCATTGCGGGTGTAGGCCTCGGTGCCGTCGGGCAATTGCACCGCCAGCCAGCCCTTGCCCTGCACCGCCACATCCGTGGAACGATTGGTGTGCTGCAGCGGGCCGGGGGTGAAGTCGTCGGCCACGCTGGCGTCCACCACGAAGGCCCGGGTAGGTAGCTGGGTGTTCTGGATGGGCACGGCACGCAGGCGATGCAACTCGGCCTTGAAGCCGGTGCTGGTGGCGTTTGCCAGGTTGTGGGCCACGGCTGCCTCCTGCCCCATGGTGGCGGCGGCGCCGGTCATTGCGGTGTAGATAAGGCGGTCCATGGCTCAGGCTTTCTTCACGATCAACGCAGGTTGACCAGGGTTTGCAGGATCTGGTCCTGGGTCTTGATGGACTGGGCGTTGGCCTGGTAGGCACGCTGCTGGGTGATCATGTTCACCAGCTCGGAGGTGAGGTCCACGTTGGAGTCTTCGACTGCGGCAGACTGCAGCACGCCCAGGCTGCCGGTGCCCGGGGCATTGGGCTGCTCGGGGCCGGAGGCATTGGTGACCGCCCACTGGTTGCCGCCAAGGGACTGAAGACCATTGGGGTTCTGGAAGGACGCCAGCCACACCTGCCCCATCACCCGCGACTGACCATTGCTGAAGTTGCCCTGGATGGTGCCGTCGGCATCGACGGTGAGACCGGACAGCTTGCCCGTCGTGTAGCCATCCTGGGTCAGCTGGTTGACCCCGTAGCTGTTGCCGAACTGGGTGGTGCCCTCAAGCTCGACGGTGAAGGCCAGGGGGGTCACCGAACCCGTGGACACGGTGTAGGAGGAACTGAAGGAGGTGGGCGTCTGCAGCACGCCGTTGGCGTCAAAGCTGATGGTCTTCGGCGTGTGGGTGCCGGTCACCGGGTCGATCTCGGGCGGAAAGCCGCCATCAAGACTGGTGTAGACGTCCCAGATATTCGACTGGGCGGTCTTCACAAAGTACATCGACTGGGTGTGCGCGTTGCCCAGGGAGTCGTATACCGTCTGGGACGTGGTGCTGGTGTAACTGGTGGGATCCGAAGTGCTGAAGGCGGAGTTCGTTGCGGTGGCGGCAGTGCCGGGCACATTCAGGGCGGCCGCAGCGGTGCCGGTGACAGTGATGTCAGACAGACGCCCACTCCGCATCGACGAGAAATTGATGACGCCGGTGCTGTCACTGGCAACCTTGACCCGGTCCTTCAGCGAGGTCTGATCGACGGCGGTCTGGATGGCGGTGACAAGGGAACCTACGTCCGCATAGGTGCCGGCGGCGATACTGATCGTGACCGGCGTAGTCGAGCCGTCAACCACGATGGACAGGGCGTTCGCCGGTGAGGCCGCAACCGTGAGGGAAGGCGCGGCCGTTCCGAACACGGCGGCCTTCGCCATGGCCGACGGGGTGGCCGAGCGGGAGTCGAGATTGACGTTATAGCCGGCACTGGTGGTGGCAGCCGGCTTGGCATCGCTGAAGTTGAGCTTGATGTCACCACTGGTGCCCGTCAGCACACCATTCGAATCGGCCAGCTTGCCCGTCAGGCGCAAGCCCGCGGCATTGACGATGTAACCGTTCTTGTCGGTCTGGAACTGGCCGTTGCGGCTGTAGGTGATCGTTCCGGCATCGCTCATGCGGAAGAAACCCTGCCCGTTGATGGCCAGGTCCAGCGCGTTGCTGGTGGTGGAGATGTTGCCCTGGTTGAACTGCTGGGACACCTTGTCGATGGACGCGCCGATACCCACCTGGGTACCGCCGCCCGCCAGGGATGCAGCGAACACGTCGGAAAACTGGGCCGTGGACTGCTTGAAGCCGACGGTGCCCGAGTTGGACACGTTGTTGCTGATGGCGTCGAGGGCCTTGGAAGCGATGGAAAGACCGCTCAAACCTTGCTGGAATGCCATTTTTGCCTCCGCTTACAGAATCTGCTTGATGTCGGACAGGCTCACGAGATTTCCGGAGCCCACATCGAGGGATACGTTGCCGCTGCTGGTGCGCAGCACGCTATTGACGGTGGACAGCGCCAGGGCCGTCGTCTTGACGGTCTCGCTGCCCCGGGTGGCACTGACGCTGATGGTGTACTTGCCATCCACCGCCTGGGTGCCATTGGTGGACTTGCCGTCCCAGGCAAAGTTGAAGACGCCGGCGTCGGAGGAGCCCAACTCCATCTTGCGCACCTCCAGGCCCTTGGAGTCCTTGATGGTTACGGTCACCTTGTCGGCGGCCGTAGCCAGTTCGAAACCGCCGTAGGCCTTGCTGCCGGAGAGGGTCAGGTTGGTGCCTTCGACCATCACGCCCTTGCCCACCAAAGCTGCGGCCTGCAAGGCCTCGCTGGACTGGCTGCCTTCCAGAAGAGAGGTCAGCGTCTTGTTCAACTTGTCGATGCCATCCACAGTGCTGATCTGGGCCAGCTGGGAGGTCATCTGGGCGTTATCCATGGGGTTGAGGGGATCCTGGTTTTTCAATTGCTCGGTGAGCAGCTTGAGAAAACGGGTCTGGGCTTCGTCGGTCTTCGAGGTGGTCGAGGTCGAGGACTTCTGGAGGGCCGCGATGACGTCGGAGGAGGTGGTTGAGTTAACTGTGCTCATGATCGTTGTCCGGTGCTTACTGGCCGATGGCCAGGGTTCGTTCCATTAGGGTCTTGGCGGTCCCCATCACTTCGGCATTGGTCTGATAGGCCCGGGAGGCGGAGATCATGTTGGTCATCTCCTCCACCACGTTGACGTTGGGCATGGTCACGTAGCCTTCGCCATTTGCGGCAGGGCTCTTCGGGTCGTAAACCATGCGCATCGGCGCAGCGCTTTCGACCACCTGCTTGACGCGCACCCCCTGGGCCGCCGGCGCGCCCATCGGCGTGGCAGCAAACACCACCTGCTTGGCCTTGTAGGGCTGACCGTTGCTGGAGGTGACGCTGTCGGCATTGGCCAGGTTGCTGGCGGTGGCATTGAGCCGGGTGGATTGGGCGTGAAGCGCACTGCCGGCCACCTGAAAGACATTCATCATGCTCATGAACTGCTCCTTACTGACCCTGGATGGCGCGTTGCATGCCGGTGATCAGGCCATTGATGAAGGTGACGCTGGCCTGGTACTGGATGGCGTTCTCGGCAAAGGCGCTGCGCTCCACGTCCATGTTGACCGTATTGCCATCGACGGCCCCCTGCTGGTCGTTGCGGAACTTCAGGTTCGCCTCCAGAGGGTTGGCTCCGGAAGCCGCCAGATGACGGGCGGAGGTGGCGCTGAGGGCAAGGTTCCCGCTCTTGCCCGCCAGCGCCCCCTTCAGGGCTTCGCGGAAATCCACATCCCGCGCCTTG
This sequence comes from Zoogloea sp., assembly GCF_017302315.1. Lineage (GTDB taxonomy): Bacteria > Pseudomonadota > Gammaproteobacteria > Burkholderiales > Rhodocyclaceae > Zoogloea. The sequence continues at coordinate 34,151 of NZ_JAFLDT010000034.1, forward strand.
AAGTTGGGCGTATCGGCGTTGGCGATATTGGATGCGATGACCTGCTGGCGATAGGCTCGGGTATTGAGGGCGGTCTGGTGGAAACGCATCGCTTCGTCAAGTCGGCTGCTCATTGGGTTCACCTCTAAAGTTCATTTCCACTTGTGCCGTCATTCCTGCCTGACGCGCACGCTGTGGTGGGCATGCACTTCATTGCACCTTCCATGCCAGCCATGCTAGAGGCCCGCCCCACCCCGGAAAGGGCCGAACAGGCGGCAATTCATGCGCCAATTTGCACGCTCTCCCCCGAACCCTCCCTGCCGCCACGGCAAGCTTCCGGCAAGATTTGCCGGAAGCTTGCCGTGGCGGGGTGACAACTCGAAATGACCCGGGAAAGGCCGTCTGTTTCCGACGGCGCAAAACGCGCCGACGTGCTTGAATGGCGGCATATCCCTGCACCAAGCCCCATGCCTCATCTTCCCGCCCTCCTCTGCGCTGCACTCTTGCTGCTGTCAGCCACGCCCCTCCAAGCGCGCCAGGATCCCGGGCCGGTGCGGGCCGAGGTCGGCCGTTTTCTGGATCTGCAAAGCCGCAGCCTGCCGGGCGAAGTCCGCGTTCAGGTCGGCGAATTCAATGGCGACAACGGACTGCCCCCCTGCGCGCAGCTCGAGGCCTTCCTTCCCGCCGGCACACGGGCCTGGGGGCGGGTTTCGGTGGGCGTTCGCTGCCTGGCACCGACGACGTGGACGGCCTATGTTCCGGCAGAGGTGAAGGTCAGGGGGCTCTATCTCGTCAGCGCAGGGCCGATCTCCGCGGGCCAGGTGCTGGGCCCGGCAGATGTCCGCCGGGAGGCCGGGGAGCTCACCGCCCAGGTCGCCGATGTCCTCACCGATCCCAGTCAGGCGGTCGGGCACGCAGCGCGCATCAGCCTTGCCGGCGGCCGCCCCCTGGCGGCCAGTCACCTGCGCCAGCCACCCGCCATCCTTCAGGGGCAACCCGTTAAAGTGGTCTCCCGCGGCGCCGGCTTCCAGGTGGCCAATGATGGTGTGGCCCTCAACAACGCCACCGACGGCCAGGGGGCACAAGTGCGCCTGGCCAATGGGCAGGTCATCCGCGGCACAGCCCGCAACGGCGGCATCGTGGAGGTCACCCTGCCCTGAGGATGGGACTCCCGCATTTGCCCGAATCGGTTAAAGTTTCGCTTTCGTCGGTCGTTGACCCCATCGACATATGGAAGAAAGGGCAATGCCATGAAAATTGATAACTCCGTCAAGTCAGCAGCAGGCCTCCCGCCCAACGACGGCCGGACCCGCTCTGCCAAAGAGTCGCCAAAGGCCGAGTCGGCCAGCGGCAGTGGTGAGAAGGTTGAACTGTCCTCCCTGTCTGCCCGACTGCAGCAGATGGAGGAAACGATCGCCAACACCCCGGTAGTGGATAGTGCAAAGGTGGACGAGATCAAACAGGCCATCACCGAAGGTCGTTTCAAGGTCGACACCGATAAGGTTGCTGATGGCCTGATCGAGAGTGTCCGCCAGATGCTTCGCGCGCAAACGGGGCCCGCCTGACGTGTCCGTTGATCCGGGCCTCACCCAGCGTCTTGCTCGCCTGATCCATGACGAACAGGCCGGCTTGAAGGCTTTCATTTCCCTGCTGCAACGGGAGGAAGCGCTGCTTGTGGAAGGCCAGATCGATGCCCTGACCGCGTTGGCGGAAGAGAAAACCAAGCTATACCGTTCGCTACAACGTCTTTCAGATGACCGCACGGTGATGTTCGCCCGACTTGGGGCAAAAGTAAGCAAGGAAAATATCCGGATTGTCCTCGCAGACTCACCGGACGCGCTGGCGGCTTGGGATGTTGTTGTCACCCTGGCCGCTGACGCCAAGGAGCGGAACCGGATCAACGGGCAACTGATCACTGAACGCCTGCAGAACAATCAGCAGGCTCTCAGCACGCTCCTTGCCGCCGCAGAACACCCCCAGATCTACGGGCCTGACGGGCAGTCGCGCCCCACGGCCTCAAGCCGGCACCTCGGGTCCGTCTAAGCGCCTCATCCGACATACCGCCCGGGCGCCCTCAGCGGGCAGCGTTTCCGTCAGCGCCCGGCAGCGGGTGCCTGCGGAAGAGGTGTCGCCGCATCTGGCGGCAGAATGGAATCGGTAATGCCGGACGCCTTCACCGGCTTACTGACTTCGGCTTCGACAACGCGGGACTCGATGAGAATGGTGACCCGCCGATTGCGCGCCCGACCATCCGGCGTTGTGTTGTCGGCCACCGGCCGTTGGTCGCCATAGCCTGCTGCCGTCAGGCGCGAAGGCCTCACCCCGCCATCCACAAACAATCGCACAACGCTTGAGGCACGGACGGCAGAGAGCTCCCAGTTGGACGGGAACATGGCCGTGGCAATGGGCGTGATGTCGGTATGCCCCTCCACGGTGATCGGGAACTCGGCACCCGCCACAACCTCGGCCACGGCCCGCAGGGCGCGTACCGCATCCGCGCCGAGCTGAGCCTCGCCGGGCGCGAAGAGCACACTGGCATTGATCTCGACCGTGATGCCAAAAGCGCCCTCCGTCACCCGCACCTGCCCGTCGGCCACAAGCGGCGCAAGCACCTTGCGGATCTCCTCGGCCATGTTCTTGACCCGCTCTGCCCTGGACTTCCGGGCCTCTTCGGCTTCCGATGAACTGGAAGGCGGCGGGGAGGCCTGGGGCCGAATCGACGGAATCGGGCTGGAAATGATCCGCGGACTGTCGCTATTGCTGGCGATATTACGAAAGGCACTCACCACTGAATCGGACATGATCCGGTACTTGCCTTCATTGAGGGACGACAGCGAGTACATCACCACGAAGAAGGCGAACAGCAGCGTGATGAAGTCAGCATAGGAAACAAGCCAGCGCTCATGATTCTCGTGCTCGTCCTCCCCCTTGCGGCGACGTGCCATACCTCAACCCCCGTAACCCTTCAAGCGGCTTTCGATGATCCGCGGGTTGTCGCCATTGGCAATACCGACGAGACCATCCACCACCATTTCCCGCAAGGACACGAGGGTGCCGACAACCCCGAGCAGCTTCTTGGCTACCGGCAGAAAGATGAGGTTGGCGGACCCCACCCCGTAGATGGTGGCCACAAAAGCAACGGCAATCCCGGAGCCCAGCTTGGAGGGGTCGGAGAGGTTCTCCATCACGTGGATCAGCCCCATCACCGCCCCCAGGATACCGATCGTCGGGGCATAGCCGCCTGCAGCCTCCCAGATCTTGGCGCCCTGCTTCAACTGCCCCTCCCAACTGTCGATCTCGACCTCCAGGACTTCACGCAGGCGCTCCGGCTCCACGCCATCGACCAGCAACTGCAGGCCCTTCCGGATGAAGGGATCGTCAATGGCCGGGATCTGGCTCTCCAGTGACAGTAAGCCTTCCTTGCGGGCCACGTGGCTCCAGTTCACGACCTGCTCGATGAGGATGGCGTGGTCGAGCCTTGGGGGAATGAAGACCCACCGTACCATCTGCATACCGCTGCGGAAGACCGCAAGGGAACTTTGCAACATCACCGCCCCCAGGGTACCCCCGATGACAATGAGGAAAGCCGTGGGTTGGATGAGAGACCCCACATGGCCCCCCTCCAACACCTGGCCGACAAGAATGGCGGCGAGGGCCAGGGTGATGCCAATGAGGCTGATGCTGTCCATGGAAATGTCCGCCCGGAAACTCAGGTGGCAGCCGCCCGGCGTCCGCGGCCCCGGCCTTCGCCCTTGGTCTTGGGCGCGTTCTGAATGGCACCTGAGATACGCGAGCGCAGGCGGGCGATGGCCTGGCTGTGTAACTGGCACACCCGCGACTCGGACACGCCCAGAACCTCACCGATCTCACGCAGGTTCATATCCTGCTCGTAGTAGAGCCCCATCACGGTCTTCTCCCGGTCGGGCAGATCGTCGATGGCCTTGATCAGGACATCACGCATGTTGCCTTCAAGAAGGAGAGTAAGCGGATCATTGCCCTCAAGGGTGATATGACGCTCCAGGTAGTCATCCTCACCCTCGCCGGAGAAATCCTCGAAATAAACCAGTTGGTAGCCCCGCGCCTCCTGCAGCATGTGCTGATAGTCGGAAAGCGGCAGGCCCAGGGACTCGGCCAATTCCTTTTCAGTGGGATGACGGCCATTCTGCTGTTCAAGCTGGTGAACAGCAGCCTCAATGCGCCGCATGTCGCGGCGCAGGCTGCGAGGCAGCCAGTCATTCTCACGCAGGCCATCCAGCATGGCACCGCGAATACGTTGCACGGCGTAGGTCTCGAACTGAGCGCCCAGCCCTTCCTCGTATCGGTTGATGGCATCGAGCAGGCCGAGCATGCCATTCTGGATGATGTCTTCGACCTGCACGCTGGCTGGCAGCTTGGCCATCAGATGATAGGCAATGCGCTTGACCAGAGGCGCGTACTGGACGACGAGCTGTTCCTTGTCGAGGGTACCGGATGCGGTGTACATCTTTACTCAGCTTTCTGATCTGGTTGTCCGGGCGATACGCGAGGTCTCATGCGTTTCATCGGCACCGATAGGCTTCTACGTTACCAAGGAAACAAAAAATCACAATCCAGGCCTCAGCCGGCCACACTTGCCTGGACCGACCAGGCACGCAAGCGACGGATGAAGGCGCTGGCCCCTTCGGCCGGGTGACGCTCACCCAGGGGCGTGGCCATGGACTCGGCCAGACCGTCGCGCTCCACCTCGCCCCGCCACACAAGAGGCAGCCCCACGTGGCGGGACGTGAAATCGCTGAGGCTGGCAAAGAGGGCGGTGGCATCGGCCCGATCTCGCGCCCCGCTAACCGCCACCTCGAGGGAGCCCGCCCCTGCAACCGCCAGCCCCTTTATCCACTGACAGGCCCCGCGCGCACCCACGCCGCTCGCCTCGACGACCAGCAAACGCCTTCCGGCGGCACGGGCAAAGGGCGTCAGCGACCGGGCATCACCCACGGAGTGAATGGCCAAAAGGTCGGCACGCCGCTGAAGCTCGGTGATTCCCGCTTCGAGGCGGGCATGATGGGCCTCATCCAGCAGGGAAACGGCATGGACGGTGGCTGCCGCAGGGACGACCCACAGGCCGTCAGCCACCTCTCGCATGTTCTCGGTGACATCCTGTTGGCCTTGCAGGGCACCAAGCAGGTCGCCCCCCTCCGGGAAGCCAAAGGCGCTCAGCAGGGAGCCTTCATCGGGCGCATGCTCATCGATGACCACCACCCTGCGCGCACCTTCAGTCAGCGCCACCAGCGTCTGCAGTGCCAGTGCTCGAGGGGCGCGACCTGAGGCGAACAAGGCGACGACAGCGGAGGGCGTGCGACGGAACAAACGGCGCAGGCCGGCGGCTTGGTCGGAAGCGTGCAACATTTCAGAGCCCCCCGCGAAGGGATGACGTGGACGGCTTGGTTGCGGACGCCATCAGCAAGCCGGCCTCGAGGGCCTCGAGACGAAAGGGCGATGCAGCGGGCAGTTCCTGGAGTGCTTGGGACAGCAAGGTGTCGCGGTTGGGCAGGTGAAGATCCTCCGGAACGCGCTGGCCGTTAGCCACATAAAACACCTCGACATGGTGACGAATGGCCACGTCCAGAACCGGCGCCATGGACATGGCTTCGTCCATCTTGGTCAGGATGACACCGGCCAGATCATCACCCGCGTACGCCCGCACCACATCGTCGAGGGTGTCGCCACGGCTGGTCGCATTGAGCAGCAGCAGGCGGGAAACCTTGCCGGCGCCAGTGAGCATGGCGGCCTGCTCGGTCACCATCTTGTCGCGCTGGCTCATGCCCATGGTGTCGATCAGCACCATGTGCTTGTCGCGCAAACTGGCCAGCGTTTCACGCAGATCGGTGGCATCACGCACGACGAACACGGGCACGCCGAGAATACGCCCGTAAATGCGCAATTGCTCGTGGGCGCCAATCCGGTATCCATCCGTCGTGATGAGGGCCAGCTTGTCGGCGCCATGGCGCACGACGCAGCGCGCCGCCAACTTGGCGGTAGTCGTGGTCTTTCCGACGCCGGTCGGACCAACCAGGGCGAACACCCCCCCGCGGTCAATGATGTCTGCGTCGCTTGCCATGGCACGGAAACGCCGATCCAGTGCATCGTGAAGCAGGCGGTGGGCATCTTCCGGGGCTTCGTCCTCGGGGACGCTTTCGGCCAGCTCCCTCGCCAGCACGGCGGAGAAGCCCGCCTCCAGCAGATCACCGATGAGGCGGGTACGTCCGGGGGCACTGCGCCCCATCTCGCCCCAGGCAAAGCCGGCGAGCTGACGCTCGATCATCCCGCGAATGGCCGCCAGCTCGTTGGCCATCTGGGAGTTGGCGGATTCGAGGGCGCGGATGCGGGCCTCCTCCTCCACCCCCGTGGGGCGCTGGCGCGGCGGCGCCTCCCGGGGAGGGGCCGCATCGGTACGCAGCGGGGAGCGCGGAGAAGGCGCCACGGGGTCGGCCGGCGGACTTGAAGAGGCGCTTGCTGGACTTGGAAACGCAGCGGCGCACCAGGGAAGAACGG
>NZ_JAFLDT010000035.1 GCF_017302315.1 Zoogloea sp.
GACAACACCCACAGCCTGGCGGAAAGGCTGTTCGCGTTGATGATCCTGGGGGATGAGAGATGCGTGGTGGCGACGCATGTGATGGGGGAGAGGGCTTCGCCAGGCTGAGGCCGGCAGGCGACGGACTTTGTTTGGCAAGTCCTGCAAGGGTGCAGATTGAAGTCTCGTCTATGGCTTATTTCTGGATCATGCAAACGAGACGAGCCAAACAAAAAGTGTTTCGTAACAGGGGCGTGCAAGTCCCCCCGTTCAGCTTGGCCCATAGCTTTGGTTCAAGCTTGCTCGATAAACGTCGTTTTGCGCCAAATCAAGGTCGTCGAAACAACAAGCGACTTGGCTCCACCCACCTCGCCGAAAGGCCATTCGTGCCAATGCCCCTGAGGGAGTCACCCTGAGTGGTGGCAAAACGCGTGATTGGGAGCGAGTGTGGCCCGCTGCCGAGCAGCCTACTTAGACCATTCGCCAGCCAGCAACTCAGCTTGGCTCAATACCAGCTCAACTGCTGCAGCTTGAAGATCGGGAGGATATTTCCACCTCTGAAGAGTACGACGTACCAGGATCCTTATCTTGGCTCGCACGCTTTCACGCACCTGCCAATCCACCGTTGTGCTGGCGCGCAGTTTCTCCGTGATCTCAATGGCAATCTTCTTGAGCACTTCGTCGCCCAACTCGCGCACTGCGCTTTCGTTGTTGGCCAATGCATCATAAAAGGCGATCTCATCGTGGCCCAGACCGAGCGCCGCGTCCCGTGCCAGCGCGGCCTGAAACTCCTTGGCCATCTGAATCAGCTCTTCTATAACCTGGGCCGTCTCAATTGCCCGGTTGTGATACTTGCGCAGCGTCTCCAGCAAGCGGTCACCGTACTTCTTCTCCTGCACCACGTTGTTACGCGCACGCGCCTTGATTTCATCGCGTAGCAGCTTTTCCAGCAGCTCGACTGCCAAGTTACGGCTGTCCATCTTCCGCACGTCTTCGAGGAACTCGTCCGAGAGCAAGCCAATGTTCGGCTTGTCCAAACCTGCCAACGCAAACACATCGGCCACGCCATCGGCAATGATGGCGTTATCCAGAATCTGCTTGAGCGCACTGTTCTTCTCGGCATCACTGCGCTTCTTGTCCACCGTGGTGAATTTGGCGATGGCCGCTTTGATCGCCGCGAAAAAGGCGATTTCCTTGCGCAGGGCTCCAGCCTCATCCAGGGTGCCACACAGCGAAAAGGCCTTAGCCACCGCCACCATGGTGTCGAGGAAGCGTGTCTTGCCATCCTTCAAGCCCAGAATGTGGTTGGCCGCAGGGACCAACAATGGGATGGCCTGGGTCTCGAACGCGCTGTAGTCAAAGCCGTGCATCATCCCGCGCACGATGTCCATCTTCTCCAGCAGCACTGCCAGGGCTTCGGCAGCGTTGTGTGTTGGGTCGCCCTTCCCCTTGGCATCGGTGTAGATCTTGAGCGCGGCCTTCAATTCACTGGCAATCCCGATGTAATCGACCACCAAGCCGCCCGGCTTGTTCTTGAACACCCGGTTGACGCGGGCGATGGCCTGCATCAGGTTGTGGCCCTTCATGGGCTTATCGATATACATGGTGTGACAGCACGGCGCATCAAATCCCGTCAGCCACATGTCGCGCACGATCACCAGCTTTAGCGGGTCTTTCGCGTCCTTGAAGCGCGTTTCCAGGCGCTTTTTGACCTGCTTGCTGTAAAGGTGCGGCTGCAGCAATCCCTTGTCAGCAGCCGAGCCAGTCATCACGACCTTGATGGCACCTTGCTCCGGATCGGTGCTATGCCATTGCGGGCATAGTGGAGGGTTGTTCTCGTCACCCAGGCAAATGACGTTGTAAAGCTGGACGCAGATGTCCCGGCTCATGCACACGATCATGGCCTTGCCGTCCACCACCGAAACGCGCGCCTCGAAGTGCTCAACCAGGTCGCGGGCCACTTGCTGCAGCCGAGGTTCGGAGCCAACCAGCTTTTCCAGCGCGGCCCATTCACTCTTGGTCTTTTCGCGGTTGGCGATGTCCTCTTCGTCTTCGACAACTTCCTCGACCTGCTCGTTGAGTGTGTCGATCTCGGCTTGGTTCACGTCCAGCTTGGCCAAGCGGCTCTCATAGAAGATCGGCACCGTGGCGCCATCGTCCACCGCATCCTGGATGTCGTAGATGCTGACGTAGTCACCAAACACGGCACGCGTGTCTTTGTCCTCCAGCGCAATCGGCGTTCCAGTGAAGCCGATGAAGGTGGCGTTCTTGAGGGCGTCGCGCAGGTGCTTGGCATAGCCGAACACATACTTGCCGGTTTTGGTATCCAACCGCCCTTTGGTGCCGTACTGGCTTCGGTGAGCCTCGTCCGAGATCACCACGATATTGGTGCGACCGGAAAGCAGCGGATGTGCCTCTTCACCCTCCAGCAGCGCGAACTTCTGCACCGTGGTGAAGATGATGCCCCCCGCTTCGCGTGAAGCCAGCATTTCGCGCAGTTCGTCCCGGTCTCCGGCTTGAACCGGGGTGGTCTTGAGCAGATCACTGGCAGCGCTGAAGGTCGCAAACAACTGGCCGTCCAGATCGTTGCGGTCGGTCACCACCACCAGCGTCGGGTTCTTCATTTCGGGCTGTTGCAACAGCTTGCCCGCATAGCAGGCCATGGTGATGCTCTTGCCCGATCCCTGCGTGTGCCACACCACGCCCGCCTTGCGCGAACCCGGCTTGACCTCCTTGCCATAGGTGGCGCGTTCTTCGTGCACCTCCAGCAGGCCCTTGCCGACATCCTGCGCGGCAATCACCGTGGCGCGCACTGCCTCGCGCACTGCGTGAAACTGGTGGTAGCCGGCAATCTTCTTGATGATCTGGTCGCCGTCCTGCTCAAACAAGACGAAGTGGCGCACGTAGTCCAGAAATAGCTCGGGCTTGAAGAAACCACGCACCACGGTTTCCAGTTCCATCTGCAGGCGCGGCCGGTCGTCTTCGTTGGCGATGGTGCGCCAGGGCAGCATGCGCTCTGCATTGACCGTAAGCGAGCCCACGCGCGCTGTCCAGCCATCGCTCACCACTAGGGCGGCATTGCTGTTGAACAGGTCGCCGATCTCGTCCTTGTAGGTCTGCAGCTGGTTGAAGGCATCCCACACATCGGTTTGCTCGTTGGCGGGGTTCTTCAGCTCCACCACCGCCAGCGGCAAGCCATTCACAAAGGCAATGACATCCGGCCGGCGTGGCTGCTTGGTGCCGGTGATGGTGAACTGGTTCACCACCAGAAAGTCGTTGTTGCTGGGCTGCGCAAAGTCGATGAAGTGCACCAGGTCGGTCTTCTTCTCATCGCCCACCGCGAACTCCACCATCACCCCGCTCAGCAACAGGCGATGCACGCTGCGGTTGCGCACCACCATCTGCGGTTCGCTCACCATCTGCAGCGCATGCGCGGCCTGCTCCAGTGCGGCCGGTGGAATCTGCGGGTTGATCCGGGCCAACGCGCTCAGCAGACGTTCGCGCAGAACAACCTGCCGGTAGTCGGTGCGCTCTGGCATGCTGCTGTCCGGCGCAATGCCCGGGCCGTGGGCGAAACGCCAGCCAGCCTCCTGGAACCAGCCCAGGCAGAGGTCTTCGAGTTGTTGTTCGTTCAGCATGTTGGAACCCCTGAGCCATTCAGGGCTGCCTGGCAACCGGCTCGGTTTGCGATGAAATAAGAAATTCGTTCTAAATCAATGAGTAGCTCTGGCATTGGAAACGCCCTCCATTTGCGATGAAATGGCGACTACGCCCACGCCGAGCTTGACCATAGTGGTCGGCAGGCCTATCATTTCGCTCAATATGACCGACGCCTCTGCACTCTGTGTACGCGTCGGTTTTCATTTGTGGCCCACCTGAGTCATCACGGCTGCGGCCATAGCGCCCACCCCTCCCAACCCGGAAACGCCCCCAGCTCCAACAGCGAGATAGTCTGGTTGGCCACCACGGGGAATTCATCTGCCAGCAGGTTCTTGAAGCGCTGCCCCCAGCTCGAATTCGGGCAGATCACGCGCAGCAACAGCTGCATGAGGCAGAAGTAGAAAAACGGCTTCGCTCTGTTCAGGGCGGCGGGCCAACCAGCGGGAACAGAGGACAGCTCCAGCACGTTGATATTCCACAGGCGGCTGTGGTGCGCCGACACATTGCGGATGAAGTTCAAGCTGCGCAGCCATTGCGCGAATGCCTGGCCTGATGGTGCGCCGTACAAGGCTGCAATCGTCTGCTGATCAGCGTACTGCATACCGGCGAACAACTTGGACAGCAGACCAAAGTCCCACACTTCAATGGCCGCCCAGATCGGCAAGGCCCCGTACTGCTGCTGATGGTGCGCAACGAAGGGCTCCTTGCGCGCCCGGTAGAGCATGGACTGGTACTTGGCCAGCCAGACTTGGTGCTGCGTCTTGCCTGCGTCCGCCCCCCTGGCGATCACCTTTTTCGTAAAATTGCCGTGCAAGCATGCCGGGTTCTCGTGGGCACGCGAATCGCGTTGGCCCAGCAAATGCGCCACATCCACGCGCACCGCCATCTCGATGCGCTCCAGTGCATCCAAGGCCAGCAACCTCAGCTTCTTGTCGAACACATACAGACGCACCACGTCTTCAAAGCAGCAGCCCGGCACAAAGCTGTCTAGCCGCACCGCCTTGCCCTGTGCCATGGACGCCACCGGATCAATGGCGCGCAGGGGATACCAGTAACCACTCAGGCGGTAGTAGCCCAAGCGCTCTAGATAATCGAGCGCCGCAGCGGGATTGTCGACCTGCAAGCCACGGCTCTGCAGCTGCAGCAGTTGGTCTGCGAATGTGAGCCAAGGCTTGAGTGGTTTCATCGCCGAACTACTCATCCATTAATGCCAGTAGGAGCGCCTCGATAGACTCATCATGCGCCCCCGCCGGATACCAAATCGGATAGACATTGCAAGCGACCAGCGCATCCCGACAAGCATTCTTCTCCACGTCATTATTCGGCGCAGGCAAAAATGCATAGTGCCGTGCGATGTTGTCGTGCCCATTAGCTTGTACAAATGACTTTATCGCCGTGAGGGTGCGGTCGACCGTAAGACTGCAGCCAATAAATAGCAAAGTTCTGGAGCAGATTGCTTCGATTGCTCTTTGTAAATTATCGCCGTCACCGTAGTGTTGCTGGTATTCGGCTGCGGTCAGAATCCGGCCGCGTGGACTAGTGGATGTTCCGTGCAACTTGAGCAATATCCTTTTGCCTTCGGCCAGCTTCCTTGGAAGCTCTCTAGAGTGCTCACCTGACAATTCTTCCGAAAACGGCTTTCCAGCTGACTCGTAACAACGTTTCGTGACGTCATCAAAATTCGTCGTGATTACACAAGAGTCAAAGACGTATGGAAGCAGTTGCACACAGCCGGAGATGTCGCGTGAACGACCGAAAGCATTTTCCACTGCTTCGTTGAAAGCGGGGCCAAGCGCATCAGCCAGCCTTTGGGCCGCTTCCTCATATTGACCAGCGCGCAGAATCTGATCGAATTCGTCAGGAGTTATGGCTGTCTCACGGACGTGTTGCCTGAGGAAAGCAGTCCATCCGGGATAGCCACTTGATACCGACAAGCCTGCACCGACGAATGGCACTACAGCGCCTCGACCGTAGACCTCCTTGAGCTTACCAAATCTGTCTTGCAGGCCGTACTCATCCAGTATGGTCTTTGCAGACTCGATGAGCTCTTCTTTGCGTTCCAGGACCCAATCCAGAAACAGATCGTTGTAGGCGTCAGGGTCAAGCAACCCTTCCAGAATCTCATCGGGTGCCCAGTGCTTGTTTCGTATGTGCACCCGCCCTCTATCGACAAAAAGATTCTGCTCCTGCGCAAGTGCATCAGCGAATATCGGCTTGAGATGCTTCATGCGGGCACCTCAATCTCGCCAGAGAGCAGCTTGGGCAACAGCGCATCGCGTGTTGCACACAGCGATGCAATCTCATTCTGCCGGCTTCGCATTTCCTCAAAATGTGGAACAACTGTCCTCGTGAATCTCACAATAAGGGTGCGTTCCGCTACAGCAATTGGCAATCCGCGAATAGTCTTCGAATTAACCGCATCAGCAATGGAGGAGGTGCTACCGAGGGTCGAGTAATCGAAGCTCTTCAGGTATAGATATAAATATTCAGATGAAATTGCAGCATCGTTGGGCAACTTGAAGTGCGCGATGGCCTCATTCGTCACCATCGGTCCTTCAGTGATAGCGACTCTGCCTATGGTCAACTTGAAGCTGAGCAGCACCGTTCGGTCTGGGACAACCCTGACATTGAAACGCGAGACTGCTTCAGCTGTGAGGAATTCCGAAGACTTCTGTTGAAAAACACCACTTGCGCCCATGTCCTTGATGGACACCCAGCGCCAATCTCCGTCACCTTCGGTGAACCATTGCGGTTCCTTGCGCGGTGGGGTTTTGCCAATGCCGACTTCTGCTAGGGATTCAGCAGAATGAACTGCCCACCCCTTCGGAATCTGTCCCAACTCCGACTCTTCCATCTCATCCGGGAACAGCGCGGCCGTGGCGGCGAGTTGTTCGAAGGCTTCGGGCGGCAAAGCATCGAATTCAGCGTCGGCCTTGCCGCTGATGGCGCTCATCGCGGCACGCAGCGGGTCGCGGCCTTCGGCGAGGGCTGCCATCTTGGCTTTGACCGGATCAAAATCGACAAACCACGATCTGAAGATGGCTTGCGCCATGGCTTCGAGGGTTTGATTGATGCGGCGGTTGAGGTCGATTTTGGAGTCAAGGCAGCTCAGAACCCTGGCGATGCTCCTTTGAGCTGATTTCCCGGGAAGGCGGACTTTCGCGAGATGTAGGTGGTTCCTGTTTAGCCCAGGTACTGCACCCTTGTCTGAGTAGGCCTGAAAGTCGAGGGTCTTCAGGAAGTAACTTATGAACCTAGGATCGTTGCCCTTGAAGTCACGGACGTAGAGAGTCGTATTCAGCGGCCAATAGTCCTCATTAACGTAGAACACCTCACCTATCGTACCGTATCGGCCAGTTACCACTCCGGGACCTTTGACCATGGCCTCTGCGTGAAAATCGCTCACGCCAGATGAGGAAACGATGGGAACGCTCCCAGGAGTGCGCTTGTCCTTGGGCAGGTCGTAGCCGCGTTTCAGCTCGATCACTTCGCCGAGCGAGACTTCTTTCCAGTCAACGTCAGAAGCCATAGCCCAACCCCGCCAAGTTCTTCTTGATCTCGCCCTCCAGCTTGGTGCTCTCTGCAAACTGCTCCGCCAATTGAGCGGTCAGCCGCGCCATCTTGTCGGCAAAGGCTTCGCCGTCTTCCTCCTGCTCCTCGGTGCCCACATAACGCCCCGGCGTCAGCACATGCTCATGCTTGCGGATGTCGGCAAGCGACGCTGAGTAGCAAAAGCCCGGAACGTCTGCGTAGCCCTCGCCGTGCTGCCAGACGTGGAAGGTGTCGGCCACCTTTTCGATGTCGACCGGCGTGAAGTCGCGCAGCACGCGATCCTTCATGTAGCCCAGTTGGCGGGCGTCGATGAAAAGGAACTGACCACGGCGGTCGCGCTTCTTCTTGTCGAGGTTGAAGCCGTTGGCCTTGTCTTTGGTGAGGAACCAGATGCAGGCCGGGATCTGGGTGTTGGTGAACAGCTGGCCAGGCAGCGCGACCATGCATTCCACAAAGTCACGCTCGACCAGTTGCTTACGGATTTCGCCCTCGTTGTTGGTGTTGCTGCTCATCGAACCATTGGCCAGCAATAGCGCCATGCTGCCGGCGGGGGCCAGGTGGTAGAGCATGTGTTGCAGCCAAGCAAAATTGGCATTGCCTTGCGGTGGCGTGCCTGCGATCCAGCGCGGGTCGTTCTCCAGCTTGACGTTCCACCATTCCTTCATATTGAAGGGCGGGTTGGCCATCACGTAGTCGGCGCGCAAGTCTGGATGTAGGTCGTTCAGCAGGGTGTCGCCGGGCTGGCCGCCAAAGTTGAAATCGAGGCCGCGGATGGCCATGTTCATAGCAGCCAGTTTCCAGGTGGTGGGATTGCTTTCCTGGCCGTAGACGCTGATCTGTTTGGTGTGCTCCTTTGCGTTGGCGTGCTTCTTGGAGTGGTTCTCGATGAACTCCTCGCTCTGCACGAAGAAGCCACCGGAGCCCATGGCTGGGTCGTAAACCCGCCCCTTGAAGGGTTGCAGCATCTCGACGATCAGCGTAACGATGCTCTTGGGGGTGTAGTACTGGCCGCCCTTCTTGCCTTCGGCCAGGGCGAATTGGCCGAGGAAGTATTCGTAGACGTGGCCGAGGATGTCCTTGCTCTTCAGGTTCAGCGGCTGGCCGTTGTAGCTGGGCTGGCTGAAGTTGGTGTCGGAGAAATGGGCAATCAGGTCGGCCAGCTTGTGACTTTCGATCTGGGTTTCTGCGAATTTCTTGTTGAGCACGTTCTTGAGCTTGGCATTCTCGCGCTCAATGGCCTCCATGGCGTTGTCGATGAGCCAGCCGACGGTGCGCATCTTTTCCGGTGTGTCCTTGCCCGGCACGTTCCACGGCAGGGCGTCGCCGGACGGCAGTTGCGCCAGGTCGCGCAGGGTCTGCCAGCGCGCTTCAAACGGCACCCAGAAGACATTTTTCTCGGTGTAGTAGTCGCGCACCTCCAGCTCGGCGGCGAGGTTGGCTTTGTATTCTTCCGTGCCAGCGCCTCCGTATTCGTCGGGGGCCATGTAGTAGTCGTGGTCGGGGTTCTGGAACTGCTCGCGCAGTTCTTTCTGCCGTTCTTCGAACGCGTCAGACACGTACTTCAAAAAGATAAGACCCAGCACCACGTGCTTGTAGACCGAAGCATCCAGGGCGGAGCGCAGCTTGTCGGCTGCAGTCCAGAGCTTTTTTTCGAGGTCTTGGAAGAACTGCTGTTCGGTGGAGTTCATTGGGGAGGTACGTTGCATCAGGACAGTGGAAAAATGGCTGTGCCATTTGCATGCATTGCAGCACAAATGGCACAGCCATCAAGAATATCGAAGTACTGCAGGTACGACAAAACTCTGTCGGGCCGTCAGCTTAAGGCTCAACTGCCCTCCAATCCAAACTCACATCGGCAAGCCAGCCCCCTTCGGATTCGGCCCATACTCGTTGCTCCCCTCCTGGCTGTCCTGCACCGCAAAGTAGATCAGCACCAGCGCACCGATGATGGGCACGATCATCAGCAGGGCCCACCAGCCGGATTTGCCGATGTCGTGGAGGCGGCGCACGGTGACGCCGACGCTGGGCAGCAGCACGGCCAGGCTGTAGATGCCCGACAGCACGTCGCCCATGCCGCCCTCACCACCGCCGCCCACCAGTTGCAGCACGACCATGATGATCAGGTTGAAGAGGGTGAACATCCAGTATTCCTTGCGCTGGGCACGCCCCTTGAAGTCGGCGTACTGCTTGAGTGCTTTCAGATACCACTGCATGGAGATCTCCCTGTGCATGTCAAAAGGATGGGTATGAGGGAAAGATAGCATGCTCCGGATGACGGGTTGCCGGGGCGGATGGGCTTTCCTTCGTCCGCCAGCCGGGCTACCTTCGGGCACCACCCCGTTCTGCCGCCCTCCATGCCGCCCATCCTCCGTGCCCTTGAGTCCCGCAACTACCGCATCTACTTTGCCGGCCAGCTGATTTCCCTGGCGGGCACCTGGATGCAGCAGGTGGCCATGGTGTGGCTGGCCTACCGCCTCACCGGGTCGGCGTTGATACTGGGCGTGGTGGGCTTTGCCAGCCAGATCCCGATCCTGGTCTTCAGCGCCATCGGCGGGGTGATCACCGACCGCTTCGACAAGCGGCGCCTGCTGCTGGCCACCCAGGCCCTGTCCATGGTGCAGGCCCTCGGGCTGGCGGTGCTGGCCTGGCAGGGCAGCGCCACACCGGCGCACCTGATCGCGCTGGCCTTTGGGCTGGGCCTGATCAATGCGCTGGACGTGCCGACCCGCCAGGCCATCGCGGTGCAGCTGGTGGACAACAAGGCCGACCTGCCCAACGCCATCGCCCTGAACTCCTTCCTGATGAACGCGGCGCGCTTTGTCGGCCCGAGCCTGGCCGGCTTTGTGGTGGCGCTGGCCGGCGAGGCGGTGTGCTTCCTGCTCAACGGCTTGTCCTATCTGGCCGTGCTGCTGGCGCTGCTGGCCATCCGCCTGCCGGCCGGCGAGGCGCGCAAGCCCCCGGCACCGCCCCTCCAGGCCCTGCGCGAGGGCCTGGCCTACGCCGCTGGGCAGGCGGAGATCCGCGCCTCGCTGCTGCTGGTGGCCACCGTCAGCTTTCTGGCCGCGCCCTACGTGGTGCTGATGCCGCTCTTCGCCCGGGAGATCTTCGGCGGTGACGCCCGCCTGTACGGGCTGCTGCTGGGCTGCTCGGGCGCCGGCTCCCTGCTCGGCAGCGCTTACCTGGCCAGCCGCCAGGACACCACCGGCCTGACCCGCAAGGTGGCCCTCGCGGCACCCGCGGTGGGGGTCTGCGTGGCCCTGTTCGCCCTGTCTCCGGCCCTGTGGATGGCGGTGCCGGTGCTGCTGGCCCTGGGCCTCGTCATCATCATCACCGTGGCGGGCAGCAATACGCTGATCCAGACCCGGGTGGACAACGCCTTCCGGGGCCGGGTGATGGCCCTGTTCACCATGGCCTTTCTGGGCGTGGCGCCCCTGGGCAGCTTTGTGGTGGGCAGCCTGGCCCATGCCTTCGGCGTTCGCCCAACCCTGGTGCTGTGCGGCCTGCTGACCGTGGCGGCGGGCCTGGCCTACCGGCACCGCACGGCGGACTGACAAGCGCAGGGACTCGGCCCGGCGGGCCATCCCCGCTATCATTCCGGCCTCACCCCTGCAGGCCCGCGGGCCGGACACCAACCATGACCGAAACCACCGGCGCCCCGGCGACACCCCGGGCCGCCCCGCGCGTGCTGTCGCTCATCCCGCCGATGACGCAGCTCAACACGCCCTATCCGTCCACCGCCTATCTCACCGGCTTTCTGCGCAGCCGCGGCGTGGACGCGGTGCAGGACGACCTGGCCCTGAAACTGGTGCTGGCCCTGTTCTCCCCGGCCGGCCTGGATGCCCTGCGCGAGGGAATGCAGGCCCTGCCGGGCAGGAAGCGCTCGGCCACCCTGGCCACCTTCGACGCCGCCTTTGCCCGCTACCGGGCCACCGTGGGGCCGGTGATCGCCTTCCTGCAGGGCCGCGACCCGACCCTGGCCCACCGCATCGCCAGCCGCAGTTTTCTGCCCGAAGGGCCGCGCTTCGCCTCCCTGGATGCCTACTACGACCCGGACGGCGGCGACCCCCTGGCCTGGGCCTTCGGCGCCCTCGGCGTGCAGGACAAGGCCCGCCACCTGGCCACCCTCTACCTCAACGATCTGGCCGACGTGCTGCGCGAAGCCGGCGACCCGCGCTTCGAGTTCGTGCGCTACGCCGAATCCCTGGCCATGGCCCAGCCCACCTTCGCCCCCCTGGCCGCGGCCCTGGCCGCCCCGCCGACCCTGGTGGATGCGCAGCTGAAGGCCCTCACCCTGGAGACCATTGCCCGCCACCAGCCCCAGGTCGTGCTGCTGTCGGTGCCCTTCCCGGGCTCGGTGTACGCCGCCTTCCGCATCGCCCAGACCCTCAAGGCCGCCCACCCGGCCATCGTCACCGTGCTGGGCGGGGGCTTTGTGAACACCGAGCTGCGCGAGCTCAGCGAACCCCGCGTCTTCGACTACTTCGACTACGTCACCCTGGACGACGGCGAGCGCCCCCTGCTGGCCCTGCTCGAACACCTGGACGGCAAGCGCGGACGTTCGCGCCTGGTGCGCACCTATGTGCGCGAGGAGGGCGTGGTGCGCTACATCAACCTGGTGGAACCGGACGTGCCCTTTGCCGAGGTCGGTACCCCCACCTGGGACGGCCTGCCCCTGGATGGCTACCTGTCCATCCTCGACATGCTCAACCCCATGCACCGCATGTGGTCGGACGGGCGCTGGAACAAGCTCACCGTGGCCCACGGCTGCTACTGGAAGAAGTGCAGCTTCTGTGACGTGAGCCTGGACTACATCGGCCGTTACGACGGGGCCAGCGCCGAGCTGCTGGTGGACCGCATCGAGGCCATCGTCGCCGAAACCGGCCAGACCGGCTTCCACTTCGTGGACGAGGCGGCCCCGCCCAAGGCCCTGAAAGCCCTGGCCGAGGAGCTGCAGCGGCGCAATCAGTCGATCTCCTGGTGGGGCAACATCCGCTTCGAAAAATCCTTCACCCCCCAGCTTTGCCAGCAGCTCGCCGACAGCGGCTGCATCGCCATCTCCGGCGGGCTGGAGGTGGCCTCCGACCGGCTGCTGACGCTGATGAAGAAGGGTGTCTCGGTGGATCAGGTGGCCCGGGTCACCAAGGGCTTCTCTGACGCCGGCATCCTGGTGCACGCCTACCTGATGTACGGTTTCCCCACCCAGACCGTGCAGGACACCGTGGATGCGCTGGAATACGTGCGCCAGCTCTTCGACGCCGGCTGCATCCAGTCGGGCTTTTTCCACCGCTTCGTGTGCACCGTGCATTCGCCGGTGGGCCAGAACCCCGACGAGTACGGCGTGAAGCTCAAGCCCCTGCCGCCCATCAGCTTCGCCAAGAACGACGTGGGCTTCATCGACCCCACCGGGGTGGACCACGACGCCCTCGGCGTGGCCCTCAACAAGGCCCTCTACAACTACATGCACGGCATCGGCCTGGACGAGGACGTGCGCAGCTGGTTCAACATGAAGGTGCCCAAGGCCCGCGTACCGAAGAACTTCATCGGGCGGGCACTGGGGTATTGAACCCCTGCAGGCACCGGAATCCCGCCCTCCTTGACCCACGGCCCCACCCATGAAGATCAATCTCCTCCCCATCGGCGCCCGCTTCGAATACGACGGCCAGATCTACACCAAGACCGGCCCCATCACCGCGACCGCCGAGAAGGGCGGCCAACGCATGATCCCGCGCCATGCGGTGCTGCGCCCGGTAGACGGCCACACCCCGCCACCAGCACCGGCCGCAACACGGCAACTGGATGAAGCGCGGGTACTAGCCGCCTTCGAGGCCTATCACGCCACCGCCCTGCGCCTGACGGAAGGCCTTGGCAAGGCCGAACTGGAACAGGCACGGATGAGGTTCCTGGCAATGCTGGAGGAATGACGGGAACCGCCGCCGGATCGGGATTCGGTCGGCGAAAGAACACAAGAGAGGACGCAAAAAAAGGCCGGAACCCTCGATTTCTCTGGGCTTGCCGGCCTGCTTTGATACTGCATCGGACTACTTCGGAACAGCTATTGGTGCCTTGGGCGAGACTCGAACTCGCACGACTTGCGTCACTACCCCCTCAAGATAGCGTGTCTACCAATTTCACCACCAAGGCATCCCTGCGTGGGCGGCTTTCTGGCTGGAAGGCCGCGTTTCCCTGAAATCCAAGGGCGCAGAAGGGGGCGGATTATAGCCGAGCCAGTGGAGAGGTCAACCCGGTGCGGGTGCCGGCGGGGGGGGGGCAGCGGCACGCATTCTGCTTGATCTGCCGGCATTTCCCTCTCCCTGTCGCCTTTGCGACACACACCATGAAAACCATCGGCATTTTCTTCGGCACCGAAACCGGTACCACCCGCCTGATCGCCAAGAAGATCCAGCGCAAGCTCGGCGACGGGATCGCCGCCAAACCCCTGAACGTGAACCGCATCAGCGTGGACGACATGCTGCAGTACGATGCGTTGATTCTCGGCACGCCGAGCTATGGCGTGGGGGCGATCCCGGGGCGCACTGCCGGTTGCCAGGAGGCGAGCTGGGAGGAGTTCCTGGCCAAGGCGGGCACACCGGACTTCTCGGGCAAGCGGATCGCTTTTTTCGGCCTGGGTGCCCAGGAGCGTTACGCCGAGCGCTTCGCCAACTCCCTGTTCCGGCTGTACGAGGTCTTCAAGGGCTTCGGGGCGGAGATTGTCGGCAGCTGGAGCACCGAAGGCTACACCTTCGAGCAGTCTGCCTCGGTCCAGGATGGCCGCTTCGTCGGCCTGGTGATCGACGAGCGCACCCAGGGCATGCTGACCAATGAGCGGCTGGATGCCTGGCTGGCAGAGATCACACCCCTGCTGCGGGAGAAGCTCGGCGAACCGGCCTGACCTTGCCTCTCCCGGCCGCGTTACGCGGCGCCGTCGGGCTTGCGGTGTGCCCAGCTGGTCATGCGCTTCTCGACAAAGGCGAACAGTTCGTACATCACCACCCCCATCACGCCGATCACGATCAGGCCGGCAAAAACCAGGGGCATGTTCATGGACGAGCTGGCCGACATCATCAGGTAGCCGATGCCCAGGTTGGAGGCCACCGTCTCGGCGATCACCGAGCCCACGAAGGCCAGGGTGATGGCGACCTTGAGGGACGCGAAGAAGTAGGGCATGGCCCTGGGCAGCCCGACCTTGCCGAGGATGTCGATGCGCGAGGCGCCGAGGGAGCGCAGCACGTCTTCCAGCTCCGGCTCCAGGGTGGCCAGGCCGGTGGCCACGTTGACCACCACGGGGAAGAAGGAGATCAGGAAGGCGGTAAGGATGGCCGGCACGGTGCCGATGCCGAACCACACCACCAGCACCGGCACGAAGGCCACCTTGGGGATGGAGTTGAAGCCCACCAGCAGCGGGTACATGGCCCGATAGAGCAGGGGCGAGGAACCCACCGCCATGCCGATCAGCAGCCCCACCGCCACAGCGATGGCAAAACCAGCCAGGGTGGTGATGAAGGTCTGGGTGGCGTGCATCATGATGGGCTCGAACTGTTCGACGCCCACCTTCCAAACGGCGCTGGGTGCGGGCAGCAGGAACTCGGGCACCGCGAAGCCCACGCAGATCAGCTCCCACAGCAGGAACATGCCGGCCACCACCAGCCAGGGGGCGGCCTTCACGAGATTCACTTTCATGCTCTGACTCCTTTCAGGACGCGCGCACGCGGCCGATGTGCTCGCGCAGTTCGTGCACATGGCCGGCAAAGGCATCGGTGTAGGTGACGTCCAGGTCACGGGGGCGTGGCAGCTCGATCTCGCGGCGCACCAGAATGCGCCCGGGGCGCTTGCTCATCACGTACACGGTGTCGGCCAGGAAGACGGCCTCGCGCAGGTCGTGGGTGACGAGAATGACGGTGAAGGGCTGCTGCTGCCACAGGTCGCGCAACATGCACCACAGCTCTTCCCGGGTGAAGGCGTCGAGGGCACCGAAGGGCTCGTCGAGCATCAGCAGGCGGGGCTGGTGGATCAGTGCGCGGCAGATGGAGGCACGCTGCTGCATGCCTCCGGAGAGCTCCCAGGGGAATTTATCCTCAAAACCGGCCAGCCCCACCCTGGCCAGCAACTGGCGGGCCTCGGCCTCGTAGCGGACACGCTCCTTCTTGAGGGTGGAGCGGTAGGGCTCAACGATCTCCAGGGGCAGCATCACGTTGTCCAGGGTGGTGCGCCAGGGCAACAGGTTGGAGTTCTGGAAGGCCATCCCGACGATCTTCAGGGGCCCGCCCACTTGGCGGCCGTCCACGTACACATAGCCGCCGGAGGGCATGCGCAGACCGGAGATGAGCTTCATGAGGGTGGATTTGCCGCAGCCGGAGGGGCCGACCACGGCGACAAACTCACCCTCCTTCACCTCCAGGCTGACATCCTGGATGGCCAGGGCACCACCCGGCGCGTAGGCGAGATCGACGTTCTCGAATTTGACGAAAGACATGGGGGACTTTCTGGATGGGATGGAACGGAGCCAGGCTGTGGGACGCTGCGGGGCCTTGTGTAGGGGCGACTTCTCAGTCGCCCGCGGACTTCGAATAACGGTTTGCCTGTGATCGACGCGCGGATGGGCGACTGAAGTCGCCCCTACAGTCACCCCAACACGGAGCCCACAGCCCGATGGCGCGAGCCGGGCTACAGGCTGCGGTCGGCCCGGGCGGGCAGGAAGGCCGGGTTGAACAGCTCGGCGGCGGTGGGCACCTTGGGCAGGGCGTAGGCCTCGGCGGTCTCGGCGATGGAGCGCTTGAGGCGGTCTGCAGTGACAGCCCCCAGGCCGTTCTGCCTGACTTCGGCCGTGACCACACTGGTATCGAGGGCCAGCTTGAGGCGGCGGGTTTCGAGGGCCAGATCGATCAGCGGATCACGCTCCTTGACGGCTGGAATGGCGGCGTCGGGCTTGGCGATGGTCTCCTTGAGGGCCTTGTTGAAGGCGCGCAGGAAACCTTCGATGGCTTTCGGCTTTTCGGCGATCAGCTTGGGGCTGGCGATGATGGCGTTGCCATAGAGTTCGACGCCAAAGTCGGGGTAGCGCAGGGCCACGATGTCGGCCGGCTTGACCCCGCGGGCCTCCAGGTTGAGCAGGCTGGTGAAGTAGAAGCCGGTGATGCCATCCACATCGCCGCGGGCCAGCAGGGTTTCGCGGATGGCCGGGTCCACCGACTGCCACTTGACCGCATCCACCGCCAGACCGTTGGACTTGGCAAAGGCCGGCCAGGCCTTGCGGCCGGCATCGAAGATCGGCGCAGCGAGGGTCTTGCCGGCCAGGTCGGCGGGTTTGCTGACGCCACTCTTCTTCAGGGTAAAGACCGCCGCCGGAGTGGCGTTATAGACCATGTACACGGCCTGGATCTTGGAGCCCGGAGTCTTGGCGTCATATTCGACCAGCGCATTGAAGTCGGCAAAACCCATCTCGTAGGCGCCGGTGGCAACGCGGGTCACCGCCCCCGCCGAGCCGTTGCCGGCGTCGATGGTCACGTCCAGGCCTTCGGCCGCGAAGTAGCCTTTGCTCTTGGCCAGCAGGAAGGGTGCCGAGGGGCCTTCGAAGCGCCAGTCGAGGGTGAACTTCAGCTTGACCGGCTCGTCCGCGAGGGCCGGGGCGGCAATCAGGGGGGCAACAAGGGCGGCAGCAAGCAACAGGCGACGGGACGCGCTGAAAGGGTGCGACATGGCGGACAACTCCAGGAAGTGAAAGGCAGGAAGAAGCGGGGACTACATGCCCGGCTCACTCTGCAACCTCCGTGCCATCTCGTAAGATCATGATTTCAATGACAGTTTTTTGACAGGCCGGAAACCTCTCGGAAAAAGGGCCGGTTCAGCCCGCGGAATGGGGCTCAAACGACGCCCCGGCGTGGTGCAAGAGGCTATTTCATGCACCCGTCGCGTGCATGCGAAAACCATATACGGATATGTAAAGAGTGTTTATTTTCAAATGGATATAGTGATGTGAAGTATATCCATCGGGTGATGAAGGATATCGCCAAGGCAGCCCTGCTCCCCTGCTAGATTCAATCCCAGGACTTGCCCGTCCCTTGCTGGGCGGGTCAACCGACCGATCCTTGCCAACATGAATCAGGAGCTCACCATGAAGTTCTCGAAGAAGAAGTGCCTCGCCGCAACCCTGCTGGCCGCCTGCGCCGGCACCGCCAGTGCCGCCAACTGGAGCGACACCTATGTCGGCTATCGCTGGGGAGCCAACTTTGCCGAGCCCTTCGGCAAGACCGACATCTCCAAGAGCATCGTCAATCTGGCGCATGTGAGCGGCTACAAGTACGGCACCAACTTCTTCAACGCCGACCTTCTGATGTCCGACAGCAAGGATCCGTCTGCCCCGGGCTCCAAGTCCGGCGCTCAAGAGATCTACATCGTCTATCGCCACACCCTGGACCTGGGCAAGGTCACCGGTAGCGACTTCAAGTTCGGGCCGATCCGCGGCTTCGGCCTCACCGGTGGTTTCGACGTGAACACCAAGAACGATGCCGGCTACAACTCCAAGAAGCGCATGATCGTGGCCGGCCCCACGATGATGATGGACGTACCCGGCTTCCTCAACGTGAGCCTGCTCTACCTGTGGGAGAGCAACGCCCCCTACAGCAAGTTCAGCCACACCCAGACCGACCGCTACAGCTACGACGTGCACCCCATGCTCAACCTGGCCTGGGGCATCCCCTTCAATCTGGGCCCGGTGCCCCTGTCCTTCGAAGGCTTCGCCAACTTCATCGCCGCCAAGGGCAAGAACGAGTTTGGTGCCAACACTGCCGCCGAAACCAACATCGACATGCAGGTCATGTACGACGTGAGCCCGCACATCGGTGCCGCCGCCAAGACCTTCAAGGTCGGCCTTGAATACCAGTACTGGCGCAACAAGTTCGGCAACAACCACAACGGCCCGGCCGGCGACGGTGCCTTCGCCAAGACCACCATGATCCGCGCCGAGTACCACTTCTGAGCGCTCGCTGACGTCGAGAGGTTGGCCCGGCGGGTGTCGGGTCTCGACCTCCTCAACCCGGCGTGCGAGGGAGCTCCACGCCAAGCCGGCGCACCATTTCGATACCCCGAAGATCCACGCGCGCGCCCAGCGCCAGGACCTCCACCCCCGCAGCCAAGGCCGCCCGCAGGGCCTGACCATAGTCCGGATCGATGTGATCGGCCGGACGCACGGCATCGACATCCTCCCGCTGCACACAGAACACCAGCACGGCCCTGTGCCCCGCCGCCACCATGGCGGACATCTCGCGCAGGTGGCGGGCACCACGGGTGGTCACCGCGTCGGGAAAGTAGCCGATACGCCCCTCCACGGCAGCGGTGACGTTCTTCACCTCCACATAGCAGTCAGGCCGCCCGGTACCGCTCAGGAGCAGATCGATGCGGCTGCCTTCGCCGTACTTCACCTCCGGCCGGATCGCCGCGTAGCCCGCCAACTCGGGCACCCGGCCCAGTTCGATGGCCTCGCGGACCAGGGCGTTGCTACGCCCGGTGTGCACGCCGACGATCACCCCCGGCGCGGTTTCCACAAGCTCCCAGGTCCAGGCCAGCTTGCGGGCCGGGTTGCTGGCCGGCGACAGCCATACCCGGCTGCCCGGCGCCTTGCAGCCCTGCATGGACCCGGTGTTGGGGCAGTGGGCCGTGATCACCCGCCCGTCGGCGGTCTCCACGTCCGCCAGAAAGCGCTGATAGCGGCGCAACAGACGCGCCTCGAGAAGGGGGGTGGGAAAATGCATGGCGAGCAAGCCGATCGGGGGAAGTTGCCATGATGGCAGGGCCGGCCGGTCGCCGGCCAGCCCGGAACGGCCGCCTTATTCTGCCGTGACGCTGCTTGCGTCGCCGAGCCGCGCCGACAGCTTGCCGGCCGATAGCAGCAGCAAGAGCTCGCCACCCTGGCCCCCGTCGGTCTTGACGATGCTATCCACCAGGCTGGCGCTGCCCTGAAACAGGCCGGCCACCGGCTGGATCAGGGACACCGGGACTTCGGGAATCTCGCCCAGTTCATCCACCAGCAGGCCGAGACGCTGTCCGTTGGTGGCACCGCGGACAATGACGATCTGGCTGGGCTTTCCCGCGCGCTCGCCATGTACGTAGTCACGCAGATCCACCACCATGATGGGATCCCCCTCGTACATCACGCAGCCGCGCACATGGGCCGGAAGCCCGGGCAGCGAGGTGATGCGCTGGACATCGATCGACTCGACGATATCGCTGGAGTGCATGCCATACCAGCTACCACCGATGTGGAAGGTGGCGAGCTCCACCCTCACCTCGCCCGGCACGCCCTCAAGGTGGCGAACCACGCCACTGCGGACAGGCGTGGGTTCGCGCTCGATGGTGTCTTCGCCGGCATCGGTCAGCGGTACGAGAACCAGTGCGACCACGTCGTTGCGATAGGCATCGCCAGGCCCCTTGTATTCCCGATAGCCGGCCGACATGCAGGCCGCCACCGCATGCAGGCGCCCAGAGTGGGCCACGATGCCACTGCAGGAAGCGCCGGGGGCCAGATCGAAGTACTCGATGGGCAACTCGAGCCGGCTGCCCGCGGCGGGGGCATCCGGGCCGGCGCTGGCGATGACCAGTCCATCCGGCCCGACGAATACGGCGATGCCCTCATGGGGAGCACCGGCTGTGGTCTCGGGCAGGCAGTCGGCCAGCATGGCGGCCAGTTGGGGCGCCGAATCGAAGACGATGGCGATGCCACCGACCACCCGATGGCTGCGCACAGGATCACGCACTGCGGCGCAGTAGATGTAGGTTGGACGCCCTCCATACAGGGGCGTGGGCATGAAGGCCGAAACGCAGTAGGCCTGGGGGCTGTCCAGGGCTAACGTGCGGGCCACCCACTCGTCTCCGAGCACACGGCCGACCAGTGAGGCATCCCCCTCGGCAGACACTGCCACCACCTGACCCGTTGCATCAAACAGAATGAGGTTGGAGTACACCGTGTATAGCCCGTTGATCGTGCTCAGGATGGGCGTAAGACGGACCGCAGCCTCGGCCGGTGATTGGGTCAGGACAGTCTGGATGGCCGTGCTCAGTGCCCACCAGCGGCAGTCGTTGGCGCGCTCGTAGAGATTGCGGTCCATGATGTCGATGGCCAGTCCGGCCCGGGCGGCGCAGTCGCGCAGGATGGTGGACACGACGGTTTCATGCAGATTGGCGATGGAGCGCTCGAAGATGTCCTTGGTACGGACACCCGTGTTGCTGATTTCCCACAACAGGGTCTTTGAGAAGGATGCATTGACTCCCTGGGCCGCCCGCCGCTGACCGCAGCTCTGGCGCACGTTGCCGTTCCACACGGCGCGGTTGAGCTCGCGCTGGATGGCTTCGGCCTGGCGGGGAATGAGCTGCAGGGCTTCGGAGAAGAGGGCGGGGCTGTCCATCACCCGGCCGAGCAGCGTCGGCGGGATGTTCTCGAGCGCCCGTGCCGTCGGTGTCTCGAAGGCGTACTCGATGGGAATCATGACGTGCCCCTTCCAGCCAGGCCCGGAATAGCCCTGGTAGCCCCGGGTCGCACGGGTTGCCGCCAGGTATTCCCGACCGGCAAAACGCAGCAGCCGTGACGGGGCGGCGGCATCGGCATCCAGAGGGGCACCAACCGGCACTTGCCATGGATCACTGGAGGCCATCACGACACCCTCGGCATCCAGCAAGGTGATGACCGCCCAGTCATCATCGGAACAAAGGTTGCGGAAGATGCGCTCGCACTCGTTCTGGAAGCGGAAAACCAGACACAGCACACCCACCGCTTCGCTTCGGTCAGCAGGACAAACCCGCCAGGCGTAGATCAGGGCCGGCCCGCCAGGCCGCAGATCGGTCAGCCCGAAATACTCCACATAGGCACCCTCACTGCTCAGGGCATCGTGCAGCAGGGGATCGGCCGAATGCGCTACGGGATGGGTCTCATCCAGCTGACACAGAACCTTGCCACACCGGTCAAGCAGCAGGATGTCGGCATAGACCGAGTACTTTGCGACGTATTCCCTGAAACGGTCGACGATGCGCCGGTGCTCCTCCTCGTCCCGGGCGCCCCCCCTGCTGGCCGCCTCCGCATACGCACACAGGTCGCTGTCGGTGGCCAGGAAACCGATGTCGGCGGTGCGTTCGAAGAGGTTTCGCACCAGGATGTCGATGCTCACCTGGGCGCGGGCCGACAGGTCTTCGGCCACCTTCCGTCGTGACTCGGTGGCCAGACTGTTGAGCAAGGTGCCGGTGAGCTGGGCGAAGGCGGCACGCATGCCGGTGATTTCCGTGCCGGTACCCGACATTTGGCCCAGCACGGTCAGGTTGTCCCAGACGGCCTGGAGCGTCTGGAGCGATTCCCGATAGGTCTCAACCTCCGGCATGTGGCGCACCACACGCGCCAGATCACCCGCGAAATCAATGCCTTTCCAGTTCGCCATGTCTTGCCTCATCGTTCAGGTTTGCCGGGACAGCCCATCATTACGGCCCGGCTCCGGACGGGTTGAGGCTGGGGAGGAAATATTTCCGCGATGCAACAAATTTGCGCGGAAGACCTCCCCGCCGGGCGCTCATCGCCGTATCATCTGGTCGAGAAGCAGACCGGACGCGGCTTTCGGGCCTCCAACCGGCACTGCGGCAGATCCGACTTCAGCCAGGCCAAGCCATGCGTGAATCCACCTCTGCGGTCCCCCGCGAATTGCCGGACTACCTCCGGGATACCTACACCTGGGCCTATCTCGATCACCGCACCCTCCCCTGGCTGGACCGACCGGTGGTGGTATCGGCGATCCTGTGGGGCAATGCCGGTCGGCTGATGAGTCGGGCGGTAAGTGAGTTCAAGCCCGGTCAGCAGGTGCTGCAGGCCGCCGCCGTATATGGTGACTTCTCACCCCGTCTGGCCCGCCAACTGGGCGAGGGCGGAGAACTGCTGGTTCTCGATGTCGCCCCCATCCAGATCGCCAACACCCGCCGCAAGCTGGCCCGCTGGCCGCTCACCACCCACGCCCAGGTGGCGGATCTCACCGAGCCGGTGGGGCGCCGCTTTGACGGCGTGTGTTGTTTCTTCCTGCTCCACGAGGTTCCGTCCACCGCCCGTCGCTGCATCGTGGCCAACCTTCTCGACGCCGTGGAGCCGGGCGGCAAGATCGTCTTCGTGGATTATCACAAGCCGCTCTGGTGGCATCCCATGGGGCCGGTGATGGCCTTGGTGTTTCGCTACCTGGAGCCGTTTGCCAATTCGCTGCTGGATGAGTCCATCGAAACCCTGGTGCCGGAAACAGCGGATTTCGAGTGGCACAAGGAAACCTTCTTCGGCGGGCTGTACCAGAAGGTGGTGGGAATCCGCCGCTGAGGCCGCCACCAGGCCCACCCCGGATCAGCCTGTCAGCCTGTCCAGGCACGCCGCGATGGCGGGCAGGCCTTCACGGATGGCCGCCGGGCCGGGGGCCAGCAGGATGGCCGACTTGATTTCATGCACCTGGGCGTTGCGCACCGCCGGGATGGCATCCCAGCCGGGCCGGGAGGTCACGTGGCCGGGCTGGAAGTGCTTGCCGCACCACGAACCGATGATGAGGTCCGGCGCCCGCGGAATGACCACCGATGCATCCGCGAGGATGCGTTCCTTGGCGTTGGGATGCACCGACAGCTCCCCGAAACAGTCCTCACCACCGGCAATGCCGATCAGCTCCGACACCCAGCGGATACCGGTGATCAGCGGGTCGTTCCACTCCTCGAAGTAGACCCTGGGCCGCCGACCCAGCCGCGCTGCGCGAGCGTCGCCCGCAGCACGCACGGCCGCGATGCTCTGCTCCAGTTCGGCCACCAGCGCCAGGGCACGGGCCTCGGCCCCCACCAGGCGGCCCACCGTCTCGATCATCGCCAGGATGCCGTCCACGCTGCGATGATTGAACACATGCACGGCCACGCCGGCCTTCACCAGGTCACGGGCGATCTCGCCCTGCAGATCGGAAAAGGCCAGCACCAGATCGGGCTCCACCGCCAGGATGCGTTCGATTTTGGCGCTGGAGAAACCGCTGACCTTGGGTTTCTCCTTGCGTGCCCGGGGCGGATGGGTGGTGAAGCCGGAGATGCCGGCGATGCGGGCTTCCTCACCCAGCAGGTAGAGCACCTCGACGGTTTCGGTGGACAGGCAGACGATGCGCTGGGGCAGACGGGACATGGGCGTTTCCGGGAAGTGAGCGGCGGTGTTCAGCGGGGAAAGGGGGACGGGCAGGCCTGGCGGTCCCGGGCCGGGTTGCATAGCTGCACTGCGTCCAGGAAGGCCTCGGCGGCGAGCCTGGGCTCCCGCGCCGCTGCCAGCACGGCATCCGCATCCCCGGCCGGAAGGCGCCAGGCGCGCTGCACCACGTAGAGCCAGTCCGGCCCTTCGATGGCCTTCACCACGGCCAGCTCGGCATAGTTGGTGTCAAGTACCCGGGGACACACCAGGAAAGTCTGGGCCACCACGCCATGGGGGGCGTTGGCACCCGGCGGCAGCAGACTCACCTCGCCGGCGGGCACGCCGCAGCGCGTCGCCCGGCTGCGCTGCATGCCCTCCAGGAGCATCAGGGCCTGACCACTCGACTTGCTGCGCGGCAGGCCCTGCACGGAGACGAGCTGGGTCCACTCGCGGAGCGTCTCGCCCAAGGGAACAAAGTCGGCACCCCAGCCCCTGGGGGAGCTTTCATTCGCCGCAGGCAGGGTGTCAGGGGGCAAGGGCAGATTTAGCCAGCGCACGCCACCGGCGGCCTCCTCCTGGCGGCGTGCGGCGGCCAATTCGCGCAGACGACGGTAGGGTGGATCGAGTTCGCTCTGGAATTCGGCCCCGGCTTCATCGACCACGATAACCCGGGACGCGCCCTTCTCGAAGCGATACCACACGTCGTATTGGCGAAGCGCCCCACAGGCACGCACCGTCCATCGCTCAAGGGCATGGTGCGCCTTGCCGGAACGGGTTTCGAGGAGGTCGGGCGCGGCCTGCACCGTATCGGTGACAGTGACGTCCCGGCACGCCGGTTTGGCGCGGGCCTCCTGGGCGCGGATGGCGTCGAGCACCTGGCGCTGCGCTGCGGCCATGCGCCAGGCACCGGCATGGCCCGGCACCACACGCTCGTCCGCCGGAATGGCCGCCACCTGGCCGATGCGGGTGACGATCTCGCCGGGTAGGGGCCCGGGCTCGGCGGCCCGGACTGTTACGGTCGAAAGGGCAAGCACGACGGCAAACAGGGGTTTCATCGCCGTGACCGGGCCTCTTCAAGCTGACCGCACAGGCGCTCGGCGCCGTCGAGGATGCGCGGCGTGTGGCGCTGGATCTGGTCCGGCGGGATGAAGAACAGGTTGCCGCGGCTGACCGCCTGCAGCTTGGTCCATTGGCGCCAGTCGTCCAGCCATTCGGGCCGGGCCTCGCCCATGCCGCTGGCGACGATCACCTCCGGCGCGGCGGCCAGCACGGCCTCGGTATCGATGGTGGGGGCCAGCACCGGCAGACGGGCGAAGACATTCTCGCCGCCACACAGGCGGATCACGTCGGAGATCAGGTGTTCGCCGTTGATGGTCATCAGCGGGCGGTTCCAGATCTCGTAAAAGGTGCGCACCTTGGGGCGACTGGCGTACTTGGCCTGCAGGGCGGCGTGGCGCTCGCGAAAAGCCTTGGCGGCAGCTTCCGCCACCGCGTCGGTGCCAGCCAGCTTACCCAGCTGCGACAGGCTGCGGGCCACGTCCTCGATCTTGCGCGGCTCATTGATGAACACCGGGATGCCCAGCCCGCGCAGCTTGTCCAGGTGGGCTTCCCGGTTGCCGCTCTTCCAGGCCACCACCAGGTCAGGCTTGAGGGCCACGACCTTTTCCATATCCACCGAGGTGTATCCGCCCACACGGGCCACCTTCTTGGCCGCCTCCGGGTAGTCGCTGTACTGCACGACGCCCACCACCTTGTCGCCGGCCCCGGCGGCGTACAACAGCTCGGTCACGTGGGGCGCCAGACTGACGATGCGACGGGCGGGCTGGGCCAGGCGAACGTTCTGCCCCTGGTCGTCGGTGACATCAACGGCAGCGCTGGCAGCGCCGATCAGGCCGGCTGCCAGCATGAGGCCAAAGGCCAGAAGGGTGTGCTGCATGGGGCGGATCTCCCGGTGGAATCAGGTTTCGGCGAGGGCTGCGGCGAGGCGGGCCCATTGGGATTCGGACGCCGGCAGGCCGAAGCGCAAGCCGCTTGGTGCCTCGAACAGCCGGGTCAGGATGCCCTTTGCAGCAAGGGCCTCGTGGATGGCCTGCGCGTGGGGAGTCGGACGCCACTGGAACAGCGCAGTTCCCGCGCCACCGGCCAGACCATGCTCATCAAGGAGACGGGCAAGCCGACGACTGTCGCGGGCCAGGCTGCGCCGGGCTTCGGCCTGCCAGGCCTTGTCCGCCAACGCCGCCGCCGTCACCTGACGGGCCGGGCCCGACACGGCCCACGGCCCGAGCCGTTCCGCCAGCGCATCCAGCACGGCGGTCTCGGCAAAGACAAAGCCCACGCGCGCGCCGGCCAGACCGAAAAACTTGCCCACCGAGCGCAGCACCACCAGGCTGGGCAGGCCGGCGAGGGGCACCAGGCTGTCAGCCGGCTCCACATCAATGAAGGCCTCGTCGACGATCAGACAGCCACCTCGGGCCGCCAGCTCGGCGTGCCAGGCGAGCAGCCGGGCCCGGGGGAAACGCTGACCATCCGGATTGTTGGGCTGGACGAGGAGCAGGATGTCGGCCTCACCCAGTGCGGCGGCGATCTCCTCGGCGGCGACGGCCCGGATCTGATGGCCACGCCACGCATGGGGATGTTCCGCGTAAGTCGGCGCCAGGGTGAGTACCCGCCCCGGCGCAAAGCAGGCCGGCAGCGCCTGGATGGCGGCCTGGGAGCCCGCCACCGGCAGCAGATGGGGGCTACCGTAATACGCTGCGGCGGCCGCCTCCAGTCCGTCGTCCGTCTCGGGCAGGCGCTGCCATACCTCCGGCGCCAGCAGCGGCGCAGGGTAAGCATGCGGATTGATACCGGTGGACAGATCCACCCACTCCGCCAGCGGAATGCGGTAGCGCCGGGCAGCCTGGCGCAGACGCCCGCCGTGTTCAAGCATGGATCAGGGCACTCACTCCCGCCACGGCCAGCACCCACAGCCACACACTGTTGTTGACCAGGGCCAGGGCCTTGTCAATGTCGGTGCCCCGGGCCGGAGCGCCGGCCCCCAGGGGCGGGCGGCTTTCGAGCTGACCATGGTAGATCGCCGGACCACCCAGGCACACATCCAGGGCGCCGGCGCCGGCCGCCATCACCGGGCCTGCATTGGGGCTGTCCCAGGCCGGCGCCTGGGTGCGCCAGCAACGCAGTGCGTTGGCGGTGTGGCCGAGCAGGGCATAGCTCAGGGCCGTGAGCCGGGCCGGGACAAAGTTGAGCACATCGTCGATACGCGCGGCAGCCCAGCCAAAGCGCAGGTAGCGCTCGGTGCGGTAGCCCCACATGGCATCCAGGGTATTGGCCAGACGGAACATCAAGGCACCCGGCCCGCCCAGCAGGGCAAACCAGAACAGGGCACCGAAGACCGCGTCATTGCCATTCTCGAGCACGGACTCCACAGTCGCCTTGGCCACGCCGGACTCATCCAGCTCCGCCGTATCGCGGGAGACGATCCAGGACAGGCGCTGGCGGGCACCGGCCAGATCGCCCTGCACAAGAGGTGCCGCCACCGCCCGCGCATGCTCGGCCAGGCTTCGCCCCCCCAACGCAAAGTAGAGCAAGCCGATGTCGAGGGCCAATCCCAACCACGCATCCGCCTCCCGCAATGAGCCCGCGAGGGCCACCCAGGGCAGCACGGCTGCGCTCCAGGCCAACAGACCAACACCCCGGTGATTGCCTAAGCGACGCAGGAGACGCTCGACAGCCGCTGCGTAGCGCCCGAACCCGACAAGGGGATGGAAGCGACGCGCCTCCCCCAGGAGACGGTCGAGCAAAAGGCCCAGCAGCATGGGCAGGACAACGGGAAACAGGGCGGCGAGGAGCAGGGCGAGCATGGGATAATCAAGGGCTTATTGCACCCTGGATTGTAAATCATGCGTCAAGCCCGCACCCTGATGGTTCAGGGCACCACCTCCGATGCCGGCAAAAGCACCCTGGTCGCCGGCCTGGCCCGCCTGCTGTGGCGGCGTGGCGTGCGGGTCGCCCCCTTCAAGCCCCAGAACATGGCCCTCAACTCGGCGGTGACAGTGGACGGGGGCGAGATCGGCCGGGCCCAGGCCCTGCAGGCCATTGCCGCCGGCCTGGAGCCCCACACCGACATGAACCCGGTGCTCCTCAAGCCCTCCACCGACATAGGCGCCCAGGTCATCATCCACGGCCGCGCCGTGGCCAACCTGTCGGCGCGGGACTATCACAACTACAAACCCCGGGCCATGGCCGCCGTGCTGGAGAGCTACGCCCGCCTCGCCGACGCCTACGAAGCGGTGCTGGTGGAAGGCGCCGGCAGCCCCGCCGAGATCAACCTGCGTGACCGCGACATCGCCAACATGGGTTTTGCCGAAGAAGTGGACTGCCCGGTGATCCTGGTGGCCGACATCGACCGGGGCGGCGTCTTCGCCCACCTGGTCGGCACCCTGGACCTGCTCTCCCCCACCGAGCAGGCCCGCGTCAAAGGCTTCGTGATCAACCGCTTCCGGGGCGACATCGGCTTGCTGCAATCGGGCCTCGACTGGCTGGAAGCACGCACCGGCCGCCCGGTACTGGGGGTGGTGCCCTACCTGCACGGCCTCTTCCTGGATGCCGAGGATGCCCTCGCCGATGCCCGTGCCGAAAAGGGCGAGGCCCGCCTGCGCGTCGTCGCGCCGGTATATCCGCGCATCTCCAATCACACCGACCTGGACGCCCTGCGCCTGCATCCGCAGGTGGACTTCAGCTGGGTCGGCCCCGGCCAGCGCATGCCCCCGGCCGACCTGATCGTGCTGCCCGGCTCCAAGGCCGTGCAGGCCGACCTGGCCTGGCTGCGCCAGCAGGGCTGGGAAGAATCCATCAAACGTCACCTGCGCTACGGCGGCAAGGTGGTCGCCATCTGCGGCGGCTACCAGATGCTCGGCCGCCAGCTCCACGACCCGCTGGGGCTGGAAGGCAAACCCGGCAGCGTGGCCGGCCTGGGCCTGCTCGACACCGAGACCGAACTCGAGGCCGAGAAGCAGTTGCAGACCGTGACCGGCAGCCTGTGCCTGCCCGGTGGCGCCCCGGCGAATGGCTACGAGATCCACATGGGCGTCACCCGCGGCCCGGCCCTGGCGCGGCCCGCCGTACAGCTCGCCGACGGGCGTGCCGACGGGGCGCTGTCGGAAGACGGCCAGATCCTCGGCACCTACCTCCACGGCCTCTTCGACCACCCGGATGCCCTTGCTGCTCTCCTCGCCTGGGCCGGTGTCAGTGATGCGGAGCGGATTGATCTGTCGGCCCGCCGCCAGGCCGACCTGGACCGGCTCGCCGACAGTCTGGAAGCCAGCCTTGATCTGCCCCGCCTGGCCGCCTGCTTCGGCCCAGGCATTGCTGCCGATGCACTCCTGGCCGCCGCCCCCGCCAAGCTTGCTTGACCGCTCAACCGCCGCTCTCTACCATTCCCCCATGGACGCCGATCTCGCCTCTCTCGAACAAAAGCTCGAACAATTGCTCAGCCGTCATGCCGCTGATCACGCCCGGCTGAACAGCCAGTACGCAAGCGCGCTAGCCGAAAAACGCGCATTGCAGGAGCGGGTCGACGCCCTGGAATCCGCCAATCGCGAACTCAATGACAAGCTCGGGCTGGTGGGCAGTCGCCTCGAAGCACTGCTCGCCCGCATCCCGGAGGCCTGATATGGAACAACTCGACATCAAGCTTCTGGGGCGTGAATACCGCGTCGCCTGCAAGCCCGAAGAGAAGGATGGGCTGCTGGCAGCCGTCACCTACCTCGACGAAAAAATGCGTGACCTGGCCGACAAGACCAATTCAGCCGGCGAACGCCTGGCCGTGATGACGGCCCTCAACATTACTCACGAATTTCTGCAATTTCAGCGTGCCGGCGGGTTTGACATCCCGACGCTCAAGCGTAGAATCGAACGCATCAACAGTCGTCTCGACGGTGCCCTGGCAGAGCAGGAAACGCTCTTCTAGCCCGGCCCGGGCGGCTGGGCAACACAGGTTTGATTAATCCCCTGCGGTGTTGGTCAAGGCTTAAAACTCCTTGAACCAATGTCTACGTGACATGGGTCGCTGCCCATTGAAACCGCTGGTGTGCGCGCTCCTCGTCGAGTGTGCCTGATGCGGAAGGAATGCGGCCCCCCTGAACTCCGGTTCAGGATGAAGGCCTGACGGCATGCGCGGGGGACCCAACAAAAAAGCGCAGATTTCGGTCTGCGCTTTTTTACGTCCATTTTTTGCGTCCTGCCCCGGCCCGCAGCCCGAAAGGCTACGAACCGGTACGGAGAAAACTCACTCCGGCGCCTTGAAGCTCGCGCCCGCCTTGTTGGCCAGGAAGGCCACGGCACGCTTCAGCTCATCATCGGTCAGGTCGGCCGCGCCACCCTTGGGCGGCATCGCGCCCTTGCCGGCAGCGGCAGACTTGGCCAGACCATCAAGACCTGCACCGAGGCGGGGGCCCCAGGCGCCCTTGTCGCCGGCCTTCGGCGCACCGGCAGCACCGCTGTCGTGGCAGGCGCCACACACGGAAGCGTAAATCTGCTCGCCCTTGCGGCTACCCGGAGCCGCCGCCGGGGCTGCCACCAGGGCAACGCTCGCGACCGGCTGGATCAGCTTGGCCGCCAGTTCTTCATCGACCGCGGCCTTCTTGCCACAACCCACGAGCTGGGTCGCCATCGCGGCAACACCAAGAGAAAGCGCAATCCGCGCATAGGAACGGACGGGGGAACAACGAAAATCCGACATGCTGAATTCCTCGAGAACGGGCAAGATTTAGTAAAGCATTGATTATAGCGGGGGTATCCGCTTTCTGTCAGGCAAAGCATGGACTCCGTCCGAGATTCGCGCTATTCTGCGCGCCTCGCAACGCAAAGTTGCCTGTACTCCGCGCGCCCGTAGCTCAGCTGGATAGAGTACTGCCCTCCGAAGGCAGGGGTCGAACGTTCGAATCGTTTCGGGCGCGCCACAAATTCAATGGGTTGGATCGAAAGATCCAGCCCATTTTTGTTTCCACTCCCCGCCGTGACCATTCTGTGACCAAAGTGCGACCAGCCTGTGACTGGCCGCGCGCCCTGGCCTCACCTCTCCCCTTACTTTTGAGTTGTGCTTCCCGTGACTTGATCGTCAGGGATGTGCTCGACCAGTTGCTCGATACGACAACGGAAGTAGGTACAGAGCTTGTCCAACACGTCCCCCGTCGGGTTGTACCCACGGTGGTTGGCAAGCTTGGAGAGGGTCATCCGGTGCACTCCGGTTGCCGCAGCGATCTCGACGAGCGTAACGACCCTGTTCTCCCGAAATTCTTTCTCTGCAATCAGCTCCTTGAGCCTGAACCTGAGCATGACTGTGGCTCCATAGCTGCATGTGATGCGTAAGAGTATCAAAAAAACTTGACAGGCTTCACAGCATGTCTACAATGAGCTTTGTGTGATGCTTTTACGCATCATACGAACTCAATAAACAACATGAGGTGACGCCATGAACAACAAAACCTACCTGACAACCGACGAGTTGTCTGAGCGCATCAAGTACGACTCTCGCACGATCAGAGAACGCCTGAAGGACAGCGTTCTGCTTGAAGGCATCCACTACTTTCGCCCTTTCGGCGGCCGGAAGATTCTGTACATCTGGGAAACGATCGAGCGCGACATGCAGCTCGCAGCCCCGAGCTTTGGCATCCCCATGGCAAACGGAGATGTGTGCCATGGCTAGTATTCAAATCCGCAAGGAGACGGGTTGCCTGATCATGGACTTCTACTTTCAAGGCTTCCGGTGCCGTGAGCAAACCGCTCTCACCGACACGGCTGCCAACCGGAAGAAAGTCCAGAAGGTCCTCGACCGCATCGAAGCTGACATCGCTGCCGGCACATTCGACTACCGTCGCTACTTCCCGGCCAGCAAGAACGCCGCGCGTTTCGACGCCGCACCGGCGGGGACCGCTACTGTGACCATGGCAGCACCAAGCGCACCCGTGGCCTCCCCGACGCCCCTCTTCAAGGACTTCGCGGAAACCTGGTACCTGGAGAAGGAAGTGGAGTGGCGCAAGTCCCATCGGATCACCATCCGTCGGGAACTCGACAGCCTGATTTCCCGTTTTGGGGAGATGGCGGTCGGCCAGATCACCAAGGCTGACGTACTTGCCTACCGCGCCGAACTCGGCAAAGTAACCGCGCGGGGCAAGGAAACCAAACTGTCTGCTGCACGGATCAACAAGATGCTGAACCCGCTTAGGCAAATCCTCAACGAAGCGGCCGACCGCTTCAATTTTCCCACGCCTTACCAGAACATCAAACAGCTTCGCATCAAGCGGACCGATGTGGATCCCTTCTCCCTTGAGGAGGTGAAATCGATCCTCACCACCGTACGCGAGGATTTCCGCGACTACTTCACCGTACGCTTCTTCACTGGCATGCGCACCGGAGAGGTGGATGGCCTCAAGTGGAAATACATCGATTTCGAACGCCGACTGATTCTGGTCCGCGAGACGGTCGTCCTCGGCGACGAGGAGTACACCAAGACCGACGGCTCTCAACGGGACATCCAGATGAGCCAGCTTGTGTTCGACGCCCTGAAGCGCCAGCACGCGGCGACAGGGAAACACTCGGACTTTGTCTTCTGCAACCGCCTGCACAACCCGCTGGATCACAAAAACGTGACCAACCGGGTCTGGTATCCGCTGCTACGTCATCTGGGCCTCAAGAAGCGACGCCCCTACCAGTGCCGCCACACGGCCGCGACCCTGTGGCTTGCCGCCGGCGAGGCACCGGAGTGGATTGCCCGGCAGCTCGGCCATACCACCACCGAGATGCTGTTCCGGGTCTACTCCCGCTACGTCCCCAATCTCACCCGTCGTGACGGCTCAGCCTTCGAGCGGCTGATCACTCAATCAATCGCCAGCCAGGCCCTGCCCGTTGAAGCGCTCAAGGAGAACTGCGATGTCTGAGGTCAAAGTCACTTTCAGTACGAGCCGCCTGCCGGGAGCAGATCAGGTTGTGGATCGGCTCCCACCGGTACTTCGCATTCAATCGATTGCGCGATTCCCCTTCGATGAGCGCCATATGCTGTGTCAGGCCGTTCTGTTTCACGATCAGGCAGGCCTGAAGGTGGAGTGGTTTTGCCGCCAGCCCGACAATCGACTGACGGCCGGCGCGCTGGTGTCGATCCGCTGGCTCGGTCGCCCAGTGTCGGCGACGGGCGCCATCCGGATCTCCCGCCTCGTCAAACTGGAGCGACCGGAAGCCAGCTTGAATCCCTTTGCCACCATCCCCCACAGTTGGGTCAAGGACAGACCTCTGGTGGCACGTGCAGCCCAACTCTGGGAAGGCCTGGGACGACCGCTCCAGCACCTCTTCAATGCGATCTTCTGGGACCACCACCGCTTCGAGCGCTATCTGGATGGACCGAGTTCTCTGGCGGGGCATCACAATGGACGCAACGGCAATTTCCGGCACGCGGTCGAAGTCGCCGAGCGGGCGCGGGCGCTCGCCAGCCATCATTCGGAAGCGCATCTTCCTGTCCTTCTCGCCAGCAGCCTGCTGCACGACGCCGGCAAGGCCGAGGAGTACCGTTTCAATGGTCGCCACCGTCGCTTCGAGATGACCGAACGCGGCACCCTCCTCGGCCACAAGCACACCGTGCTCGAGTGGATCGCCGCCGCCCGCGCCCAGCACCGGGTGATCGTGCCGGAAGCACACTATCTGGCGCTCCTGCACGCCATCACCGCCGCCAAAGGGGCGCCAGACTGGCTCGGGTTGCGCGAGCCGCTCAGCCTTGATGCCCACATCCTTTCCATGGTCGATCGCCTATCCGGCCAGGCAGATCTGGTCGCCCGCAACGCGCCGACACAAGGCGGGTTCGGTGCCTACCACCGGCACCTGGGCGGGCGGCCTTATGTCCTGAGGGAATGAACTCAGCCCGGATCGGCTGCAAGGCAAACGCTCAGTAGCAGGTCGCATCTTTCGCTTAGGGTTTGGGGACGATTCGCTATGCTGTTCATGACAGCGGACGTCCCGTCACTCCCCTCCCCCGACATCGCTTGGAGACGCTCATGAATCATCATGAGGACGACGCTCGTCCATCAATTCCGCCACTGCGTGGCACCCGTATTTCCCGTTCAGTCCTCCTCTCCAATCCACGGCTGATTGGGATCTGGAGAAAGCACTTCGACGAAACCAGCTGGCGCCTCTACGCCATCTGCGTCTTTGCTCCCCACGTCCTGGGCCAACGTTACGCTCTGGAAGAACCCCGGTACCTAAAGGCCTACGTCCAGCAGCAGGCCCGCAAGGTCGAGAACATGATCGGCTGGGCTCGGAAGCAGCTCGAAGCGAACGGCTTGCAGGAAGGTGAGCCAGGCGCATTGGAACATCTCGACACCGACATCCGCAGCCCTCTGGCCAATGCCTATGCCGATCTCTTCATCCGGGCAGATCTGGCAATCCGACTGCTTGACGCCTTGTGGGTGCAAGGAGGACTGACTGACTCCGGGCACCAGGAGAGAACGCGTGCAGTACACGGCGCGGCACTCGGGATTCTGGGGGAAACCCGAAGAGCTCATGCGCGGTGCCGGCACAGAATCGAGGTGCAATACCTCGGTCGTGAGGCTGCGGCGCCGACGGGCACTCGACCTAAACCGTCAGCTCACCCCTCCTGAAGCTGGGTGAGCAACTCGCGGAGTCGATCCGGGCTGCATCCGCCGAGAACGCGGATCAGTTCCGCCAGGTCGTCATCTGGCTCGTACAGGTAAGAGACAGGGACATGGAGTTCGGCGGCAAGGCGCTGGGCCATCTGCAAGTCGGGCACATGCTACATGTGCCTTGGCCACGCGTAAGCCCGAGAGCGTAATTCATCGCTCAGACCAGAGCAGTCGATACGCCTTCCGGCCTTCGGCCAGCACTGCCAAACGATGGGCGTGCTCCGATCAATGAGAAGCTGGGGCAACGCCTACGACGACGCAGAGGTCGAGAGCTTCTTTGGCAGCCTCGAGTGCGAGTGAATCGAACGGCGTAGCGTCAAGCCGCTACCTATCCACGGGATAGGGACAACTGCAGACTTCGGTCGCGCACATGAACTGCCGGACTCACCCATGCTGCCGCTGCGTGGAAATGTTCTGGGTAAAGACCAGCCAATATGACAACGCTATAGGCCAGCCTCATCCAGTAACTCTGATGCTTTGGCTCCGAGAGTGGAGGCCACAAGAATCAAGTTTCGCAGGGAGATGTTCTTTTCTCCCCGCTCAAGCACCCCAATGTACGTGCGGTGCAGCCCTGACTCGAACCCCAAGTCTTCCTGCGACCAGCCACGCACCTTCCTGCGGTTGCGGATGGCGAGGCCGAGTGCTTGTTCAGGCGTGGGAAGGAGTTCGGTGGTCACCCACCGAGTAAACCGTCATGCGCTCTTTGAATCGACACTCTAAAAGTAGCATAATGCCAATCGAGTTGGCTTTCCTTCGGTTGTTTGATTTCGGCCTCCAGGCTGCTTGGCAAAGAAGGAGTGAGGGCTCGTCAGGCTCCGGTACGCCTGCCCGTAGTGACTACCCCAGAGGATTCAAGATTGAAGAAACTGATACTGGCCACGGCCGCCGCCTCCCTAGCGGGCTGTGCTTCCATGCAGCCTACCTACCAGACTGAATCGACCTTCGTGATCTACGATGTGCAGCCTGCGAGTGTGGATCGCACCAGGTTGTTGAACGCCGTACTTGAAGCAGTTCAGAAGCACTCGAGTCAGGTGCGAGTGAACCGGGACATCCCACCTGCGGTGCTACCCGAAACCCCTGGGCGCTTTGAGCTGAAAGATCCGTTTGGCGGCACAAAGATGGGAGCCCTACTGGCAGCCCAAGCACAGAACGTACGTGTTCCTGTCTGCAAGGATGCGCTCATGACGCTGGCCTCGGACAGTACGAGCATGGCGCAGTACGGCGAGAGAACGAGCTTCTTCGCCTGCGTTCTGCCGTACAAGAGTGGCTACCAGATCGATGTTTATGCGACCTTTGTCAAAGCGAGTGGCGGGATGACTCCTCAGGCCCTCGGATCTGCGGCAGCCCGCTCCCTGGTCGGGGATTCAAGCCAGTTAATCCCCCGCGCGATGAACGATCTGCGCTTGGCGGCAGAGTCTGTTGGCGGAAAGGTGACTGTCGTGGACAGCTACATTCCAGAGTCCTTCAAGGGTGCATTTGTGAATCAAGCTGGCAGTGCCAGTAAGTGAAGAGCATCTGACGAGACGGAGTACGATGATATGGATAAGCGTGTCGTGGGGACGTTGTTGGGTATTGGGTGTATGTGGCTGTGGTTCATGCCCTGGCGTCAGTTCTCGATAGAAGCGTTTGACTTCTACCAAACGGGGAGCCACATGGGAGGCGTTGCGTACATGCTTCTCATGAGCTCCTTTGCCTACGCCGTACTGGCATGGTTTCCCCAACCCCTTCCTCGCATCATTGTGGCAGCCGTTGCGACACTTCTCGCGGGGCTCTTTTGGTTGAGCTACGGCGAGAGCGCAGCATGGGGATTGGTTGGTCTGTGTCTTCTCAGTGGAGTCAGCCTTATTGAGGCAATCCAAGAACATTCCACCTTCAAACGCACGGAGCAGGCCAAGGCATCGAAGGGGAGTTGATCCGATGAAGTCTCTTGTCTGTCATCGTTGGGCTCAATGCTTGGCGAAGTACTCTTTGGCAACGACATCACTTACATCCGCGTCCACGAAGTGTGGCTGTACCTGCCGGTGGTACTGGATCTGCTCTCGCTGCAGATCGTTGGTTGGTCGATGAGCGATCCGCGCAGCCCCCGGCAAGTCAGGCACGATCTGTCCGAATTGCTCACGGTAGCGGTGTGTGCGGTGCTGTGCAGCGCGGACGAGTTCTCCGACATCGAGGCGTGGGCCAAGGAACGTATCGACTGGCTGCGGGGCTTTTTATTGCTTGAGCACGGCATTCCCTCCCACGACACGTTTGGACGCGTGTTTGCAGCGATTAATCCGCACGAGTTCGAAGCTGCGTTTCGGCGCTGGGTCGGGCAGTTGATCCCGGCCCTTGGCGAGGATGCGGTGGTCGCCATCGATGGGAAGACCAGCCGGCGCAGCACGACCAAGGCGGCGGCAAGTCCCTTGCACCTGGTCAGTGCCTTCGCCGCCGACATTGGCCTCGCGCTCGGTCAGGTCGCGACAGCTGAAAAGTCCAACGAGATCGCGGCGATTCCCGAGCTGCTGGCGACGCTGGCGCTCGAGGGCTGTGTCGTCACCATCGACGCGATGGGCACCCAGACGGGCATTGCAAAGGCGATTCGTGACGGCGGCGCCGACTACGTGCTGTGCGTAAAGGACAACCTGCTGCGCCTGAACACGTCGCGCAAGGGCAGCATCAAAACCAAACGGATGCTGGCCGCCACCTCCGACACGTTTCGGGCTGAGCTGCTCGGTTTCATGACGTGGAGGTGCAATTGCCCTGGGCCTAACGGCCCTCTGCGGAATTGGCTTATCATCGTCTGGCTTGCGCCGGACGATGATAACGGGGTTTTTCAAGGGAATTTACGAAATAAAATATGCCTTCTTCATTGACCTGGCTTGATCACGATCACTCGGCCAGCGACCGTAGCCTGCGCATTCTGGCCTTGTTCAAGGAGAAGGAGAGCCGCGACGAACTCGGCATCGGCGGCATTCGCGACGCCATTGCCGATCGGCTCTTTCCCGGCACCTCGACGATTCAGACCCGCTTGCGCTACATGTTGCTCATACCCTGGATTTATGAGCGTCTGGAGAAGCGCCAGATCAAGAGCACCTATTTCCCCGCCCAGGCCCGTCAGGACGAGTTGGCTCTGGTGAAACCGCTGCTCGATGAACGGGAGGCCGGCGTCTTCGGAGCCCAGTCCGGCAGCGGGCTGAAGCGTCTTCCCAGCTCGGTGTATTGGTCCGGGCTGGGGAGTTGGGGAATCCGCCGCTTCGCAGGCTCCCAGCAGGAATACCATCGGGCCGTCGATGGGCTATATCGCCGCCGGGCGCACCTGCGACCGGGCCTCGACGATCGGCGTGACCCAGAAGACCGCCACGCCGATCCCGCCTCGCAGTCCTGGCATCCCAAGCTCCCCGCGCCACCCGAGGGTTTCCCCGGACAGCTCGACCTGAAGGTCACGCCGGACGAGGCGATTTTCCTGACCGACCGGATTACCGCGAGCTGCACCGACAGCCTCCTCGCCTGGCTGGTCCTCCACGCCCGGCCGGCCGATGTCGTGGAGCCCTGGTTGCACCCGCAATTCAGCGACTTCCCGCGGCCGATGCGGGAACTCCTGCAGCACGCCCGCCTGTTTGCCGACATGGTGGAGGGGGCCGCGCGGCTGTACAACCTTATGCTCGCGGAGTTGGCCGAAAACACCTCCCGCCGCGAAGCACACCGGCAAGCGCTGGCCGAGTGGGCGCAGGGCCTCGACACGACGGCGCTGGCCCACTGGTCGCTGGACGCTTTCTGGCACCAGACGGAGGGCTTCGGTCACACCATCACCTTAGCCACCAAGAACTTCGTCGAAACCTGGGTCGAGCGGGTGCGGGCCGACCCTGCCGGAATTGCCGACGATGAAGCCGCGCGCAGCCTCGTGCGTCACCGCGAAAGCGCCCTCAAGGGCGCCCGCTCGCGCTTTGTGAACCGCGGGGCGCTCGCCCAGTGGAGTGGCAATGCGGGTATCGGACGCCTCGTATATCGCTGGCCCACAGTGCGCACCCTGCTCGACGATCTGTTCGTCGCTAACGGAATGAAATGACATGCTCAGTCCCGATGATCGCAGCCTCGTCACGACGCTGCTGACGCCCCCCTGCGGCATGCTGCTCGACGCCGCCATCGCCACGACCTATACGCTCGACCCGGTCGCCTTGCTGACGATGCCTCTCCACCTAGCCTGGTTGGCCAGTGGTGAGGACAAGCGCCTTCTCGGCGATGGCATCCGGCTTTTCGAAGCACTCCGTCGGGTCGGAGAAAAACTGACGGTTTATGCAGACCGCGGACGCATCCAGGCACCAGAGCAGGCCCATCCTCTGTATTGCCTGCTCGAGTCGATGATCGTCGAAGTCCGT
Source organism: Zoogloea sp. (assembly GCF_017302315.1). GTDB lineage: Bacteria > Pseudomonadota > Gammaproteobacteria > Burkholderiales > Rhodocyclaceae > Zoogloea. The sequence continues at coordinate 38,385 of NZ_JAFLDT010000035.1, forward strand.
GCTCCGCGGGGTGGCGCCTTTCACCCCAAGATTTGGGCCCTGCGCTTCGTCACCCCTGACGCGGAACCCACCGTTTGCATTCGCCTCGCGATACTGTCCCGCAACTTGACTGCCGACCGCTCGTGGGATCTCTCCCTGCTGCTCGAGGGGGCGCCGGGAGGCAGTTACATCGCCACCAACCGCGAAATTGGCGAACTCGTCCGTGACCTCCCGAGCTTCGCGGTGGGCCCGGTCCCGAAAGCACGTGCAGACGAAGCCGCCCGCCTTGGTGACGAGATCCGTCGCACCCACTGGGAGCTGCCGGCGGGCTGGGACAAGATCCGTTTCCATGTGTTGGGGCGCAAAAGGCACGCGTGGTCGCTGCCTGAGTCGAAGCATCTGGCAGTGGTTTCTCCCTTTGTCACGGACGCGGCGCTGGCGGCGCTCTGCAAGACTTCCAAGACCCCTGTTGCGCTCGTGTCACGCTCCCCGGAGCTTGCCGCCCTGGCGCCCGCAACCCGCGCCCTTTTCGACCGCTGTCTGGTGCTTGAGGAAGCCGCCGAGTCCGAAGACGGCGAAGACTCCACCCGGCACGACACGCTCGGCCTGCATGCCAAGGCTTTGGTCTTGCGCTCTAGCTGGGATACCCGGCTCTTCGTTGGTTCGGCGAACGCAACGAGTGCGGCGATGCTGAACAGCATGAACATCGAAGTGCTGGCGGAACTCGTTGGAAAGAGCAGCAAGGTGGGGTGCGTCGAGGAACTGCTGGGCAGCAATGGATTTGGTGGCGTACTCACCGATTTCGACCCGGCAACGACCGTTCCGCCGGAGAACCACGCACAGATCGAGGCTGAAGCAGCCCTCGATGCAGCCCGTTGTGCATTGGTCGACGCAGCGTTGTTAGTGCACTGTGATCCGCACGCCGAGGACTGGCGCCTGAGTCTACGCACGGCTGCAGGGGTCGAGTTCGGGGGCGTGGAGGTTCATGCGTGGCCGCTTTCGCTTCAGGGTGCTCAGGCCGTAGCGGCCAGCGGCCTGGAAAAAGGTCTCGATGTCGATCTCGGTGTGACGGCCACCTCCGATGTCACCGGCCTGACCGGCTTCGTGCTCCGCAGGGATGGCGTCGAGACGCGCTTCGCCCTGAACCTGCCGCTGGAAGACCCACCCTCGGACCGCGACGGAGCCCTCGTCCGCCGTATCGTCCATAGCCAGGCCGGATTTCTGCGCTACCTGCTTCTGTTGCTCGGGGATGCGGAAGGCGGCGAAAGAGAGCCACCGGAGGAGGTGAAGAAGGGGAGGAGCTCGACAGCCAGCGGTGGTATGGGGCCGACCTTGCTGGAAGAGATGGTCCGCGCCTTCGCCCACGATCGCGCGCGCCTTGCCGACGTGAAACGCATCGTCGAGCGCCTGCAGGCCGGCGAAGCCGGAAACGACGTCGTTCCACCCGAATTCCTGGAGGTGTGGAGAATATTCCTGCAAGCCATGGAGGTAGCAGCATGACCCGCTTTTCGTCGGCGCAGGTGCTTGCGCAATTGAAGGATTTCCAGCGTCGCACGGTCGATCATGTGTTCCATCGCATGTATCTCGATGCGGCACCGACGCGGCGCTTCCTCGTTGCCGACGAGGTGGGTCTCGGCAAGACGATGGTGGCCAAGGGCATCATCGCGCGAACGATCGAACACCTCCAGGATAGCGTCGAGCGCATCGACATCGTGTATGTCTGCTCGAACAGTGCCATTGCGCAGCAGAACGTAGCGCGTCTCAAGGTGGACGGCGGGAGCGAATTTGCGCTGGCGAGCCGCCTGACCCTGCTGCCTACCGAGGTGCACAACCTGCGAAAAAACCGAGTGAATTTCGTCAGCTTTACCCCGGGCACCACCTTCGATCTCAAATCCCGCGCGGGCCTGATGCGGGAGCGGGTCGTGCTGTTCCGGATGCTGCGTGGCGAGCGCTGGCTCGACGCGGGGGGTTTGCTGAACGTTCTGCAGGCGACGGCCGGGCGTGAGCGCTGGCAGGAGTGTGCCTGCAAGGGAGAGCTCCCCCTCGACGCCGACCTGACGGAAGCTTTCTGTGTGAGCCTGCAAACGGATGAAGCCTTCCGGAAAAAACTGATTGATCTGTGCAG
>NZ_JAFLDT010000036.1 GCF_017302315.1 Zoogloea sp.
GGCCGGGGGGGGAGGCGGAGGTGCCACCACGGCGGCCGGCGAGGGCGCACTCACCAGTTCCACCTCGACGGCGTCGGGCAGGCGGTTCTGCCAGCGCACGCCGTAGAACAGGAACATGCCAAGGGCGATGTGCACCCCGGCTGCCAGCGCCAGGGACGACCACTTGCCCCGCTCGTTGGCGGGCATGGCTGGGTTCATCGGGAGGACTTGCCGACCTGCGTCTGCAGGCCGACCTTATTCACACCCGCGTTGCGCAGGTCGTTGAGGGTGTTCATCACCAGCTCGTACTTGACGTTCTTGTCGGCAGCGATGATCACCGACTGGCCCGGGTTGGCGGATACGGCGGACTGCACCTCACTGATCAGGTCCTTGCGGTTGAGGGCCTTCTCGGGTGAGCCGCTGGTCTGGCGCAGGGCCAGCCCGCCATCGGGCTTGACCTGCACCACCATGGCGTCGGTGGGCGGAGCCGGAACCTTGTCCACACTGGGCAGGTTGACCGAGCCGGACTGGATCATCGGCGCGGTGACCATGAAGATCACGAGGAGCACCAGCATCACGTCGATGTAAGGCACGACGTTGATCTGGTTCATCAGGCGGCGTTGGCGCATGGCGGCGGGGCTCCGGTCAGCGCAGCTGGCGCTGGAGGATGTTCAGGAACTCCTCGGTGAAGCTCTCGAAGCGGATGGCGATGCGGTCGATGTCGTGGGCGAAGCGGTTGTAGGCCACCACCGCCGGAATTGCCGCGAACAGGCCGATGGCCGTCGCCACCAGCGCTTCGGCAATGCCGGGGGCGACGTGGGCGAGGGTGGCGGAGCCCACGTTGGAGAGGCCGCGGAAGGCGTTCATGATGCCCCACACGGTACCGAACAGGCCCACATAGGGGGAGACCGAGCCGACGGAGGCGAGGAAGGCCAGGTGGGCTTCCAGGTCGTCCACCTCCCGCTGATAGGTGGCGCGCATGGCGCGGCGGGCGCCGTCCATCACGGCGCCGTGGTCGAGGCTCTTGCCGCGCAGCTTGGCGAACTCCCGGTAGCCGGCTTCGAAGATGCGCTCCATGCCGGCGGCTTCATGGCGGCTGGTGGCGGCGCTCTGGTAGAGGGCGTTCAGGTCGCCGCCGCTCCAGAAGTCGCGTTCGAAGAGGTCGGTCTTCTTCTTGGCGTCGCGGATGGCGAACCATTTGCGGAAGATCCAGTACCAGGACATGAAGGATACGGTGCCCAGCAGGGCCATCACCAGCTTGACCAGCAGGCTGGCATTGGCGATCAGGGACAGTATGGAGAGATCTTCGGTGACGTTCATCGGATTAAACCAGGGTGGCGAACTGTGCGCGCACAGCGGGGGGGATCGGGGTGGCCTTGCGGGAGCCCAGGCCGACGCAGGCGATGGTGATCAGCGCCTCGAAGATGATCTGGCTGCCGCGGAGGATCTTCTGGGCGAAAACAAGGCTGGCCCTGCCGAGGCGTTCGAGGGTGGTGATGACTTCAAGCTGGTCATCCAGCACCGCTGCCTGCAGGTAGTCGGCCTGCACGGCCCGCACGACAAATACGATATGCTGCTCGGCAGCCAGACGCTGCTGCCCGAAGCCGACCGCGCGCAGCCAGTCGGTGCGGGCCCGTTCGCAGAACTTGAGATAGTTGGCGTAGTACACGACGCCAGCGGCGTCCGTGTCTTCATAATAGACCCGGACGGGTAGTGCAAAGAACGGTTTGCTCTCGGCTGGTGCGGGATGATTCGATGCATGCATCGCAACATTTTACAGTACGACCCCCCTCTTCCGAAGTCCAGGACTTTATTCAGTGTTTCAGAATGTTGGGCTCGATGCTCAGGTTTGCGGGCGGGACGTTGTAATTGCAGCGATCCTGTGCATAGAATCGCGGCCTTGAGCGCAGGCTGGTGCGTTTCGTGCATAGTTCCGGAGAACGGATGCACGCGTGCCGCAATGCGGTTTGCGGCAAAATGCCCCAGCGGGGCTTGTAAGAGTCGAGAAACCGGCGGAAAGCAGGGTCGGGCAGGGTCCAGGTGCCCGACATTCGATTCATGGGAGGAATGAGACATGGTTGCAACCACGACAAGCAATGAGAAGCTGCTGACCGAAGCGGAAATTCTGGCCATGCCGGAGGACGATTACATGAATCCGGCCCAGCTGGAGTTCTTTCGTATCCGCCTGACCAGAATGCGTGACGAGTTGCTGGAGAATGCCGCCAGCACGGGCGCCAACCTTCGTGAGAACGAGCTGGTTGCCGATCCGGCCGATCGCGCGACGGTGGAGGAGGAACACGCTCTCGAACTGCGCGTGCGGGATCGGGAGCGCAAGCTGCTCAAGAAGATCGATGAGGCCCTGACGCGCATTGCCCAGGGTGAGTATGGCTGGTGTGAGGAAACGGGCGACCCGATCGGCATCGGCCGCCTGCTGGCCCGCCCCACGGCAACGCTCTCCATCGACGCTCAAGAGCGTCGTGAACGTACCCAGAAGCTGTACGGGGAGTAATCCCTCCGGCTCCGCCGGGACGGCTACTCATTCCATGATCGCCCCGGCGCAGCGCATTCCCGTCTCCTTGCTGACCGGCTTTCTCGGGGCAGGAAAGACAACTGTCCTTAACCACCTGCTGCGTCGGCCCGAGCTGGCAGGCACCGTGGTCCTGATGAACGAGTTCGGTGCGGTGCCGATCGATCATCTTCTTGTCGAGAACATCGACGAGAACCTCGTTCTCCTCGAATCCGGCTGTCTGTGCTGTACCGTCCGCGGCGATCTGGCCCGGACACTCCGCGATCTCTTCATGCGGCGCCTGCGCCGCGATCTGCCTGCCCTCTCGCGGATCGTCATCGAAACCTCCGGCCTGGCCGATCCTGCGCCGGTGCTCTTCACCCTCATGCAGGATTTCTTCATCGCCGAGCGTTTCCGCCTGGACGGAGTGATCACGGTGGTGGATGCCGTGTTCGGCACCCGCCAGCTTGCGAGCCGCCCGGAAGCGGTCAAGCAGGTGGCGACGGCAGACCGTCTGCTCATCACCAAGTGCGATCAGGCCAGCCGCCTGGCGCTGGAGGGCTTGGAGGCACAGCTTCGCCGCCTCAATCCCGGGGCACCGCAGCAGCAGGTGAAAGAGGGTGTTGTCGCCCCGGAGACCGTTCTTGATTGCGGTCTGTGGAATCCCAGCCGCAAGAGTGCCGATGTCGTGCGCTGGCTGGCCGATGAAGCCGTGGCCGCGCAGGCGGCGCTTCATCCCTACGCCCCGCGGTCACGCGGCTCGGCAGGGGCCATCGACCGTCACGACGCATCGGTCCATGCCTTCGTGGTGCGCTTCGATGCGCCGGTATCCTGGGGCGATTTCTCCTCCGCCCTCGACCTCTTGCAGAGCGTGAAGGGCGAGCACCTGCTGAGGGTGAAGGGTATCGTCCATGTCCGGGGCGAGGAGCGGCCTCGGGTGGTCCAGTGCGTGCACCACCTCCGCTATCCCGATGCGGCCCTACCGGCCTGGCCGGATGAAGTGCGTAGCACCCGCCTGGTGTTCATTGTCCGTGAGCTGTCGCGGGAGGTGGTCGATCAGGCCTTCGCCTGTTTCTGCCCGGTCGTTCCGGTGTGTGCCGCATGAGGCTGTCAGCCCGTTCCTTGTACCTGCTGCGCAGTGCGCTGGCTGTGCTGCTGGTGTGTGCGCAGGTCTTTGCCACGGCCCATGCTGTCGGTCATCTGGGCGACCTGGCCACCCTGGCGCGGGCCGAGGACGTCGCGCGCCAGGCGACACCGGATGGCGGCGTGCCCGCGGCCGAGCGCCACGACGCCTGCCTGCTGTGCCTGGCGGCGGCGGATCTGGGCGCGATGTTGCCGTCGGCGTTTCCGGTGCTGGCCGTCCAGGGTGTGCCCGCAGCCTTGCCGACGGGCCCCGAGCTTGTCCCCGGCGCACTGCGCCTGCCCCGGCCCCAGGCCAGGGGCCCTCCTGCATCTCCCTGATCCCGTCCCCGTTGTGAACACCGGTGCCGGCTTCGCCCGCACCGCGTCCCCCGTTTCCGGACCGATCCCAGGAGATCCGAGCCATGTCATTCCTTCGTCCCGGCGCGCTTTGCGTCGCCCTCGCTGCCGCCTTCCCGGCGGTCGCCACCGCGGCTTCCGATGCCGACCTGAAGCAACTCCGCCAGCAGATCAAGGAGCTGCGTGATTCCTACCAGCAGCGCATCGAAGCCCTTGAGCGTCGTCTGGCTGAAACCGAACAGCGTGCTGCCGGTGCTGCCACCGCTGCGGCCGCCGCCGGTTCCACCGCTACCAGTGCGGTCCAGTCGGTGGCCAAGGCCGAGGCCCAAGCCGCCGAGGCCCAGGCTGCGGCAGCCAGCGTGGCTCGCCGACCCGTGTCGGAGAGCGCCTTCAATCCTTCCGTATCCCTGATCATCGACAGCAAGTTCACCCGCTTCCAGCGTGATCCGTCCGCCTACCGCATCGACGGCTTCATCCCCTCGGGCGGTGAGGTCGGCCCCCCGCGCAAGGGCTTCTCCCTCGGCGAGTCCGAACTGGCCTTCTCGGCCAACGTGGATCACCTGTTCCGCGCCAACGCCCGCTTCGCGCTGGCCGAGGATGACGGAGAGGGGGTGGTCGAGGTCGAGGAAGTGAATGTGGAAACCCTGGGTCTGTCCTCGGGCCTCAAGGTGAAGGCCGGGCGCTTCCTGTCCGGCGTTGGCTACCTCAACCAGCAGCACCCCCACGAGTGGGACTTTACCGACGCGCCGCTGGCCTACAAGGCTTTCTTCGGGCCGCGACTGCAGAACGACGGTGTCCAGCTACGTTGGGTCGCTCCTACCGATCTTTTCCTTGAATTCGGTGCGGAAGTGGCCAGCGGTCAGAAATTCCCGGCGGCGGAGCGCAATCGCAATGGAGCCGGTTTGTGGACGGCCTTCGCCCATCTTGGCGGTGATATCGGTGCCTCGTCCGCGTGGCAGGTGGGCTTGTCCCACGTGCGCGCCAATCCGCGGGAACGGGGCTTCGAGGACGGCGCCGATGCGGCAGGCACGCCCCTCGCGCACAGCTTTTCGGGGCGCAGTCAGACCTGGATCGCCGATTTCGTCTACAAGTGGGCCCCCAACGGCAACAGCAGCGTGACCAACCTGAAGGTGCAGGGTGAGTACTTCCAGCGACGCGAGACCGGTGACCTGAACTACGACGTGGGTGGTCTTGCTGAAGCCACTTCAGCGGCCCGGTTCCGTCAGTCCGGCAGCTATCTGCAGGCCGTCTATCAGTTCATGCCGCACTGGCGTGTGGGGGTGCGTGGCGACTGGCTGCGCAGCGGCACCGCCGATCTGGGTGGTCTGGATCCGGCGGGCCTTCCCCTCCTGGCAGCCTACAACCCCAGTCGTCAGTCGGCCATGGTCGATTGGTCTCCGTCGGAGTTCTCGCGTCTGCGTCTGCAACTGGCCCGCGACAAGTCCCGCAACGGGGAGAGCGACAACCAGGTCTGGCTGCAATACATCATGAGTCTCGGCGCCCACGGCGCCCACAAGTTCTGAGGAATCCGTTCATGTACTCCAAACTGATGTTCCATCTTGCCGCGCTGGTCCTCGCGGTACTCGCCCTGCCCGCTGCGGCAGCCCTCAACGTCTTTGCCACGGTGCCCGAATGGGCCGCGCTGGCGAAGGAGATCGGCGGCGAACGGGTCCAGGTCTTCTCCGCCACCAATGCCCTCCAGGATCCCCATCGCATTGAGGCCAAGCCCTCCCTGATCGCCCGCGCCCGGGCAAGTCAGCTGGTGGTTGCCACGGGTGCCGATCTGGAGATCGGCTGGTTGCCCGTGGTGCTGCGGGAGTCGGGCAATGCCGCCATCCAGCCCGGTCAGCCGGCTTACTTCGAGGCCGCCAGTGCAGTGCGCCTGATCGAGGTGCCGGCCCGTCTGGACCGGGCCGACGGGGACGTCCATCCCGGCGGCAATCCCCATATCCAGACCGATCCGCGTAACGTTCTCAAGGTGGCAGAGGCCCTGGCTGGCCGGATGAGTCGCGTTGATCCCGCCGGTGCGGGCGCGTACAGCGCCAACCTTGCCCGCTTCAGCGAGCGCTGGAAAGTGGCCATGGTCCGCTGGGAGCAGGCTGCCGCACCCTTGCGGGGTGTGCCCGTGTGGGTCCAGCACCGTTCCTTTGCCTACATGGCCGACTGGCTGGGCATCAAGGAGCTGGGTGCGCTCGAACCCAAGCCGGGGGTTGAGCCGGGCAGTGCCCATCTGGCCGGGCTGCTGGAGCGCCAGAAGGCAACGCCGGCCCGGATGATCCTGCGTGCCGCCTACTCCCGCCCGACGGCATCCGATTGGCTCGGGGATCGGGCCGGTATCCCGGTGGTCGTCCTGCCCTTCACCGTGGGAGGCAGCCCCACTGCGGCCGATCTGGTGAGTTTTTTTGACGATACCGTGCAGCGTCTGCTGGGCGGGCTCAGGTAAGTGGTGATGGAAGAGGTTCTGCTCCGCGCGACCGGGCTGGTGGCGGGCTATGACCTTCCCGTGGCCGGCCCGCTGGATTTTGACTTGCGCCGGGGCGAGATCCTCGGACTTGCCGGCCCCAATGGTGCCGGCAAGTCCACCTTGCTGAAGGCCCTGTGGGGTGGGGTGACGGTGTTTGGCGGGCAGGTCGAGAAGGCGACGGGTCTGGCCATCTCCCACCAGGCCCAGGGTTTTGCCGATCTGCGCGGTGTGCCCCTTACCGGGCGGGAGCTGCTGGCCCTGACCGGCGCCTCGCCGGCCGGCTTGCCGCCCTGGCTGCTTGACCGTCTCGACTGGCGGCTGGATCGCCTCTCCGGTGGCCAGCTCCAGTTCCTGCGCCTGTGGGCCTGCCTGACGGCCCAGGCGGACATCGTGCTGCTCGATGAACCCAGCAACAATCTCGACCGCGCGGGCGTGGACTACCTTGCGGACTGGCTCGCCCGGAGCCACGCGGATCAGGGCTTCATCATCGTCTCCCACGATCTCGCGCTGATTGATCGGGTATGCACCCGGGTGATCCAGGTGGGGGCGATGTGATGGAGTCTCGCCGATGAATCTCGATCTGCTTGTCGACCCCCTGTTTCGGGTGCCCTTCCTGACCGGGCTGCTGCTTGCCGGCCTGCTGCCCTTGATCGGCATGTACCTGCGTTTGCGTGGCGAGTGGCTGGCTGCCCTGGCCTTTGCCCAGATGGCCTCGGCGGGGGCGCTCCTGGCGATGGTGCTCGGCTGGCCGATGCTGGCCGGCGGAGCGATTGCCGCCCTGCTCGCATCCCTTGCCAAGGGGCTTGCGGCGGCGGCGGGCGCCAATGCCTATGCGTTGATGATGCTTCTGGCCTGGGGGGCGGGCGTGCTCCTCGTGGCCAATCATCCCCTTGCCGAGCAGGCGGGGCATGCCCTGTTCGATGGTCAGCTCTATTTCACCGGCGAGGGACACCTGCTGGCGGTTGCCCTCATCTGTGCCGGGGTGCTTCCGGTGCTGGCGCGCCTCAACCGGTCACTGTTGCTCGCGCGTTTCTTTCCGGAATTTCACCAGGCCCGGGGGCTCGATGCGGGGCCCGGTCTGATGCTCTTCGATCTCCTGGCCGGCGTGGTGATCGCCCTCGCCACGGTCAGCATCGGGGTGATGGCTGCCTTCGCCCTGGTTTTCGTTCCTCCGCTGGTGGCCTACCGCTTCGGCCGTAGCTGGCGGGCTGGGCTCGGCCTGGCCGCAGCGATTGGTACGGCCGGATACACGGCTGCATTCGCCATTTCCCTCGCGTTCGACCAGCCGTTCGGTCCCGTTTGCGCGGTGTTTCTGGTTGTCATTTTCCTTGTCCCGGGTGTGAAATCCGACCGCTTGTAAATCAGCCTGCACAAGCTTTGTAGAGTGATATCCTGTCTAATTCCGGAACATGACAAAAGGAGGGATAGGAGTGGCGCTACCGTTTTTCGGCAAGAAGCCTGCACCTGCCGGAACCGCAGCACCGCGTCCACGGGTCGCTGCCGACCCGGCCCAGGGGAGTGTCCGCCCATCGGTGCCACCTCCCCCGCCCCTGTCCCAGGCGCCCGGCAAGCCTCGCGGCGAAACCTCGTCCCTTGATTTCACGATCGCCGGTGGCGATGTCAAGCGCGTGCTCGCCCAGTGTGCCGACAGGGTGCATGTGGAGGAGGGCGTGGATGAGATGTCTCCGTCGGCCGAAGAAGCCGCCATCCTCTACGCCAACGGTGGCTACGACGAGGCCCGCTCCGTCCTTGAGCACGCCCTTGATACGAGCACGGGCGCGGATGCGCGCTTTACTCTGTGGGGTATGCTCCTCGATCTGTTGCGCCTGACCGGGCACCGGGAGCGCTTTGAAGCTCTCAGCCTGAGCTACGCGACCGAATTTGAGCGTTCGCCACCCGCCTGGACGGATCTCTCTCCCAAGGGTGTCGCGGGCACTGAGGCAAAGGTGCAGACGGTCAATCTTTCGGGTGTCCTCAGCGGTCAGGCCGCCGGGCAGTTTGCGCAGCTCATCCAGATCGGCATGCGCAATGGTGCCTTGCGTATCGATCTGAGCCGCCTGCGTGGTGTGGACAATGCCGGAGCCGAGCTCCTGCTGCGGGCCGTGCGAGGGCTGCGCAAGGCCAAAATCAGGCTTTCCCTGATGGGGGCGGGGCATCTCGCCGCCGTTCTGGGCGGCGTGGTCACGCCCGGCAAGGTCGAGCAGAAGCCGGTGTGGTTGCTGCTGCTGGAAGTGCTCCAGTACACCGAGCAGCAGGATCGCTTTGAGGAGCTGGCCGTCGATTACGCCATGACCTTCGAGGAGTCTCCCCCGTCGTGGGAGCCGCCCCCCGAGCTCACGGCAAGTCAGACGAATGCGCAGATCCTGGATGTTCAGCTCAGCGACATCTACCGCCTCGAGGGCGAAGTCATCGGCCCCAATACCGAAGTGCTTCGCAAGATCACCGCGTTTGCCGGTGGCCGTACCAAGGTGGAGGTGGACTGCAGCCTGCTTCGACGCATGGATTTCGTCTCGGCCGGCACCCTCTTCAATATTGTTTCCCAGCTCCACGCCCAGGGCCGGCTGGTGGTGTTCAAGGGCGTCAATTCCATGGTTGCCGCCCTGATGCAAGTGATGAGCCTGCATCAAGTGGCTCGCATCGAACTGCGCGGCTGACGCTCGGCGGTTCGGCCCGGGAAGGCCTCGCCACCGGGCTTGAAATCCCTTTTTGAGTCCCCATATCCGCCCGATGGAACAATATCACGGCACCACCATTCTCTCGGTCCGGCGTGGCCGGCACGTGGCCCTTGGCGGCGACGGGCAGGTCACCCTGGGCAACATCGTCATCAAGGCCAGCGCCCGCAAGGTGCGCAAGCTCTACCAGGATCGCATCCTGGCGGGCTTTGCCGGCGGCACGGCCGATGCCTTCACGCTCTTCGAGCGTTTCGAGGCCAAGCTCGAGAAGCACCAAGGCAATCTGGTGCGTAGCGCTGTCGAACTGGCCAAGGACTGGCGTACCGACCGCGCCCTGCGTCGTCTCGAAGCCATGCTCGCCGTGGCCGACCTGGACAACTCGCTGATCATCACCGGCAACGGCGACGTACTCGAACCCGAGCAGGGCATCGTGGCCATCGGTAGTGGTGGTGCCTATGCCCAGGCGGCGGCCCGGGGGCTGATCGAGAACACCGAGCTGACCCCCGAAGAAGTGGTCAAGAAATCCCTGACCATTGCCGGTGACCTGTGCATCTACACCAATCATTGCCACACCATCGAGGTGCTGAAGCCGTGACCCCGGCCGCCCTTCCGCGGGGCGGCATTGCGTGACCGGTGGAAAGACCCGCTGTACCCAGGATGTTCCCATGACCCAGATGACCCCCCCGGAGATTGTCTCCGAACTCGACAAGCACATCGTCGGCCAGGCCAAGGCCAAGAAGGCCGTGGCCGTGGCCCTGCGTAACCGCTGGCGGCGCGCCCAGGTGGCCGAGCCCCTGAAGAGCGAGATCACGCCCAAGAACATCCTGATGATCGGGCCGACCGGCGTCGGCAAGACCGAGATCGCCCGCCGGCTGGCCCGGCTGGCCAACGCGCCCTTCATCAAGATCGAGGCGACCAAGTTCACCGAAGTGGGTTATGTCGGCCGCGATGTGGACACCATCATCCGCGATCTGGTGGAAATTGCCATCAAGTCCCACCGCGAGCAGGCCATGAAGAAGGTCCGTGACCGGGCCCAGGACGCCGCGGAAGACCGGGTTCTCGACATTCTGCTGCCGCCGGCCCGGCCGACGGTGGGCTTTGGTACCGAACCGGCCGCGCCCGAAGATAACGCCACCCGCCAGAAATTCCGCAAGAAGCTGCGTGAAGGGGATCTGGACGACAAGGAAGTGGACATCGAGGTGGCCGTGCCGGGCATGAGCGCGGAGATCCTTGCCCCCCCGGGCATGGAGGAGCTCACCGGCCAGCTGCAGAGCATGTTCCAGAACATCGGCGGCGGAAAGAAGAAGTCCCGCAAGCTGAAGATCCGCGAAGCCTTGAAGCTGCTCACCGACGAGGAGGCCGCCAAGCTGGTGAATGAAGAGGAAATGAAGGCCGAGGCCCTGCGCATGGTGGAGCAAAACGGCATCGTCTTCCTGGATGAGATCGACAAGATCGCCACCCGCTCCGACAGCCATGGCGCTGACGTGTCGCGTCAGGGCGTGCAGCGCGACCTGTTGCCGCTGGTCGAAGGCACGACCATCAGCACGAAATACGGGATGGTGAAGACCGATCACATCCTGTTCATCGCCAGCGGGGCCTTTCACCTGTCCCGCCCCAGCGACCTGATTCCCGAGCTGCAGGGCCGCTTCCCGATCCGCGTGGAGCTGGATTCCCTGTCGGTGGAGGATTTCGAGTGCATCCTGACTCAGACCGATGCCTGCCTGACCCGTCAATATGAAGCCCTGCTGGCCACCGACGGGGTGAGCCTCGAATTCGCGCCGGAGGGCATCCGCCGCCTCGCCGAGATCGCCTTCCAGGTGAATGAGAAGACCGAAAACATCGGTGCCCGGCGGTTATACACCGTGATGGAAAAGCTCCTCGAAGAGCTGGCCTTCGAGGCCGGCAAGGCCGGCCCGCAGACGGTATGCATCGACGCCGCCTACGTGGATGGCCGCCTCGAGATGCTGGCCCAGCGGGAAGATCTGGCCCGCTACGTGCTATAAGCTCGGGGAAAACCCCGCTGCCGGCCCTCCGGGGCCGGCCTGATCAATCGGGTCTCCACCGGCACCTGTCCGGATGCAAGGGTTTCCGGCCATGTTGCTGCGCATTGTCTCCATCCTCTTTCCGCTGTTTGCCATCACCGCCATCGGCTTCCTGGTCGGTCGCCGGGCAAAGCCCGACCTCTCCCACGCCAACAAGCTGAACATGGACGTGTTCGTGCCGGCGCTGGTGTTTGGGGCGCTGGCCAACAAGTCCTTCCACATCACCGAATTCCTGCCCCTGTTGGTCGCCACCCTGGCGGTGGTGATCGGCTCCGGGTTTCTTGGCTTGGCGGTGGCCCGAGGTCTGGGCATTGCCCCCAAGACCCTGGTGCCGCCGATCATGTTCAATAACTGCGGCAACCTGGGGCTGCCCCTGGCCGTGCTGGCCTTCGGCGAGCAGGCCCTGGCGCCGGCGGTGGTGATGTTCATGGTTTCCAACCTGCTGCACTTCTCGTTCGGCGCCTGGCTGCTGGACCACCGGATCAAGCTCGGCGGCATCTGGAAGGTGCCCTCCGTGCTGGCTACCCTGGCAGGGTTGGCGGTGGGGCTCAGCGGTTTTGAGGTGTGGGGGCCGGCGATGACCGCCATTCGCATGCTCGGCGAGATCTCCATTCCCCTGATGCTCTTTGCCCTGGGGGTGCGCCTCACCGAGTCGCGCATCGGTGAGATCCGCCTGGGCCTGATCGGCGCCGCGGCCCGTCCGCTGATCGGCATGCTGCTGGCGGCGGCCGTGATGCTGGTGGTGCCCCTGCCCGAACGGGAGCGGGCCCTGCTGCTGGTCTTTGGCGCCCTGCCGCCGGCGGTGCTCAACTACATCTTTGCCGAGCGCTATCACCAGGAGCCGGAAAAGGTGGCCTCCATCGTGCTGATCGGCAACGTGGCGGCGCTGGTCTTCCTGCCCCTGGCCCTGGCCATCGGCCTGTAGGCGCAGCTCGGACGACCCTCAAAACTCGCCGCTGAAGCGTCCGATCTGGCGCCGGTCGCGCTTGGTGGGGCGGCCGTGGAGATCGGAGCCCGGTGTGGCGGCAAGCTTGCGCTGTTCCCGTTGGGCTTCCCGGGCGGCCACGCTGTCGGCGGTCTCCTGGTAGAGCCCCTGGGCAATCGTGGCGCTGCCACGCTTATCGGCGATGCCCTTCACCTCGACGCAGAAATGCGTCTCGGCGATCTGGATGTCGATCCGGTCGCCGATCTTTACGTCCCTGGCGGGCTTCACGCGGATGCCGTTGAGCTGGATCTTGCCCCCGTCCACGGCTTCGGTGGCCTGGGTGCGATGCTTGAAGAAGCGTGCTGCCCACAACCATTTGTCGAGGCGGACGCGGGCGTCGTGGTCTTCCGTTGGTTTCATCCTGATTCCCTCCGTTTGACGCGTCGTCTGACGGTCGATACGGTCTCTCCTGCAGGGGCGACTTCAGTCGCCCATCCGCGCGTTGATCACAGGCATGCCCTTGATCGACGTCCGCGGGCGACTGAAGTCGCCCCTACAGTCCCTCCAGCCGCCGTCTGAGCCTCCCACGAACCCCTTCAGCTTCACCCGTCTGGTGGCCCGGCCAGTGGAGGGCTAACCCACGTCAGCATTGGGTTTGCGTCTGGTTCGGGGAGGACAACAGAGGAAAATAGGTTCATTCCTTGACCGGCCGCTTGGCCAGCTTCCGCTGCAATGTGCGGCGGTGCATTTTAAGCGCACGGGCGGTGGCCGAGATGTTTCCATCGTTCTCCGCGAGTACCCGCTGGATGTGCTCCCATTCGAGCCTATCGACCGACATGGGGCCGGACGCCATTTCTTCTTCCGAGATGATCACATCCGTGGCATGAAGGGCCTTCAGGATGGCGTCCACATCGGCGGGTTTGGCAAGGTATTGGGTGGCGCCCAGCTTGATGGCGTCCACGGTGGTGGCGATACTGGCGTAGCCGGTCAGCACCAGGATGCGACAGTCGGGATTGACCGCCAGCAGGGGCTCGATCAGGCGCAGGCCGGAGCTGCCTGCGATGTTGAGGTCGAGAACCACATATTCGGGCTCGTGCGCCCGGGCGAGATCCAGGGCGGTTTCGGGCTCCTGGGCACCGAAGACGTTGAAGCCACGCTGGGCCAGGGCGCGGGTGAGCACGCGGTTGAAGGCGGGGTCGTCATCGATGACGAGTATGTGGGGGGCATCCTGCGAGGTCATGGGCGAAGGGCTGAAAGGGGAAGGGTGAGAGTGGCGATGGTGCCGCCACCGGGACGAGAGGCAAACATGATGCGGCCGCCGCAGCGCTCGACCGCGTCGAAGGCCAGCAGCAGGCCAATACCCAGACCGTCGCCGTTGCCGTCCTGATGGACGCCTGCCTCGGGGCGAAAGTCGGCGGGAATGCCAGGGCCGCGGTCGAGTATGCGCACCACGATCTGCGTCTCTTCGACCCCGACCTCGCACTCGACGCCGTTGGGGCTCACATCGGCGGCATTGTTGATGATGTTGTGAATCGCCTGCTCAAGCGTGGCATCGGCCACCAGCTTGGGGGGCGGGTCGCCGCACTCGCAGAGGGTGGTCAATGGCACGTGGGGTCGCAGGCTGCGCCACCGTTCGATGATGCCGCGCAGCCAGATGTCGGTGGGTAGCACTTCACCCCCTTCGGCACGCAGGCTGCCGGCGCGCAGGGTCAGGTTGCCCAGGATGGCCTTGCAGTGCCCGACCTGCTCGCGCAGGAGCTCGGCATCGGCGCGCACTTCGTCATCCAGGGCAGGGTTGCGGGCCAGTTCGCCGGCAACGATGGCCATGGTGCCCAGGGGGGTGCCCAGTTCGTGGGCGGCGCCAGCGGCCAGATTGCCCAGGGCCACGATGCGCTCGTTGCGCAGACGGGCTTCGCGCGCTTCGGCGAGGGCGTGGTCGCGGCTGCGGATGGCGGCGGTCATGCGTACCACGTACCACACGATGACACCCGCCGAGAGGGCGAAGGTGAGCCACATGCCGGCCAGGTGCCAATGCACCGCGAGTCCGGAATCGTAGATATCGAGCTGCTCGTTGAAGTCCCACAGGATCGAGTAGGCGGTCACGGCCTCGGCCGCCACGGCCCAGGCGTAGGGCGCGCTGAGTGTCGCCGCGCCGATGGCAACCAGGGGCAGGAGCAGGGAGATCAGGGGGTTGGTCGCGCCCCCGGTGAAATACAGGAACACGCTCCACGCACCCAGGTCGATGCTGAGCTGCAGGAACAGTTCCGCGGGGTGCAGATCGCTCAGACGCCTGGCACGGACCAGGGACAGCAGGTTGATGGCGACCAGGGCCGCCACCACCTGCAGCAGGGGCTGCGCGGGCAGGGGGATGTCGAGCAGCCAGGGCACCGACACCACCACGGCCAGCATGCCGCCGATGGACAGCCAGCGCAGGTTGAGCAGGCGCCGCAGGGCGTCGGCGGGGCTTGAGGGCGTGTGGGTGGAAAGGGGAAGAGGCATCGGGCGATTTTCCCCGGAGCGACGGTCAGGAAGGCCGGCAGGTGTCGAGGTGTGCGCATGCGCCCGGGGGGTGACACCTGCCGGCCAGAGCGCGAATGTAGCCTCTCCCCCGCAGGGGCGGAATGTGGTGGATTGTCGCAGATCGCCGAGTCAGTGGCGCCGGATCTCCCCATTGTCCACACTGACCTTGTCGCCCGGGCGGACCTCAGGTGGCATCTTCGACTTGATGTCCCGATCGATCCCGTCGCTGAAGCGCACTGTGATGGTCCACTCCCGGTCCGCCGCCATCCGCGATCCCATGCTGCTGCCAATCATCGACGCGCCGATACTGCCGGCTGTGGAGGCGACCGTGCGGCCAAAGCCGCTGCCGATCTGTCCGCCCACCACAGACCCCACGATGGCGCCGCCAATAGCCCCGACGATGCTGCCGGTGCGGCTGCCCACTTCCGATTCGGCGATGCTCATCACCACACCGGTGCCGCTGGGGCCGCTGTGGGGGCTGCCCCCGGTGGCACAGGCGCCGAGAAAGAAGATGAGGGCGACGCTGCCCATGACGCGGAAGAAACCCCTGATGCCTTTGTGCATGGCTTACTCCGGGGTGGCGCCAAGGTAATACATGGCGCCGAGCAGGGCTCCGGGCTTGCCGAAGCCGCCGAACCAGCGCTCGTAAAGTCCATCAATGGCCGGGCTGCGGTAGATCGTCGAGATGGCCCGATTGACCGCGACCCGGAAGGCGGCGTCCTGGCGCATCATCAGGGCGTAGGGCTCCATGGAGATGTCCTCGTCCACCAGTCCGAGAGCCTGGGCGTCCTTGGCCTTGCGCCCCAGGCCGATGAGGATCAGCCGGTCGTTGGCATAGGCGTCCGCCGTGCCGGCCTCAACGGCCTTCAAACCCTCCACTTCCGAGTCCACGCTGAGCACCTCCGCCGTGATGCCGCGCTGGGTCAGGGCACGGCGCAGGTTGTCTTCGCCGGTGCTGCCGCGGGTGGCCGCAACCTTGCGCCCGGCCAGATCGGCGACACGCTTCACGCCGCCATTGCGGCGCACCAGCAGGCCGGTGCCATCCACGAAGATCAGGTTGGAGAAGTCCACCTTCTCCATGCGCGACAGGGTCGCACTGGTGGTGCCGCATTCCAGGTCCACCTGCCCGCTCACCACGGCCTCGATACGGGTGGCGGAGGTGACCGGAACCCACTGGACGCGTAGCTGGGGCAGCCCCAGGTTCTGGCGCAGTACGCCCACCACTTCCTGGCATAGCTCCACCGAGTAGCCGGTGGGGCGCTTGTCGTCACCGATAAAGGAGAAGGGGGCTGAATCGGTCCGGTAGCCGAGGTTGATCACGCCGCCGTCCTTCAGTTTGCGAAGGGTTCCGGGGCTGTCGGGGCTCTGGGCTGCAGCAAGCGAGGCGACTGCGCACAGCAGCCCCGCCACAAACAGGTGGGTGCGGCGTGGCTGGCGGGGGGAATGGGGTGTGGCTGTCGGCATGGCGTGGTGTCTCCGGCGCGTTCGGGGTGGACGGGGGCAAGAAGTTGCACGTCATGATTCTATCGGCCTGCGGCACCCAAAGGGTAGCCGCAAGCGGCTTTTCCCGTCTGGCCTGGCCACGACCGCGGTCCAAATAGTGATTGCTATAGGGGCGGATACAGTGCACAGTACGGCTCGCGATCTTCAAGTAGTGTTGTTGTTGTGTGGTTCAGTACCCGCAGTCCTGCGGCAGTCCTCCCTTCATCACCCCGCCGTCTTGAGCTTCGCCCTACCCTCAGGGCACGTCCCTGCTTTTTCTTTTAAAGGATATTCAAAATGGCAACTGGTACCGTGAAGTGGTTCAATGATTCCAAGGGCTTCGGTTTCATCACCCCGGAAGCTGGCGGTGAAGATCTCTTCGCCCACTTCTCTGCAATTCAAGGCTCCGGCTTCAAGACCCTGACCGAAGGTCAGCGCGTGACGTTTGACGTCACCACCGGCCCCAAGGGTCAGCAAGCTTCCAACATCCGCCCGGCCGAGTAATCGCCGCGTGAAGCCTGTCCGGCATCCCTGCCGGGCAGGAGCACTGCCAGGTGACGTGTTTCTGAGATTCTTTCAGGCCCGCCTCCTCATGAATGAGCCCGGTTCATGCCGGGCTTTTTCTTTTTCATCTATCAGGAGACATGGCCATGGCCAAGGAAGATCTCATTGAAATGCAGGGTGTTGTCATGGAGGTGCTGCCCGATGCGCGCTTCCGTGTGACCCTGGACAACGGTCACATGCTGGTGGCCTATACGGGTGGCAAGATGCGCAAGCACCACATCCGCATCCTCGCCGGCGACAAGGTTTCCCTCGAACTCTCCCCCTATGATCTCTCCAAGGGGCGCATCACCTTCCGGCATCTCGAAGGCCGCGGCAGCAGCGGTCCAGCGCCCCAGCGTCGCCGTTGAGCCCGGCTCACATGCCCGGCTATGAAGTGAAGTTCCAGCAGGTGGGCGTGGCCGGCGGTGCGGATCTTGAAATCCGCTCCCTGCTCGACGGCCAGCAATATTCTGATCCCTTGGGAGAGGCCGAGGCGGTGGGAATCTCGCCCGCGACCTGGCCCCTCTTCGGCCAGGTCTGGCCTTCGGCCCGCAAACTGGCCGACCTGATGCAGGTACGTGAACTCGGTGGGCGTCGCATCCTGGAGATCGGCTGCGGGCTGGCACTTGCCAGCCTGGTGATCCACAGGCGTCTTGGCGACGTCACCGCCAGTGATTGCCATCCCCTGGCCTCCCGCTTCCTCAATGCCAATCTCCTGCTCAATGACCTGCCCGAGCTGAAGTACCAGACCGGAAACTGGGCGCGCAGCAACCCGCTGCTCGGAGAGTTCGACCTGATCATTGGCAGCGATGTGCTGTACGAGCGCAGCCACCCCGGGCAGCTCGCAGGCTTCATCCAGTTCCATGCGGCCCCGGTGGCCGAGGTCCTGATCGTTGATCCGAACCGGAGCAACCGTTCGGCCTTCAACAAGGCCATGGCCCTGGCCGGCTTCAGCCTGACCGAAACCCCTATCGACACCCCCCTTGACGATGGCAGCCCCTACCGGGGACGCCTGCTCCAGTACTGCCGGGGCTGATTCTCGTCCCGTGAGCGGGGCAGGGGGGCATTCCCCCCTCGGCGGGTCATCACCCGGTTTCCCGCTGCCGAACACCTCTTCCCGCAATCTCCTCAACGCAATGCCGCGCCAGTTCAGGGGCGGCTGCGTCCGCTTGGCCCGCTTGTCGGTGCGTGTGCTGTGGCCGGAGCGCCAAAAAAAGCGGGCGCCCGTGGGCGCCCGAAAGTTCCTCGAGGGGGAGGAAGGTAAGACTTGTGTCGTGCCTCAGTGGGCGCTGGCGCTGGCAGCGCCGATGCCGGTCTGGGAGCGCACGTACTGGTCGTCGAAGCCAGCCTTGTCGATCTTGGCCCGGGCGCTCGAGTCGGTGACCGAGAACAGCCAGGTGAAGAAGAAGGCCAGCGGCATCGAGAACAGGGCCGGCTGCTCGTACGGGAAGATGGCTTGCGCATTGCCCAGCACCACCACCCACACGGCCTTGGACAGCACCACGAAAGTCACCGCCGAGATCAGGCCAGCCAGGCCGCCCAGCAGGGCGCCGCGGGTGGTCAGGCCACGCCAGTACATGGACAGGATCAGGATCGGGAAGTTGGTGGAGGCAGCGATGCCGAAGGTCAGGCCGACGAGGAAGGCGATGTTCTGCTTCTCGAACAGGATGCCCAGCAACACGGCGACGACGCCGAGGCCAATGGTGGCGATCTTGGAGACACGCATTTCCTGGGTTTCGGTGGCCGAGCCCTTGCAGATCACCCGGGCGTAGATGTCGTGGGCGATGGCCGATGCGCCGGCCAGGGCCAGACCGGACACCACCGCCAGGATGGTGGCGAAGGCCACGGCAGACATGAAGCCGAGGAACAGGTTGCCGCCGACGGCCTTGGACAGGTGCATCACCGGCATGTTGCCGCCGCCGATGATCTTGCCGCCGACCACGCCGCCTTCATAGAACTCCGGGTTGGTGCCGACGATGGTAATGGCGATCAGGCCCAGGGCACACACCACCATGAAGAAGTAGCCGATGCAGCCGCTGGCCACGAAGACGCTCTTGCGGGCTTCCTTGGCATTCGGCACGGTGAAGAAGCGCATCATGATGTGGGGCAGGCCGGCGGTGCCGAAGACCAGACCCAGGGACAGGGACACGGCGGTGACCGGGTCGGCCATCAGGGAGCCGGGGCCCATGATCTTGATGCCATCCTTGTGCACTTCAACAGCCTTCTTTGCGACTTCTTCCAGGCTGAAGCCGAACTGGCTCATGGACAGGAAGAGCAGCACGGTGCCGCCGAAGAGCATCAGGCAGGCCTTGATGATCTGCACCCAGGTGGTGGCGATCATGCCGCCGAAGGTCACATAGATCACCATCAGCACGCCCACCACGACCACGGCAGTGGCGTAGTCGAGGCCGAACAGCAGTTTGATGAGCTGGCCGGCGCCGACCATCTGCACGATCAGGTAGAAGCACACCACCGTCAGCGAGCCAAAGGCTGCGAAGGTACGGATGGTGCCCTGGTCGAGGCGGTAGGAGGCGATGTCGGCGAAGGTGAACTTGCCCAGGTTGCGCAGGCGTTCTGCCATCAGGAAGAGGATCACCGGCCAGCCGACGAAGAAGCCGATGGCGTAGATGAAGCCGTCCAGACCCTTCGAGAAGGTGAGTGCCGAAAGACCCAGCAGGGTGGCGGCCGACATGTAGTCACCGGCAATGGCCAGACCGTTCTGGAAGCCGCTGATGCCGCCGCCGGCAGTGTAGAAGTCGGCGGTGGACTTGGTGCGGCTGGCCGCCCAGTAAGTGATGCCCATGGTCGCCACCACGAAGATGAAGAACATCCCGATGGCGGTGAGGTTGAGAGGCTGCTTCTGGGCTGCGCCGACTGCGTCGGCGGCGAAGGCGCCTGCGCCGGCAAGGGCCAGCAGAGCGGCACCGATGAGGTGTTTGCGGTTGATCACTTGGAGGCCTCCCGGATGATCTCGTTATTCATCTGGTCAAACTCGCCGTTGGAGCGGCTGACGAACCAGCCGGTCAGCAGCCAGGAGCCGATGATGATGGCGGCGCCGATGGGCACGCCGATGGTGAGCATGCCGCCCTCGGAAATGGGGGTACGCAGCACCTCGGGCGCGAAGGCCACAAGCGCCATCATCCCGTAGTAGGACGCCATCACGATGGCTGTGAGCAGGTAGGCAAAGCGGCTGCGCTTCCCCTCCAGCTCGGCAAAGCGGGGGTTGGCCCGCACTTTCTTGTAGATATCCGCTGACATGATTCCTCCGGAAAGGTGGTTGAAGATTCTTTATATGGTTATGGTCTCGGGGTGGGTGCTGTTCTCCTCCCCGGTTCTTGCTACATGCGATTTACATGTTCGGGTAGTTCGGACCACCGCCCCCTTCGGGTACGGCCCAGTCGATGTTCTGGGTGGGGTCCTTGATGTCACAGGTCTTGCAGTGCAGGCAGTTCTGGGCGTTGATCTGCATGCGTGGCCCGCTCGGGTCCTCGACGATTTCGTACACGCCAGCGGGGCAGTAGCGGGTTTCCGGAGCGTTGTAGAGGGCCAGGTTGGTACTGATGGGCACCGAGGCGTCCTTCAGGCGCAGGTGGCAGGGTTGCTCTTCCGCGTGGTTGGTGGCCGAGATGAACACCGATGACAGGCGGTCGAAGCTGATCTTGCCGTCGGGCTTGGGATACGCGATGGGGGCGCATTCCGATGCCTTCTTCAGCTGGGTGTGGTCGGCGTGATGGTGCAGGGTCCATGGCGCCCGGCCTTTCAGCACGTAGGTGTCGATGGCGCTGTAGGCGATACCGCCCCACAGGCCCCAGCGGAAGCTCGGGCGGATGTTGCGCACCTGGTGCAGCTCGTCCCACAGCCAGCTCTGCTTGAGACGCTCGGGGTAGCCGATGACCTCGTGGCCGACCTGAGCTTCGGCCCCGAGATGGGCAAACAGGGCCTCGGCGGCTTCGATGCCCGACTTCATGGCCATGTGGGTGCCCTTGACCTTGGGCACGTTGAGGAAGCCCGCGGTGTCGCCGATCAGCAGGCCGCCAGGGAAAGTGAGCCGGGGTACCGACTGGTAGCCGCCTTCGTTGAGGGCCCGGGCGCCATAGGCAATACGCCGCCCACCTTCGAAGAACTTGCGGATCTCCGGGTGGGTCTTGAAGCGCTGGAACTCCTCGTAGGGCGACAGGTGCGGGTTGGCGTAGTCCAGCCCGACCACGAAGCCGACAGCCACTTGGTTGTTCTCCAGGTGATACAGGAAGGATCCGCCGTAGACGTCGGTGGTGAGCGGCCAGCCCACGGTGTGCAGGGTCAGACCCTGCTCGTGCACCTCGGGGCGCACCTCCCACAGCTCCTTGATGCCGATGCCGTAGGTCTGCGGGTCGACACCTTCACGCAGGTTGAACTTGCCGAACAGACCCTTGGTGAGGGAGCCCCGGCAGCCTTCGGAGAAGACGGTCTGGCGGGCATGCAGCTCGATGCCGGGCTGGTAGTTGGGGCCGGGCTCGCCGTTGCGCTCCACACCCATGTCGCCAGTGGCGATGCCCTTTACCGAACCGTCCTCGTGGTAGAGCACCTCGGACGCCGCGAAGCCGGGATAGATCTCGACCCCCAGGGCTTCGGCCTGCTCCCCCAGCCAGCGCACCACGTTGCCCAGGCTGACAATGTAGTTGCCCTCGTTGTGCATTTGCGGCGGGGTGGGCAGCTTGTAGGCCTTCCCGGTGGTGAGGAACAGGAAGCGGTCGGCGTTCACCGGCGTGTTCAGCGGCGCGCCGCGCTCCCTCCAGTCGGGGAACAGTTCTTCCAGCGCGCGCGGCTCGATGACGGCGCCGGACAGGATGTGGGCACCCACCTCGGAGCCTTTCTCCACGACGCACACCGAAAGCTCCGTGCCGGCCTTCTCGGCCAGTTGCTTCAGGCGGATCGCCGCACTCAGCCCCGAGGGGCCGGCTCCGACGATCACCACGTCGTATTCCATCGCTTCACGCGTCATTGCTGTTTTCTCCGTTGCTGCTATCAAGTCGTACATTCACCAGACGGAGCGCGAAGAAACCGTAGCGAGCGGCCCGAGGTCGCAACGAGGCGCGCAACCGTACATGCGTACGGTGAGCACCACAGTTGCGAGATCGGGTCGCGCAGTAGGTTTATTCGTGCTTCGTCAGAACAGCGCTTCCTCGAGGGCCAGCACCGCGTCTGCGCCATTCACGATGGCGTCCCGGTAGGCGTTGGCCTCGGGGATGACGTGCTGGGCGAAGTAGGCGGCGGTGGCCATCTTGGCCTTGTAGAAGTCGCCGTCGGCGTCGTTCAGGCGGCCGGCGGCGATCTGGGCCGAGCGGGCCATCAGCCAGCCACCGACGACGATGCCGGTGAGCTTGAGGAAGGGCACCGAGCCGGCGTGGGCGGCCTGGGGGGTGGCTTCGTAGTTGGCGAGCAGCCAGTTGGTGGCTTCGTCCAGGGCGGCGATGCCTTCACCCAGCGCATCGGCCAGGGACTTCAGCGCGGCGTCGTCGGACTTGCGCAGGGCAGCCCCGGTCTCGGCGATGTCGGCCAGCAGTTGCTGCATGCTCTTGCCACCTTCCTTGGCGGTCTTGCGACCGATCAGGTCGTTGGCCTGGATGGCGGTGGTGCCTTCGTAAATGGTGATGATGCGGGCGTCGCGCATGTACTGGGAGGCGCCGGTCTCTTCGATGAAGCCCATGCCGCCGTGCACCTGCACGCCGTTCCAGGTGATGCCCTGGGCGTTCTCGGTGCACCAGCCCTTGACCACCGGGGTCAGCAGCTCCAGGCGGCGCTGGTTGGCGGCGCGCACGTCGGCGTCCGGGTGGCTCTTGGCGCGGTCCATACAGCCGGCCACGTAGTAGGCGATGGCACGGCCGGCCTCGGTGCGGGTCTTCATGTCCATGAGCATGCGGCGCACATCCGGGTGATGCAGGATGGGCTTCTTCTCGCCGCTCTTGTCCCCGACGATGCGGCCCTGGATGCGGTCACGGGCGTAGGCCAGGGCGTGCTGGTAGCTGCGCTCGGACACGCCGACGCCTTCCAGGCCGACGTTGAGGCGGGCATGGTTCATCATCGTGAACATGTACTCGAGGCCGCGGTTCGGCTCGCCCACCAGGTATCCGATGGCGCCGCCCTTGTCACCGAAGGACATCACCGCGGTGGCGCTGCCGTGAATACCCATCTTGTGTTCGATGGAGGCGCAGATCAGGTCGTTGCGCTCGCCCAGGCTGCCGTCGGCATTGACCAGGAACTTCGGCGCGATGAACAGGGAGATGCCCTTCACGCCCGGAGGCGCGTCCGGCAGGCGGGCCAGCACGAGGTGGATGATGTTCTCCGCCATGTCGTGCTCACCCCAGGTGATGAAGATCTTGGTGCCGGTGATGGCGTAGGTGCCGTCACCGCGGGGTTCTGCCTTGCTGCGGATGGCCGCCAGATCGGAGCCGGCCTGGGGCTCGGTCAGGTTCATGGTGCCGGTCCATTTGCCTGACACCATGTTGGGCAGGAAGGTGGCCTTGAGTTCGTCGGTGGCGTGGTGGGCGATGGCCTCCACCGCGCCCAGCGTCAGCATCTGGCAAAGGGAGAAGGAGATGCTGGCCGACTTCCACATTTCCAGCACGGCGGTGGACACGGTCACCGGCAGGCCCTGACCGCCGAATTCGGTGGAGGCCGGCATGCCGTTCCAGCCGGTCTCGCAGAAGGAGGCATAGGCTTCCTTGAAACCGTCGGCGGTGGTCACCACGCCGTCCTTCCACTTGTTGCCCTGCTTGTCGCCCACCGGATTCAACGGGTCCACCACCTCGGTGGCGAACTTGCCGGCTTCGTCGAGAATGGCCTCGACCAGGTCAAGGGAGACTTCTTCATTGCCGGGCAGGGTGGTGATCTCCTGCAGGCCGGCCAGCTCGTTCATGGCGAACAGCATGTCCTTCACGGGGGCGACGTAAGTGCTCATGGGATGCTCCTTGCGAATTCGGTGATTGGGTTGGGCTATCAGGTACTGCAGGGGGCAGTCAGGGGCCAATCTGTGGGGCAACTTCAGTCGCCCATCCGCGCGTAAAGCGAGCGCGGATCGTTGACCGGAGTCCGAGGGCGACTGAAGTCGCCCCTACAGAGGGTTCTCCCCTTTCAATGCCCTTATGCCGTCAGAGGGCAGACACCAGTTGCGGCACGGCCTCAAACAGATCCGCCACCAGGCCGTAGTCGGCCACCTGGAAGATCGGGGCTTCGGGGTCCTTGTTGATGGCCACGATCACCTTGGAATCCTTCATGCCGGCCAGATGCTGGATGGCACCGGAGATGCCCACCGCGATGTAGAGCTGGGGGGCGACGATCTTGCCGGTCTGGCCCACCTGATAGTCGTTGGGCACGAAGCCCGCATCCACCGCGGCGCGGGAGGCGCCCATGGCGGCGGAGAGCTTGTCGGCCAGGGGTTCCAGCACGGCGCGGTAGTTGTCACCGCTGCCCAGGCCGCGGCCACCGGAGACAATGATCTTGGCGGCGCCCAGCTCGGGGCGGGCAGAGACGGTCAGCTCGCGGCCGACCAGCTTGCTCTGGCCCAGGTCGGGGCCGGCGGCGATGCTTTCCACGGCGGCGGCGCCACCCGCTGCAACCGCATCGAAGGCGGTGGTGCGCACGGTGATGACCTTGATGGCGTCGGACGACTTGACGGTGGCCAGGGCGTTGCCGGCGTAGATGGGGCGCACGAAGGTGTCGGCCGATTCGATGGCCACGATCTCGGAGATCTGGGCCACATCAAGCAGGGCGGCGACGCGGGGCAGAATGTTCTTGCCGAAGGTGGTGGCGGGGGCCAGCACGTGGCTGTAGCCGCCGGTCTTGATCACGTCCACCAGCAGCGCAGCCACGTTCTCGGCGCCTTGCTCGGCGTAGGCGGCGGCATCGGCCACCTTCACCTTGGCCACGCCGGCCAGCCGGGATGCGGCCTCGGCGGCAGCGCCGCAGCCGGCGCCGGCCACCAGCACATCGATGGCTGCGCCAAGCTTGGCGGCGGCGGAAACGGTGTTGAGGGTGGCGCCCTTGAGGTTGGCGTTGTCGTGTTCGGCAATGACGAGGATGCTCATGATCAGATCACCTTTGCTTCGTTCTTCAGCTTTTCAATCAACTGGGCCACGTCGGCCACCTTTACCCCGGCGCTGCGCGCGGCCGGCTCGACCACCTTGAGGGTGGTCAGGCGGGGTGTCACATCCACGCCCAGGTCGGCCGGCTTGAGGGTGTCGAGCGGCTTCTTCTTGGCCTTCATGATGTTGGGCAGGGTGGCGTAGCGCGGCTCGTTGAGGCGCAGGTCGGTGGTGATCACGGCGGGCAGGGGCAGGGCGAGGGTCTCCAGGCCGCCGTCGATCTCGCGGGTGACCTGCACCTTGTCGCCGGCCACTTCGACCTTGGAGGCGAAGGTGGCCTGGGGCCAGCCGAGCAGGGCGGCGAGCATCTGGCCGGTCTGGTTGGAGTCGTCGTCGATGGCCTGCTTGCCCAGCACCACCAGGGTGGGCTGCTCCTTGTCCACCACGGCCTTGAGCAGCTTGGCCACGGCCAGGGGCTGCAGGTCGGCGTCGGATTCGATGAGGATGCCCCGGTCGGCGCCGATGGCCATGGCGGTGCGCAGGGTCTCCTGGCACTGGGCGACGCCGGCGGACACGGCCACCACCTCGGTGGCCTTGCCGGCTTCCTTCAGGCGTACGGCTTCTTCCACGGCGATTTCGTCGAAGGGGTTCATGGCCATCTTCACGTTGGCCAGCTCGACGCCGCTCTGGTCGGCCTTCACGCGGATCTTGACGTTGTAATCGACGACCCGCTTGATGGGTACGAGAATCTTCATGGTCTTGTGGTCTCCGTTGTATTACTCAATGGCCGAGGCCGACTTGGCCTGCTGGCGCAGCACGAACTTCTGGATCTTTCCGGTGGAAGTCTTGGGCAACACGCAGAACTCCACGTGCTTGGGCACCTTGTAACGGGCCAGGTGCTCACGGCAGTGGGCGATGATGTCCTCCACCGTCACCTTGGCGTCTTCCTTGATCTCAATGTAGGCGGCCGGCACCTCGCCCCATTTCTCGTCGGGCCTGGCCACCACGGCGGCGGTCATCACGGCGGGGTGGCGGTACAGCACGTCTTCCACTTCGAGGGACGAGATGTTCTCGCCGCCGGAGATGATCACGTCCTTGGAGCGGTCTCTGATCTTCACGTAGCCGTCCGGATGCAGCACCGCCAGGTCGCCGGTGTGGAACCAGCCGCCGGCAAAGGCTTCCTCGGTGGCCTTCTCGTTCTTCAGGTAGCCCTTCATCACCAGGTTGCCGCGGAACATGATCTCGCCCATGGTCTCGCCGTCGGCGGGCACGGGCTCCATGGTCTGCGGGTCGAGCACGGTGATGGCTTCCTGCATGTGGTAGCGCACCCCCTGACGGCCGTTGCGTTCGGCGCGTTGGGCGATGGGCAGGGCGTCCCATTCGGGGTGCTTGGCGCACACCGAGGCCGGGCCGTAGGTCTCGGTCAGGCCATACACATGGGTGATGTCGAAGCCGATGCGCTCCATGCCTTCGATGATGGCGGCGGGGGGCGCGGCGCCGGCGATGAGGGCCGAGACTTTGTGCGCAATGCCGGCACGCATGCCTTCCGGGGCGTTGATGAGCATGCCGTGCACGATGGGGGCACCGCAGAAGTGGCTCACCTTGTGCTCACGGATCAGCTCGTAGATCAGGGCCACGTCCACCTTGCGCAGGCACACATTGACGCCGGCGTTGGCGGCCAGGGTCCAGGCGAAGCACCAGCCGTTGCAGTGGAACAGGGGCAGGGTCCAGAGATAGACCGCATGCTGGGGCATGCCCCAGCTGATGATGTTGGAGGCCGAATTGAGGTAGGCGCCCCGGTGGTGGAAGACCACACCCTTGGGGTTGCCCGTGGTGCCCGAGGTGTAGTTGAGGGCGATGGCATCCCACTCGTCGGCGGGCAGGGACCACTTGAACTCAGGGTCGGCCTTGGCCAGGAAATCCTCGTATTCGATTTCGCCCAGGCAGGTGGTGCCGGGGTACTCTGCGTCCAGGGCGTCGATCACCAGGGGCTTCGGCCCTTCCAGCAGTTCCAGCGCCGGGGCGATGATGGCGGCGAACTCGGGGTCGGTGATCAGCACCTTGGCCTCGCCATGGCTGAGCATGAAGGCGATGGCCTCCGGGTCGAGGCGGGTATTGAGGGTGTTGAGCACGGCGCCGGTCATGGGCACACCAAAGTGGGCTT
The DNA here is from genome assembly GCF_017302315.1 of Zoogloea sp. GTDB lineage: Bacteria > Pseudomonadota > Gammaproteobacteria > Burkholderiales > Rhodocyclaceae > Zoogloea. The sequence goes on from NZ_JAFLDT010000036.1 coordinate 26,837, forward strand.
CGACCATGGCCGGCACATTGGGCAGCATCACCGCCACGGTGTCACCGCGGCCGATGCCACGGGATGCCAGGGCACTGGCCAGACGACGGCAGCGGGCGTAGGTTTCACGCCAGGTGAAGCGGCGCGCGCCGTGGATCACCGAGGGGCGGTCGGGATAGATCTGCGCGGTGCGCTCGAGAAAGGACAGCGGCGACAGCGGGACGTGGTTGGCAGCACACTTGTCCAGCCCGCGATCATACGGGTTGTTCGACACCTTCTTCTCCTCCTGACTTTTGACGCCACGACTTTGTTGAGGCGGTGGCTCTGGGGCCTTCCCCTTTGGGGCGTCCGTGACGGACTGCCGGGGATCGGGGCGAAGATTCGCAGACAAAGTTGTCGGAACTTTCGTCAAAATGTACTGAATCTTGTCGGCCCCCTTGCGGTGGCCGGGCAGTGGCTAGAATCAGCAGCAGGCAATGCGTCTGCGGAGCGGCGATGAACGGTCACCAACAATCAGCATGCGGGACAGTCGGGGAGGCCGATCTGTCCTCAGAACGGCGCTACCAGGAAATGCTGGGGGCCGGGCTGGACCTGCTCGACCAGGGCGTCACCGTGTTCGATGCCGACCTGCGCATGGTGGCGTGGAACACCGCCTTCCTGCGTCTGCTGGATTTTCCCGAGGGGCTGGCCCGGCCGGGGGTGTCCTTCGAGGCGTTCATCCGCTACAACGCCGAGCGCGGCGACTATGGCCCGGGAGACCCGGCCCAGCAGGTCGCCGAACGGGTGGCCCGGGCGAGGAGCTTCGAGCCCCATGTCACCGAGCGCATCCGTCCCAATGGCCGCATCCTCTCCATTCGTGGCTTTCCGCTGCCTCACCAGGGCTTCATCACCGTCTACACCGACATCACCGACCAGCGCCGCGCGGCCGAGCAGATCGCGCGCCATCAGGCGGAGCTTGAGGAGCACATCGAGTCCCGCACCGAGGCCCTGACCCGGGCCAACGAGGAGCTGACGGCCGCCATCGAAAGCAACAAGGCCATCACCCAGGCCCTGCGCCGCAGCGAGCAGCGCCTGCGCGAGATCACCGATGCCATCCCCGCCGCCGTCGCCTACTTCGACCGGGAATGGGCCTACCGCTACGCCAACAAGGGCTATGCCGAATGGTTCGGCTGGTCGGCCGATCAGGTGGAAGGGCGCAAGATCCAGGACGTGGTCGGGCAGGAGGTCTTCGACGTGGTGCAGCCCTATGTGGCCCGGGCCCTGGCGGGCGAGCGGGTCACTTACGAATACCAGCTCACCGGGCGCGACGGCAATCCCGCCCGCGCCCGCAGCACCCTGGTACCCGACATCGCCCCCGACGGTACCGTGCTGGGCGGCTACGTGCATTCGGTGGATGTCACCGAGCAGCGCCGCACCCAGGCCGCCCTGGCCCAGGCCCAGAAGATGGAGGCCATCGGCCAGCTCACCGGCGGCCTCGCCCACGACTTCAACAACATGCTTACGGTGGTCATCGGCAATCTGGTGGCGCTCAAGGAAAATCACCCCGACGACCCCCTTACCGAGAACTTCGTCGAACCGGCCATGCACGCCGCCAACCGGGGCGCCGAGCTGATCCGCCGTCTGCTGGGCTTTGCCCGGCGCCAGCCCCTGGAGCCGAAGCCGGTGGAGGTCAATGAACTGATCCTCGGCATGTCAAAGCTCATCCGCCGCTCCCTGCCCAGCACCATCGCCGTCAGTACGGCCAGCCGCGAGCCCTGCCTGGTGGCCATGGTGGATGCCCACCAGCTCGAGAACGCCCTGCTCAACCTCGCCCTCAACGCCCGCGACGCCATGCCCAACGGCGGCGAGCTGCGCATCGAATCCTCCCTCGAACACCTCAACATCCACGCGGCGGCCGATCTTGAAGTGCCCCCCGGCGACTACGTCCAGATCGCCGTCACCGACAACGGCATGGGGATGGACGGCAGCACCCTGGCGCGGGTCTTCGAGCCCTTCTTCACCACCAAGCAGTTCGGCATGGGCAGCGGCCTCGGCATGTCCATGGTGTATGGTTTCACCAAGCAGTCGGGGGGCGGCGTGCGCATCCGCAGCCGCCAGGCCCGGGGGACCACGGTGGCCCTGCTCCTGCCGCGGGTCGACGAAGCCCAGCCGGAAGCCGCCCTGCCGGCCGGCCGCGAGGTGGACGCTGCCGACTTGGCCGGCAAGCTGGTGCTGCTGGCCGAGGACGATGCCGATGTGCGCAGCGTGGTACGCATGCAACTGGCCGAGCTCGGCTGCGCCGTGGTCGAGGCCGAAAACGGGGCCGAAGCCGCCGACATGGTCGAGAACATCCCGGCCATTGCCCTGGTCATTTCCGACGTGGTGATGCCCGGCGTGATGGACGGGCGGGCCCTGGCACGTTTCGTCAAGCGCTTCCGCCCGGATCTGCCCATGGTCTTGATGAGCGGCTTTGCCGAGTCCGGATTCCACGCCGGCGGACTCGACCCGGACCCCGGTCCGCCGCTGCTGGCCAAGCCCTTCTCCCGGGACAAGCTGCTGGCGGCCCTGCGCCCGCTCGGCGCTTGAGGGAATCCAAGCCGCCATGCCGAGCACCCGCAGCCCCGAACTCATCTACGTGGTCGAAGACGAAGCGGCCATCGCCCGCCTCATCGCCGACACCCTGGAAAAATTCGGCTATCGGGCGGAGCTGTTCCGCACCGCCGAAGCCTTCTTCCATGGTCTGCGTCACCGCGCCCCCGACTTGGTCGTCCTTGATCTGGGCCTGCCCGACATGGACGGCATGGCGGTGCTCCAGCGGATGCGCGGCAAGCACTCCTGCGGCCTGCTGGTGGTGACCGGCCGTGGCGACGTCTACGACCGGGTGATGGGCCTCGAGTTGGGGGCCGATGATTACGTGGTGAAGCCCTTCGAGCCCCGCGAGCTTATCGCCAGGGTGCGCAGCATCCTGCGCCGATACCCGGGGCCGGTGGTGCTGCCCGCCGATCCGGCTCAGCGCATCGCCGAATTTGCCGGCTGGCGTTTCGAGCCGGGCAGCAACACCCTCATCAACCCCTCGGGTCAGCAGGAAACCCTCAGCACCGCCGAAGCCCAGCTCCTGTCGGTGCTGCTGGCCCATCCCAACCACATCCTCACCCGCGAGCAGCTATTGGGCGGGCGCGATGTCTCGGCCCTGGACCGCAGCATCGACCTGCGCATCTCCCGCCTGCGCCGGCGCTTCGAGGAAAACCCCCAGCACGCCAAGCTCATCAAGACGGTGTACGGCGCCGGCTACCTGCTGGCGGCCACGGTCACCTGGTCCTGACCGGCACCACATCCACGGTGCGGGCAGCGTCGGCGTAACCCCGCCGCAGGGCCTCCGGCAGCATGCGCACCAGCCAGGCCACCAGCAGCGGGATCAGCACCAGATCGTCCACTAGGCCGATCACCGGCAGCACGTCTGGAATCAGGTCGATGGGCGAAAACAAGTACACGGCAATCATCGCCACCGCCGGCCGCAGCCAGGCCGGCCGGGCCGGGTGACGCAGGGCGTACCACAGAATGGCGGCATCCTTGCGGATCAGGGCATAGAGGGCGGCAAACTTCTTGAACATGGCGCTGGTCTCCCGGGGTGGGTAAAGGACAGCGACTCAGATGGACGCACGCAGCCAAAAGTGCCCGCGGGTTTTGTAAGCATGCGTTTCACCTGGGAAGGGTGCGGCAAAGGGTCGCAGTCTGTCGCGCCGGGGCGCATCGGACACCCGCTCCGCGTTAAGCTGCTGCCCGTTCAACACAAGGAGTCTGTCATGAGCATTGCCTACAAATTCGCCGGGCTGGCCCTGGTCAGCCTGTTGTCTGCCGGTGTCTCGGCCGCCGATCTGGAAATCAAGGACCCGTGGGTGCGCGGCACCGTTCCCGCCCAGAAGGCCACCGGCGCCTTCATGCAGCTCAACAGCAAGGCCGGCGTCACCCTCGTCGGCGCGGCCAGCCCGGCCGCCAACGTGGTCGAGCTGCACGAGATGGTCATGGACAACAACGTGATGAAGATGCGCGCCCTGCCGCGCCTCGAGGTACAGGCCGGCAAGACCCTGGAGCTCAAGCCCGGCAGCTACCACGTCATGCTCATCGACCTGAAGAAGCCCCTGAGCAAGGGCGAAGTGGTGCCCATCACCCTCAAGGTGGAAGGCAAGGACAAGAAGGTTGAGAACGTCGAACTGAAGGCCGACGTGCGCGACCTGACCGCTGCCGCGCCGATGGACCACAAACACCAGCATTGACGCCCGGCGGGAGCCCTGGCTCCCCTGGCATCGGGCATGACATCACATCAGGAGCTCGTCCCGTCCGGCGGTGCCGGCGGGGAGTCTCCTTGTGTGGGGCCAATTCATCCCGGTTTCCTCCGGTTCTGAAAACCAGAGGCAGACCACAGCCCTCTCTGTCACCCATCCAGCAAGGCTTCTGACGCCGGTTCAGCACGCTTGCGCGGCCGTCCCGATTTTCCCGGCACTGCCCTGCGGCCAACGACCGCCTCGATCTCCCTGGCAAAGCGCTCGTCGCCCAGCACAAAGTTGCCATTCGTGGCTCGCCGAATCTGATCCACCAGTCCGGGCTCCAGTTCGTGCCGGAACAGCTCCCGATAAGCCGCCTGCCGCCGTTCATCGAGATTTCGCATCGGAGTCGCTATCGTGCGAGCGTGGCTTAGCTTAGTGCCATTCTGGCCTGTCCCCGGTTTTTCCGTGTCTCCCCAATTTTTCGTTGCTGACTTACACCGTCTTCCCTCCGGCGCCGTGGCGAGACGGTGTATTCTTACCAAACTTTGATCGATGTTTTGAGGGTACGACGATGACTGCCACCGCCACGCTGTCGAGCAAATTCCAGATCTCCATCCCGAAAGCCGTGCGGGAGGAACAGCACTGGGAGGCAGGACAGGAGTTCGTCTTCATTCCCAAGGGCAAGGGCGTGCTGGTGATGCCCGTACCCGAGCTGAATCAGCTGGCCGGTATCGCCAAGGGCGCGTGCAAGGACGACTACCGCGACCGCAAGGACCGCTTTTGATGGCAGCGCCCTGTGTGGTCGACACGTCAGCCTGGATCGAATGGCTGACCGCCAGCCCGCTGGGCCAGAAGATCGGGAAGCAGTTCCCCGACAAGGCGCAGTGCATCGTGCCCACCATCGTGCAACTCGAACTGTCGAAGTGGCTGGTGCGCGAAGCGGGCGAGGACGAAGCCGACCAGATGATCGCCTACACACAGAAGTGTGTCGTCGTGCCGCTGGACACGACCATCGCCTTGCTGGCGGCCGATTTGCACCGGGAGCACAAGCTGGCCACCGCGGATGCCATCGTCTACGCGACGGCTCGGCGCGTGGGCGCCGGGCTGTTGACCTGCGATGCACATTTCGAGGGGCTGCCTGACGTGGCGCTGTTTCCGAAGTCGGCGTGAGACCTGAAAACTGGGGGCAGATTGCAGCCCCCGCTGTCACCCATCAAGAAAGGCTTCTGATGGCGGTTCAGCGTACTTGCGCGGTCGTCCCGACTTTCCCGGCACTGCCCGGCGGCCAATGACCACCTCGATCTTCTTGGCAAAGCGCTCGTCGCCCAGCACGAAGTTGCCATTCGTTGCTCGCCGAATCTGATCCACCAGTCCGGGCTCCAGCTCGTGCCGGAACAGCTCCCAATACGCCGCTTGCCGCTGTTCCGCATCCTGTCCCAATGCTGAATAGAGACTGCATTAAACTGTGGGCTGTCCCCGATTTCATCATTATTTGGGAAGATAAGGAAGGCGAATCATCCGCAGACGACCCGGGCAGGTCAGGGCTGCTATGTTATGGTTCAAGCCATGTACTCACGCCGATTTGACCGCCCTGTCATCTTCACTCGCCATGCCCGTTTGCGCATGGATGAACGCAACATCAGCGAAGAGGAATTGCTGGTAGTGATCGATACCGGGGAAACGCGCTACAAGGATGCATCCCACCTATGGGCGTTCAAGCACATTGCCGGTCGCGCTGACAATCTTCTTTGTGCGGTGCTGGTGCTGGAGGATTCGGTGGTGGTCAAGACCGTGATGCATCACTTCAGCCTGGAGGCTTAGCCATGAGAACCACGTATTACGATGACGACGATATTCTCGTGATTCGTCTGAGTGACAAACCGATTGCTCGCGAGGTGTCGCAAGACTGGAATACCCACGTCAGTTACGCGGCCGACGGAACCGCCGTGGAGGTGGTTGTCCTGGATGCGCGTGCAAGCGGGGCGTTGCCCGTGGAGGTCGCTCACGGCCGGGCAGCGTGATGGCGCCGCGGTGGATCGGGCCCATTACCAAGCCGGGGTGACGTGACAGGGGGAGAGGGCCGGAAGGGGTGTAGCAGTAAAGTGTGGTCTGTCCCCTGTTGTCCAGATCACCCCTCATGAGCGAGGGCGTGAGATCACACAGTAGATCGTGCGGTGGCGGAGAGCGGATTCTCCGCGGAGCGGCTTCGTCCAACATTCCGCTCCATCCGTCTGTCAAAAAGCTACGCTTTTTGCCGTCGGCTGAGCTTTCACGTTGGACGAAAAACCATGGCGCTGTTCGAGTGTTGAGGACGCGATGAATTGTTTCGTAATAATGCCGTTTGCAGAAGACTTCGATGACGTCTACGGAGCCATCAAGCAGGCTGTCGAGTCAGCAATCGAACAACAGCGAACAACAGGGAACAGACCACTGTTTCCCGTTTCCTGATTCAAGCCCCCTCCGTACCCATGAAGCAGCCCCGTGGGGTCTTGTAACGGAGCCCCAACTCTCCGCTGAGTTCGCGTCTGATGTTGATCTACGCCGCCTTGTGCCGTGACACATACTCGCGCAAGGCTTCGTCCATGCGGGTTTGCCAGCCTGCTCCGGTGGCGCGGAAATAAGCCAGCAACTCCGGGCTGTATCGCACCGTGACCTGCTCTTTTGTCGGATTTTTGTTTGGTCCGCGAGTATGACGTTCGGCGACGATCTTGCGTAGCTCGGCTGCCGAATGAGTGACAAATGCACTATCCCAATCCGTCGGCTCGGTTGCCGGAGCATCACCTGTAGATGCGTGTCCACGTTTCGCGTTCATGTTTTTCCGCCTTTTTGCCCGCCGAAAACCAACCGAGGCCATTCGTTGCCGCGCGGCGTTCAGACAACGGACAGCAATTTTCCTGCAAATACAAAGCTCACCGCAGCCCCTGCTGCTCCGCCAGCTTCTCCTCGATCCGGCTCACCGCCCGCTGCAGTGCGGGCAGGTAGCGTCTCTCCGCCTCCCGGGGCGTGACCATGCGGTTCAGGTACACGATGTTGATCGCCCCCAGCGGACGCTGATTCAGCATGATCGGCAGGGCGATCGCGCCGACCTTGCGCTGGGATGTCCACTCCCCGTCGTTGCTGCCGTAGCCCTGTTCGCGGGTACGCCCCAGCACGTTGGCCACAAAGCGTTCGTCCGCCGCCAGGCGGGCCTGGTCGTCGTCGCCGGTGCGCACCAGTTGCAGGATTTCCTCCCGCTGATCGTCCGGGCAGGCGGCCAGGAAGGCGCGGCCGGCGGCGGTCAGCAGCATGGGCATGGTCTGGCCCACCATGGCGCGGTGGAAGGACAGGGGGCTGAAGCGGTGGGTGGATTCGCGGATGACCAGGTGGGCGCCCTGGGGGGTGGTCAGGTCCGATGGCCACACCACTGCCTGGAGCAATTCCGATAGCGCTGGCGCGACGATGCCGGAGATCCAGTCGTCATCCCGGAAGCCTTCCGCCAGGGAGCGCACCCGCAAGGCCAGGCAATAGCTGTCGTCCGAATCACTGCGCCGCACATAGCCTTCGGCAATCAGGGTCTCCAGCAGGCGGCGCACCGTGGTGCGATGCAGGCCGGTGACTTCGGCGAGCTGGCCGAGGCTTGAACGGCCGCCTTCCTGCACGTTGATCGCCCGCAGCAGGTCCAGCCCGCGGGTCAGGCCGCGTACCAGGGCGTAGTCCGATCCGGTGTTTTTGCGTGGCAATTTATCGTTTTAAATCAGTGTTGTGCATCTGGTGGACGTTTCGATTTTATTTTTTGCCCGGCGCGGCCGCAACCCTAGAATCCGCTCAACAAGTTTCTCATAACGTAATTTTCGGCGCCGGCCCTTCGCGTTCTCCGCGGTGGGTTCCCCCAGGCGAACCGGGAACACCAGGAGACATTCATGAGCGAAAACCAGCGCCTCGACGCGGACGTCATCGTCGTCGGAGCCGGCCCGGTCGGGCTGACCATTGCCAACACCCTCGGTTTGCACGGCATCAGCGTGATGCTCCTCGAAAAGGGCGACGCCCTGATCGACTACCCCCGTGCCGTCGGCATGGACGACGAGTGCCTGCGCAGCATCCAGGGCATCGGCCTGGTCGAGCAGGTGCAGCAGCACCTGACCCCCTATCACTGGATGCGCTTCGTCAATGCCAGCGGCCGGGTGTATGCCTCCATCGAGCCGCGCACCGACGAGTTCGGCTGGTCCCGGCGCAACGCCTTCAACCAGCCCGCCGTGGATGTGGAACTGCTCAATGGCCTGAAGCGTTTCCCGAATGCCTCCGTGTTTCTGTCGTCGGAGCTCGAATCCTTCGAGCAGGACAAGGACGGCGTGACCCTGAAGATCAAGCAGGCCGGCAGCCCCAAGACCTTGCGTTGCCGCTATCTCGTCGGCGCCGATGGTGGCCGCAGCGTGGTGCGCACCCAGTTGGGCGTCGGCTTCGGCGGCTTCACCGACACCTCCCAGTGGCTGGTGGTGGACATCCGCAACGATCCCCTCGGCGTGCCCTACATCTATATGCACTCCGACCCCAAGCGCCCCTACGTGTCGGTGGCCCTGCCCGATGGCGTGCGCCGCTTCGAGTTCATGGTGTGGGAAGGCGAGACCGAGGAGCAGATCACCGCCCCGGCGCGCATGGCCGAGCTGCTGGGCAAGGTGCTGCCCCCCGGCACCGACATCAACAAGCTCGACTTCATCCGCAAGCGCGTCTACACCCACAACGCCCGCATCGCCGACCGCTGGAAGGTGGGCCGCGTGATGCTCTCCGGCGATGCGGCCCACATCATGCCCGTGTGGCAGGGCCAGGGTTACAACACCGGCATGCGCGACGCCACCAACCTGGCCTGGAAGCTGGCCTACGTGGTCAAGGGCCTGGCCTCCGACACCCTGCTCGAGACCTACAACATCGAGCGCCCGCCCCACGCCAAGGCCATGATCGACCTGTCGGTGGCGGCCGGGCGCATCTTCTACCCGCGCAACGTCTTCAAGGCCGCCGTGCGCGACGTGAGCACCTGGCTGCTCAACCAGATCCCGGCGGTGAAGCGCTACTTCAGCGAGATGCGCTACAAGCCCATGCCCTTCTATTCGGAAGGTCTGGTGGTGCACGAGAAAACGCCGCGCAAGAACTCCCCGGTCGGCCGCCTCTTCATCCAGCCCCGGGTGCGCACCCAGGCCGGTGAGGTGAAGCTGCTGGACGACGTGATCGGCACGGGCTTTGCCCTGCTGGCCTGGGGCGCCGACCCCAACTACTGGCTCACCCCCCGCAGCAAGGCCATCCTGGCTGCCATGAATGCCCGCATCCTCACCGTCAAGCCGGTGGTGCAGATGCAGCGCCGGGTGGACGTGACCGACCAGACCGAAGTCATCGGCGACGAGCAGCTGCGTCTCAAGGACTGGTTTGGCGAGCACCCCGGTTCCATCGTCGTGCTGCGCCCCGACCGCTTTGTCGCCGGCATCGCCTTCCCGGTGGAAATCAACGAACTGCTCGAAGCCGTGGCCGGCAAGATGGGCCTCAACGTGGACGCCACGCGCCGCCCGGCCGCTACCCTGCAGGAGGCCGCATGAGCTTTCTGCTGCAGTGCCTCTCCCACACGCCCCTGAAAGGCTACGTGGACCCGCTGCCGGACGTGGTCGAGGAGGCCGGCCGCGTCATTGCCACCCTGCGCGCCGAAGTGGAGGCCTTTGATCCGGAGATCGTCTTTCTCTTTGCCCCGGACCACTACAACGGCTTCTTCCTGGATGCCATGCCCCAGCTCTGCATCGGCACCTCGGCCACCTCGGTGGGCGACTACATGACCTCACCGGGCCCGCTGGACGTGCCCCGGGACATCGCCGAAGCCTGCACCCAGCACGTGGTGGCGGCCGACATCGACCTGGCCATCTCCTACCGCATGCAGGTGGATCATGGCTTCGCCCAGCCCCTGGAGGAGATCTGCGGCAGCCTCGCCCGCTACCCGGTGATCCCCCTCTTCATCAACAGCGTGGCGCCGCCGGTGATCAGCTTCCGCCGGGCGCGCCAGTTTGGCGAGGCGGTGGGCGAGTTTGCCCGCAAGCTGGGCAAGCGTACCCTGATCATCGGTTCCGGCGGCCTCTCCCACAACCCGCCGGTGCCGCAGATCGCCACCGCCGTGCCGGAAGTGGCCGAACGCCTGATCGCCGGCCGCAACCCCACCCCCGATGCCCGCGCCGCCCGCCAGCAGCGCACCATCGACGCCGCCACCGTCTTTGCCACCGGCGACAGCCCCCTGCACCCCCTCAACCCCCAGTGGGACGAAGCCTTCATGGCCAACCTGGCCCGTCAGGACTGGGCCGCTCTCGACGCCTACGGCAACGCCGCCATCACCGCGGCGGCCGGCGCCTCGGCCCACGAAGTGAAGACCTGGGTGGCCGCCAACGCAGCCATGAACGCCGCCACCGGCGGGCACTACCAGGTGCAGTCCCGCTATTACCGGGCGATCCCGGAATGGATCGCCGGCTTTGCTGCCCTGACCGGCGTCACCGCGTAAGCGGCAAGCGTCATCTGACTACAAATATCCAACAGAGGAGACAAACCATGAAATCCCGCAACCTGATCGCCCTGAGCATCGCCGCCCTCGTGGCCACCCCGGCCCTGGCCGACATCAACGTGGGCGTCATCGCCTCCCTCACCGGCCCGGCCGCCGCCCTGGGTGCCGAAACTAAGAAGGCCGTGGCCCTCTTCCCCACCACCGTGGGCGGCGAGAAGATCAACTTCATCGTCCTCGATGACGGCACCGACCCCACCAACGCGGTCAAGAACGTGCGCAAGCTGATCTCCGAAGACAAGGTGGACGCCATCCTCGGCCCCAACCTGATCAGCACCGCCGTGGCCATGGCCGATGTGGCCAATGCCGAGAAGACTCCGATGATCTCCGTCGCGCCCCTGGATGTGTCCGGCGACAAGCGCGGCTACATCTTCCGCAGCGAGCCCTCCGCCGACCTGATGGTCAACCGCATCGTCGCCGACATGGTCGAAGGCGGCGCCAAGACCGTGGGCTTCATCGGCTTCTCCGACTCCTGGGGTGAGCTGCTGCTGAAGGCCCTCACCAAGGCCACCGAAGGCAAGATCAAGATCGTCGCCACCGAGCGCTACGGCCGCGCCGACCCCAGCGTGCAGGCCCAGGTGCTGAAGGTCATGTCGGCCAAGCCCGACGTGGTCTTCGTCGGCGCCTCCGGCACCCCCGCCGCCATGCCCCAGATCACCCTGCGCGAGCGCGGCTACAAGGGCAAGATCTATCAATCCCACGGCGTCACCAGCAAGGAGTTCCTGCGGGTCGGCGGCAAGTTCGTCGAAGGCGCGCTGATCCCCGTGGGCCCGGTGCTGGTGGCCGAACAGCTGCCCGACAGCCACCCCACCAAGAAGAACGGCGTCGCCTTCGTGAAGGAACTCGAAGCCAAGAACGGCCCCGACTCCCGCTCCACCTTCGCCGGCGCCTCCTGGGATGCCTGGCAGCTGCTGCAGAACGCCATCGTCACTGCCCAGAAGGCCAAGGTTAAATCCGGCACCCCGGAGTTCCGCAACGCCCTGCGTGACGGCATCGAGAAGACCAGCAAGCTGGTGGGCACCAACGGCGTCTACACCATGGGCGCCAACGACCACGCCGGCTACGACGCCAGCGCCATCGTGCTGATCAAGGTCGAGAACAACCACTGGAAACTGGTGAAGTGATGAACGACGCATCCCTGCTCGGCACGGATGCCGCGGCGGCGCTGCTCAAGGCAGCGGCCGCCGGCGGCCACACCATCGCCCCCCTGCGTGATCGCCTGCGCCACGCCGACCAGGACGGTGCCTACTCCGTCCAGGAAGCCAACACCCGCGCCTGGCTGGCCGAAGGCCGCCGCCTGGTGGGGCGCAAGATCGGCCTCACCTCCCTGGCCGTGCAGGCCCAGCTGGGGGTCGATCAGCCCGACTTCGGCATGCTGTTTGCCGACATGGCGGTGGGCGACGGTGAGCCGGTGGCCCTCGGTCGCCTGATCCAGCCCAAGGTCGAGGCCGAGGTGGCCTTGGTCATCGGCCGCGACCTGACCCACGAGCGCCACACCTACGCCGACCTCATCCGCGCCACCGAGTACGTGCTGCCGGCCATCGAGATCGTCGACAGCCGTATCGAGAACTGGAACATCCGCTTCGTCGATACCGTGGCCGACAACGCCTCCAGCGGCCTCTTCGTGCTCGGCGGCCAGCCGCGCCGGTTGCAGGACGTGGACCTCACCGCCTGCGCCATGGAAATGCGCCGGGGCGAGGAGGTGGTCTCCCGGGGCAACGGCCGCGCCTGCCTGGGCAGCCCCCTCAACGCCGCCGTGTGGCTGGCCGACGTGATGGTGCGCTGCGGCCGCCCCCTGCTGGCCGGCGACATCGTGCTCACCGGCGCCCTCGGCCCCATGGTCAGCGTCCGGCCGGGCGAGCGCTTCGATGTCAGCGTCGAAGGCCTCGGCCAGGTCAGCGCCCTGTTCGCCTGAGCCCGTCTCCACCCAACAAGAGAGAATTGCCATGACCAAGAAAATCAAATGCGCCCTGATCGGCCCGGGCAACATCGGCACCGACCTGCTGGCCAAGCTGCAGCGTAGCCCGGTGCTGGAGCCGGTGTGGATGGTGGGCATCGACCCCGACTCCGACGGCCTCAAGCGTG
>NZ_JAFLDT010000037.1 GCF_017302315.1 Zoogloea sp.
CGGAACACCACCGTCTTGTTGCCATGCACGAGGACGCGGTCCTCCAGGTGGTAGCGCAGACCCCGCGCCAGCACCGCCTTCTCGATGTCCTTGCCGTAGCGCACCAGGTCGTCCGGCGCATCCGAGTGATCCACCCGGATCACGTCCTGCTCGATGATCGGGCCCTGGTCCAGCTCGCTCGTCACGTAGTGGCAGGTCGCGCCGATCAGCTTCACGCCCTTCGTGTAGGCCTGGTGGTAGGGCTTGGCCCCCACGAAGCTCGGCAGGAAGCTGTGGTGGATGTTGATGATCTGGCCCGGGTAGTCGTCGCACAGCTGCGGCGACAGGATCTGCATGTAGCGCGCCAGCACCATCACGTCACCCTCCGCCTCGCGGAACAGATCCGCCACCTTCGCGTACGCCGCCGGCTTGTTCTCCGCCGTCACCGGCACGTGGTGGAACGGGATCCCGTGCCACTCCACGAAGCCCCGGAAGGTCTCGTGGTTCGAGATCACGCACGGAATCTCGATGTTCAGCTCATCCGCCTGCCAGCGCGCCAGCAGGTCGTACAGGCAGTGCTCCTGCTTCGACACCAGGATCACCACCCGCTTCTTGCGCGCGCTGTCCGAGATCCGCCAGTCCATCTGGAACTCCGCCGCGATCGGCGCGAACTTGTCCCGCAGCACCTCGATCCCGAACGGCAGCGAGTCCGCCAGGATCTCCTGGCGCATGAAGAAGCGCCCTGCCTCCGCGTCGGCGTGGTGGTTGGCCTCGGTGATCCAGCCTTGATGGCTGGCCAGGAAGCCACTCACCGCGGCAACGATGCCGACCCGGTCCGGACAGGACAGTGAGAGGGTGTAACGACGGCTCGATGACATGTTCTCAACTCCGCTGGAAGTTCATATAACGAATCATTTTTTCGTATGGTGCATTTTGTATTTCCTCGTGTCAACTATTTTTTCCTTAAGTGAAACATGCGGTGATGTGCAATAATTCCTCTGGGATTGATTGAGGAAGGACGACCGATGAGCGAGCAAGAAGGCAGCGGCAGCCTGGAGCGATACCTGGGCAACACGATCCGCGACCTGCGCCAGAAGCACGGCCTGACCATCGCCGACGTGGCGAACCTGGCCGGAATCAGCCGGGGCATGCTGTCCAAGATCGAAAATGCGCAGACCGCCACCAGCCTCGACACCCTGTCCCGCCTGGCGGCGGCCCTCGGTGTGTCCATCGCCACCCTGTTCCGGGGCTACGACGTGCGGGATGGCAGCGCACAGTTGGTGAAAGATGGAGAGGGCATGGAGGTTGTGCGGCGTGGCACCAAGAAAGGCCACACCTATCACCTGCTGGCCTATGACCAGGGGCCGACCAAGGTCTTCGAGCCCTTCCTGATCACCATCGATCACGAGTCCGAGACCTTCCCGATCTTCGAGCACCCGGGTACCGAATTCATCTACATGCTCGAAGGGGAGATCGAGTATCGCCACGGGCAGAACACCTATGTGCTCACCCCCGGCGACGCCCTCACCTTCCGGGCCGACATACCCCACGGCCCCGAGAAGCTCACCCAGTGCCCGATCCGCTTTCTCAGCGTGCTGATGTATCCCAACCCGGGCGACACGGCATGACGACAGGGCGGGGCCGGACGCATCCCTGCGCCGACCCCGCCCCGACCCCACGAGAGGTCTGATTGATCGCAGCGGAGGCTTCCCGGCCAGCCGCGGCCGGCCGGGAGATCGCTCAGGCGGGGGCGGCAGCGCCCCCCGCATCGAACGATGCGCTGCCATGGCTCAAACGTGATAGGCGGATTCGCCGTGGGCGCTCAGGTCCAGCCCCTCGCGCTCGTCCTCCTCGCTGACACGCAGGCCGATGGTCACGTCGATCAGCTTGAAGGCGATCCAGGACACCACCCCGGACCACACCACCGCGGTGCCCGCCCCCCAGGACTGGGCCACCAGCTGGGCGCCCATGTCGTAGGCAGCCGGCGCATTGGCCACGTAGTCCCACACACCGGTCCCCCCCAGCTCCGGGGAGGCGAAGACACCGGTGAGCAGCGCACCCAGGATGCCGCCCACGCCATGCACGCCAAACACGTCCAGGCTGTCATCCACGCCCAGCATGCGCTTGAGGCCATTGACGCCCCAGTAGCACACGATGCCGCCAAGGAAGCCCATGATGATGGCGCCCATGGGGCCGACCAGGCCGCAGGCCGGGGTGATCACCACCAGGCCGGCAATGGCACCGGACACGGCACCCAGCATGGAGGGCTTGCCCTTGAAGAGGGCCTCGATCACCGTCCAGGCCACCGTGGCCGCGCAAGCTGCCACCAGGGTGTTGAAGAAGGCCAGGCCGGCGGTGGCACCGGCTTCCAGTGCCGAGCCCACGTTGAAGCCGAACCAGCCCACGAAGAGCAGCGAGGCGCCAACCAGGGTCATGGTCAGGCTGTGGGGGGCCATGGATTCACGACGGTAGCCGATGCGCGGCCCCACCATGTAGGCACCCACCAGCGCGGCCACGCCGGCATTGATGTGCACCACCGTGCCACCGGCAAAGTCCAGCGCCCCCTTGTTGAACAGGAAGCCGGCAAACTCGCCCGCCTTCGCAGCAGCCTCGGCCGAGGTGAAGGCATCCGGGCCGGCCCAGTACCAGACCATGTGGGCCATGGGGATGTAGGAGAAGGTGAACCACAGCACCATGAAGATCAGCACCGCCGAGAACTTGATGCGCTCGGCGAAGCCCCCGATGATCAGCGCCGGCGTGATGGCTGCGAAGGTCAGCTCGAAGGAGGCAAACAGGTATTCGGGCAGCACCACACCCTTGCTGAAGGTGGCCACCACAGTCTCCGGTGTCACCCCCTTCATGAACAGCTTGTCGAAGCCGCCGATGAAGGCATTGCCATCGGTGAAGGCCAGGCTGTAGCCATACACGGCCCACAGCACGCCGAGCAGGCAGAAGATCACCAGGGTCTGCATCAGCACGGAGAGCATGTTCTTGGCGCGGACCATGCCGCCGTAGAACAGACCCAGGCCCGGGGTGGCCATCATCACCACCAGCAGGGTGGCGGTGATCAGCCAGGCGGTGTCGCCCTTGTTGGGCACCGGCGCGGGTGGCGCGCCATCGGCCCAGCCCGGGGTGGAGAAGAGGGCGGCAAGGAGTACGGGGGCGAAAGCGAGAAGACGGTTCATTGGAATCTCCTCAGATGGCGGCCGCGCCGGACTCACCGGTGCGGATGCGGACAGCGCGGGCCAGGTCGAAGACGAAGATCTTTCCGTCGCCGATCTTGCCGGTGGCTGCGGCCTGTTCAATGGCGGCAATGGCGGAATCAAGCACGTCGTCGTGGACGGCAGCCTCGACTTTCACCTTGGGCAGGAAATCCACCACGTACTCGGCACCCCGGTAGAGCTCGGTGTGCCCCTTCTGACGGCCGAAGCCCTTCACGTCGGTCACGGTCAGCCCCTGCACGCCGACGGCGTTGAGGGCCATGCGGACCTCGTCGAGCTTGAAGGGCTTGATGATTGCGCTAATCCACTTCATGGCACCCTCCGCGGCGGATGACATGTACGGCCGGGACGGCCGGACTGCTTTGCTGGATCTTCATGGGACATCGCTCCTTTTTGCACTCAATGAAAAAAAGTTTCTTCTTGAGAAGCAGAAGCTGTGCCAAGCGCCAACGACACGAAAAATCAAGGATTTAGCGCCAGAGGACAGAGTTTCATGCACAGAAACATGGCGTCCCGTGGCGGCCCTGCACCAAGAATGAACCTACCTACCCCGCCGGCCTCGGATACCGCCTTGTAATACAAGGACATTTGCTGCCCGGGGCAGCCATGGCCCGCCCCCCGGGCCGACCAAGAATGAAATTTTTCAATCGAAGCCTTCCAAAATCGCGGGTTTCAGGTATAGTGCCGCCCTTCGGACAAGGCGCACGCAGCACGCGTCGGCAATACGTACAGTCCATTGCGGCAGTAGCTCAGTTGGTAGAGCGCAACCTTGCCAAGGTTGAGGTCGAGAGTTCGAGACTCTTCTGCCGCTCCAGTTTTCGGTCCTCCGGGCAGCAGTCCGGTCAGGACACAGCGGGACACCGCTCATGTAGCTCAGTGGCAGAGCACTCCCTTGGTAAGGGAGAGGTCGGCAGTTCAATCCTGCCCATGAGCACCACCCGATTGGCAAAAAGGCCGGTTCCAAAAGGAACCGGCCTTTTTTGCTTTGTCCGTGGGTACCAGCCAGGGCGGAACGCTTCAGCGGCTGGAGGAACCGTAGGGGCGACTTCAGTCGCCCGCGGACTTCGATCAACGGACGGCGCATGGTATTACGTGCGGGTGGGCGACTGAAGTCGCCCCTACAAGTCGCTCCTACACGTCGCCCCAACCAGCCGCCGCTTCGGAAAAAGCCGCATCGACCATCAGACGCTGCGGAGGTCGAGTGAATTCGCCCCCACAAAGGCAGCGGCCGGCTGCATTCCCATGCCTGAATGCACAAGGGGCGACCGAAGCCGCCCCTTGTTCCGGGAACAAGGGGGCCAGGCCCCCTGCCCTCAGAGCCGGCTCTGGATCTCCTCGATGAAACCCTGCATGCCGGTGCGGATGTTGCCTGCGTTGCCTTCGTCGGTATCAATGTGCATGGCCAGGCGGTATGCCGGGTTCACCCGCACCACCACGTCACCGAAGATGAGTTCGCGCTCACCTTCGATCCGCACGCGGACGATGTACTTGTCGCGCACGCGGAAACGCAGGGCGTCTTCGGGGGTCATGTGGATGTGGCGCTGGGCACAGATGACGCCCCGCTCGATGGTGGTGCTGCCGGCCGGGCCTTCGAGGGTGATGCCCGGGGTGTTCACCAGGTCGCCGGATTCGCGGATGGGGGGCTGGATGCCGACCTTGAACTGCTCGGTCATGGCGATCTCCACCTGGGTCTCCTTGCGGGTCGGGCCGAGGACGCGCACGTTGGCGATGCGCCCCTTGGGGCCGACCAGGTGTACCTTCTCGGCGCAGGCGAACTGGCCGGGCTGGGACAGTTCGTGCTCGGGGGTCAGCTGGTGGCCGGGGCCGAAGAGCTTGTCCACATCGGCCTGGCACAGATGCACGTGGTGGGCGGAGATCTCGATGGGGATGGCGGGCGCGTCTTCGGCACGGGCTTCGAGGAGGAGCTGATTGCGTTCGATGGCGCGCAGGGTTTCCCAGGCCACCAGACGCTCATCGTCGTTGGTGATGACGATGATGGTGACCGGTGAATCGTCGGCGGAGATGATGGCGTGGGAGCCCACCAGACCGAGGTTGCGGTTCTTCTCCTCATCCAGCTTGATACCCATGTAGCCAAGGCCCTGGCAGGCCAGGCTGCGCACGGTGGCGCTGGTCTCGCCCACGTCGCCGGTGAAGGCCAGCACGTCGATGCCGCCCATGGCCGCCACGTAAGCGCCGATGTTCTTGCGCACCTGGTAGCAGAAGGCCTTGTGGGCCAGCAGGGCACGATGGTGGCCATTGCTGGCGGCGGTCTCGATGTCGTGGATGTTGCTGGAGATGCCGGAGATGCCCTTCAGGCCGCTGCCGGTGTTGATCAGGCTGGAGAGTTCCTCCGGCGACATGCCCTGGTGCTGCATCAGGTGGATCATCACCGCCGGGTCGATGCTGCCGGAACGGCTGGGCATGATCAGGCCATCGGTGGGCGTCATGCCCATGGTGGTATCCACCGAGCGACCGTGGTCGATGGCGCACAGGGAGGCGCCGATGCCCAGGTGACAGGACACCACCTCGAGTTCGCCGAGGGGGCGCTGGACGACTTCGGCGGCCTTCAGGGAAACGTAGCGGTGGGACGTGCCATGGAAGCCGTAACGGCGGATGCCTTCCTGCTTGTAGAGGTCGTAGGGCAGGCCGTAGAGGTAGGCGTAAGGCGGCAGGGTCTGGTGGAAGGCGGTGTCGAAGACCGCCACATGGGGCACGCCGGGCAACTGCTTCATGGCCATGCGGATGCCCTCCACATTGACCGGGTTGTGCAGGGGCGCAAACACGGAGAGGGCTTCAATCTCGGCGATCACCTGCGGGGTGATGACCACCGCGCTGGAGAACTTGCTGCCCCCATGGACCACCCGGTGCCCGACGGCAGTGACGTCCTCGGGATGGAAGGTGAAGGCGTCGCCGAGCAGGTGGGTGGCCTCCTGCATGACCCGGAACAGCTCGGAGATGGGGAAAGGCTCGCGCATCTGCGTCTTGACCTGGGAGCCCACCATCACGGTGATGCACACCACGGCCGGATCGGCGTTGTCAACGATGCCATGGACGTCGGAACCCATGTCCTTGGTGTCGTAGATGCCGAAGTGGATCTGGCTGACGCCCACATTGAGGGCGACCACCTTGCCCGGCTGGCCGGTGACCAGGGACAGGGCGTAGGGGTCGTCGGACTTGGCTGCGCTGGGGGTCTGCCCGGCAACGATGTCCAGACTCATGTTGCGCATGCGATCGAGCAGCAGGCGTGAAAGGTAGGCAATGGCCTTGGGATTGGTCAGGATGTGGGCGTTGAAGACCGCATGGGGGATCAGCAACACGTAGCAGCGGTTGCCGGCGATCACGTCGGCGGACAGGCGCTCGCCGGTCAGGATGGACATCACCCCAAAGACGTCACCCGGCCCCAGTTGGCTCAGCACCGAACGGGTGCCGGTGTTGTCGGTGACGGAGATCTCCGCATGACCGGTGATCAGCACACCGAGGTACTTGCTGTCGTCGCCGGTCTCGAGGATGGCCTCGTTGCCTTCATAGCTGGCCAGTTGGCCCTGGCTGACGATGTCGTCCACCTTGTCGGCCGGGAAGTGCTCGAAAAGGCGTACCTGTTCGAGGAAAAACTGCTTCAGGTCAATTTCGCTCACGCTGATTCTCGCTTCATTGGGTGGTGCCATAACCGACAGGATAGTCCCGCTGCTGCGATGCAGCAAAGCACATTTGCCGCATCGCCATCTGCGATCGCCGTTTGGCGGCCAAGGCACAAGGGGCAGCATGCGGCGCCGCAACAGGCTAAACCTCTCCTGTGACGGTCATTCGCGGGAAATCTGAAGGTTTGCTGCTGAAGAGTTCAGTTCGGGCCGTCGTCACGGCCCATGAAGCTTCGGCTCACCTTGCGGAGGACATAGATGTTTTGCCGGAAGGCCCGGCAACCACGACAGAAGAGGAGGTGCAGGCGCAGCGCCAGGTACTCACGCTTGCCCAGGGGTCGGTCAAGGGCTTCGGAGAGGAGCCGCGTGGTGTGCTTGCAGGTCAGCATCGGGCCGCCTCCGCGCCGAACCAGCCCTCCGAGAGACACTGACGCAGACCGGCCCGCGCCCGATGGAGGATCACGTTGCAGTTTCCGGTGCTCAGGTCCAGGGTGGTGCAGATCTCGTCGGTCTCGAGACCAAGGAACTCGCGCATCATGAATACCCGGGCGGTGCGGGCCGGCAGCACTTCCAGGCAGATCTCGAAGACTTGCCAGAACTGCTGCTGTTCGAGGGCTTCCTCGGGGTTGCCCCACGGCCGCGGACGGCTCACCGGGCTCCAGTGTTCGTTCTCCCGGAACAGGGCGTCGAAGGCTTCGTCCATGTCGGCCTCGTCCCGCTCCAGGCTGGAGACCTGTACCGTGCGCCCCCGCTCGCGCAGGAAGTCGATGACCTTGTGGCGCACGATGGTGAACAGCCAGGTCTTCAGGGCCGAACGGCCGGCAAAACGCTCGATGCCCTTGAGGGCGGCCTCTATGGCCTCCTGCACGGCATCCTCGGCGGCCGCATCATCCTGAAGCTGCAGTCGGGCAAACTTGAGCAGCTGGGGACGGAAGCCGGAGATGAGTTCGGTGTAGGAAATGGCAGTCATGGCATGCGGATGAATGCGGTTGGGAACAGACAGCAGGGGCGGCAGCGCCCCTTTTTTCAGCATAGCAGGGAAGCTCATGCTGTCGTCCCCAGCAGTACGCCAAGCCGACGCAAATCGGCCAGACTGTGCCGGCCGAAATCCATGAAGGCGGCGTCCGGCGCACGCCCCAGTTCTGCGGCAAGGCGTGCCAGGGCGTCACCCCCGGATACCCGGCCGTCGGCCAGCAGGGCCAGCAGACGCGCAGTGGCGGTGCTGGTCTCGACAAAGCACACCTCATCGGCGGCATCGCGGAACACCAGCAGGTGCACCGCTGCCGGGCGCCGCGGACGAAAGGCCGGCCCGATGCGGTGGACCGGCCACTGGAAGGCCAGGGACAGGAGGGCCGGATTGACGACGGGACACCCGGCCAGGAGATCGCCGTCGGCCAGATCGGCGGGCGGCACGGTGTCCATCACGTCCACGGCCAGCTCGGCCCATTCGTAGCGGGCCAGCTCGACAAACCAGCGCGGCAGGCGCTGGCCGGTACCGGCCTCCAGGTAAGTGACGAACTCCCGCGGGATCTCGCGGAACCAGGAGGTCGCGCAGGGCCAGTCCCGGTAGAAGGCCCGGCACAGGCGGGTCCACCGGACCTCACCGAGGCAGTCCCGGCCCACCGGGAAGCAGCGGTCGAGGAAGCTGCGCAGGTTGTTGAAGAGCAGTTCCTCGTACACCGCCATGCGCTGGCGCGGCACACCGGCCGGCACGGGAGCCCTTGCACCGGCCCGGATGCGCCGGCCGAAGGCCAACTGAAACTCGCGCAGGCGGCTCATCGGGCGGCTCCGGCCACCTGCAGGCGGGCGATGCGGGCCACCTCCTCCGCCAGTTCGGCGAGGGGCGGAAAGCCGAAGTCCCGCTCCAGGCAGGTAGGCACCGGGCCGGTGTGGCGGTAGGCCTCGGCCAGCAGATCCCACACCGGGTCGATGACCGGGGCGCCATGGGTGTCGATGAGCAGGCCGTCATCCTCCACATGGTGGCCGGCCACATGGATGTAGCAGGTGCGTGCCAGCGGTAGCGCACGGAGGAAATCGAAGGGGTCGAAGCCGAAGTTGCGGGCATTGACCAGGATGTTGTTCACGTCCAGGTGGAGCAGGCAATCAGCCTCGTCGACAACAGCGCGGATGAAGCTGGCCTCGTCCATCTCGGCGCCGGGGGGCGTGACGTAGCGCGAGGCGTTCTCGATGCCGATGCGGCAGCCGAGTACGTCCTGGGCCTGGCGGATGCGGGCCGCAGCCCAGCGCACCGCCTCGCCGGTGCAGGGCAAGGGCAGCAGGTCGTAGAGCTGGCCGGCGTCGTTACTCCAGGACAAATGTTCGGTATACAGGCCGATGCCGTGCGTCGCCATGAAGTCGCGGGTGCGCAGGAGCAGGTCGGTATCGAGGGGCCGCTGGCCGCCCACCGACAGGGACAGGCCGTGGCACACGAAGGGGTAGCGTTCGGTGAAGGCGCGCAACTGGCGGGCCGAACGGCCGCCCATGCCGGCCCAGTTCTCCGGGGCCAACTCGAAGAACTGCACGGCGTCCGGAACACCGGCTTCCAACTCGGGCAACAGCTCGCGGCGGAACCCAAGCCCTGCCCCGACGGGCATGCGTGCGTGCATGTCAGACGCTCCTGGCACGGGGCGGGGCCACCCAACCCCGTGCGGCACGGACTCTTACTTTTTGTCGGCGGCGCACTTGCCGTCCATCTTCTTGTCGCCGCCGCAGCTGGCGTCCTTTTTCTTGTCGGCGGCGCATTTGCCATCGGCCTTCTTGCCGGCAGCGCACTTGCCCTCCATCTTCTTGTCGCCGGCACACTTGCCGTCCATTTTCTTGTCCCCGCCACACTTGCCGTCCTTGGCCTTGGTGTCGGCCTGAGCCAGCTGATAGCCCCCCTCCAGGGACTTGGCGGCAAAGGGGTTCTCACCGGCGTGGGCGGCACCGGCAAGGGCCAGGGAAGTGGCAAGGGCGGCGGTCAGGCCGGAAGTGGTCTTCTTCATGATGATCTCTCCTGTTGGAATCGGGGGCGCCGGCAGGTGGCCGAAGGGCCACGCAGATACCTGGTGCTGGTCATTGGTCGGACGGACGGGGCGCTTGTTACACGCACCGTGAAAATATTTTTCGGCAGGCTGGATCCGTCCTGGCGCGCGGACACCCCAAAGCATGGCGTCCATTGCCCCGACGGCCGTCCGCCCTGCCGGAGGCCGCTCAGTGATCGGCCAGGTTGTTGAAGATCTCTTCGAGGTCCTGGCTGATCCGCATCAGGCGGGCTTCGCTTAGGTCGCCGTAGCCACGTATGAAGATCTTGCTGGTGGCCTGCTGGATCTCGGCCAGCAGGTTTTCGCCCTTGGGCGTCATGGAGACGTCGGTAATGCGCGCGTCATCCGGGTTGGTGGCGGTGTGCACCAGGCCCTCGTCGCGCATGCGCTGCACGATGCGGGTGATGGTGGACAACTTGATGATGGCGTGGGTCGCGATCTCGGAGACGCTGAGGGTGCCGTGATTCTTCAGCAGGTGGAGCACGCGCCGGGTCGGAACGTCGGTGCCCAGTTTTTTCAGGATCTGCTCCATCTGCTGGGTGTAGATGGCATGGACCCGGGCCAGCCAGTAGAAGGGGAACTCCTCGTAACGGAAGTTCTCGCTGGTCGGCAGGAAGCGGCTGTTCTTTTTTGCGCGTGGCATATCGGAATGACGGTTTGAAGCCCTTGAAACCCGGAGTCGGCCAGGCCGGCCACCGGCCTCGGGCATGATACCCGCTCGGGCGCCTGTCCGGCAGCGCCGGACGACGCCCGCGCCGGCCCTGCCCTCAGTCCGCCTTGTAGGGGCCGGCCCCCAGGCCGATGGGCTCGGGGGCGGCGGCCACCAGGCGCGAGAAGATGCGCGCAAAATCCTCCGGGCCATCGGGCGGACGGGTGCCGCCCATGGGATCGGGCTTGCCGGCAAAGCCGGCATTCGCAATGGCCCAGTCCTCAGCGGTGAAATATTTGTGCACCAGGGGCAGGATCTCCCGCTCCTCGCGCATCATGTGCTCCCGATAAAAGGCAGCGAAGGCCTCGAAGGCGGCCACGAAGCCCTCGAAGGCGCCGGGCTCGCCATTGGCATAGCGCTGCACGGCCACTTCGAGGGCCTTGATGCGGTCGTTGCCCCGGGCGTGCTCCTCCTCCAGGGCGGCGATGGCTTCGGCGCCTTCTGCGGTGCGCTGCTTGAGCAGGGCGAAGATGAACTGGTCTTCCTTGGGGTGGTGACGTTTCTCGGGGTAGGCGTCCAGGTAATGAACCATGGCCCGCAGCAGCCCCATGTCGGGCTGCAGGGTGCCGGAGCCGATGTCCCGGAGCATCAGCCGGATGGCGTGCAGGATGGCCGCCAGAGACTGATGTTCGTCGATCATGATGCGCAGGGCTTCCATTCGTGTATCTCCTTGAGTGCGCTCAGGTGGCGAGCATCGCCTGGTGTTTGCTGCCTAGACCCAGATAGGCGTCGATCACGCGGGGGTCGTCGGCGAGCTGATGGGCCGGGCCGTGCATGGCGATCTGGCCGGTCTCAAGCACGTAGGCATAGTCGGCCACCTGCAGGGCGGCGCGGGCGTTCTGCTCCACCAGCAGAATCGACACGCCGCGGCGGCGCAGCTCGGCGATGATGCGGAAGATCTCGCGCACGATCAGCGGCGCCAGGCCCAGGCTGGGCTCGTCCAGCATCAGCAGCTTGGGCTTGGCCATCAGCGCACGGCCCACGGCCAGCATCTGCCGCTCGCCCCCCGACAGGGTGCCGGCCAGCTGGCTGCGCCGCTCCTTGAGGCGCGGGAACAGGGCATAGATCTCTTCCATGGTATTGGCGTGATCGCGCAGGCCGCTGCGGTAGCGCTGGAAGGCGCCGAGCAGCAGGTTGTCCTCCACGCTCATCTCGCTGAACAGCTCGCGCTTCTCGGGCACCAGGTTCATGCCCCGGGCCACCATGCGCTCCACCTCGGGCACCAGCTCGATGCTCCCGTCGAAGGCCACCTGACCCTTCGATTCGAGCACCCCCATGATGGCCGACAGCATGGTGGTCTTGCCGGCGCCATTGGGGCCGATCACGGTGACGATCTGGCCCTCGCCCACGGTCAGGCTGGCATTGCTGAGGGCTTCGACCTTGCCGTAGGCAACGCTGAGATCACGGATCTCCAGCACGGTCTTGTTCGGATTTGCCATCACTCCACCCCTCCCAGATAGGCTTCGAGCACTGCCGGGTCCTGCTGGATCTCGTCGGGCAGGCCTTCGGCGATCTTCTGGCCGAATTCCATCACCACCACCCTATCCACCAGGTTCATCACGAAGTCCATGTCGTGTTCGACAATCAGCGTGGCCAGGCCTTCGGCACGCAGCTTGCGCAGCAGGTCGGCGAGGGCCTGCTTCTCCTTGTGACGCAGGCCGGCGGCCGGCTCGTCGAGGAGCAGCAGGCAGGGGTCGGCGCACAGGGCGCGGGCGATTTCCAGGATGCGCTGCTGGCCCAGGGCCAGGCTGCCGGCCTCGGCGTGCATGAACTCACCCAGCCCGACCCGCTCGATCTGCCGGGCGGCCTCCTTGAGCAGGCGCGCCTCCTCGGTCCGATCCAGGCGCCAGGCCGCCGACAGCACGCCCTTGCCACCGCGCAGATGGGTGCCGATGGCCACGTTTTCGAGCACGCTCATGGTGGGCAGCAGCTTGACGTGCTGGAAGGTACGGCTCATGCCCATGCGCGCGATCTGGCGCGAGTCCTTGCCGGCCACCGGCTGGCCCAGGAACAGCACCTCGCCGGAGGTGGGCGTATCCACCCCGGAGAGTTGGTTGAACATGGTGCTCTTGCCGGCGCCGTTGGGGCCGATCAGGGCCAGGATCTCACCCGCCCTCACCTGCAGGCTCATGTTGTTGTTGGCCACCAGGCCGCCGAACTTGCGGGTCACGTTGCGCGCCTCAAGGATCACCTCGCCGGCCTTGGGCGGCGTGCGGCGCGGCAGGGCCTCGGCCGCTGCGTCGATGGTCTTGGTGTCCACCCGCAGCGGCACGATACGGCGCAGCAAGGGCCACAGGCCGCCCCGGGCGCGCTGCAGCACGACGATCATCATCAGGCCGAAGACGATCACCTCGAAGTTGCCGGCCTGCCCCAGCAGCTTGGGCAGGATGTCCTGCAGCCACTGCTTGAGCAGGGTGATCACCCCCGCCCCCACCAGGGCACCCCAGACATGCCCCGCACCGCCGACCACGGCCATGAACAGATACTCGATGCCGATGTGCAGGCCGAAGGGCGTCGGATTGACGAAGCGCTGCATGTGGGCATACAGCCAGCCCGAAGCACAGGCATGCAGGGCGGCGATCAGGAAGATCACCATGCGCGAGCGGGAGGTATCCACGCCCATCGCCTCGGCCATCACGATGCCGCCCTTGAGGGCACGGATGGCCCGCCCCTCGCGGGAGTCCAGCAGGTTCTGGGTGGTGAGCACCGCCACCAGCACGAAGGCCCAGATCAGGTAGAAGATGCGCTCGCCGGTATCCAGGCTCAGGCCGAAGAGGCTGATCGGCGGAATGCCGTTGAGGCCGGAATGCCCGCCCAGGCTCTCCGAGGTGCCGAACAGGAAGTACAGGCTCATGCCCCAGGCCATGGTACCGAGGGGCAGGAAGTGGCCCGACAGGCGCAGGGTCAGGGAGCCCAGCAGGACGGCCACCACGGTGGTCAGCAGCAGGCCGGCCAGCAGGGTCAGCCAGGGGGAGCTCCCCACCCAGGCGATCCAGCCAGGCAGGGAAGGCAGGGTTGTAAGGGCGGCGGTGGTGTAAGCACCAAGACCCACGAAGGCTGCCTGGCCGAAGCTGGTCAGGCCACCCACCCCGGTGAGCAGCACCAGCCCGAGGGCCACCAGCGCATACAGGCCGATGTAGTTCAGCAGGGTCACCGAAAAGGGCGACAGGAACAGGGGTGCCGCGGCCAGCAGGGCCAGAAAGCCCCCCAGCACCAGGCGCGGCGAGAGCTTGGCGTTCATTCTTCTTCCTCCACATGGCGGCTGGTCAGGGAGCGCCACAGCAGCACGGGGATGATCAGGGTGAAGACAATGACTTCCTTGTAGGCACTGGCCCAGAAGGAGGAGAAGGACTCGAGCTGGCCCACCAGCAGCGCACCGACGGCCGCCAGCGGGTAGCTGGCCAGCCCGCCGATAATGGCGGCCACGAAGCCCTTCAGCGCAATCAGGAAGCCGGTGTCGTAATAAACGGTGGTGATGGGCGCGATCAGCACCCCCGACAGGGCGCCGATGAAGGCCGCCAGGAAGAAGGTGAGCTTGCCGGCCAGGGCTGGGGAGATCCCCATCAGCCGCGCCCCCACCCGGTTCATGGCGGTGGCCCGCAGGGCCTTGCCGTACAGGGTGCGCTCGAAGAACTGGAACAGGGCCACGATCAGCGTCACCGAGACGGCGACGATGAACAGGGTCTGGCCGGGCACGGTGAGCGGGCCGAGCGCCAGGGAGGCATCCGAGAAGGCGGGGGTGCGCTGGCCTTCGGCACCGAAGAACAGCAAGCCCAGGCCCACCATGGTCAGGTGCGCTGCCACCGACACGATCAGCAGGATCAGGATGGGCGCCGAGGCGATGGGCTGATACACCAGCCGGTACATCTGCGGCCCCATGGGCACCACGACGGCCAGGGCCAGGGCTACCTGGGCCAGCTGTGGCAGGCTTTGCAGCGGGAGCACCGATACCAGCGCGGCCACCCCCAGGGGGTAGACCAGGTTCCAGCCGGCCACGCCGAGCAGGCGCCCGGGGCGGCCCGAGCGGAGGGCCGGCACGCCGTCCACCACCGTCACAGCCACCCCGAGGCCCACCAGCAGCCACACGGTGGTCGGCACCACGCCGGCCTGCAGCATGGCCAGGGTCAGGGCGCCGTAGGCCACGAACTCGCCCTGGGGAATGAAGATCACCCGGGTGACCGCAAACACCAGCACCAGGGCCAAGGCCAGCAGTGCGTAGATCGCACCGTTGGTGATGCCGTCCTGCACGAGCATCAACGCAATCTGAAATTCCATGGGGAAACCCTCGTACAAGACACCGCCCGGGGGCGGAAAAGCAGGGCGCGCCGGACGGAGCGCCAGCCCGCGGAAGCCAGGTCGCCCCGGCCTCCGCCCGTGGGCATCAGGGGATCAGGGTCCACTTGCCGCCGCTGACGGTGATCAGCTCGCGGCCACGCTCGTCGAAGCCGCTGTGGTCAGCCGGCGACATGTTGTAAACCCCCTGGGTGGCGGGCATGTCCTTGGTCTGTTCGAGGGCGTCGCGC
Organism: Zoogloea sp.; assembly: GCF_017302315.1. Lineage (GTDB taxonomy): Bacteria > Pseudomonadota > Gammaproteobacteria > Burkholderiales > Rhodocyclaceae > Zoogloea. The sequence goes on from NZ_JAFLDT010000037.1 coordinate 15,094, forward strand.
AGGGCCGAGCGGAAGGCCGGCGTGCCGGGCTTGCCCTTGGCGGCCGCGACGGGGATGGCCGCCTTGAGCAACAGGCCGGCATCGAAGACGTTGCCGCCGAAGGTCGCCGGCTTGACGCCGTGGAGCTTCTCGTAGGCATTCACATAGTCGATGGCGATCTTGCGGGACGGGTGGGCATCGGTGACCTGATCGAGCACCAGCATCAGGCTGGCGGCGAGCACCGTGCCTTCGACCTTCTTGCCGCCGAGCTTGAGGAACTCGGGCAGGGCTGCGCCGTGGGTCTGGTAGAACTTGCCCTTGTAGCCCTGATCGTAAAGGGTGATCTGCGGCAGCACCGCGGGGGTGCCCGGGGCGGCGATCAAGACGGCGTCGGGCTTGGCCATCAGCAGCTTGAGGCCCTGGGCGGTGACGGAGCTGTCGCTGCGCTGGAAGCGCTCGCTGGCCACCACCTTGATGCCCTTGCGGCCGGCGCTCTCGGTGAACACCTTGGCCCAGTTTTCACCATAGGGGTCGGACGAGCCGATGAAGCCCACCGTCTTGATGCCGTGCTTGGCCATGTGGCCCACCAGGGCGTCGGCGATCAACTGGTCGTTCTGGGTGGTCTTGAAGACCCACTTCTTCTTGTCGTCCATCGGCAGCACCACGGCGGCGGTGCCGACCGGGGCCAACAGGGGCACGCCGGCTTCGGCGGCAAACTGGATCACGCCCATCGCGTTGGGAGAGCCGGAGGGGCCGATGATGGCGTCCACGTTCTCCTCGCTGATCAGCTTCTTGATCGCCACCACCGAGGCGGTGGGGTCACTGCCGTCATCCAGGGGGATGTATTGCACCGTGAGGTTGCCGACCTTGGTCGGCATCAGGGGGACGGAATTCTTCTGGGGAATGCCGACCATGGCGATGGGCCCCGTGGAGGACGAAATCACGCCCACCTTGACCTGCGCAAAAGCGGCCCCGGAAAACAGGGTACCCATTACTGCCGACGCTACGAGACGCTTGAATTTCATGATGTTCAATCTCCAGTCAAAGAATGGCACTGCCTGCATCGAGATTTCGTGAGCTTCCGTCCGGAAAAACACGATTCACAAATCTATTCACGTGATTTTTCACGTTTATATCCAAAAATAAAGCCGCTTGCACTGCCTGGTTTTGAAGGACGACTTCCGAATGGGTCCATTCGCTGCAGCGCATCACGGACACTATTCAAGAGCATTCTTCATGCCATTTCCGCCTATTTGGCGGGATTCAGGCGCCCGGGGCCATTTCGGGGGCTTGGGTGAATCCAGGAAAGAGCACCCTTTTCAAAGCTGCCATATTGCAGTGCGGTGACCACCCATTTCGCACCAATTACGTGCCCAATCGCGCCCTCAGCGGCCCATGGCCCGGGCGGTCTTTCCCTCCATGCCGAAATCGGTATTGGCCACATCGAAAATCATGATGCGTACCGGCGCCGGCGGAATGTCCAGCACCTCGCCGATCACCCCGGTGAGACGCCCGATCAGGACCTCCTTCGCCGCCTCACTGCGCCCCGCGATCAGGAACACATGGACGGTCGGGCCGCCTGCGGGAATCGGCTCACCGGCCCGCGCTGCGGCCGCCAAGCTGACCCCGCCCACGCTGACATGCGCCCGGGGCAACTCGATCAGGAAGATCCGGACGGAGGCCTGCGGTGCGGCAATGCTGTCCACGACGGCATCGGTCATGCGCGCCAGCAGCAATTCCTTCTGTGCGTCGGAATGGCCTTCCAGCAGATAGACATTCAGGTTTGGCATGGCTGCAGCCCAATTGGGTAATGAATTGGCGAATTCAGAAGCAATAAAATTGAACCAGGTATTCACCCGGCCGCACGGCTCTCGTCACCGACCCGGTGGTAATTGCGGTTGAAATACACCAGGCCGGGGCGTTGATCGCCCTGACGCATCTGCTGCACCTCGCAATAGAAGATGCTGTGGGAACCCACGTCGTGGATCTGCGCAATGCGACAGTCGAAACTCGCCAGGGCGTCGTCCAGGGCCGGGCTGCCGGTTGCCAGGGCCTGCCAGCGGGCGCGCTGGAAGCGTTCCTCCATGCTCACGTTGCGGTCGGCAAACAGGCCCGACAGATCCTGCTGGTCGCCGCCGAGCAGATTGACGCAGAGCACGCCGTTGGCGGTGAAGAAGCGGTGGGCGTAGGACGAACGGTTCATGCACACCAGCAGCGTGGGCGGCTGGTCGGTGACGCTGCACACCGCCGTGGCGGTGAAGCCGGCCAGCCCGTCGGCGCCGGCGGTGGTGATGACGTTGACGGCGCCGGTGAGCATGGCCATGCCGTTACGGAATTCATGGGTATCGATCATCATGTCTCTCCTTGGGGATGATCCGGCTAGAGGTCCAGCACCAGGGTGTCGCTGAGGGCGCGGGAACAACACAGGAGGATCTGGTCGTTGTCGGCCTTCTCCTCGTCGGTCAGGAAGACGTCCCGGTGGTCGGGGGTGCCCTCCAGCACGTTGCACAGGCAGGTGCCGCAGACGCCCTGCTCGCAGGACACCTTGATCTTGATGCCAACACCGGCCAGGGCGTCGACGATGGTCTGGCCTTCGGCCACATGCACCGTCTTGCCGGATTTCTTCAGGGCCACGTCGAAGGCCTTGCCGCCCGCACTGGGCGCCTCCACCTGGAAGTACTCCTTGTGGATCTGCCCGGCGGACAAACCCAGGCGCCCCGCCTCGGCAATGACCCAATCCATGAAGCCGGACGGGCCGCAGACGTAGAGGTGGGTGCCCGCATCGGCGCCGGTCAGCACTTCGACCAGATTCAGGCGCTGCTCCACCGCACCGTCGTCGAAGTGGGTGTGCACCTGGGCGCTGAAGGGCGCCACCGCCAGCTCGTCGAGAAAGGCACAGGACGAACGGGTGCGCCCGCTGTAGTGCAGCTCGAAGGGCTTGTCCTGGGCAGACAGGGTATGTGCCATGGCGATCATGGGCGTCACACCGATGCCACCGCCCACCAGGATGCTGCGGCGTGCGCCGGCCTCCAGCGGGAAGAGGTTGCGCGGCACCCCGATCTCGACCACGGTGCCTTCGCGGAGGCGCTCGTGGGCAGCGACGGAACCGCCGCGGGAATTCGGATCCTTGAGGATGCCCAAGCGGTAGACCTGGCGATCGGCGGGATTGCCGCACAGGGAATACTGGCGCACCAGCCCCTCGCCCAGATGCAGGTCCACGTGGGCCCCCGCCTCGAAGGGGGGCAGTTCGCCACCGTCTGCGGGCGCCAGGTCTAGGACGAGAACGCCCTGGCCCTGGCACTCGCTGCGGCGGACGACAACCCGGAGCGTTTCTTCAGACATTTTTATGTTTTCCCTTCTGTTGGTTTCGCTTCGCCGCTCAGCGCATGAAGATGCCGCCGTTCACATCCCAGGCGGCGCCGGTGGCGAAGTCGGCTTCGGCGGAGGCCAGCTGCACGACCAGGCTGGCGACGAACTCCGGGTTGCCGAGGCGCCTCACCGGGATCATCTCGATGAGCTTCTCGAGGCGCTCGGGCGGCACGGCGGCGCGCACCGAGGGCAGCTCCATGGGGCCCGGGGCAATGGCATTGACGGTGACGCCGGCAGCCGCCAGCTCGCGGGCGAAGATCTTGGTGAGGGTCAGGATGCCGCCCTTCGACGCGGCGTAATGGGCGCCGGAGGCGGTACCGCCGTTCTGCCCGGCCAGGGAGGCGACGTTGATGAGGCGGCCGTAACCGGCCTGCCCCATCGCCGCACCGAACACCTGGCAGCCGAGGAAGGTGCCGCGCAGGTTGATCGCCAGCACCGTGTCGAACTCTTCCGGGGTGATCTGCATCACCGGCGTGGTGGGCGTGATGGCAGCGTTGTTGACCGCCACATGCAGCCCGCCCCAGCGCTCGCGCACGGCGGCCAGGGCGGCCTCGAAGGCGGACTTCTGCATCACGTCCAGGGCCAGCGGCAGCACCGTGTCCCCGCTCGCATCCAGCTGCGCGGCGGCGGCGCGGGCCATGTCCTCGTTCACGTCGGTGAGGACCAGCTTGTAGCCGGCCGCATGCAGGCGCCGGGCGATGATGTTGCCGAGGCCCTGGGCGGCACCGGTGACGAGGGCGACTTGGCTCATGCTGCGCTCCTTACGGGATGTAGCCGATGCACTGCAGCGCATCGGAGGCGTTGAGCAGGCGCACCACCTTCTGCTGGATGCGGAAGCTGTCGCCGTCGCGGACCAGGGTGTAGGTCAGGTTGGCGGTGTAGTGCTTCTGGATCTCCTTGCGGAACTCCCGCAGGTTCTGGGCACAGCGCACAGTGACGGTCTTGCCGTCGTCGGCGAGGATGCGGAAGCGCGACACGCTGCGGATGGTGCGCGGCGCCGGGGAGGTGGAGATGGACTCGCCGCTGCCCAGGCGGGCCACGCGCAGGCTGCGCATCTTGGCGTCGTCGCAGGCGTAGTTGAGGGTGTTGGCGAAATCGGTTTCGTCCGGGTTGATCGGCACGATGTAGAGGCCCTTCTCTTCCCACAGGGCGAGCCACTCGGGGTACTCGCCGTGGTCGAGCATGTCGGCTTCCTGGCAGATGAAGGCGCTGGCGTGGTTGAGCAGTTCAATGTTCATGGCTTCGTCCTCCGCCTCAGGCGGTCATCAGTTTTTTCCATTGGCGGTAGGCGGCGCGCATGCCGGTTTCCGCACTCACGTCGCTGCGGCGGCCGTCGGCCGTCTCCTGTTCCTTGGCCAGGCCGCGGTTGAGCAGGATCCACTGGTCGGTGCCAGCATTGGAGCCCTTCTGCACGCGCTCCCAGGCCTCGGAGTCATCGGGGGTGCCGAAGCCCATCGGGCCCTGGAAGTGTTCGTGCATGCGCAGGCGGGCGCGGTTGCCGGCCTCGGGGCCGCCATCCATGGTGATCACTGCGTGGTGGATCTCGGTCTCGGTCACCGACACCGGGCGCAGCACCCGGAAGAAGGCCATGGAGCACGCGATGTTCGGGAAGATGTTGAGGTTGAAGCCGGAGCCGCCCACGGCGCGCACGATGCGGCGCACCTGGTCTTCGGGGTAGTCGGCGCGCAGCTCCTCGGCCAGCGCGGCGAAGCGCTCGGGGATGGGGGCCTCCAGGTTGGCCTCCAGGTCCACCAGGTCGGGGATCATGACCATCACGCTGTGGCCGTTGCCCAGGTCTTCCACAAAGCCCGGCCCTTCGACGAAGTCGAGCATCTCTTCAGTCTGCTTGTCCACCGAGGACAGGAAGGACTTGTGCACCAGCGGGAAGTGGTAGGCATCGGTGGTGTTCTCGAGCTGGATCTTCCAGTTGCCGGGGAAGCGGAAGCGATGCTCGCCGCCCACCTTGATCGGGAAGCCGCCGCCCTGCTTCATGAACAGGTCCATCCACTTCCTGGCCGGGCCGAGGAAGTCGACCAGGGGCTCGATGTCGTCCTTGAAGGTGGCGAAGATCATGCCGGCGTATTCCTCGACGCGCAGCTTGACCAGCGGGTAGTCGGCCTTGTCCAGCAGGTCGCCGTAGCTCTCCGGGCTGGGCACGCCGCGCAGGGCGCCGTCCAGGGAGTAGCTCCAGCCGTGGTAGGGGCACACGAAGCTGTTGGTCTTGCCCTTGTGGCCTTCGCAGACGGTGGCGGCGCGGTGGCGGCAGCGGTTGAGCAGCACATGCACCTGCTGCTTGCGGTCGCGCACGGTGACCACCGGCTGGCGGCCGATGTAGCCGGTCTTGTAGCTGCCGGCTTCGGGGATCTCGCTGGTGTGGGCAACCCACACCCAGGTGTTGGCGAAGACCTTGTCCATCTCGTCTTCGAAGATGGCCGGGTCGGTGTAGAGGGAGGTATGCACCCGGTCGTGCTGGACCAGGTCGGCCAGGGTGTGGCCCTTGCTGGTGGTTTGGCTTGTCATGGTGTTGTCTTCCTTGTTTCTCTATCTGATGAGAGGGACGGGGGGCTAGCGCGGCACCGGCAGGGCCGCGCTAGCGTTCCAGGCCGTCACCGGACGGCTGAACAGGTTCTCGGTACGGAAATGGGCCATCCGCCAGACGCCGTCCTGGCGGGCGAAGTCGATGCTCAGCCGGGCTGCGTTGAGGTGTGAAGCGCCGCTGGCGAAGGTGGAGGTCTGCAGCATCACCCAGGTGCCGGTGGCCGCATCCGGGGCATGCACGCGGATCGTCTCGCTGGTCAGGAAATGCACGTTGAGGGCAAAGTGCGCCGGCTCGACCATGTACTTGGCCATCATCGCGCCGATCGCCTCGCGCCCCTCGATGCGCCCGAAGGTGCCCTTGTACTTCTCGCCGATGCCTTCCCACACCGCATCCACGGTGAACAACCCGGCCAGTTCATCCAGGGGCGTGCGGGCATCCAGGTAGTCGCACAGGAACATGTAGCGGTTGATGCAGGCGCGGATGGCGCCTTCGCTTTCCAGGCGGTCGAGGCGTGCCTCGAGCTGGCGGAGGTGGGCGAGGTCGGTCATGGTCGGATCCCCGCGGCCTTACTCGGGAATCACCAGCTCGCGGCCGATGCGGGCCTCGACGCGGATGTATTTCCACAGCTTGTAGGTGCCGTCGCCCACCGGGGTGGCGCGGAACAGGTTGCAGGCGGCGGTGACCGTCTCCAGGTCGGGCACGTCGGCCAGCACGTAGGTGGTCCAGGGGAAGGCGACGGACGGGCCGACCATGATCTGGTCGTCGTCCATGTTGCCCAGCACGCGCACGCCGGGCAGGCGCGCGATGCCCTGCATCATGGCCACGAAGGCGCCCCACACATCCTTCATCTCGTCGGCGGTGCCGTCCATGAAGTTCTGATTGACGCCCATGCAGAACAGCACGCGCAGCGGCTTCTTGTCACTCATCTCAATCTCCCGTGGATCGTTGGGTGTTACAGGTAGCCCGGCAGCGGCTTATGCCCGAAGAGCATGGCGCCGGCGTTCTGGTAGGTGATGTCGCCCATGAAGGCGTGCTGGGTGATCATCTGGGCGTCGCGGACCTGGGCGGCCAGCGGGCTCGATTCATATACGCCGGTGCCGCCGGAGAGCATCTGGGCGCGGCGGGCCACGTCGGCCCCGACACGGGAGGCATGGGTGGTGGACAGGCGCAGCATGCTCACCTGGTGATCGGTGGGCGTACCACCGGCCAGCAGCACCTGCCACACATCGTCGATGGCCTCGTAGAACCACGCACGGGCAGCCCGCAGTTCGGCCTCGATCCGGGCGATCTCGAGCTGAACGTAGATGCGCTCGCCCAGGTTGGGGGCGCCCGTTACCGAGGCGCGCCCGGCGGCCATGCCCAGCACCTCGTTGATGGCCGCACGGCCGATGCCGAGGCCCACCACGGTGAGCACCTGGGCAGCGAAGGACAGGGTCGGGTAACGGTAGAGGGGCGTGTCGAGGGAGGCTGCGCCACCCCGCACGAAGGTCCATTCCTCGGGCACCACCACGTCCTTCACCACGATGTCGTGGCTGCCGGTGCCGAGCAGGCCCATCACATCCCAGTTGGGCACGATCTGCACCTTCTCCCGCGGCATCACGGCCATGCGCGGCAGCCCGGAACCCTCGGCGTTCTTCGGCAGGATGCCGGCGCCCACCACCTCGGCGCCCATGCTGCCGCTGCCCCAGCTCCAGCGCCCGCTCACCTTGAAACCACCTTCCACCAGCTCGGCCGGCTGGGGCGGAAAGATGCCGCCGGCGAAGACCACGTCCGGTCCGTTGGCGTAGAGCTTTTCCAGGGTCGCCAGGGGCAGGGCCGCCAGGTAGACGCCACCGATGCCGAAGCTCGCCACCCAGCCGGCAGAGCCGTCGGCCTCGGCGATCCTCTCTATCAACTGGCAGAACTCCGCCGGCGACTTTTCGTCACCACCGAAGCGCTTGGCCACCAGGGCGCGATACACCCCGACTTCCTTGAAGCGCTGGATGATGTCCGGCGAGATGTGCTGCTGCTTTTCGAATTCCTTCCGACGCTGCCTGATTTCCAGCAGCAGTGCCTCCAGGGCGGCCGCCGGATGGGCGGCGTCACTTTCCCGGGTCTCTTTCATAGCCACTAACATGGGTGTCTCCGCTTGAGAGTTGGTGTCACTGCAACCGACTGGCCACGTGCCGGGCCACGGCACACAGCAATTCGTCGTGCCCCCTGGCCGCGACCAGTTGCAGGCTGACGGGAAAACCGCTCCGGGCTGGCAGCGGGATGGCAATGGCCGGATGGCCGGACAGATTGAAGGGGCGCACCAGCGAGGTCATGCTGACCAGCCGGGAGGTATCGGCAGCCTGGTCCAGGCTGGGCGGGGCATCGGCCATGGTCGGCAGGGCGAGCACGGAGAAGCGTTCCAGTGCGGCATCCACCTCCGCCGCGAAGGCATCGCGGACGGCGTTGGCCGCCGCCACATCGGCCGGGGTGGTGCGGGAGGCGGCCATCAGGCGCTGGGCCACGTCGGCGCCCACCTTGCCGGTCTCGACCAGGTGGCCACAGGCCGCCCAGGTTTCGGCGTTGATGATGACGAGCCCGGCCTGGTAGGCCGCATCGAAGTGGGCAAAGCGGACCGTCCCGGCCGGCAAGCCGCTACCGGCCACCGCACCGGCTACGGCCTCGCGGATCTCCGCCACTGCCGTGACATCCACCAGGCCGATGGACACGCCGTCCAGCTCCGGCAGCGCGCCAAAACCCGGGTCGATTGCCTGCATGCAGGCAATCAGGCTGTCCATGTCGGCCGCAAACGGCCCCACGCAATCCAGGCTGGTGACCGCCGGCATCACGCCCTGACGGCTGACCCGCCCGAAACTCGGCTTGAACCCGAAGACGCCGCAACAGGCCGCGGGAATGCGGATGGAGCCGCCCGTGTCGGACCCCAGGGCCACATCCACCACCCCCGCCGCCACCGCCGCGGCGGATCCGCTGGACGAACCACCGGGAACGAGATCCGGAAAACGGGGATTCACCGGCGTGCCGGCCCAGGCGTTGATACCGGTGGTGCCGAAGGCCAGCTCGTGCATCGTCACCTTGCCGGTGATGCGGTAGCCCGCAACGAGCAGACGCTCGACCACCTCGGCATGGCGCTCGGCCGGCTGCACATCGGCCAGCGCCTGGCAGCCCGCCTGGGTCGGCACACCGGCCACGTCGATCGAATCCTTGATCGCCACGGCCGGGCCGGCACCACCCAGGTTCAGGGTCTTCACAAACATGCTCATCCCGCCACCCCTTGAAAAGAGAACCCAGCTGCCGGCTCCAAGCCGCCCGCCAGGGCCTTTGAATAACAATCACTGATGCAAAGATTAGTTTTGCTAATTTCTAATGTCAACGGAAATTTCACGTGAATGTTCAAGTAAATTTCCAAAAATTTTTTACCTGATAAATGGCAGGCCTCGCCTGGGAAGAGCCTATCAAGCCCTTGATGAAACTAGCCATACAAGTCCGAATGCACATAGCGTGCCAATGATTTTTACGTGATTTATCAACTAAAATTCCGCAAGAACTCGGTCTTTATTGCACCACAACAAGGCGTTTTGCACTGAAGCGGTGCAGGCCCGATGGCGCGCCCTCCGCCGCCGAAAGGCCGACAGCAACCAGGCACATCCTGTGAGCAGCACCTCCAGGACCGAACTCCCGCCGCGGTTCGGCGCAGCACCAGTCAAACGCGCCAGGCGAACAATTTCTCCGGAACCATTCGCCCCCTTAGCACTCTCAAGCCGGGAGTGCTAATATCTGAGCGAAGGAGGTAGTTGCAGATGTCCCACACCCTGTCGTTTCCCGTTCCGTCCGCGGTTGGCAGCCTGGATCAGTACATCCAGAGCGTGAATCGCATCCCGCTGCTGACCGAGAAGGAGGAATCCGATCTCGCCCACAGCTTCCGGGAGAAGGAAGACCTGGAAGCGGCGCGCAAACTGGTGCTTTCCCACCTGCGTCTGGTGGTGGCCGTTGCCCGCGGTTACCTGGGCTACGGCCTGCCCCATGCCGACCTGATCCAGGAAGGCAACGTGGGCCTGATGAAGGCCGTCAAGCGCTTCGACCCCGACCGTGGCGTGCGTCTGGTGTCCTTCGCGATCCACTGGATCAAGGCCGAGATCCACGAGTACATCGTCAAGAACTGGCGTCTGGTCAAGATCGCCACGACCAAGGCCCAGCGCAAGCTGTTCTTCAACCTGCGCAGCATGAAGAGCAGCAGCAGCACGCTGCAGGGCGAGGAAGTGCTGGCCGTGGCCCAGCAACTGGGCGTCAAGCCGGAAGAAGTCCGCGAGATGGAAACCCGTCTGTCCGGGCAGGAGATGGCTCTGGAAGGCGGCAGCGACGATGACGAGGAGCGCTTTGCCCCCATCGCCTATCTGGCCGACCCCCATGCCGAGCCGTCCGACGTGCTGGCGCGGCGTCAGGCTGCCCGCCTGCAGGACGAAGGCCTGCATGACGCGCTCTCCACCCTGGACGAGCGCAGTCGCAGCATCGTCTGTCGCCGCTGGCTGACCGAAGGCGACGCCGCCACGCTGCACGAACTGGCCGCTGAGTACGGCGTGTCCGCCGAGCGTATCCGCCAGATCGAGGCCAAGGCCATGCAGAAGATGCGCACCCAGCTCGCCGCCCTGGCCTGAGCGCCACGCTCCCGACAAAAAGGGCAACCCGCGGGTTGCCCTTTTTGCTTTTCAACGCATCGGGAAGACTACTTCCCCGCCAACAGCTTGCGCAGATCCCCGGCGACCACTTCGGGCTTCTCACCGTGTTTCACGTAAAGGCGCAAGCGCCCCTGCGGATCGAAGACATACGTGCCAGTGGAATGATCAATCGTGTAGGCGGTGCCCTTGGTATCTCCCTGCTTCTGGTAGAAGACCTTGAAGTCCCTGGCCACGGCGGCCGTCGTCTCGACATCACCGTATAGACCGGTGAAGCGCTTGTCGAAGGCCGGGACATACTCGGCAAGAAGCGCCTGGGTGTCACGCTCCGGATCCACCGTGATGAACAGCACCTGCACCTTTTCGGCATCCGGCCCCAACTGGCGCATCACTTCAGCCATGCCAAGCAAGTTGGTCGGGCACACGTCCGGACACTGGGTGTAGCCGAAGAACAGGGTGACCACCTTCCCCCGGTAGTCAGCCAGGCTGCGCGGCGCCCCGGTGTGATCCGTAAGCTGGAAGCCCTTTGCATAATTGGCGCCCGTGATGTCGGTACTGGCAAAGCCGTTTGCCGCACCGCCCTCCCCGGTGGGAGAACAGGCCGCCAGCACAGCCAGCATAACGACAGCCAGCATGCTGCGACGCAACAACGCAATCATTTAATTTTCTCCTTCGATTCAATTACTTATACAGTATTTAAGTGCACTGCAAAAGGAAAAGTCGATGCTACACTGAGCCCACAATTTGATCTGCGTCAAATAGTCGCAGACAGGGCCTGGAGGAGACGCCATGGCTATGACAAAAACAGAGGCAGCGGGCGCGCAGGAATGGACTGCGCGCCCCAACTGCTCCCTGACCCCGACAGCACGCCGCAATCTCGTCTGCGGCATTCTTGCAATCAGCCTGCTGGTGAGCGGCGGCTTTCTGCTGGCCGGCGCCTGGCTGGTTCTTCCCTTCGCGGGCCTTGAGCTCGCCGCCCTCTATATTGCCCTGCGGGCCCTTGATCACGCCGACTCGGCCAGTGAAACCATCCGCCTTGAGGGTGACCGCCTCACCGTCACCACCCACTTCCTCGGCAGGGACAGCCAACAGAGTTTTTCCACAGCGTGGGCCCGCGTCAGCCTGGAAGCCGGCGATGCCCCCGACCCGCTGATCTGCATCCGCTCCCATGGCCGTAGCTGCCAGGTGGGGCGTCTGATGACCCCGCCCCAGCGGCGCCAGTTCTTCTCCGATCTCTCCAGGCGGCTGCGCAGCTAGACCGCAAAGCCGAATTGATCATCCCACGAAAAGACGAGGCCGAGACTTGACCCGACTCAACCCCCGACCCCATGGCAGGTTTTTCGCAGGACTCAGCCTCCTTCTCGCCGCCGGCGCCGCCCGCGCCGACTACACCTGGAACTTCCCCACGCCCGTCACACCCATCGCCCGGGACACACTGAACATCCACAACGAGTTCATGGTGATCATCACCGTGCTCTTCGTGGTGGTCTTCTCGATCATGGTGTATTCCATGGTCAAGCACCGCAAGAGCAGCGGGGTCGAGCCGGCCACCTTCACCGGCCCCACCGGCGCCTTCCAGTGGTTCTGGGTACTGGTTCCCTTCGGCATCCTGCTCTTCATCGACTTCGTGCTGATGGGCATCCCGGCCTTTCACGCGGTGATCGAGATGGAAGACACCCGCACGAAGGCCGACATGGTGCTCAAGGTCACCGGGCTGCAGTGGAAATGGCAGTACGAATACCCTGACTCCGGCATCAAGTTCATCAGCACCATGTCCACCCCCCGGGAGCAGATCGAGGGCAAGGAGGCGAAGGGCGAGAACTACCTGCTCGAGGTGGATAACGAAGTGGTGCTGCCGGTGGGCAAGAAGGTGCGCGTGCTGCTCACCTCCACCGACGTCATCCACACCTGGTGGGTGCCCCAGTTCGGCGTCAAGCGCGACGCGATTCCGGGTTTCCTGCGGGAAACCTGGGTGCGCATCGAGGAGCCCGGGGTGTATCGCGGCCAGTGTGCCGAACTGTGCGGCAAGGACCACGGCTTCATGCCCGTGGTGGTCCGCGCCGTCCCCGAGGCCGAATACGCCGCCTGGGTGGACAAGAAGAAAACCGAGATGGCTGCCGCGGCGGCCGGCAGCGACCGGGCCTGGACCAAGGATGAACTGATGGCCGCCGGCAAGGCCGGCTACGAGAAGAACTGCGCCGCCTGCCACCAGGCCGAAGGGCAGGGCATCCCGCCGGCCTTCCCGGCCCTGGCGGGCAGCAAGATCGTTACCGGCCCGCTGCTCTCGCCGGAAGGCAAGCTGATCCCCGACAGCCATGTGGACCGCGTCCTCAACGGCAAGACCGGCACTGCCATGCAGGCCTTCAAGGCCACCCTGTCGGACGCCGACCTGGCCGCCATCATCACCTACGAGCGCAACGCCTTCGGCAACAACAAAGGCGACATGATCCAGCCCGCCCAGATCAAGGCCCTTCGCTGAGGAGCATCGGATGAACACCGCCACCCACACCCTCGACCCCCATGCCGGCCATGCTCATCACCCCACCGGGCTGATGCGCTGGCTGACCACCACCAACCACAAGGACATCGGCACGATGTACCTGACCTTCTCCCTGCTGATGTTCTTCCTCGGCGGGGCGATGATCCTGGCGGTGCGGGCCGAGCTCTTCCAGCCCGGCCTGCAGCTGATGAAGCCGGAGTTCTTCAACCAGCTGATCGGCGTGCACGCCCTGGTGATGATCTTCGCGGCCCTGATGCCGGCCGCCACCGGTTTTGCCAACTGGATGATCCCGCTGATGATCGGCGCCCCCGACATGGCCCTGCCACGCCTCAACAACTGGGGCTTCTGGCTGCTGCCGCCGGCCGCGCTGCTGCTCACCATGCCTTTCATCCTGGCCCTGTTCGGCATCGGTGATGGCGCCGTGGCCACCGGCTGGACGCTCTACGCGCCCCTGTCGGTACAGGGCGGCATCGGGGTGGATTTCGCCATCTTCTCGATCCACATCCTGGGCATCAGCTCCATCATGGGATCGATCAACATCATCGCCACCCTGCTCAACATGCGCGCGCCCGGCATGACGCTGATGAAGATGCCCCTCTTCTGCTGGGGCTGGCTGGTCACCGCGGTGCTGCTGATCATCACCCTGCCGGTGCTCGCCGGCGGCGTGACCATGCTGCTCACCGACCGGCACTTCGGCACCCACTTCTTCGACGCGGCCGGTGGCGGCGACCCGATCCTGTTCCAGCACCTGTTCTGGTTCTTCGGCCACCCGGAGGTGTACATCCTGCTGCTGCCGGTGTGGGGCCTGATGCCCCACGTACTGTCCACCTTCACCCGCAAGCCCATCTACGGCCACACCGCCCAGGTCTATGGCTTCATCGCCATCGGCGTGCTGGGCCTCATCGTGTGGGCCCACCACTTCATGACCGCCGGCCTGCCGGTGCCGGCCCTGCTTTACTTCATGTACAGCACCATGGCCATCTCCCTGCCCCTGGCGGTGTTGTTCTTCTGCTGGATCGCCACCATGTGGCGGGGCGCCATGAGCTTCGAGACCCCCATGCTCTTTGCCATCGGCTTCATCGTGCTGTTCGGCATCGCCGGCCTCACCGGCCTGGTGCTGGCCGACGTGGCCGCCGATGCCCAGTACCACCACAGCTACTTCGTGGTGGCCCACTTCCACTACGCCCTGTTCGCTGGCGGCATAATGGGGGTGATGACGGGCGTGTATTACTGGCTGCCAAAATGGACCGGCCACATGTACAGCGAGCGCCTCGGCAAGTTGCACTTCTGGCTCACCGTAGTCAGCTTCAACTTCACCTTCATGCCCCAGTTCTTCCTGGGCCTGGCCGGCATGCCCCGGCGCATCCCCGACTACGCCCTGCAGTTCACCGAGTTCAATGCCATCTCCACCGTCGGCGCCTTCGTGCTGGGCCTGTCGCAACTGCTCTTCGCCTGGAACATCTGGCGCTGCGTGAAGGGCGGTGACAAGGCCACCGATCAGGTCTGGGAAGGCACCAGCGGCCTGGAATGGGAGCTCAGCTCACCGCCCCCCTACCATTCCTGGGACACCCAGCCCGTCATCAAGTCCAGCAACTGAGGAAGCCCGGCATGCATCTCGACGACTCCGACCTCGCCCTGCGCCGCCGCGCCTCAGCCCGCTTTGCCTGGGTGCTGGGCGCCGTGGCCGCCGGCCTCTACATCGTCGGCTTCTTCATCCAGCGCTAGGCCTCATCGTGAACGAAGCCGCCCTGCCCCCACCCCGCAAGCACGGCCGCCTGGTTGTCCGGCTGCTGCTGCTGGCGGCAGGCTTCTTCGCCTTCGGCTTCGCCCTGGTGCCGCTCTACGACACCTTCTGTGAGGCCGTCGGCTTCAACGGCAAGACCCTGCGCGACGCCACCCAGACAAAGGATCTGCCGCCCAGCGCGGTGGATTACAGCCGCACGCTGGGCGTGCAGTTCACCTCCACCCTGATGCCCGGCCTGCCCTGGGAGATCCGCCCCCTGGAGCCTGCCATCGAACTACATCCGGGCGAGCTGCGCACCACCCGCTTTCTGGTGCGCAACCTGTCCGACCAGACCATCGTCGGTCAAGCCGTACCCAGCGTGTCGCCCACGGTGGCGGCGCGCAGCTTCCAGAAACTCGACTGCTTCTGCTTCACCCAACAAACCCTGGCCCCGGGCGAAAGCCGCGAGATGGCCCTGACCTTCGTCGTGGACAGCGGCATCAGCAAGGACATCTCTGAGCTGACCCTGGCCTACGCCTTCTTCCCCGCGCCGCCGAAACCGTGATTCAACCCCTTGCCTTCGGGAGCACGCCTTGACCGCCTCGCACGCCACCACCGCCGCGCCCCACACCACGCACTACTACGTGCCGCAGCCCAGCCTGTATCCGATCCTCCTGTCGGCGGGCATGTTCCTGCTGGCACTGGGTTTCATCCTGCTGATGAACAAGTTCGCCCCCGGCCCGTGGGTCATGGGAACCGGAGCAGCGGTGATCATCTTCGTGCTGTTCAAGTGGTTCGGCGCAGTGATCGCCGAGAACCAGCGCGGTGACTACACCGACTGGGAGGACAAGTCCTTTCGCCAGGGCATGGTGTGGTTCATCGGCTCGGAGGTGATGTTCTTTGCCGCCTTCTTCGGCGCCCTGTTCTATTGCCGGGTCATCTCGGTGCCGGCCCTGGCCGGCATGGACCCGGCTTTCACCCTGTACGAGGGCTTCACCGCCGCCTGGCCGACCTCCGGCCCCAAGGGCGCCAGCTTCACCCCGATGGGTGCCTGGGGCGTACCGGCCATCAACACCGCCCTGCTGCTGACCTCCGGCGTCACCCTCACCTGGGCCCACTGGGGCCTGATGAAGGGCAAGCGCAGCCAGCTCAATCTGGGCCTGATCCTGACGGTGCTCCTCGGCGTGATCTTCCTGGGCTTCCAGGCCTGGGAATACCACCACGCCTATACCGAGCTGGGCCTGACCATGGGGGCCGGGGTGTATGGCGCCACCTTCTTCATGCTCACCGGCTTCCACGGCTTCCACGTCACCCTCGGCGCCATCATGCTGGCCGTGGTGGCGGGCCGCTGCCTGTCGGGGCATTTCGATGCCAAACGCCACTTCGCCTTTGAGGCGGTGGCCTGGTACTGGCACTTCGTGGATGTGGTGTGGCTGCTGCTGTTCGTCGTGGTGTATTGGTTGTAGGCGAGAAGCGCCGGACTCACCCGGCGTAGCCACCAAGACGCCCGGCCACCAGCAGGCCGGCAAAGAGCAAGAGGGAGAGGGAGATGCGCAAGGTGAGCGCCCGCACAACCCGGTCGCCGTTGCCCTTGTCGCGATAGAGAAAGACGAGGCCCGAAAAGAGGCTGCCAATGACCAGCAACAGCATGAATACCACCGCCAACTTGAACAGCACAGCGCGCTCCTTCAAGGTTTTCAACCGATTGTGCGCCCGCCTTCAGGCCGCCACAAGCCGCCGGCGCTTTCGTCCGTCGGTATGGGGTGGCGCACTGGCCTTCGTGCTTGCAGCCGGCTGCATCCAGCTGGGCAACTGGCAGCACGCCAAGGCCGACCGCAAGCAGGCTGCCCAGGCCCTCCTCGACCAGCGGGGCAGCGACGCGCCGGTAAGCCTCGGCGCCACCCTGGTCGACGCAGAGGCCCTGCGCTCCCGCCCGGTGGTGGTGCGCGGCCGCTTCGACACCGCCCGGCAGATCCTCCTCGACAACCGCATCCACCGGGAACAGGCCGGCTACCACGTCATCACACCCCTGCACATCGAAGGCAGCGACATGCGCGTGCTGGTGAACCGGGGCTGGATCCCGGCCTCGGCCCTGCACAGCGACCTGCCGCAGGTGGACACCCCCACCGGCCCGGTGGCCCTGCACGGCACGGCCGTGGTGCCGGGCACCCGCTTCTTCACTCTGGGCAGCGAACCCACCGGTGAAGGCTGGCAGCCCGTGTGGCAGAACCTCGACCTGAGCCGCTTCACCCGGCTGGCACCGTGGCCACTGCAGCCGGTGGTCCTGCAGCTGGCCCCCGATGCGCCCGCCGGCTTTGCCCGGGAGTGGCCCCGCCCCGACGAGCGCTTCGAGCGCCACCTGTCCTACGCCTGGCAGTGGTACGGCTTTGCCGCCTCGGCCGTGCTGATCTGGCTGGCCCTCGGCTGGAGGCCCCGCTGATGCGCGGAAACCGCACCCTGGCGCTGGTCCTCGGCCTGCTCCTGCTGCCTTTTGTCGTGGCCGCAAGCCTCTACGCAGTGGGCTGGCATCCGGACAGTGCGGGCAACCATGGCGAACTTCTATCCCCCCCGCGTGACCTGCCGCCCCTGGTCGATGCCAGGGGTGCCCCTCTGGTCCGCAGCGCCGCCCCCCACTGGCGCCTCGTGATAGCCGGCGCCGGCCCCTGTGACGACGCCTGCCGCAAGTGGATCGTCCTGACCCGCCAGGTGCATGTGGCGCTCTACAAGCAGATGTCACGGGTGGAGCGCACCTGGCTCACCGACCAGGCCAACCCCAATGACGCCGCCCTCCTCACCCTTCAGCCCGACCTGCACACCGCCGTCGCCGCCGATGCAGCCTCCCGCGCCGCCTTCGACCTGGAAAGCGGCGGACACCGGGTGTACGTGGTCGACCCCGAGGACAGGATCATCCTGCGCTACGCCTCCGATGCCGACCCCCGCGGCATCCTGAAGGACATGGAACGCCTGCTGCGCTATGCGTGGGCAGGCTGACACGACGCACCGCCCCATTCCCCGGAGACCCCTGATGCCGACGCTCCTTCCCAGCACCACCGCCCCCACTCCCCTCGGCCTGCGTCTGGCGGCCTTTGCCACCCAGTGCAAACCGCGGGTCAACAGCCTGATCGTGTTCACCGCCATGATCGGCATGTTCCTCGCCGTTCCGGGCTGGCCGCCTGCCAGGCTGATGCTGGCCGCCACCGTGGGCATCGCCCTGGTGGCCGGCGCGGCGGCGGCCATCAACTGCCTGGTCGAACGCACCATTGACGCCCGCATGGCCCGCACCCGCGGCCGGGCCCTGCCCCTGGGCCTGATCACCCCCGCCGAAACCCTCACCCTGGCCTGCCTCACCGGCGGCGCCGGCCTGTGGCTGCTGCACGTGGCGGTGAACCCCCTGACCATGTGGCTGACCCTGGCCACCTTCATGGGCTACGCCATCGTCTATACCCTGATCCTCAAGCCCGCCACGCCCATGAACATCGTCATCGGCGGCGCCTCCGGCGCCATGCCGCCGGTGCTCGGCTGGGCCGCCATGACCGACTCCATCGGCCTGCCGGCGCTCGCCCTGTTCCTCATCATCTTCCTGTGGACTCCGCCGCACTTCTGGGCCCTGGCCTGCTACCGGCGGGAGGAATACGCCCGCGCCGGCCTGCCCATGCTGCCGGTGAGCCACGGGGTGCCGCTGACCTGCCTGCACATCCTGCTGTACACGGTGCTGCTGGCCGCTGTCTCCTACCTGCCCTGCACGCTGGGCCTGTCCGGGGCGACCTACGCCGCGCTGGTCAGCCTGCTCAACCTCGGCTACCTGCGGGAGGCCTGGATACTCTGGCGCAACTACTCGGACGACCGCGCCCGCCATGCCTTCCGCTACTCGCTGATCTACCTCACCGGCCTGTTCGCAGCCCTGTTCCTGGACCGGCTGGCATGAAAAGGCGCGCCAGCCACACCGCGGGGCTGCGCCGCGCCGAAACCTGGCAACCCGAGACCTGCTCACCGGTGGGCCCGGCCTACCGCAGGCTGGCTACAATCGCCCTGCTGCTCGCACTGGTGGTGGTGTCCCTCGGTGCCTACGTGCGCCTCTCCGATGCCGGCCTGGGCTGTCCGGACTGGCCGGGCTGCTACGGCAAGCTGGTGGGCGTGCCCGAACAGGCCCACGAGCTCGCCCACGCCGAGGCCCGCTTCGGCCAGTCCGTCGAAGCCCCCAAGGCCTGGAAGGAGATGATCCATCGCTACGCCGCGGGTACCCTGGGCCTGTGCATCCTCGCCCTCACCGCCATCGCCTGGCGCCATCGGGTCCGGCGTCGGCCGTGGCTGGAACTGGCCCTGCTGGGGGTGGTGACCGGCCAGGCCCTGCTCGGCATGCTCACCGTTACCCGCCTGCTCAAGCCCGTGATCGTCACCAGCCACCTGCTCGGCGGCATGAGCACCCTCGCCCTGCTCGCCCTGATCGTGCTGCGCGAAGGCCGCAGCCCCCGACCGACAGCCTTCCCAACCGGATTGAAAGTCCTCGCTATCCTGGCCACGGCAAGCGTGCTGACGCAGATCGCTCTCGGCGGCTGGGTCAGCAGCAACTACGCCGCGACCATTTGCGCCGACTTTCCCACCTGCCAGGGCAGCTTCCGACCCGAAACAGACTTCCACCACGCCTTCACCCTGGACCGCGAACTCGGCAACACGGCCAGCGGCGAGCTTCTCCCGGCCGCCGCCCTCACCGCCATCCACTGGACCCACCGACTGTTCGCCGGCGTCGTGCTGGGCATCGTCGGGGCGTTCAGCCTCTGCCTGCTACGCCGGCACGAGGGCCGCAGGCACGGACTGGCGTTGCTCGCCACCCTCGCCCTGCAGATCTCCCTGGGCATCGCCAATGTGCTGTTGCAACTGCCCCTGCCGCTCGCGGTGGCCCACAACACCGGCGCCGCGCTGCTGCTGTGCGCCGTACTGGCGGCGACCTGGAAGGTCCTGAATGGCGAAAAAGCCCGCCATCCCTATGCGATGGCGGGCTTTCCTCGACGTTTCCAGGCGATCCGTTAAGCAATCCCGGCAGCGGATGCCGGCTCCGCACTCTCTCGGGTGGCCTGCTCAGCCCGACAGGGCCTCGAGCAACTTGCCGTGGATCCCGCCAAAACCACCGTTGCTCATGACCAGGATGCGATCACCCTCCCGCGCCTCGGCAACGATCGCCCTGACCAGCACGTCCAGATCGTCCTCGACCACGGTCTTCCCGGCTATCGGTGCGAGCGCCTCGCGGGCATCCCAGCCCAGGTTGGCGGCATAGCAGAAGACCTTGTCGGCCTGGGCCAGGCTGGCCGGCAGCTGGTCCTTCATCACACCCAGCTTCATGGTGTTGGAGCGCGGCTCCAGCACGGCCAGGATGCGCGCCTCGCCCACCTGCCGGCGCAGACCTTCGACGGTCAGCGTAATGGCCGTGGGGTGATGGGCGAAATCATCGTAAACCGCCACCCCGCGCACGGTGCCGCGCAGTTCCAGGCGACGCTTGACCCCCTCGAAGCGGGTCAGGGCATCCAGCCCTACTTCCGGCGTCACGCCCACATGGCGGGCGGCGGCGATGGCCGCCAGGGCGTTGGCCCGGTTGTGCCGCCCCGACAAGGGCAGGCGCTTGCGGCCGATCTCCCGGCCCTGGTGACGGACCACCACCTCGTCCTCGGCACTTCCCTCGGCTATCGACCAGCCGGCTGCATCGTTGAACCACTCCAGCTCGGACCAGCACCCCCGCTCGATGACCTGCGGCAAGGTCTCCTCGGCGGCATTCGCGACGATCCGCCCGGAGCGGGGAATGGTCCGCACCAGATGATGGAACTGTGTCTGGATCGCCGCGAGATCGGCAAAGATGTCCGCATGATCGAATTCCAGATTGTTCAGGATGGCGGTCCGTGGGCGGTAATGGACGAACTTGGAGCGCTTGTCGCAGAAGGCGGTGTCGTACTCGTCCGCCTCGATCACGAAGAAAGGCGACTCGGTCAGGCGGGCCGACACACCGAAGTTCTTGGGCACCCCACCCACCAGAAAACCCGGGTTGAGCCCGGCATCCTCGAGAATCCAGGCCAGCAGCGAGGTGGTCGTGGTCTTGCCATGCGTGCCGGCCACGGCGAGCACCCAGCGCCCCTGCAGCACGTTCTCGGCCAGCCACTGGGGGCCGGAGACATAGGGCAGGCCCTGGTCGAGGATCGTCTCGAGCAGCGGATTGCCGCGGGAGATCGCATTGCCCACCACAAAGACGTCCGGCTTCAGGCCCAGCTGCTCCACACCATAGCCTTCCACCAGACCGATCCCCTGCTCCTCCAGCTGGGTGCTCATAGGCGGGTAGACGTTGGCGTCGCACCCCGTCACCTTGTGGCCGGCCGCCCGGGCCAGCAGGGCGATGCCCCCCATGAAGGTGCCGCAGATACCAAGAATGTGAATATGCATAGTCGGGAAGGCGGAAACAGTGCCGCAATAGTCGTGTGTAGAATGGAAGGCATTCTAATCGAACGGGGAGCTCCGACCTTCCATGCCGCGCCCTGCCGTTCCGCACCGCAGCAACCTGCGCCGCGAGATCGCCGCCCTGGCGGCCCGCATGATCGCCGAAGACGGCGTCACCGACTACGGCTTCGCCAAACGCAAGGCCGCCCGCCAGCTCGGCGCCATCAACGCCGACGAACTGCCCAACAATGCCGAGATCGAAGCGGAAGTCCGCACCTACCTCGCCGTCTTTCAGGACGAAGAACATCTCGAGCGCCAGTTCGCCCTGCGCGTGGCCGCCCTGGAGGTGATGCGCGAGCTCGAACCCTTCCGCCCCTACCTCACCGGTGCGGTACTGGAAGGCACGGCCGGCCGCTACTCCGAGGTGGAGATCGACCTCTTCCCGGAGAGCGCCAAGGAGGTGGAGATCTTCTTCCTCAACCACGACGTGGCCTAC
Organism: Zoogloea sp.; assembly: GCF_017302315.1. GTDB lineage: Bacteria > Pseudomonadota > Gammaproteobacteria > Burkholderiales > Rhodocyclaceae > Zoogloea. Next base: position 36,778 of record NZ_JAFLDT010000037.1, read on the forward strand.
GAGCACCGGGAGCCGCGGCGCAACCAGCCGGACGGCCCGGAGGCCATCCTGGTCTTCGACTGGGGCGACATCCCGATCCGCCTGCGCATCTACTCACCCGACCTGGAGCGCCTCAACCGGCGGGGCAGTCATGGCGCCCGGCAGATGGAACGCGCTCGCCTTTCCGTCGTCGAAGCCCTCGTCAACGACAGCACACCCAGCATCACCGCCGGCATCCAGCCATGAAATTCACCACCCGCATCCTCCCCGCCCTGATCATCGCCGTGCTGGCCACCGCGGCGGGCCTGTATTCATCCCGCCACAATCTGAGCGCCCCGGCCCAGTCGGCCGACGCCGCCCCTTCAGGCGCGGTCGGCAAGCTGCTGGCCCTCGAACTGCCCGACGCCACCGGCAAGAACCAGCCCCTGTCCCAGTGGAAAGGCCAGGTCCTGGTGGTGAACTTCTGGGCGACCTGGTGCCCGCCCTGCCGGAAGGAAATGCCGGCCTTTTCGGCCATCAGCCAGAAATACGCGGACAAAGGCGTCCAGTTTGTCGGCATCAGCATTGATACGGACGAAAACGTGCGCAAATTCCAGGCTGCCACCCCGGTCGCCTACCCCCTGGTCGTCGCTCCGCCCAGCGTGGTGAGCCTGTCCGAAGAGCTGGGCAACCACTCCCAGGCCCTGCCCTTCACCCTGATCATCGATCGGCGCGGCGCAGTCGGGCTGGTCAAGGTCGGCACCTTGTCCGAGCAGGAACTCGAGCGCAAACTCGCCGAACTCAGCCGCTCGTAAGCCACGCATTCACCGCCAGGCGATGGACAAATTGCGCCAATCTGCGGCAAACTTGCACTCATGACGCGGAAAAATCGCACACCTGAAGCCAGCATGGACGACCTGCAACAAGCCCGCATCCTCGTTCTGCACGGCCCCAATCTCAACCTCCTCGGCCGCCGTGAACCCGGCATCTACGGCCTGACCACCCTCGCCGACATCCATGCGGCGATGGAGAGTCGCGCCAAGGTCGATGGCGTGCTGCTGGAGTCGTTCCAGAGCAATCATGAGGGTGAATTGATCGACCGGGTCCAGGCCGCCGGCACCGAAGGCGTCGACTTCATCATCATCAACCCGGCTGCCTACACGCACACCAGCGTGGGGATCCGGGATGCCCTGTCGGGTGTCGACATCCCGTTCGTCGAAGTGCACCTGTCCAACATCCACGCCCGCGAGCCATTCCGGCATCACTCCTACTTTTCCGACAAGGCCGTCGGAGTGATCTGCGGACTGGGTGCCCAGGGTTACCAGCTCGCCCTCGAGTTTGCCCTGTCGCGCCTGCGCTCCCGCGGCTGAACCAGACACCGGCCCCCGCGTCGTCCGACGCCGGGGCACCAACAATCAAGGGGAATACAATGGATCTTCGCAAGCTCAAGAAATTGATCGACCTGGTCCAGGAATCCGGCATCTCCGAGCTGGAAGTCACTGAAGGCGAGGAAAAAGTCCGCATCGCCAAGCACGTCTCGGGCCCGGCCCCCGTCAATTACGTCGCCCAGATGCCGGCTGCCGCACCTGCCGCCGTCGCGGCACCGACCACCGCCGCTGCCGCCCCCGCCGAGCCGGCACTGCCGGACGGCCATGTCGTCAAGTCGCCGATGGTCGGCACCTTCTACCGGGCCAGCGCCCCGGGCGCCAAGCCCCTGGCCGAGGTCGGCCAGAGCGTCAATGCCGGCGACGTGCTGTGCATCATCGAAGCCATGAAGCTGATGAACGAGATCGAAGCCGACGCCTCCGGCACCATCAAGGCCATCCTCCTCGAGAACGGCGAGCCCGTGGAGTTCGGCGAACCCCTCTTCATCATCGGCTAAGCCCATGGCCATGTTTGAGAAGATCCTCATCGCCAACCGGGGCGAGATCGCCCTGCGCGTGCTGCGTGCCTGCCGCGAACTGGGCATCAAGACCGTCGCGGTGCACTCCGAGCCGGACGCCGAAGCCAAGTACGTCAAGCTGGCCGACGAATCCGTGTGCATCGGCCCCGCCTCGTCGACCCTCAGCTACCTCAACATCCCGGCACTGATCTCCGCTGCGGAGGTCACCGATGCCGAGGCCATCCACCCGGGCTATGGTTTCCTGTCCGAGAACGCCGATTTCGCCGAGCGGGTCGAGCAGTCCGGTTTCGTGTTCATCGGCCCGCGCGCCGAGACCATCCGCCTGATGGGCGACAAGGTTTCCGCCAAGGACGCCATGAAGGCGGCCGGCGTACCCTGCGTACCCGGCTCCGAAGGCGTGCTGCCCGACGACCCGAAGGAGATCGTCAAGATCGCCCGGGCCATCGGCTATC
>NZ_JAFLDT010000038.1 GCF_017302315.1 Zoogloea sp.
GGCGCATCCAGCGCCTGCAGCAGGGGGCCGGCGAGCAGTACCTCGAGCCCGGCAGCGCCGGCCGGATTGCCGAGCAGGCCGTTGGCTGCGGCCAGGAAGACCGGGTCCAGGGCGCCGGACAGGGGCACACCGATGTGCCGGTAGCCGTGGCGGCCCCCATCCTGGATGCTGACGCCGAGGCCCGGCGAGCGGATCTCCAGGCCGGAGCTCACAATGCGGCCAGGGCTTCCGGCCCCACGCGCTGCCAGCGCACCCGGTCGCCGGGGGCGAAGAGGGCCGGCCGGTCGGCCCGGGCGGCATCGAAGAGGGTGACCGGGCTGCGCCCCACCAGGTGCCAACCGCCCGGGCTGTCCCAGGGGTAGATGGCGCCCATGCGTCCGGCGATGGCCACCGAGCCGGCCGGCACGCGCGGGCGCGGTGTGGCCAGGCGGGGCATCTCCATGCTGGCGGGCAGGCCACCGAGATAGGGAAAGCCGGGCAGGAAGCCGAGCATGCGTACCGTAAATTCGGTGGCGGTGAGCTGCGCGATGACCGCCTCGCGACTCAGCCCCCGGGCCGTCGCCACGGCGTCCAGGTCGGGGGCTAACTCACCATCGAAGCACACCGGGATGGTCCACTCGCGTCCGCTGCCGGTGGCCTGCCGGCCTTCGGCGGCCAGCGCCTGCAGGCGCGTGGCGAGGTGCTGGGGCAAGCAGCAGTCGGGATCGAAATGCACCGTGACCGAACGGAAGGTGGGCACCCACTCGATCACCCCGGGCATCCCGCCCGCGGCCTGCAGCTCGGCCAGACCGGCAGCAAAGCCGAGCACCTGGGCCTGGATGTCCAGGGGAACCTCCCTGGCTTGGGACGGGCCGAACTCCACCGTGAAGGCGGCGTCGCCCAGGGCGAGCAGGCGGGGCTTTGAAAGCACGCTGACAGTCAGGGGCCGTGGCCCCCGCGGAACCCGGGCCTACTGCCCGATGGCGCCGAAGACCTTCTTGGCCAGGCCGCCGGCGGCACCCACCGGATCCTTGCGGATGGCCTTTTCCTCTTCGGCGATCATCAGGAAGAGGCCGTCGAGGGCCTTGCGGGTCACGTAGTTCTCGATCTTCAGCTCGTCGCCCTTGGCCAGACCGAACTGGCTGGCCTTGCTGGCGAGCTTGTTGTACTGGGCCGACAGGGACAGCTTGTCGGTGGCCTCCTTGACGGTGGGCAGGAAGGACTCGGCCAGCTGACCGGAGGTCTTGTCCTTGAAGTAGCGGGTGGCGGCGTCGTCACCGCCGGAGAGGATCTTCCTGGCGTCCTCGACACTCATCTTCTTCACGGCATCCACGAGCAGGGGCTTTGCCTTGGGCACGGCCTGCTCGGCCGCCTTGTTCATGGTGGCAACCAGGGCGTCCAGGTCCTTGCCGCGGCCCATGGTGCGCAGCATGCTCTCCATGGGGGCGAGGCTGTCGGGCAGGCCGATCTTCACTTTCGGGTTGTTGAGGAAACCTCCGTCGTTCCCCAGTTGTCCTACTGCTTTCTCGGCGCCCTGGACCAGGGCTTCACGCAGACCACCGGAAGCGTCCTTGTCGGTAAGGTCGGCAAGGCCCAGGGCCCAGGCCTGACCACAGATGACAAGCAGCAGCAAAGCTCGCAGAATCCCACGCACGGCACACCTCTCTCTTCCGGTTAAAAACAATGTTTCTCAAGGCTATCACGCGCCTTCTGGCTGCAGTCGCCCTCCTTGCACTCCTTAACGCTTGCAGCCAGCCGGTGGCACCGGATGTGCGGTATACCACGCTCGACGGGCAGAGCGCCCGTCTGGGCGCCCTCAAGGGCAAGGTGGTGCTCGTGAACTTCTGGGCCACCACCTGCACCAGTTGCGTGGCCGAGATGCCCAAGCTGGTGGAAACCCACCGCAAGTTTGCCCCCCGCGGCTACGAGACCGTGGCCATCGCCATGAACTATGACCCCCCCGAGTACGTGCGCAATTTTGCCGCCCGTAGCGGCCTGCCCTTCACCGTGGCCCTCGATACCAGCGGCGAGGCAGCCAGGGGTTTCGAGGAGGTGCGCCTCACCCCCACCACCTTCGTGATCGACCGCCAGGGGCGCATCGTCCAGAAATTCCTCGGCGAGCCGGACTTCCCCAAACTCCACGCCCTCCTCGACAAGCTGCTGGCGGAGCCGGCATGAAGCGCCGCAACCTGATCCTGGCGCTGGCTGCGGCCGGCGTGGTGGCGGCTGCCGTGCTGTGGCCGCGGGGGCGTGAGGTGGAGGTGGTCGGCGTTGCCCGGGCACCCCTGACCCAGTCGGTGGTGGCCACCGGACGCATCGCCACACCGGCGCGCATCGTCATCGGCAGCCCCCTGGCGGCCACCGTGCTGGAGGTGAAGGTGCGCGAGGGTGACCCCGTGCGCCCCGGGCAGGTTCTGGCCCGCCTGCGCGCCGACGACGCCGAAGCCCTGGTGGGCCAGGCCGCCGCGGCCCTGGCAGAGGCGGAGGCGCGCCTTGCCCAGATCGAGAGCGTTGCCCGCCCGGTGGCCGCCCAGCAGCTCGCCCAGGCCGAGGCCAACCGCAAGGTGGCCCTGGCCGAGGCTGAACGTGCCCGCCAACTGGTGGCCAAGGGCTTCTACGCCCAGTCTAAGGCCGACGATGCCCTGCGCAATGCCGCCAATGCGGCGTCTGCGGCCGATACGGCCCGCGCCCAGCTGGCTGCCCAGCAGGCCGGCGGCAGTGAGCGCGAGGCGGCCCGCGCCCGGGTGGACCAGGCCCGCGCCCAGCTCGTCAATGCCCGTGCCCGTGCCGCCCAGCTCACCCTGACCGCCCCGGCGGCCGGCGTGGTGCTGACCCGCAAGGCCGAGCCCGGCGATGTGGCCACCGCCGGCAAGGTGCTGCTGGAGCTGGCCGAGGCCGGCGAGACCCGCGTCTACGCCACCGTGGACGAGAAAAACCTGCGCCTCCTCAAGCCCGGCCAGAAGGCCCGCGGCGTGGCGGACGCCTTTCCGGCCCAGCCCTTCGACGCCGAGCTCTACTACCTGGCGCCGGCCGTGGACCCCCAGCGCGGCACCGTCGAGACCCGCTTCCGGGTTCCCGCGGCCCCACCCTTCCTGCGCCCCGACATGACCGTTTCCGTCGAGACCATCACCGGCCAGCGGGACGCGACCCTGGTGCTGCCCGCCGAGGCGGTGCGCGACCCCGACAGCGGCAAGCCCTGGGTGCTGGTGGCCCGGGACGGCATCGCCACCCGGGCCGAGGTGAGCCTCGGCCTGAGCGGCATCGGTCGTGTCGAGATCCTCACCGGCCTGGCCGAGGGCGACCAGGTGGTGCTGCCCTCTGGCGGCGCCCTGGAAGGCGACCGGCTGCGCATCCGTGAAGCCCGCAAGCCCAAGGTGTCGGGCGTGCAGGTGCCCCAGGGCATGACCCGCTGATGGCCGCCCCGGTTGGGCCGCGGAGCACCCCGACATGAAGTTCCGGCTCCCCTTTGCACCCATCGTGGCCCTGCGTTTCCTGCGCGAGGGGCGCATGCAGACCCTACTGATCCTCGCCGGTACCACCGGCGGCGTGGCGGTGATCGTCTTCCTGACCCAGCTCATCACCCAGCTCCAGGCTCAGATCGTGGACCGGGTGCTGGGCAGCCAGGCCCACGTGGTGATCCGCCCGGCCGAGGAGGTCAACCGGCGCGCCATCGACGACGCCGGCTTTGCCTCCATCGTCGAGCCCCGTGCCCAGCGCCTGCGCTCCATCGACCAGTGGGAGAACATCGCCCGCCTGGCCGCCGACATGCCCGGGGTGACCGCGGTGTCGCCGGTGGTCACCGGCCCGGCCTTCGCCGTGCGGGGCCAGGCCAGCAAGTCGGTGGCCCTGATGGGGGTGGACGCCGAACGCTACCGGCGCATCGTGCGCATGGAGGAGTACATGGTGGCCGGGCGCTTTGCCGTGGAAGGCACCCGGGCGGTGATCGGCAGCGAGCTGGCCAAGGACCTGGGCATCCGCATGGACGACAAGCTGCGGGTGGCCCTCCCCAATGGTCGCGACGAGCTGCTGCAGGTGGGCGGCATCTTCGACATCGGCAACAAGGATCTCAACCGCCGCTGGGTCTTCGTGACCCTGCCCCTGGCCCAGAGCCTGCTCGACCTGCCCGGTGGTGTGTCCAACCTGGACCTCACCGTGGCCGACATCTTCGAGGCCCAGCCGGTGGCCGACCGCCTGCGCGGCGCCACCAGCCTCAACGTGGAGAGCTGGATGCAGACCAACGCCCAGCTACTGGCGGCCCTGCGCAACCAGTCGGTGTCCAACAACCTGATCCGCAGCTTTGTGGTCATCATCGTGGCCCTGGGCATCGCCAGCGTGCTGGTGGTGAGCGTGGTGCAGAAGCAGAAGGAGATCGGCATCCTGCGCGCCATGGGGGCCAGCCGCGCCATGATCCTGCAGGTCTTCCTGATCCAGGGGGCGGTGGTGGGAGCGGTGGGCTCGGTGCTCGGCAGTGCCCTGGCCTTCACCCTGCTCAACGTGTTCTCGGCCATCTACCGCAACGCCGACGGCCAGCCCCTCTTTGCCGCCGAGCTGGAGCCGCGCTTCATCGCCATGGCGGCCCTGGTGGCCACCGCCGTGGGCCTGCTGTCGGCCCTCATCCCGGCCCGCCGCGCGGCGCGCATGGACCCGGTGCAGGCGATCCGCTCATGAGCACGGCGCCCGTCATCGAACTGGCCGGCCTCACCAAGGCCTACAACCTGGGCACGCCGGTGGAGACGGAGGTGCTGCACGGCATCGACCTGAGCCTGGCCGAAGGGGAGTTTGCTGCGCTGATCGGCCCCTCGGGCTCGGGCAAGAGCACGCTGCTCAACATCATCGGCTTGCTGGAGCGCCCCACCGGGGGCCGTCTGTCCATCGGCGGGCGCGACACCGCCCGCCTGTCCGAGGCCGAGATCACCCAGTTGCGGGGGCGCAGCATCGGCTTCGTGTTCCAGTTCCACCACCTGCTGCCGGCCTTCACCGCCCTGGAGAACGTGATGATGCCCAGCATCATCGCCCGGGGCCGGCCCGACGACGCGGCCGAGGCCACGGCCCTCGAACTGCTCGACGCCGTGGGCCTCAAGGCCCATGCCCTCAAGAAGCCCGCCGAGCTGTCCGGCGGTCAGCAGCAGCGGGTGGCGATCGCCCGTGCCCTGGCCCTGCGCCCGCGCCTGATCCTGGCCGATGAACCCACCGGCAACCTGGACACCCACACCGCCGACGACATCTTCGCCCTGCTGCGGGAGTTCAACCGCCAGAGCAACTGCGCCTGCCTCATTGTCACCCACGACCCGCGCCTGGCCGCCCGCTGCGATCGCATTGTGCAGCTGGTGGATGGGCGGATTGCCGACGACGGCCCGGCTGCCGGCTGAGGCCGGCCCAGTGGCTCAGCGGCTGATCTGGCGCGGACGGACCGGGGTCTCGGGCGTGGACTGGGCATCCGCCACGAAGTACTCGTTGCCCTTGCGATAGTAGTGATTGCAGGCAGCAAGCTGGACCGGCCTCGAGCCTCCGCTGGAGAGGTCGGTACAAAAGCGGCCGTCTTCCTCAAGCTTCCAGGTGCCCATGACGCCAAAGGATCGGATCGCCCGGATATTGCCGCTGAGGCTGCCATCGGCCTTCACTTCCAGGCGCACATCGCCGCCCGTGGTGGTAGGGCCCGCCAGGGTGGCGCCCACCAGCAGCGCCTGCACCTCAGCCTTGTCGAGGCGTTTTCCGCCCTGTTGCAGCAACTCGCCCAGCGTAGCCTGGGCGAGAGCCAACTGAGAGCCCAGCAACAGCGTTGCACCGGCAAGCATGGAGCGCATTGTCATGGTGGTATCCTTTTCAGGTGTCAGCGAACGATGATCAGAAGCGATTATCCCGCAACCCGCACGCTTCCAGCCAACCCTTCTCCCTTTCAGCCAGCCATGCTCCGTCCCCTCTTCCTGCTGCTCCTGACCCTTGTCGCCACCCCGCCTGCCCGTTCCGACGAGAGTGGCTTGTGTACCAGTGTCTGTGTCACCGAGCAGGGCCGATGCCAGAAAAAAGCTCGCTCCATGAACAATGTCGAACGGGATGGGTGGGTGCACCACCAGGATGTCCGGACGGGGTCCGACGCCAGCGCTGAAATGGAACGGCTGGCAGCCCGGCAGGCCGAGGCCGACAAGCGGCGTTCCGAGCGCGATGCTGATTGCGAGATGGCCTACGGACGCTGCGTGTCGGATTGCCGGCGACCACGCTGAGCCCGGCCGCCCGAAGGCTGAACATCACCTTTCCGCCGATCCTGCCCCTCGGCCATAATCAGGTCCGCATCCTTATCCAGACGTGTTTGCCATCCCATGAAGGCCAAGTCCACCCTTTACGATCTGCTCGGGGTCACCCCGGACGCCACCGAGGCCGAAATCGACGCAGCCCACCTGCTGCTGCTGGAACGCTACCAGTCGGGCCGGCACGGCCTGCCCCCAGTGGATGCGGACAACCGCGTGAAGGCCATCAAGGAAGCCTTCTGGATACTTTCCGAGCCCGGTCGGCGTGCCGCCTACGATGCCAGCCTGATCCACACTGTCGCCACATCACCCCTGCCGCTGGAAGGCAACTTGCCCCTCAAGGTCGAGATCAGCGATGTGAAGTGGACGCCGGGACGGATCATGCTGACCATCATCGGCGGCCTGATGATCGTCGGCATGCTGATCCAGATATTCTTTTCCGTCTTTGCCTTCAAGCAGGCCGGACGGGTTGCCAGCGGCGAGATGGCTGCCCAGGCCCAGGAGAGAATAATGGCCGCAGAGCGGCGCCAGATGTACGGCAACATGAGCGAAGCAGAGATTGCCGAACAGGAGCGCCGGGAACGCGAGGAGCGGGCCGATTCCGCCAGCCGCTACGAGCGGGAGCGCCAGGAGCGGGCACGCCGGGAAGAGGAGCAGAAGCGCGAGCAGGCCCTGCGCGAGCGCACCTACTACGCCGACCGGGTGTCCTCCGACCTGGAACGGGCCGAGCAGGCCGCCCGCATGCAGGCGGAGCGCGAGCAACGCATGAAGGAGGAGGCCGAGCGACGCGCCGAGATGGAAGAGCAGCGGCGCGTGCAGGAGCGTCTGGCCCGGGAGCGGGCACGCTGGCAGCAGGAACTTCGCAACTGAGACCTGACTCCCCCCGGGGGGAGAGCAACCCACGCAGCGGCGGAGCGTGGCGTTCTTTCCCCGCGCGCTACGGCACGCTGCCCCGCTTTCCGGGATAATCCGGCATGAACTCGACCTTGCCCCCGCTGCCGGACGCCGATTCCGGCCCTGCCTCCGACGCCACCTTCGTTCCGCCCCCGTCCGCCATCGTGGCGGCGCCCTTTGATCAGCTACCCCTGCCGGCTCCGGTCATCGCCAACCTGGCGCGCCTCGGCTACCACGCCATGACACCGATCCAGGCCGCCAGCCTGCCGGTGGCCCTGGCCGGGCATGACCTGATCGCCCAGGCCAAGACCGGCAGCGGCAAGACCGCCGCCTTCGCCCTGGCCCTGCTCGACCGCCTCAACCCGCGCAGCTTCGCGGTGCAGGCCCTGGTGCTGTGCCCGACCCGCGAGCTGGCCGAGCAGGTCACCCAGGAGATCCGCCGCCTGGCCCGTGCCGAGGAGAACATCAAGATCCTCAGCCTGTGCGGCGGCACGCCGATCCGCCCCCAGGCCGACAGCCTGGAGCATGGTGCCCACATCGTGGTGGGCACGCCGGGCCGTCTGATGGACCACATCTCCCGCGGCAGCCTGAAGCTCGACGCCCTGGGCACCCTGGTGCTGGACGAGGCTGACCGCATGCTCGACATGGGCTTCTTCGACGACATCGCCTACGTGGCCAAGGCCTGCCCGAAGCAGCGCCAGACCCTGCTGTTCTCGGCCACCTACCCGGAAGGCGTGGTGCGCCTGGCCCGCCAGTTCATGCGCCAGCCCCAGGAGATCTCCCTGCCCGAGCAGCACGCCGCCGAGACCATCCGCCAACGCTTCTACGAGGTCACGCCGGACCAGCGCCTCCACGCCGTGGGCCTGCTGCTGCGCCATTACCGCCCGGAGAGCACCCTGGCCTTCTGCAACACCAAGCAGCAGTGCCGTGACCTGATCGACGTGCTGCACGCCGAAGGCTTTCACGTGCTGGCCCTGCACGGCGAGCTCGACCAGCGTGATCGGGACCAGGTGCTGGTGCAGTTTGCCAACCGCAGCTGCTCGGTGCTGGTGGCCACCGACGTGGCCGCCCGCGGCCTCGACATCGCCCGGCTCGAGGCCGTGATCAATGTGGATGTGACTCCCGACCCGGAGGTGCATGTGCACCGCATCGGCCGTACAGGCCGCGCCGGCGAGGAAGGCTGGGCCCTGAGCCTGGCCAGCCCCCACGAGATGAACCGGGTGAACAACCTGGCTCGTGCCCATGGTTTCGAGCCGGTGTGGGAGTCCATCGACGCCCTTCAGGCGGAGGACCAGACGCCCCTGGTGCCGCCTATGGTGACCCTGCAGATCCTGGGTGGGCGCAAGGAGAAGATCCGCCCCGGCGACGTGCTGGGCGCCCTCACCGGGGAGGCCGGCTTTGCCGCCAGCCAGATCGGCAAGATCAACTTGAACGAGCAGTCCACCTACGTGGCCGTGGAGCGCAGCATTGCCCGCAAGGCCCTGAAGCGGCTCGGTGAGGGCAAGATCAAGGGCAAGAAGGTCCGCGTCCGCCTGCTCGACGAGTAAACTGGATGCCATGGCGGGCGCGCCCGCCTCCGGCCTCGAATAACCTGTTCCCGGCAATCGAATTGCCCCCTGTCACCCGCGGATTGATCATGGTCGATTCCACCCCCGACGCCAGCCCCCACCGCTTTCCCGATTCCGACGTGGCCGCCATTTACCGGGTCATTGCCGAGCGCCGCGACATGCGCCACTTTCGCCCCGATCCGGTAGCGCCGGATCTGCTGGCGCGCCTGCTGTGGGCGGCCCACCACGCCCCCAGCGTGGGCTACATGCAGCCCTGGCGCTTCGTCCGCATCACCGATCGGGGCCTGCGCGAGCGCATGCACGCCCTCGTCGAGGTGGAGCGTTGCGCCACCGCCCGGGCCCTGGGCGAGCGCGAGGAAGACTTCATGCGCCTCAAGGTGGAAGGCCTGCTGGAAGCCGGCGAGGTGATCGTGGTGGCCCTGGCCGACGGGCGCGAGAAGCATGTTTTCGGCCGCCGCACCCTGCCCGAGATGGACCTGGCCTCGGTGGCCTGTGCCATCCAGAACATGTGGCTGGCGGCGCGGGCCGAGGGCATCGGCCTGGGCTGGGTGTCGATCTTCGACCCCGCCGAACTGGCCAAGCTGCTGGGCATGCCAACCGGCGCCCGCCCGGTGGCCATTCTGTGCATCGGCCACGTGGAGGCCTTCTACCCCCGTCCGATGCTGGAGATCCACCAGTGGGCCGAACGCATGCCCCTGGAGACCGTGGTCTTCGAGAATGGCTGGCGTGACGAGGTACCGGCTCCGACAGGAGGCTGAGCTACCCGCCAGCGTCCCGCGCCAGCACCCCCGGTACCCCATGGCTATCACCCATGGGCAACAACTTTTGCAGGGCCTTCACGTAGCGGTGCAAGGCATCCAGCCCGGTGGGGGTCAGACTGTAGCTGGTCTGGCTGCGCCCCGGGCCGTCGCTGCGGCGCAGGGACACGTAATCAGCGGCAATCAGTTTCTTCAGATGGGACTCAAGGTTGCCGTCGGATACATCCAGGCTGCGCTTGAGTTCGGAGAAGCTGGCCTCGCCCGCACCGGCCAGGAAGGCAGCGAGCTGGGTGCGCAGGGGCTGGTGGAGAAGGGCGTCGAGGGGTTCCATGGGCGTTGGCCCGCGCCAAGCGGGCCGTTCCGTCTGCTTATTTCAGGTTGAATTCTGCCCGCATCGAGCCGGGATTGCGCCCATCCTGTTCACCGGGCACGCGGATTTCGAAATTTCCGCCGATCACTTCAGGGCCGGGCTTCCAGTTCTTGCCGTCCAGGCTGGCCCATTGCTTGTAGGTGTAGACGTCCTGACGGGTGCGCACGGTGAGGGTGCTGCGGGCTTCACCGTCGAGCAGGCTGCCATGGACGCGCGCCTCCACGGGCAGGGGCGCACCGGCCGGATAGTGCAGGATGAAGGGCTGGCCGGCCGGTGCGGTGTCGCCGAAGCGGACAACGGGCAGGCGGGCCAGCTCGTCGGCGCCGGGTTTGCCGAAGCTGGCACAGCCGGCCAGGGTGAGGGCGGCAAGGGTGCCGGCGGAAAGACGCAGGTTCACAGTGGGACTCCTTCTTGACATGGGGAAAATGGGCTACTGACGGGCGCTGCCACCCTGGAAGTCCACCACCAGGGCGGATTCGACCCGCGGCCCATGGGTTGGATCGAGGCTGGCACGTATCCACGGGATCGAGATCCAGTGGGTTTCCCGGGCCAGCCGCCACGGACCACCCGGCACACGTACATCGCCGGTGGGCTGGCCATCGCGCAACAGGATCTCCAGGGGCTGATCAAGGGTCAGGGGCAGGATCGCATCGGAGGCCGGGCGGAACAGGTCGCCCGACACCTCGACCCGCACCGGCACGCGGGTGCCCGCGGGCAGGCCGACGATGCGCGGCCCGGCCAGATCGGTGCCGGAACGATAGGCTTCCAGGGACGTGACCGGCACCTCGGGCGGCAGCAGGCTTGAAGCGTAGCGATGACCGGCAAGGGGCGCGGCCAGTACCAGCACGGTCCACCCCGCAGCCTGGACCAGACGCAGGACGAAGGGGCGCTCGCGCCCGTGATCAAGGAGGCGCGACAGCATCGGCAGGCCGAGCCCGAACACCGAGGTGGCGATCCACTTCATGGTTTCGAAGGGCAGCCTGGCCGCCAGCCCGGCGACGCCGATGGCGATGATGATGCCACCGGCCCATTCCAGCACCTCTTCCGAGAACAAGCCATGCACGTAAAGGGCCAGGCCGATCAACACCAGCCACACGGTGCATAGCATGTAGGCGCCACCGAAGAAGAAGGTGGCAAAGGTAAATAGCGTGCCGATACCCATCAACAGCCACAGCATTTTGACCACCTGACGGTGGATGAAGGACCAGGTTTCGTCCCGGGACGCCTTGACACGCCGGGTCAGGTGCCAGTCGGCATAGCCGGCGCCCCCCAGAACAAGGGCGATCCAGGCCAGCCAGACCAGGGCCCGCCGGGTAGTGTCCGGGATCTGCTCGGCGGTGAAGATGGCGTCGCTGGACAGGAACAGCCCGGCGCCGGCCAGACCCCACAGGATGAGACTGTGGCGCTCCATACGCAGGTTGCGCTGACCGCGGACGAGCATGGACTGGATGCTGTCAAGCTGGCGGGAGATGGGGTCGGCCATGATCGGGAGATTCCGTTTGAATTAACTCTGCAGTTCAGAGCATATAACTCTGAACTGCAGAGTGTCAACGGCATGATGATCTGCCGAACGGTCTGGCAGGCCCGCGGCAAGCCGTTACAATGCCGCCTCTCTTTCATCAGCACGGATCGTTCCCCGCCATGTGGTTCCGCAATCTCCAGATCTACCGTCTCCCCGAAAACTGGGGCCTGACCGTCGAAACCCTCAACGAGAAACTTGCCGCCCGCCCCTTTGCGCCCTGTGGCAGCCAAGACATGGCGAGCCGTGGGTGGAGTTCGCCGACCAAGGACGACCGTTTCGTGCTGGCCGTGGGCGGGCACTTCCTTGTGGCCTTGATGGTCGAGCAGAAGCTGCTGCCCTCGTCAGTGGTGAACGAGGTGGCCGCCGACAAGGCCGAGCAGATCGAGGCCCAGCAGGGCTTCAAGCCCGGCCGCAAGCAGATGAAGGAGATCAAGGAAGCGGTGCTGCAGGAATTGCTGCCCCGGGCCTTCACCCGTCGCCGCAAGGTGTATAGCTGGATCGACCCCAAGGGCGGCTGGCTGGTGATCGATGCGGCCAGCCCGGCCCGGGCCGAGGAAGTGCTGGATGCCCTGCGCGACACCCTGGACGAGCTGCCGGTGAAGATGGTCAAGACCGAGCTGTCACCCGTGTCGGTGATGACCGGCTGGCTGGCGGCCAACCAGGCCACTGGCAACTTCACCATCGACCTGGACTGCGAACTGCGCGCGGTCACCGACGAGAAGGCTGCGGTGCGCTACGTGCGTCACGCCCTCGATGGCAAGGACGTGCAGGACCATCTCGCCGCCGGCAAGCTGCCGACGCGCCTGGCCATGACCTTCGACGACCGCATCTCCATCATCCTGACCGAAAAGATGGAGATCAAGCGGGTGGCCTTCCTCGACGTGATCAAGGAAGAAGCCGAACGCCAGGCCGATGCCACCGACATGCAGATGGAAGCCGACTTCGCGCTGATGAGCGGCGAGCTGTCGCGCCTGATCCCGGCACTGCTGGAGGTACTGGGCGGCGAGGTGAAGGACGCGGCGATCTGAGACTTCAGGACCAATCTGCTTCGCGGCCCGGTTCCGGCCGCCTTGATGCCCGTCAGGGCAGAAACACCGGGTCGGACAACACCAGGGTGCCGTCGGTCCGCATCATCAGGTTGTGAGGGTTGAGGATATCGGGCTGAACCGGGTATTCCTCAATGAAGTCGGAGAGCGCGGCGATGGCCTGTACCAGGCTGTCGGGCAGGCCCGGCGGTGGCTCGCGGCTGATGTGGTAGAGGGCCAGACGGCCGCGGTTGACGCCCATGTTGGCCCATTTTTCGCAGCCTTCCCAATAGGCCTGGGAGAGCAGACGGGCAAGCTGCTCGGCGTCGCCGGAAACCGGTTGCAGACGTTCGATTTCGAGGAGGCGGAAGGAATAGCCCGAGCTGGACTTGCCGATGACGCCGTGGTCGTGGAACAGGCGCGGGAAATGGGTGCCCGTGGGGCGGTCGTCGGCGGCGAGATAGAAGTAGTCGGCGGGTGAGCTGACAATCTTGAAGACCCTCTGGCCGTCACCGGGGTCGAGGACGATGGAGGATTCCCCCCGCCCGAGTTCGGGCAGGCCGTCGAGCAGGGGGTGAGCCGGAACCGGATCAGGCAAGGAGACACTGGCAGTGGTCTCGCCCGCACCCGCGGCAGGGTGGTCCATCATCGCTTAGCGGAAGGCTTTACCCGATGATGTTGTACCCGGCATCCACGAAGTGCACGCCACCGGACATGTTGCGGCCGGCGTCGGAGACCAGAAAAGCGGTCAGCGCGCCGATGTCTTCCGGGGTCACCAGGCGATGCAGCGGGGAACGATCCACCGCCGCCGCCATCAGGCCGTCGAAACCGGCGATGCCGGAGGCGGCGCGGGTCATCAGCGGGCCCGGGGAGATGGCATTGACGCGGATGTTCTTCGGGCCCAGTTCGAAGGCCATGTAACGGGTGGCAGCCTCCAGCGCGGCCTTGCACAGACCCATCACGCCATAGTTGGCAATGACCTTTTCGCTGCCCAGGTAAGTCATGGTGATCAGCGAACCGCCACCAGCCTTGTCGAGCAGGGGCTCGGCCTTGCGGGCCAGGCGCACGAAGGAGTGGGTGGAGACGTCCATGGCCAGGGCGAAGCCGTCGGCGGAGGTGTCCACCACGCGGCCATGCAGATCGTCGCGCTTGGCGAAGGCCATGGAGTGGATGGCGAAGTCGAGCTTGCCGTACTTGGCGTCGATCTTGGCAAAGACATCGTCCATGGTTTCGGGCTTGGTCACGTCGAGCAGCAGCACGTCCTCGACACCCAGGCGGGTGACAATGGGCTCAAGGAAAGCCAGGGTCTTCTCGTTCTGGTAGGTGATGACGACTTTTGCGCCCGCTTCGATGCAGGACTCGGCAACACCGGTGGAGATGGACTTTTCGTTGGCGATGCCGGTGATGAGGCCGACCTTGCCTTCGAGATTGATGATGGGTTTCATGGCTGGGCTCCGTTGGATCGAGAAAAATTACCGCACTGCAACAATCACTGACCTTAGAATAGTCTAACGTGACTGTTACGTAGTCATTTTTCGATTAACGGCAAGTTTCCGCCTTTCCACAGCGCCCCTGTTGCGATGCATCAAAAAACGGCCGAAAACACCCCACCGGCGGTCCTGACCCCGGTCTACGTCTTCCTCGATTTCGACGGAGTGACCCACCCATGGGGTGAGGCGGAGGATTTTCGCTGCCTGCCCCTGCTGGAGTCAGTGCTGCGCGAGTACCCGGAGACGAGGGTAATCATTGCCTCCGACTGGCGCACCCTGTTCTCACTGCAGAAACTGTCGGCGCGCTTTTCGGAAGATCTCCGTGAGCGGGTGATCGACTGCTCGCCCACCATCTTTCCGCGCACGCCCAACGAGCTCTACGGCCTGCGCGAGCGGGAAGCCCGGCAATGGCTTGAACGCCGGGCACCGGGGGCCGAATGGCTGGCCGTGGACGATGCCCCCGGCAACTGGCCGACCCGTGCCCGGCTGGTGCTGACGGACTTCAAGCAGGGCTTCACCGATGAGGATGCGGGGCGCATGCGGCGCCTGCTGGAGGCCTTCCGCAGCGGGACGTTCAAGGCGCCGGAGGCGGCAGCTTGACGCCTGACGCGGAACGGGCGTTCCGGAGGCGATGACGCTGACGGGAGTGCCCGTGGGGTCGAATTCATTGGCGCTGTTCGCGTTAGGTATGGAAAGCGTTCTCGCTTCGACAGGTAAGGCTTGAGCCCTTGCTTGCGGGCTTTCCGTTCTCTTACGTCACATCGGCCGGGGACTCGCCCCCGGCGGGCGACCTTCTTTCTTGTTGTACGACAAGAAAGAAGGCAAAGAAACGTACCCCGCTGCCGCGCCCCCTTCGGGGGTTCCCTCCTTCCGGGCGTGCCGGGCGGGGTCTTCGCAAACTCGCCCTTCGGGCTCAGACATGCGAAGCCCTTTTTCCGCCCGTCCCACCCTCCAGTCGGCACGTCAGAGGGGACCGGAAAGGCAGGTGCCCGACGGCCGGTACCCGTCCCCATTTCCGTAGAGGCTCGGTGCGTCCGAAAAGCCCGTTCCGACCCCGCCGAGCAGCATAGCAGCGGGCGGGGAAGTCCGGCGCGGCTGTCTGAGCCGGCGTAGCCGGCGAGTTCCGCGCCGGCCGCCTGCTGCGAGCAGCGCAGGGCAGTCGGCCGAAGGCCGACCGGGGGTGGCGGGTCGCCTTCTTTGCTGACTTTCTTGGCGAAGCAAGAAAGTCAGTCGCCCGCCGGGGGCGGAGGCGGGGTTTCGCGGAGCATGCTCCGCGCCGCCGTAGCCGGCCGGGTGTGCAAACCCGGCCGTGGGAAAATCCCGGCCAACGTCACGCCAAACAACGGAAAGCCAGCCAGTAACGGCCACCCCACCGGGTATCGAGATGCCTTACCTGCCGAGAGTGAAAACGCTTTCCATACCTGACGCGAACAGCGCCAATTCACTCGACCCCACAAGGGGGCCGTCGCGCCAGCTATCGTTGTCTGGATTCGACCCTAGAACAGCCGCGTCAGCGGTGATTCATCCATCAGCGCCACCTGTTCCCGCAGGGACAGGATCATGTCCTGCCAGTAGCGCGGGGTGTCGAACCAGCTAAAGGCCGCCGGAAAGGCCGGGTCGTCCCAGCGGGTGGCAATCCAGCCGGCGTAGTGGATCAAGCGCAGGGTGCGCAGGGCCTCAACCAGATGGAGGCTCTGCGGGTTGAAATCGGCGAACTGCTCGTAACCTTCCAGCACGCTGTCCAGCTGCCGAGCCATGGCCTGGGCGTCGCCGGAGAGGAGCATCCACAAATCCTGGATGGCCGGGCCGTTGCGGGCATCGTCGAAATCCACGAAGTGAGGGCCTGCATCGGTCCACAGCACGTTGCCCCCATGCACGTCACCGTGCAGACGGATCTGCGGCAGGGAGCCCGCACGCTCGAAACAGCGGCGTACCCCGTCGAGGGCTTGGTCCACCACCGACCGCCAGGTGTCGCGCAGTTCGGACGGCAGGAAAGCGGAGGCCAGCAGGGTATCCCGCGGGGTTTCACCAAAGCTGGCGATGTCCAGCGTCGGGCGGTGGATGAAGGCCCGGATGGCGCCTACGGCGTGGATACGCCCGAGGAAGCGTCCCAGCCAACCCAGCACCTCGGGATCGTCGAGTTCGGGCGCCCGACCGCCCCGGCGCGGAAACAGGGCGATGCGGAAACCTTCGTGGTGGTGCAGGGTGTGCCCACCGATCTCGAGAGCCGCCACGGCCGGTATCTCCGCATCCTCCAGCTCGGCCAGGAAGGCGTGTTCCTCGAGAATCGCTGCATCGCTCCATCGCCCGGGGCGGTAGAACTTGGCGATCAGCGGGGCCGCATCCTCGATGCCAACCTGATAGACCCGGTTTTCATAGCTGTTGAGGGTCAGCAGGCGGCCATCGCAGCGGAGGCCGGCGGCCTCCACTGCGCAGAGGATGAAGTCGGGAGTGAGCGGCCCAAAGGGCGCCGTCACTGTTGGTTGCCTTCGCGCACGTAGGGCTCGTGGAGTTGTACCGGTTCAACCCTGGCTGCCTGGCGGCTGCGCATGCGCAGGTTGAGCATCTCCACCAGCACCGAGAAGGCCATGGCCGAATAGATGTAGCCCTTGGGCACATGATGGCCGAAGGCATCGGCGATGAGCACCACGCCGATGACCAGCAGGAAGGACAGGGCCAGCATCTTGACGGTAGGGTGGCGGGAGACGAACTCCCCGATCGGCGCGGAGGCCACCATCATCAGGCCCACCGAGGCGATCACCGCGGCAATCATGACCTGCAGGTTGTTGACCATGCCGATGGCGGTGATGATCGAGTCCAGCGAGAACACGATGTCGATGAGGATGATCTGCATGATCACGGCGCTGAAGGTGGCCTTGACGGCGCTGGACGCTTCGCCCTCTTCACCCTCCATCAGTTGATGCACTTCCTGGGTGCTCTTCCAGACGAGGAAGAGGCCGCCGGCGAGCAAAATCAGGTCGCGTCCGGAGAAACCGTGGCCGAGTACGGTGACCATGGGCTCGGTGAGGCCAGCCAGCCAGGACAGGATCATCAGCAGGCCGATACGCATGAACATGGCCAGGAAGAGGCCAAGGCGCCGGGCGAAGGCACGCTTCTCGGGCGGAAGCTTGTCCACCAGGATGGAGATGAAGATCACGTTGTCGATCCCCAGTACCAGCTCGAGCGCGGTGAGGGTCAGAAATGCGATCAGCAATTGCGGGTCAGTCAGGAATTCCATGGTTGGGTATGCAGTTGTTGCGGGAGGGCGGGCCACCGGAGAGATCCGCGTCGCGAATGGTCGCACGAAAATGCTCCGCTGGAGCAGGGCAGACAGCCGGACTTACTGACCGGCCTCGCCTTCGCGGATCCATACGAGGAGTTGTTCGGGTGGCATCGGGCGGGCCACGCCGAAGCCCTGGATGAGATGACAGCCGAGCGCCAGCAGGGCCTGGCGGTGGGCCGCGGTTTCCACGCCCTCGGCGATCACTTCACGGCGGAAAGCTGCGGCGAGGCCGATGACACTCTGGACGATGGCCAGATCATCGTTGTCGTCGAGCATGTCGCGGACAAAGGACTGGTCGATCTTGATGGTCTGCACCGGCAAGCGGCGCAGGTAGGTAAGGGAGCCGTAGCCCGTGCCGAAGTCATCCAGAGCGAACCGCACGCCCAGCTGCTGACAGGCCTCCATGATCCGGGATACGGCACCGATGTCGCTGAAGGAAGTGGATTCAAGGATCTCCAGTCCCAGCATGCCGTCAGGGAGGCGGGGATGGCCGGCGAGCAGCGCCTCAAGGTAGGCGATGAAGCCGGGGTGAGCCAGATGATTGGGTGAAACATTGACGCTGACCGGCAGGGGGTGGCCGGCGTCGGAAAAGGCCTGGATCTCATTGACCGCGGTCGCGAGGATCCAGTTACCCAGCTCGATCTCGAAATCCGAATCCATGACGGCAGGCAGGAATTCTCCGGGCAGGATCAGTCCGTGCTGGGGATGGCGCCAGCGCAGCAAGGCCTCGACACCGATCAGACGGTTCCGGCGGATATCCACCTTGGGTTGGTAATGAAGCTCGAGCTCCCGGTCGTTCAGCGCGGATTCGACCCGGGCCAGGGCGGCCCGATGGGCGCGCAGGCTGCGGTCGCGCTCCGGGTCAAAGAGGTGGAAGCAGTTGCCGCCGGCCTGTTTGGCCAGGTACATGGCCTGGTCCGCGTGGCGCAGCAGGGTGTCGGGGTCGGCGCCGTCGAGGGGGAACAGGGTGATGCCGATGCTCGCGCTGACCTGCAGCTCCCGTCCGCGGATGGTGACCGGTTCGGCGATGCCGGCGAGCAGCCTGGCAAAGACCTGCTCGCATTCCTCGCTGTGCTCCAGCCCATTGTAGATCAGGGCAAACTCGTCTCCGCCCATGCGGGCCACCGTGTCGCCGGCGCGGGACGCGGCCTGCAGGCGGCGGGCGATCTCCACCAGCAGGAGGTCGCCCACTTCATGGCCGTGGCCGTCATTGACGGGTTTGAAGCCGTCCAGGTCCAGGTAGGCCACGGCCGCCAGGGTAGCGTTGCGTTCGGCCTGGGCCAGGGCCATTTGCATGCGGTCAGCGAGGAGGCTGCGGTTGGGTAGCTGGGTGAGGGCATCGTGGTAGGCCAGGTGTTCCAGGTGACGCTGGCTTTCCTTGATCTCGGTGATGTCCGAGAACAAGCCAACGTAGTGGGTCGTCTGGCCGGCCTGGTCGCGGACCGCCGAGATGTTGCCAAGCTGGGCGAAGAGTTCGCCGTTCTTCTTGCGGTTCCACAGCTCGCCCTGCCAGACCCCGTCACGGATCAGGCCGCGCCACATATCGGCGTAGAACTCGGAAGTCTGCAGGCCAGAGCGCAGGAAGCGGGTGTTGCGCCCGATGATTTCCGAGCGCAGATAGCCGGTGATCCGGCAGAAGGCGTCGTTCACGTCGAGGATGTTGGCGGCGGTGTCCGTGATCACGATGGATTCGTGGGCATGACGGAAAACGCTGGAGGTGAGGCGGAGGTTTTCGCTGGCCTCCCGCTCCAGGCTGATATCGGAGAGGCTGCCGATCATCCGCAGGGCCTGGCCATCGGGGGTGTACTCCACCACTTTGCCCCGGTCGCGCACCCACACCAGGCGACCCGAAGCGTGGCGCACCCGGTATTCACAGAGGTAAGGGCCTTGGCCGGAGAGGCAGCGCTCCAAGGCTTCCGCCATGACCCCACGATCCTCCTCGGCAATCAGGTCGCGGAACCCGACCGCCGTGTGCCCCGCGAAGCCGGGGTCCAGTCCGAGCAGCTCGCAGCCACGCACATTGCGGGTGACCCGGTCGGTACGCATGTCCCAGTCCCAGATCCCTTCGCCGATGGCGGCAAACACGTATTCAAGCTGCTTGCGGCTTTCAGCCAGTCGGCCAAGGGCCTCCTCAAGGGGGGAGCAGGGGTCTGGGGTGGAGTCGGCAGAGGTGGTGGGGGGCGTCATCCAGCGTCAGGATCATCAACAGTGCCCGCATGATGCGCCATAGGCGGAAATTCGTTAATACGCCCCAGGGTTATCCCCAGCACCGTGTCCGGGATAACCCTGCGGCCATCAATGGTGCAGTGCGTGCTCCTGCATCCAGATCTGCATGTTCGCTGCAGGCATGGGGCGGGCGACCCCATGCCCCTGGATCTGGTGGCATCCCAGCTTGAGCAGCGCCTGACGGTGACGCGGTGTCTCGACACCTTCTGCGATGACCTCGCGGTGGAAGGCCGCAGCCAGGCCGATCACACCTTGCACGGTGGCGAGATCGTCGTCGTCTGTGAGCATGTTGTGGATGAAGGAGCGATCGATCTTGATGCTCCGCACGGGCAGGCTGCGCAGGCTGTTAACCGCGCCGTAGCCGATGCCGAAGTCGTCGATGGCGAAGCTCACGCCGAGGCTGTTGCATTCTTCCATGATGGCCGCAATGCGCTTCAAGTCACCCAAGGTGGCGGTTTCCAGCACCTCCAGCTGGAGCAGGCTGGCGTCCACCCGAGAGTGGGCATCCAGGACGGCTTTGAGGTGGGGTACGAAATCCGGGTGAAGCAGGTGACGCGCGGAGATGTTGACACTCATCGGCGTGGCGAAACCCGCCTGGCACCAGCTGTCCAACTGGGCAACGGCAGTGGCCAGCACCCAGTTGCCGAGTTCTATCTCGAAGCGCGACTCGCTGACCATGGGCAGAAACTCACCGGGCAGACGCAGGCCGAGTTGCGGGTGCTTCCAGCGGATGAGGGCCTCGATGCCCGTCAGGTGATTGGAACGGGCGTCCATCTTGGGCTGGTAGTGGAGCTCCAGCTCACCATCGCAGAGCGCCGACTCGACGCGGATCTGCGCATCCCGGTGGGCCCGCAGGGCGCGGTCGCGCTCCCGGTTGAAGAGGTGAAAACAATTGCGGCCGGCCTGCTTGGCCAGATACATGGCCCGATCGGCATGGCTCAGCAGGGTTTCCGGATCGGAACCGTCCAGGGGAGACAGGGTTACGCCGATACTGGCGGTCACGCGCAGCACCATGCCCTCGATGATGATCGGCTCGGCAATGCTGGCGAGCAGGCGGGCGAAGATCTGCTCGCATTCGTCACTGTGTTCGAGACCATTGTAAATCAGCGCGAATTCATCGCCACCCAGGCGGGCGACCGTATCGCCGGCCCGGGTCGAGGCCTGCAGGCGACGGGCGATCTCCACCAGCAGCAGGTCGCCAGCGTCGTGACCAAGGCTGTCGTTGACCGGTTTGAAACCGTCCAGGTCCAGGTAGGCCACGGCGGCCAGGGTGTGGTTGCGCTCTGCCTGGGCAAGCGCCATCTGCATGCGGTCGGCGAGCAGGCTGCGATTGGGGAGCTGGGTCAGGGCATCATGGTAGGCCAGGTGCTCCAGATGGCGCTGGCTCTCCTTCATGTCGGTAATGTCGGTGAAGAGGCCTACGTAGTGGGTGGTCTGACCGGCCTCGTTGCGCACCGCCGAGATGTTGCCAAGTTGGGCATAGAGTTCGCCGTTTTTCTTGCGATTCCAGGTTTCGCCCTGCCAGGTGCCTGTTTCAAGTAGCTGGGCCCAGAGCTGTTCATAGAAGGCCGGCTCGTGCAAGCCGGATCGTAGGATGCGCATGTTCCGGCCGATGACCTCATCCCGCGCGTAGCCGGTCAGGGTGCAGAAGCTGTCGTTCACCTCGAGAATGCAGGCGTTCGGGTCGGTGATGATGATGCTCTCGTGGGCGTGGCGGAACACGCTGGCGGTGAGGCGCAGGTAGTCCTCGGCGGCAACCCGGGCGGTGACGTCGTTGAGGGTGCCGGAGGTACCGATGATCTCGCCAGCCTCGTTGAGCTGCGCCCGGATGAAGATGTCCATCCAGCGATGACTGCCATCCCGGCATTGCAGGCGCAGGGTGACACTGCAGTGGGAGAGAGTGCGGGCAATGATCGGCTTGAAGGCACTGTATTTGTGCGCACGGTCATCCGGATGGAGGAAGTCACCGAAGTTGCGCCCAAGGGATTCCTCGACCGTGTAGCCGCTGATGTCGGTCCAGGCAGGGTTGAGGAGCTCCCAGTTGCCGCGCGTATCGGTCTGAAAGATCACCTCGCGGACATTGTTGAAGACCTGCTGGTAACGGGCCTGGCTCTCCTGGAGGGCCTCGGCGGTCTCCCGGGCAAGCGTGATATCGGCGATGCTGCCGACCATGCGCAGAGGCTGGCCGTGCTCGTCCAGCTCCACCACATCACCCCGGTCACGCACCCACAGGTAGTGTCCGTCGGAATGGCGGATGCGGTACTCGCAGCAGTAGGCGCCACCACCACACAGACAGATGTCGATGACCCTGGAGACCCGCGACCGATCGTCCGGATGCACCAGCGCCAGCAAGAGCGCCGACGGGTGCGACATGTGGCTTTCATCAAGCCCGAGCAATTCGCACCAGCGCGGATTATGGGAAACCCGGTCGGTGAGCAGATCCCTGTCCCACACGCCCTCGCCGATGGTGGCCAGGACGTAGGCGAGCTGGGTCTTGTCGTGGCGGGAGGCCGCCTCCTGGCGCATGCGCTCGCTGATGTCGCAGGCGAACCCGAGCGTACCGACGATGCGGCCGTCACGGCTGCGCACGGGTGCCTTATAGGTTTCGAACCAGGTGGGCGTGCCCTTGTCATTGATCTCCTCGATCATGGTGCGGGGGCGACCGCTGTCCATCACGTCAACGTCCTGGGCGCGATAGAGCTCCGCCTTCTCTCGCGGCCACAGATCCAGATCCGTCTTCCCGAGCACCGCCTGGGGAGAGACTTGCCCGCAGGATTCTGCGAAGCTCTGATTGACGATCAGGAAACGCCCCTGGCGATCCTTCAGCCATAAGAGCAGCGGCAGGCCATTGATCAGGGTTGCGGCGCAGGGCGCATCCAGTTGCGCGGCATCGGCAGGCTCAAGCGCCAGTGCCGAGAGCGGTGTTTCGCCGGGCAGGCCGGCCTGCCAGGCCTTGACCAGGGTACTTGCATCGAGCGTCTTCTGCTGCTCACCCGGCTCGCCCACCGGAATGGCCCCAAGGCCACGGGTGATCAGGCAGGAAAGCGCATCGAACAGGGTACATTCGGGCGACAGATGGCTCTCGGCATGGTGGCTGTCCGTCGGGGTAGGCTCGTGTTTCATCCTGATCTGGTCCTGGTGACGCGGTTTTGATCCGATCATGCCCGCCCGGCCCGGCACCACTAAGGTAGAAATTCCCGAATTCATGACGACGGCGTCGACGAAGTGAGGCCGATGCGGTCATAGTTCATGAATTTGGAGCGCCCGCTTTTCAGACTTGCGCGATCAAGTGCAACCGGGGCGACGATCAATGACAGACCCTGCACGGGCTCGAGACCCCATCCCGGGCAAGCAGGCGCTACGCATGCGGGGAGGCGCAGAGCCTATTCATAAAGGGGTAGAAGGGCCCCGGCGACCTATCGGGACCGATGGACGAGGTTAGAATCTGCGCTGGGCGTGTCGCCCGGTTCGAAAGTCACTGCCATGTCCATCGACAAAATCGATATCCCCGGCCTCCTCAGCCGGATGCCGCTCTTCAGCGCCCTGTCCCCCGAAGACCTCGCCCACATGGCCTCCGCCACCCGCGAGAAGCGCCTGCAGAAGGGCGACCGGCTGTTTCAGCGGGGCGACCAGCCCAAGGGTTTCTTCCTGGTGGTCTGGGGGCAGGTCAAGCTGGCCTTCACCTCGGCCCAGGGCAATGAAAAGGTGGTGGAGATCCTGGGGCCGCTGCAGAGTTTCGGTGAGGCCGTGATGTTCCTCGACCAACCTTACCCGGTGCTGGGTGAGGCCCTGGCCGATACCCTGGTGCTGCATATCGGTGCTGCCGCGGTGTTCGGGCAGATCGAGCAGGATCCGCGCTTTGCCCGAAAGCTGCTGGCGGGGATGTCCATCCGCCTCCACTCGATGGTGCGGGACGTGGAGTCCTACGCGCTGCGCTCTTCCACCCAACGGGTCATCGGCTACCTGCTCCAGCTTGCCGAGAGCGTTCCGTGCGTCGCCCAGGGTGAACGGGCAGTGGAGCTGCCCACCAGCAAGCAGGTGATCGCCTCACGCCTGAGCCTGACCCCGGAAACCCTGTCACGCATCTTCCATGAGCTGTCCGACGCGGGGCTGATCTCGGTACAGGGCAAGCACATCGTCATCCATGACGCCGCGAAGCTCGCCGAACACGACTGAGCCCCTGCCTTGCCTGGATGGGCCGGATGAATACTGGCATTGGTGCCCTGAAGGCGACTCACCCGATGGGTGAAGGCGTGACACAGCCGCTGGCCCGGGCAGCGTGGCGGATATGAACAGCAACCTCTCCACCGTCACTGATCTCGGTACGATGGGTAAAGCCGTTGCGGCGCAGCACGTCGTAAAGGGGCGTCGGCTCACGGTAGAGCAGCAGGATCACCTCGCCCCCGGGCGGCAGGACATCGAGGGCCTCGAGTGTGAGGTTGAGGGGCTCGGGCGGCATCAGTCCACGAGCATCGACAATCACGGGAGCAGGGCTTGGCGTCATTTCGGTACATCCTCCGCAAGAGGGACGGGGCAGGCTCCACAGGGTGGCCCCGGAGACCGCCGTCGGCCTTGACTCCGCTCAAGCCACCCGCGCATTCCACGCCGGGCCGTGCCGCCCGCATGGCCTGATGCTACATTCCGCGCCATGCTGAACGAGATTCCATCGTGAAGGAAGGCTCCGCCCTCCTCATCGCCCTGCTCCTCGCAGTGGCGATCGCCTATTGGTCGGACCACTACCGGCTGGTCGATTCCCCGCAAACGGAGCGGGAAGCCGACGCCCGGCCCAGTCCGGCCTTGCCTCCTGCCTCACCCCCGCCTGCGCCCGAACGACTGGAGGTCGTCGTTCCCGCCGACGCGGCATCCCGAGCGGCCCTGTGCGAGGAACTGCTGGAGGTGATCCGCGGGGTCGATGCGGCCCTGCAGCTACCCCAGTCTCCGGCCACCATCGAACAGCTCACCACCCGCCGCCGGGTGTACCAGGAGAAGCGCGCCACCCTGGATTGCTGATCGCGCCGCGGGGCTCAGTGGCTGGTGCCTTCCGAGCGCTGGATCTTGTTGAACAGGTTGTACTTGCCGATGGGCTTGCTCGCCGGCAGGCGCTTGATCTCCTTGAAGGTACCCGCGTCGAGGAAGATCAGGGCGCCGTCCTTTTCCATCAGGCTGGCGATCACGTAGCGGCCATGGCGGTCGAACTCCACATGGGCGAAGGTCTTGCCCGGTTCCGGGCGGATCTGCGCCACCACCGCAAGGCTGCGCTTGTCGATGACCTGCAGGGTGTCGCGGGCAGTGGGGCTCATCATCGAATCGACCCAGGCATAGGGGCTGTTCTCGTGGCTACGCAGGAAGAAGCCTGGTCCCAGGGTGGGGATGGTGGCCACGGTCTGCCAGTTCTTGAGGTCGATCACGCTGACGGTGGCGTCCTTGAGGTGGGTGCTGGCGGCCACCCGGCGCCCCTTGTACTGCCACGAGATCCCCGAGCCCAGGTGGGGCATGCCGGCAAGGTCGAGCTCGGCGATCTTGCGCCGGGCGTCCAGGTTGACCACCTGACCACGCCCCTCCCGGGAGGTGCCCAACACTTCGCTGTAGTCCTGGGTGAAGAAAAAATCGTCCAGTACGTGTTCCAGCGGGCTGCGCCGGGGGTTCAGAAAACCGGGAATGAAGGCCCCCTCGCGGTACTTGTAGTCGTGCACGAAGCCGGTGGCGATGTCCTGGGCGGCAGGGTCATAGCTGATCTCCCACAACTCGGGAATGTCCTTCAGCGCGGCCACAAAGCTGTGCCGCGGTGCCGCGTCGTACACCGCCGAAATGCGTGATCGCACGTCTCCCTTGAGGTTGGCGCCATCGATCACCCTGAGCAGGCGGAGGTCCACGTCGAAGATTGCCAGGTTGCCCGGCAGGTAGTTGGCGACGGCGATGTAGCGGCCATCTGCCGACACGGCCGCGTTGCGGGTATTGATGCCCGCCCTCACTTCAGCGATGACTTGGAGGTTCCAGATGTCGAACTTGCTGATCCAGCCGTCCCGGGAGGCGAAATACACGTAGCGTCCGTCGGGGCTGAACTTGGGCCCACCGTGCAGGGCGTAGCGGGACGGAAAGCGGTGGATGCGCTCCATTCGATCGCCATCCAGCACGCTGACGTGGTGATCGCCCGCCTCGACGACAATGAAGAGGTTCATCGGGTCGGCCGTGGCCACCGCGCCCTGGCGCGTGTCAGGCAGGCTGCCCTTGGGGAAGTGCTCCACCCGCGACGCGCGGATGTCGGCTTCGCTCCAGCTGGGGGGCGGGCTGACCGGTGAGTAGATCCAGCCGGTGAGGGTCTCGATCTCGTCGGCGCTGAGCACCTGGCCGAAGGCGGGCATCTGGGTGGCGGGGCGACCGTCGCGGATGGTGGCCTGGGCGTCCTTGCGCTTCAGGCGCTCCAGGCTCTCGGGCAGCAGGGCCGGGCCCATGCCCCCCAAGCGGGCGGCGCCGTGGCAGGTGAGGCAGTGCTGGCTGTAGAGGCTGGCGGCGGCGTCGGCCCGGGCGCTGTGGCTGCCGAGGGCCAACACGGCCAGGGCGAGGAAGGAGAGCAGGCGGTTCATCGCGCGGTTCCGGTGGGGGCTCATGCGGGTTGCAGGCGTACCCAGGGCTGCACTTCCAGGCGCTCGCCCTCGGCCACGCCGATCTCGGCGTTGTCCAGGTAGCAGCCCGGGTCTTCTTGCCAGGGGTCGTTGGTGAGCTGCTGGGCACGCACCCGGGTGTTGCCGTTGCACATCGCCAGGTAGCGGCATTCGGCACAGCGCCCCTTCACCGGACGGGGCGACCGCTTGAGGCCGGCCATCAGCGGGTCGGAGGTGTCGTTCCAGATGTCGCCGAAGGCACGCTCCCGCACGTTGCCCAGGGTGTGGTGCCACCACATGGTGTCCGGGTGCACATTGCCCAGGTTGTCGATATTGGCCACATTCACTCCGCTGGAGTTCCCTCCCCACTGCATGAGCTTTGCCTCGATGTGGGCAGCCCGCAGGGGAAAGCGGCGTCGCACCCATTGCAGGAAGAAGGGGCCGTCGGCATCGTTGTTGCCGGTGGTGAAGTCCTTGTCGAGCCCGCGCTGCTCGCAGTTCCAGGCGGTTTCGAAGAGCAGCTCGAGGGCCTCGCGGGTGAGCTGGTGACGGGCATCGTCGGCGCGGTTCTTGTTGCCCCGGCCGGCGTAGTTGAGGTGGGAGAAGTAGAAGCGGTCGATACCCTCGTCCTCCACCAGTTGCAGCACGCCGGGCAGATCGGCGGCGTTGTCCTGGGTC
Source organism: Zoogloea sp. (assembly GCF_017302315.1). Lineage (GTDB taxonomy): Bacteria > Pseudomonadota > Gammaproteobacteria > Burkholderiales > Rhodocyclaceae > Zoogloea. The sequence goes on from NZ_JAFLDT010000038.1 coordinate 26,641, forward strand.
ATGGTGAAGCGCACCCCCACCTTCACACCCAGATCGCGACAGTGGCGCAGGCCGGCCAGGGAGCGGTCGAAGGCACCCTCCAGGCGGCGAAAGCGGTCGTGGGTATCGCGGATGCCGTCCAGGCTGACACCCACATAGTCGAAGTCCACCGCAGCGATGCGGTCGATGTTGTGCTCGTCAATCAGCGTACCGTTGGACGACAGGCCTACATAAAAGCCCATGGCCTTGGCCCGCCGGGCGATCTCGAAGATGTCGGGCCGCAGCAGGGGTTCGCCCCCCGAGAGGATCAGCACCGGCACCCGGAAGGCCTTCAGGTCGTCCATGACCCGGAACACTTCCCCGGTGTCCAGCTCGCCGGCAAAGTCCTTGTCGGTGGAGATGGAGTAGCAATGCTTGCAGGTGAGGTTGCAGCGCCGGATCAGGTTCCAGATGACCACGGGCCCGGGCGGCTGGCGACGGGAGCCAGAGGATGTCGGGGTGGCGACTTCACGAATGTAGCTGGAGATGCGGAACATGGCGCGGCCTTCCGGAAGAGTCTGGGAGGATTGTCCGCGCCTGCCCATCCTCACAGCCTTGATGGGTATCAACCTGGCCCGGGATGCACAATGGACACGAACGGCATGGCCGTCCGTGAAAGAATGGCGCACCCGCCGCTTTCCCCGCCGCGCCAAGGCATCCGGGCAGGGCATTTGTCATGGGCAACAAGCAAAAACAACCGTAAAATTAACAAAATCACTATATTTAATATATTCGCTTGAGCATCGGAACCCCATCATGGACAACCCGGAAGGCAGCCCCCCTCATACCGAGCGCTACCGGAGCACCGTTCTGGTCGTGGACGACGAGCCCGTCAACCGCATGGTGCTGGAAGGGGTGTTGCCCGACCACGTAAGGGTGATCACGGCTGACAGCGGCATCAGCGCCCTGAAGGCGGCCGCGGGAGAACCTCGGCCCGACGTGATTCTCCTCGATGTCATGATGCCGGACATGGATGGCTTTGAAGTGCTGACCCGCCTGCGCGAAACACCCGCCACACGGGACATCCCCGTGATCCTGGTAACGGCCCTGATGGACGAGAACAGCGAGCAGCGCGGCTTTTCCCTGGGCGCCGCGGACTACATTCACAAACCCGTTCGCGCCGCCGTGGTGAATGCCCGGGTCCAGGTCCAGCTGGAAGCCAAGGCCGCACGAGACATGCTCGACCGCAACAACCAGCGCCTGCGCCACAAGGTCGAAAGCGGTACCCAGGCCCTCGAGACCGCGCAGATGCAACTCATGCGAGCGGAAAAAATGGCCTCCCTGGGGCAACTCGCCGCGGGCATCGCCCACGAGATAAACAACCCGGTGGGATTCGTGGGTTCCAACCTGGGCACGCTGGAAACCTATGTCAGGGATCTCCTGGCCCTGGTCGATGCCTACGACCGCGGCGTGAGCAGCCTGCCGGATGCCACGCCGTTTGCGGAGGCTGCTGCCCTGCGTGATCGACTCGACTTCGGCTTTCTGCGTGAAGACATCCTGTCCTTGCTGCGGGAATCGGCCGACGGGGTGGACCGGGTGCGCCGGATAGTCAGTGACCTGAAGGACTATTCCCACACCACCTCGGCGGAATGGCATTGGGCGGACCTGCACCAGGGCCTGGAGTCCACCCTCAACATGGCGCGCAACCAGATCAAATACCACTGCACCGTGGTCAAGGAATTTGGCGAGCTGCCCCATGTGTTCTGCGTGGGTGCGCAGCTCAACCAGGTATTCATGAACCTGATCGTCAATGCCGCCCAGGCCATTCCGGATCAGGGGGAGATACGCCTGCGCACCGGACGCAAGGGAGACGACCATGTGTGGATCAGCGTGACGGACACCGGCAAGGGGATTCCGGCAGAAGATCTGCAGCGCGTCTTCGAACCCTTCTACACCACCAAGCCCGTGGGCCAGGGCACCGGCCTGGGCCTGTCCCTGTCATGGGGCATCATCGAGCGCCATCATGGCCACATCGATGTGCATAGCGAGGTGGGCAAGGGCACCACGTTCACCGTCACCCTGCCCATCGAACCGACCCCTGAAGCCACCGAGCCGTGACGGAAGCGGGCCTTTCCCCGGGTCAGTGCCCACCCCAGGGCATCACCGGCACGGTGGAGATGCTATTGACCGGGGCACCCTCAATGAGCTTTCGGCTGATGGCGACATAGACCAGCGTGTTGTTGGCCTTGTCCCACATGCGCACGACGCGGGTTTCCTTGAAGACCAGGGACGTGTCTTCCGAAAAGATGGTCTCACTCTCGGGCAGCCTGGCCGGCAGGCTGATGGGGCCGGTCTGGCGGCAAGCCAGGGAAAACTGGGACGGATCCTGGGCGAGACCCAGGCTGCCCGACACGCCACCGGTACGCGCCTGACTGACATGGCAGGTCACGCCGGGCACCTTGGCATCCTTGAAGGCCTCCACGCACACCTTGTGGTTGGCACCGATCAGCTTCCAGGTGGTGGTGACACAGCCGATCTCTTCGGACTGTGCAAGGCCAGGGGCGGACAGGGCCAGGCTGACCAGCAGGGGGAGGGTGGACAGGATCTTCATCGGGGGCTTCCTTTTACGGGGGCGGCATGACAATGGCCGGCCTCTACTGACAGAATGGGCGGCACGCCGACAGTCGGCGTCCTTGTCTCAAACCACTGTAACCCAAAGCCATGGCCCTTGTTCATCCGGAAGGCTGGCGCGAGCTGAAGGCAATCGGCGCAGCCCAGCGTGAAATCGAAACCCTCGCCCTCCTTGCCGACGGCCTGGACGACAGCTACACCCTCTACCACGGCGTGCACTGGACGCGGATCGCCCAAGGTGATCACGCCCTTGTCGGCGAGATCGACTTCGCCATCGTGGGGCCGACGGGCAAGGTGCTACTGGTCGAACAGAAATCGGGCTTCCTGGCGGAGACGCCGGAGGGGCTGGTGAAGCGCTATGCCGATCGGGACAAGAACGTTCCCCTGCAACTGGCACGCAATGTGGATGCCCTGACCCAACGCCTGCGGGCGGCCTGCGGGGGCGAGGCGGTGCCGGTGGACGCCCTGTTGTACTGCCCCGATTACCTGGTGAAGCAGGCCGGCACAGCCGGGATCGACCCCGCCCGCATCGTCGATGCCACGAAACGCGACTTCCTGGTGCCCATCATCCGCGCCCTCCTGCCCGCCCACGGTGAGGCCGTGCGCGACCGGGCGCGTGTCCACCGCTTTCTGGGGGACGTGCTGCAACTGGTGCCTGAAGTACATGCGGTGGTCGGCGATGCCCATGCCATCTATACCCGCCTGTCCGGTGGTCTTGCTGAATGGGCCCGGCGCATCGAATGCAGCCCCTTTCGCATACGCGTGATCGGCACGGCAGGGTCGGGCAAGACCCAACTGGCCATGGCCGCCTACCGGGATGCCCTGGCGGCCGGGCGGCGCCCCCTTTACGTGTGCTACAACCGCCCCCTGGCCGACCACATCGCCTTGATTGCCCCGGCGGGAGGCGAAGTGGCCACCTACCACCAGCTCGCCGACCGGCTCAGCCGCGCCCTCGGGCAGGTGCCCGATTTCAGCCAGCCGGGCGTGTTTGACCGGTTGGAGGCCTTTCTGGATGGGTACGCGCCCTCCGCTGCCGACCGCTTTGACGAGATCATCATCGATGAAGGGCAGGATTTCCGAGCGGGATGGGCCGACAATCTGTTGCGCTTCCTTCGCCCCGATGGTCGCGCCTGGTGGCTGGAAGACCCCCTGCAAAATCTGTACGGCCGCCCCGAGACCGCCCTGCCGGGCTGGGTGACCCTGCGCTCCGAGACCAATTACCGCAGCCCACGGGACATCCTCGCCACCCTCCGCCTGCTCCTGCCCCTGGCCGAGCCGGTGATGGCCGGCAGCCCCCTGACGGGGCCCGAGGTGGACATCCTCACCTATGCCAATCCGGACGAGCTGGTGACCCGCTCGGTGGGTGCCATTACAAAGGCCATCGGCCTGGGGTTCAAGCGCAGCCATATCGCCCTGATCAGTTACCGGGGGCGGGAGCATTCGGCCCTCAGCCCCTTCACCCGGATCGGGCCGTACAGCCTCCGTGCCCCCACCGGCCACTATGACCTGCTGGGCAATCCGGTGCTGACCGAGGGGGACATCCTCATCGACTCGGTGCTGCGTTTCAAGGGCAGGGCGGCACCCTGCGTGATCCTCACCGAGATCGATTTCGACAGCCTCGACGACAAGGCCATGCGCCGACTCTTCGTGGGTGCCACCCGGGCGACCATGAAGCTCACTCTGGTGGTTTCGGAAGCCTCGGCCGCCGTGCTGCAGGCGCGGCTTGAGCAGGGGTGAAACCGGACCGCCCGGTCGATCCGCTCCCGGCGCTCAGCCCGGGGGCTGCGCAACGAAGTCCAGCACGTCCTGAATGAAACGGGTCCGCTCCCACAGGTGAGGCGCGTGATCGACGCCGTCATAGATGCGCAGCAGGGCGTTGGGGATGCTGTCGCGCACGTATTCGGCCGTGTCGGCGGAGTAGAAGTTGCTGGCCCCGCCATACACCAGCAGCGCCGGGATGGAGATGGTCTTGAGCACATCCCGGTAATCGGCCGCGGTGAGGCTGGCCCAGCAGTCGATCAGCGGCCGCGGGTCCAGGGCACGCAGGCGCTGGCGGGCAGTCTCGATGCCGGAAGCGTTTTCCAGGTACTTGGCGAGGGCGCGCGGGTTGTGACCGAAGGCCGCGAGACGCAGGACGCTTTCTGCGAAATCGCTTTCCAGCTCACCCATGAACTGCACATTGCGGCGATGATCGAAATCGCCATAGATGCCGCGCTGCCAGCCGGCATCGGTAAGGAGCTTGGGCGACTGGTCGATGAAGACCACCCGGGACAGGCGGGCACTGCCGAAGTCTCGGAGATACTGCCACAGGGTCAGGGCGCCCATCGAGTGGCCCGCCACCACGGCCTGCTCGAGGCCGTAATGATCCAGCAGCGTGTGCAGATCCCGGGCCATGCGCGCCACCGTCGGCACGCTGGCGGACTTGAGGGCATGGCCGCCATGACCGCGGGCGTCCCAGCGGAACACCCGGTGGCTGGCTTCGAATGCCTCCAGGAAGGGGTTCCAGTCCCGGTGGGTCGAGGTCCAGCCATGAAGCAGCACCAAGGGCGTTCCGCGGCCGGAGATCTTCAGATGGATTCGTTCGCCATCGTCGGTGGAGAAAAAGTCCATGGGGCAATCGATGGAATCAGGAAAGCCCGAGTATATGACGTGCACGGAAACCGGCAACACCGCAAGACACCGACACACGGTGCTTGCGAAGGCATCACGAACATGTCGAATCTGCCACGGGAAACCCGGGCAAGCCGGGCCGCGCCGTGGCGTCTTCACGCCCGTTCAGCGATTGAACCAGCGCAGCACCGTGCCCCAGTCGTGGAGATCGAGGCGTGTCACCTCGCCACAGGCAAAGTCCAGACCCAGCCAGTGTTCCGGCGGCAGACCCAGCAGCTGCCCGGCCAGGGCGCGCAGGGGGCCGCCATGGGCAACCACGACCGCAGCCGGCGGGTTGGCCCCGCGCAGGCAGGCCAGAAAGTCGAGGGCGCGGGTCGCCATCTGGCGGGGCGACTCGCCCCCCGGCGGGGCAAAGTCGAGGGGCGCTGCCGACCAGGCGTCCAGTGCGGCCTGACCGATCTCGTCGAAACTGCGGCCCTCCCACTCGCCGAAGTGGATTTCCATCAGGCGTGGATCCACCTCGGGGCTGCCCAGGGCCTCGGCCAGCAGGCGGGCACGGCGCAAGGGGCTGGCATAGAGCGCGTAGGCACCGGGCAGCAGCGGACGTATGCGCTCGGCCACCGCCAACGGCGACTCGGCGAGACCCAGGTCGGTCTGTCCATAACATGTCCCCGGCAGCACCTCGGGCCGGGGATGACGGATCAGGTAAAGCTCCATGCCGCGAGAACTCCAAAGTAGATGGCCAATTCGGCCACCTGCTGGGTGGCACCCAGGCAATCACCGGTATAGCCCCCCAGCCGCCGGGCAAAGGTGCGCATCGCCAGCACCGCGGTGACGACGGTGAACGCCAGCACGAACAGGGCTTCCCGGGGGCTCAACAGCAGCAGGGGCAGGATCCCTCCCAGGGTTGCAATGCCCAGCTCGGCCGCCGTGGGGCGGCGGGCAACGGACGCGGACTTGGCGCTGTCATCGGCACGGGCGTAGTCGAGTACGGCCATCAGGCTCACCGCGGCGAGCCGGGACAGGGGATGGGCCACCAGCAGGGCGGCGATCAGGGGGTAGTCCTCCTCGGCCGCGAGATCGGCCAGGGCCAGGTACTTGGCGAGGAGCATCACCACCAGACCGATGGTGCCATAGCTGCCGATCCGCGAATCCTTCATGATCGCCAGGATCTGCGCCCGGCTCCAGCCACCGCCAAGCCCATCGCACGTGTCGGCCCAGCCGTCCTCATGGAAGGCACCGGTGGCACGGATGCTCGCCGCCATGGCCAGGACAATGGACAGGTCGACGGGCAGCACCTGCACCGCCAGCCCATATACCGCGGCACTGATCAGACCGATGATCCAGCCCACCCAGGGCAGGAAGCGGGCCGCCTGGCCCAGCTTTTCCGGAGCAAACTCAACCCAGCCGGGTACCGGCAGGCGGGTGAAGAAGCCAAGGGCGATGAAGAAGAGTTCGACCTGGGTTCGGATCATGGATGGCCGCCGACACTCATGGCTGACCGCTCACACCGGCTGACTCGAAACTCGCCATCTCGTTGAGGAAGTTCACGGCCGCCTGCACCAGTGGATACACCAGCGCGGCACCCGTGCCCTCCCCGAGGCGCAGATCGAGCTGAACCAGGGGCTCGGTATTGAAGTGGGCTAGTTGCACGGCATGGCCGGGCTCCTGGGAGCGATGGGCAAACACGCAGTAGTCGATGATCGCCGGGCACAGGGCGTGGGCCACCAGCAGGGCGCTGGTGACGATGAAACCATCAATGATCAGGACCATGCCGGATTCAGCGGCACCCAGCATGGCCCCGGCCATCATGGCGATCTCGAAGCCGCCATACTGCGCGAGGGCTTCCAGCGGGTCGGCAGGCCGTCCGCCGCGGGCCACCGCCCGGGCCAGGAGCTGGCGCTTGCGGGCCAGGCCGGCATCATCCAGCCCGGTACCGCGGCCGATCACGATGTCGAGCTCGGCACAGGTCAGGCAGTGGGTCAGCAGTGAAGCCGATGCGGTGTTGCCAATGCCCATCTCGCCAAAGCCCACCACATTGCAGCCCTGCCCTGCCAGTTCGCGGGCCAGTTCGCGACCGCGGGCCATGGCCGTGTCGCGCCCGGCCGCATCCATGGCCGGCATTTCCAGATAGTTGGCGGTGCCCGGGGCCACCTTGGCATCGATCAGGCCGGGACGCTTGCCGAAATCCCGCGCCACACCCGCGTCCACCACCGAAAGGGCCATGCCTGTCTGGCGGGCAAAGACATTGATCGCGGCCCCACCGGCCAGGAAGTTTTCGACCATCTGCCAGGTCACTTCTTGAGGATAGGCCGACACGCCGGCCCTGGCCGCACCATGATCGCCTGCAAAGACCAGCATGTGCGGTCTGCGCAACACCGGCGCAAGTGATTGCTGGATCAAGCCGATCTGGCGGGCAAGCCCCTCAAGCCGCCCAAGTGAGCCAAGGGGCTTGGTCTTGGTGTCGATACGCTGCTGGAGGGCCGCCGCAAGACCGCGGTCGGGACGAACAATGGTGAAGGTCATGAAGCGCATCAGCCGGCAGGGTCAAGGCCGCGGATGCTAGGACGGAGCGACCTGAATTACAAGCGCCGCTTCACCCCACGTACCGGCAGCGCACCGGTACGGCAAACACACTCAACTGCTCAGGTCACGCCGGCCGTTGCCGCGCACCTGGAAGACGACACGCCGACTGTTGCGGACCTGGCTTTCCCAGGCGCGCTTGAGTACGAAGCGCAACTCATAATCGCCCGGCGCTTCACCAACCACCAGAAAGATCTGGCTGCCGCGTCGGCGAGCGCCCTCCTGATCATCGGTTCGTTCCAGCGTGACCCGGAGTGGGGTGGCGGATGAATCCACATACCAGGTGGCACCGCTGCCGGGCTGGGACGGAAGGGCTATCCGGCAGGGCTGGCCTACACCACCGGCAAGACGCTGGGTATCCATGGTATCGACGCCTCCCCCTGTAACTTATTGTGTCAGAAGGGATATTGCGCTGCGACGGGCGTAATTGCAGTGAGCCGTCACACCCTTCCGATGTGACTTAATTCCACCCCTTTCGCATGGAAAATGCGATACGACTACACGCGCGCCCCCACGCCCCCGCCTTCAGCCCTTCAGCTTCAGCGGCAAGCCGGCGGCAACCAGCGTGACCCCTCCGCACAGGGCCGCCACCGCCTGATTGAGGCGGCCGGCTTCGTCCCGGAAGAGCCGCCCTAGAGGCGTTTCGGGGACCAGTCCGAAACCCACCTCGTTGGCCACGAACAGCACTCGGCCCGGCAGCCCGGGGATAAGCCCGAGCAACGCAGCGCGCTCCGCCGCGAAGGCCGGCAGTTGCTCTGCGCCCTCACCGGGTGGCAAGGCTTCGGCCCCATCAAGCAGGTTGGCCAGCCATAAGGTCAGGCAGTCGACCACCACGCAGCGGCCCTCCGCTGCTTCGGCCGCGAGCGTGACCGCCAGCCCGCGCGGCGCCTCCACCACCGTCCAGCCGATCGGTCTATCCGCCTGGTGGCGGGCGATGCGCACGCGCATCTCTTCGTCGAGGGCTTCAGCGGTGACGATCACATGCACCGGCAGGCCACTCTCGACAGCACGTTGTTCGGCAAGCCGGCTCTTGCCCGAACGGGCGCCGCCGATGATCAATTCACAGGGCATAAGGGGTTCTCGAGCATTCCGTGCACGTCAACCATTTTCGGGAAGTATCTGATTTCGGTGGTATTATCGCAGGCTGTCTGGTGCAGCAGCAGCTATTCCGGACAAACGTGTTCCAGGTGCTCCACGGTCCTCCGGACCAGGAGTTAAACGGGAAACAGGTGCGCGCGCTTCTCGCCGAAGCCGCAATGCCTGTGCTGCCCCCGCAACGGTAAGCAAGCGCAAGGTGTATCACACCGCCACTGGGCCACTGGCCTGGGAAGGCGATGCACCACGTCCGGTTCGGCATTTTCTGCCCTATCGGCCCAGCTTGTGAGCCCGGATACCGGCCTTGATCACATGAAGCGGCAGTGCCACGGGGTGGTGGCGACAAGCGCGGTCATGGAACTTCCCGGACCTTCCCTGCAAGACCTCCCCTGCACGGCCAAGCACAATCGAGCTGGTGGCGGGGACGCTGCCGGTCAAGGGAGAAACCATCAGATGATCATCCGCCTTTCCGCCGCCGCCATCGCGGTCGCATCCGCCTTTCCCCTCGCCGCTGTGGCCGCCGAGACCGAGCAACCCACCGTGACCGTAACGGCCACCCGCCAGGCCCAGCGTGCCGACGAGGCCATCGCCGACACCACGGTGATCGACCGGGAAAGCATCGAACGCGCCGGCCCGAGCTTCTCGCTGCCCGAACTGCTGGCCCGCCAGCCCGGCATCCAGATGAGCTCCAACGGCGGCCCGGGCAAGGCCACCGACATCTCCATCCGCGGCACCAATTCCAAGCACACCCTGTTTCTGGTGGACGGCATGCGCCTGGGCTCAGCCACCCTCGGCACCGCCGCCTGGCAGGACATCCCCCTGTCCCAGATCGAACGCATCGAGATCGTCCGTGGGCCAGCCTCGGCCCTGTATGGTGCCGACGCCATCGGCGGCGTGATTCAGGTCATCACCAAGAAGGGCAGCGGCGAACCGAAGATCAATGCCTTCGTGGGCGCCGGCAGCTACGGCACCCGTGAAGTCTCCGCCGGCGTGGCCGGAGGTACCGAACAGCTCTCCTACTCGGCCCGCGGTGGCTACTCCCATACCAACAGCTTCAGCGCCCAGAACCGCAAGCTGTCCACCTACAACGCCGACAACGACCTGTACCGGAACGGCAATTTCTCGGGGAACTTCGCCTGGCGCCCTGCCGCCGGTCACGAACTCGGCGGCTCGGTGCTGTATGCCGAAAGCCGCTCCATGTACGACTCGGGCCGCAGCTACAACAACTACAACAACGCCACCCAGAGCGCCTGGAACCTCTACAGCCGCAACCGCTTCACCGACATCTGGACCAGCACCGTGCGCTTCGGCCAGTCCATCGACGACTACGAGAACTTTGCGTCCTACGCACCCACGGGCGCCACCATCAAGACCACCCAGAACCAGTTCATGTGGCAGCACGATGTGCGCCTGCCCATAGGCAGCCTGCTGGCCGCCTACGAGAACCTGCACCAGAAGGCCACCAACGAAGGCACCTTTGATGTCAGCCGGTCGGTCAACTCCTTCCTGCTGGGGTGGACTGCCGGCATCGGCGCCCACAAGCTGCAGCTCAACGCCCGCCACGACGACAACTCCCAGTACGGCGGCAAGACCACCGGCTACGCCGGCTATGGCTACCAGATCCTGCCCACCCTGCGCGTCCAGGGCAGTGTCGGCTCCGCCTTCCGAGCCCCCACGTTCAACGAACTCTACTACCCTGGCTTTGGCAATCCCGACCTGAAGGCCGAAAACGCCTACAACAAGGAAGTCGGCCTGCTGTGGGAGCAGGGCGGCCACAACCTGAGCGCCACCTATTACCGCAACCGCATCAGCAACCTGATCGCCAACGACCAGAACTTCATCCCCCGCAACGTGGCCAACGCCAAGCTTGAGGGGCTCACCCTGGGTTACGGCGGGCAGCTAGCCGGCTTCGACCTGACCGCGAGCCTGGACTTCCTCGACCCGAAGGACGCCGACACGGGCAAGCGCCTGCAGCGCCGTGCCAACAAGTTCGCCAACCTTTCCATCAGCCGGCGTATCCAGGCGCTCACCCTGGGTGTCGAGTGGCGCGGCTCCGGCGACCGCTACGACCGGGCCAACGAGATCCGGCCGCTGGGCGGCTATGGCGTACTCAACGCCTATGCCAAGTACGCCCTGAACCAGGAATGGGCCGTTGAAGGGCGGATGAACAACCTGCTCGACAAGCAATACGAGACCGCCTACGGCTACAACACCCCCGGCGCCAACGTCTTCTTCGGCGTACGCTACGCACCCAAGTAAGACATGAACGGGGGGAGCATGGCCCAGGGGTCGGCAGCGACGGGCGGCATTGGCATTCATGCGGTACGCCGCCGCGCCGCGGCAGCACTGGCCGGCCTGGTGCTGACGGCCCTCGCCGCCTTCGCCTGGTCCCTCTCGGCCGGTGCCCTGCCGGTCTCCATCGACGACCTGTTTGTGGCCCTGACCGGCACAGAAGGCGGCATGGAGGCCGACATCATCCGCAACCTGCGCCTGCCCCGCGCGGTGGCGGCCTTTGCCTGCGGCGGCCTGCTGGCCCTGGCCGGCGCGCTGATGCAGGTGCTCCTGCGCAACCCCCTGGCCGACCCCTACGTGCTGGGGATCTCCGGCGGGGCTGCCGTCGGCGCGCTCGGTGCCATCCTGGCCGGTGCCGCGTCCGGGTGGATCGACGCGGGCGCTTTCGTCGGTGCCCTTGGTGCCACCCTGCTGGTCTTCGGGCTGGCCCACGGAGACGGGTCCTGGACCCAGACCCGTCTCCTCCTCACCGGCGTCATCGTAGCCGCCGGCTGCGGCGCGGCGGTGGCCCTGATGCTCAGCCTGGCCCCGGAGGGGCGAGTCAAAGGCATGCTGTTCTGGCTGATGGGCGACGCCAGCGGCGCCACCCGGCCATGGC
>NZ_JAFLDT010000039.1 GCF_017302315.1 Zoogloea sp.
GAAGCCTGCTGCGAAACCGGCTGCCAAGAAGGCCGCCCCGAAGAAGGCTGCTGCCAAGCCGGCCGCCAAGCCCGCAGCACCTGCTCCTGCTGCAGCCCCCGCGCCGACTCCGTCGACCGCAGCCACTCCGGGTCTGAAGACTGCGCTCAATCCTACCGCAGCCTGGCCGTTCCCGACCGGTTCGCGTCCGAAGTAATCGGCGGTAGATGTGGTGCGGGGCGTAGCGTTTTCGCTTGCCCCGCCCGCTCTTTTCAGTGGCGCGGCTTTTGTCGCGCCGCCTTCGTTTACAGCGCCGGTTTTCTATCGGCCTATGAATCGCCGGATGCGATCTGCCGCTTCCTGCAAACGTTCGATCCCCGTCGTGTAGGCAAATCGAAGGTGCCGTTCCGGCGTGTGGCTGCCGAAGTCCAGTCCCGGCGTTATCGCTACACCGGCTGATTCGAGGAGTTCGCGCGCGAAACGGTCGCTGTCGTCGGTCAACGCACTGCAATCCGCATAGATGTAAAACGCTCCTTGCGGTACTGCGCTCAGCTTGAAGCCCAGCGTCGAGAGCGCTGGCGCCAGAAAATCCCGGCGCCGACGAAATTCGGTTCGCCGCTGTTCGAGAATACCGATGGTTTCCGGTTTGAATGCCGCCAGCGCAGCGTACTGTGCCGGAGTCGATGGCGAGATGAACAGGTTCTGCGCGAGTTTCTCGATGTCGCGCATGAAGCGTTCGGGAACGACCATCCAGCCGAGGCGCCAGCCAGTCATCTGGAAATACTTCGAAAAACTCTGGATGACGAAGATGTCATCGCCTGCAGCCAACGCGGTCGGCGCCTCGCCTTCGTAGGTGAGGCCGTGGTAAATCTCGTCGAGGATGAGTTGGCCGTCGCGCCTGCGGATGGTTTTTGCCAGTGCATCGATCTCGGCCATCGACAGCATCGTGCCGGTCGGATTGGCCGGTGATGCGAACAGGGCCCCCCGGGTGTTGTTGCTCCAGTATCGGTCGACGTCTGCTGCCGTAGGCTGGAAGTTGCTGTCAGCGTCGACCGGAATCTCGATCGGGATGCCGCCAAAGGCGCGGATGAAGTGCCTGTTGCACGGGTAACCGGGGTCTGTCAGCAGCCACTCGCTGCCCGGCTCGACGAGGCACGCGAGCGCCAATGTCAGTGCGCCGGAAGCCCCTGCCGTTATTGCGATGCGCGATGCCGGTACGTCGGTGCCATAACGACTGGCATAGAACTGCGAGATCGCTTCACGCAGTTCGGGCAGGCCGAGTGCCGGCGTGTAGAACATGCGCCCGCCCGCGATCGCGCGCTGTGCGGCTTCGACAATGGGGTCCGGCGTCGGGAAATCGGGCTCGCCGACTTCCATATGGATGATGTCGCGCCCCTCCGCTTCGAGCTGCTTTGCCCGGGTGAGCAATTCCATGACATGGAAGGGTTCTATGTCGGCAAGACGCGAGGCGGACTGGATCATGCGGGCACTCCGGAAATGACAAGGGCCGCCCGAAGGCAGCCCTTGTAGTTTACTGCGTCGCTTGCGAGGCCGTGAATCAGTCGCCCCCCAAGGGGGCTTCCTCGCGAAGCTGTCGCTTCTCTCAGGCGGCGTCGCGGAAGATGTTCATGGCGAACAGCTCACGCTTCAGCGTCAGTTGCTTCGGCAGCTTCTCGCCCAGCTTGTCGAACCACTCCTTGTGGCCGGCCAGCTCCGCTTGCCAGGCATCGGCGTCGATCTTGGTCAGCGACTCGAACTCTTCCTTGGTGATGTCGAGGCCGGTCCAGTCGATGTCCTCGAAGCGCGGCATCCAGCCCAGTGCGGTTTCCTTGGCGGAAACGCGGCCGCGGACGCGGTCGACGATCCACTTCAGGACGCGCATGTTCTCGCCGAAGCCCGGCCACATGAACTCGCCCTTCTCGTTCATGCGGAACCAGTTCACGCAGAAGATGCCCGGCGCCTGGTCGACGGTGTGACCCATCTTCAGCCAGTGGTTGAAGTAGTCGCCCATGTGGTAGCCGCAGAACGGCAGCATGGCGAACGGGTCGCGGCGGACGACGCCCTGCGCGCCGAAGGCGGCGGCAGTCGTTTCCGAACCGAGGGTGGCGGCCATGTAGACGCCGTAGTTCCAGTTGAAGGCCTGGTAGGTCAGCGGCACGGTGGTGGCGCGGCGGCCGCCGAAGATGAAGGCGGAGATGGGCACGCCGGCGGGATCTTCCCAGGCCGGGTCGATGGACGGGCACTGGCTGGCCGGGGCGGTGAAGCGGGAGTTCGGGTGAGCCGCCTTGCGGCCGGTTTCCTTGGCGATCTCCGGGGTCCAGTCCTTGCCCTGCCAGTCGATCAGGTGAGCCGGGGCTTCCTTGGTCATGCCTTCCCACCACACATCGCCGTCGTCGGTCAGGGCGACGTTGGTGAAGATGATGTTTTCCTTGAGGGTGGCCAGGGCGTTGTAGTTGGTCTTCTCGGAGGTGCCGGGGGCAACACCGAAGAAGCCTGCTTCCGGGTTGATGGCGTAGAAGCGGGTGGTGCCGTCGGCTTCCTTGCGTGGCTTGATCCAGGCGATGTCGTCGCCGACGGTGGAAATCTTCCAGCCGTCGAAGGACTTGGGCGGGATCAGCATGGCGAAGTTGGTCTTGCCGCAGGCGGACGGGAAGGCGGCGGCGACGTAGGTCTTTTCGCCGGTGGGGCTTTCCACGCCGAGGATCAGCATGTGTTCAGCCAGCCAGCCTTCGTCGCGGGCCATGTTGGAGGCGATGCGCAGGGCGAAGCACTTCTTGCCGAGCAGGGCGTTGCCGCCGTAGCCGGAGCCGTAGGACCAGATCTCGCGGGTCTCGGGGTAGTGAACGATGTACTTGGTGGTGGGGTTGCAGGGCCAGGCGGAATCCTTCTCGCCGTGGCCGAGGGGTGCGCCGACGGTGTGCACACAGGGCACGAACTCGCCATCGGAGCCCAGCACGTCATAGACGGCCTTGCCCATGCGCGTCATGGTGCGCATGTTGGTGACCACGTAGGGGCTGTCGGAGATCTCCACGCCGATGTGGGCGATGGGGGAGCCGAGCGGACCCATGGAGAAGGGGATCACGTACATGGTGCGGCCATGCATGCAACCCTTGAACAGTTCGTTCAGGGTCTTGCGCATCTTGGCCGGGTCTTCCCAGTTGTTGGTGGGGCCGGCGTCGTCCTTGTTGGCCGAGCAGATGTAGGTGCGGTCTTCGACACGCGCCACGTCGGACGGGTCGGAGCAGGCCAGATAGGAGTTCTTGCGCTTTTCCGGGTTCAGCTTGATCAGCATCCCGGCGTCGACCATTTCGGCGCACAGGCGGTCGTATTCTTCTTGCGAGCCATCACACCAGACGACACGCTCGGGTTCGCACAGGGCGGCGATCTCGCCAACCCACTGCTTCAGCTTCTGATTCTTGACGTATTCGGGCGCGGCGGCGATGGCGGCGTCGGCAATGCTTTGAGACATCTGACGATTCTCCAGGACGTTACGGATGCGTTGTTTCGTGTTGCCGGCTTGGGAGTCCTGCCGGCTGGGCAATCGCGTCTTTGGGCCCCCAGGGCGCGGCGCGTATTATTGGAGTCAATCGGGACAAACCCGAAAGAGCTAGCCTGTAATTATGCCACGCATCAGGGCTGAGAGTCACCCGGCCGTCAAGCCCGGATGATGTGGATGTCACGAATTGTCGTAAATGTGCTTTGGCACGATCATGGCAGGACACGTACGTACACCTAACGGAGAGGGACAACACGATGGATGAGCAGATTCGCCAGGCCGCACTCGAGTATCACCGCCTGCCCAAGCCCGGAAAGATCTCGATTGCCCCGACAAAGGCCTTGACCAACCAGCAGGATCTGTCGCTGGCCTATTCGCCCGGTGTCGCAGCCGCGTGCGATGCCATCGTCGAGGATCCGGGCGAGGCGGCGAGCCTCACCTCGCGCAGCAACCTGATCGGCGTGGTCACCAACGGCACGGCAGTGCTCGGGCTTGGCAACATTGGCCCCCTGGCCGCCAAGCCGGTGATGGAAGGCAAGGCGGTGCTCTTCAAGAAATTCGCGGGCATCGACGTGTTCGACCTGGAGATTGACGAGCCGAACGCCGACAAGCTCATCGACATGATCGCTGCGCTGGAGCCGACCTTCGGTGGCATCAACCTGGAGGACATCAAGGCGCCGGAGTGCTTCTACATCGAGAGCAAGCTGCGCGAGCGGATGAAGATCCCGGTCTTCCATGACGATCAGCACGGTACGGCCATCGTCGTCGGTGCGGCGATCCTCAATGGCCTCCACCTCCTTGGCAAGGATCTGAACAAGGTCAAGCTGGTGACCTCCGGCGCCGGGGCGGCCGCCCTGGCTTGTCTCGATCTGCTGGTGATGCTCGGGGTGCCGGTCGAGAACATCTGGGTCACCGACATCGAGGGCGTGGTCTTCGAAGGTCGTACTGCCTTGATGGATCCGATCAAGGCCCGCTATGCCAAAGTGACCGACGCACGGAAGCTTGGCGAGGTGATCGAAGGGGCTGACGTGTTCTTGGGCCTGTCGGCCGGCGGAGTGATGAAGCCCGAGATGGTGGCCCGGATGGCCCCGCGGCCGCTCATTATGGCCCTGGCCAATCCGACCCCTGAAATTCTGCCGGAGGAGGTCAAGCGGGTGCGGGACGATGCGCTGATGGCCACGGGGCGCTCGGACTATCCGAACCAGGTGAACAACGTGTTGTGTTTCCCCTTCATCTTCCGCGGCGCGCTGGATGTGGGGGCCACGACCATTACCGATCAGATGAAGCTCGCGGCGGTGAAGGCCATCGCCGAGCTGGCCCGTGCCGAGGCTTCGGACATTGTCGCGGCAGCCTACGGCGAGAAGGTTTCGGGCTTTGGTCCCGAGTACATCATTCCCAAGCCCTTCGACCCCCGCCTGATCGTCAAGATTGCCCCCGAAGTGGCCCGGGCTGCCATGGAGTCCGGTGTGGCAACGCGGCCGATTTTGGATTTCGAGGCTTATCGCCAGCAGCTCAACAACTTCGTGTGGCAGTCCGGTCTGGTCATGAAGCCGGTCTTCCAGGCCGCCAAGCGCGCGCCCAAGCGCATCATCTTCTCCGAGGGTGAGGCGGAGCGGGTGCTGCGTGCGGTGCAGACGGTGGTGGATGAAGGCTTGTGCCGTCCCATCCTGATCGGACGTCCCGAGGTGGTTACCGCCAATATCGAGCGCTTCGGCCTGCGGCTGCGCCCGGAGCTGGACTATGAGATGGTCAATCCGGATTCGGACCCTCGCTATGACCAGCTTGCCAACCATTACCACAGCCTGATGGAGCGCAAGGGCGTATCGTCCGACTATGCGCGCCGCGAGGTGCGTCGTCGCCCGACGCTGCTGGGGGCGCTGCTCCTGAAGTTCGGTTACGGTGACGGCATGATCTGCGGTACCTACGGCATGCACGGCCTGCACCTCAAGTTCATCGAGACCGTACTGGGCAGGCAGAAAGGGGTGCGCAACTTCTACACCATGAACGTCCTTTCCCTGCCGGGCCGCACCGTGTTCCTGTGCGACACCTATGTAAATTACGACCCCACCCCCGAGCAGGTTGTGGAGATGACCCGTCTGGCTGCGGATGAGGTTCGCCGCTTTGGCATCCAGCCGCGCATTGCATTGCTGTCCCACTCCAGCTTCGGTACCGATAACTCGCCCACCGCCGAAAAGATGCGCAAGGCCTTGGTGATGCTCCATTCGGAGCACCAGGATCTGGATGTGGAAGGCGAGATGCACGGCGACGCGGCCCTTGATGCGGACATCCGGAAGCAGATCTTCCCCAACGCCAAGATGAAGGACGATGCCAACCTGCTGATCTTCCCGACCCTGGATGCAGCCAACATTGCCTTCAACCTGCTCAAGACGGCTGCTGGTGAAGGCATGACCATCGGCCCCATTCTTCTCGGTTCGGCCAAGCCGGTGCATATCCTGACGGCGACGGCTACCGTGCGCCGGATCATCAACATGACCGCACTGACAGTGGTCGAAGCCGGGCGCTGATTGCCGGGAATCCCGGCGCTTGTGAAGAAGTCGTGGCAAACGGTTCGAGTTTGCGCCGGGACGCACCGTCGTAAAGGAGTACGGTGCGCATCCCGGGGCGAAATCGGGGCGTGCGCTGGATTTATTCACAAGCGCTCAGTCCTTGTGCCCTGCTGCCGCTAAACTCCGTGAGATTCATCACGGAGGAAGGGCATGGATGAGGGGCGGGCGGCACTGGTTCTGACGGGTGGAGGGGCGCGGGCGGCTTATCAGGTAGGGGTTCTGCTTGCCATCCGCGATGTCTGGGGCAAACGCCCGGGCAATCCCTTCCCCATTCTGTGCGGCACCTCCGCGGGCGCCGTCAACGCGGTTGCGCTGGCGGTGTTTTCGGCGAATTTTGACGAGGCCGTCCGGAAGCTGGCCTATATCTGGCGGAATTTCCGCGTCGATCATGTCTATCGTGCCGATACCCTCGCCATCGCCGAGTCGGTGATGCGCTGGGGTTCGGCCGTCTTTCTCGGGTGGCTGATCCATCAGTCCCCCCGTTCCCTGCTCGACAACTCGCCCTTGGGCGCCCTGCTGGAGAGCCAGCTGGATTTCGGTGCGATCGATCGGTCCATCGCGGCAGGCCATCTCCGGGCCATTTCGGTAACGGCCTCGGGTTACACCTCGGGTGAGAGTCTGGCCTTCTTTCAGGGCCACGAGGCGCTGCAGCCGTGGCGGCGTGCCCAGCGTGTCGGAGTGCGTACCCAGCTGAAGGTCGAGCATCTGCTGGCGTCCAGCGCCATACCCTTCGTGTTTCCGGCGGTGCGTATCAATCGCGAGTATTTTGGTGACGGTTCCATGCGCCAGCTCGCCCCGATCAGCCCGGCCATTCATCTGGGGGCCGACCGCATTCTGGTCATCGCCGGGGGTCGCAGGTCGGAAGAGGCGCGTCAGCGCACCGATGCCTACCCCTCACCGGCCCAGGTGGCGGGCCACGCCTTGTCCAGCATTTTCCTTGACGGGCTGGCCATGGATCTGGAGAGGCTTGAACGGATCAATGCCACGGTGGGGGTGCTCACGGCCGAGCAGCGCCTTGCCAGCGGCATTGCTCTCAAACCGATCGAGACGCTGGTGATTGCACCATCCCAGAGACTCGATTATCTTGCAACGCGCCATCGCGCCGCGTTGCCGCGGGCCCTGCGACTCGCCTTGCGGGGGGTTGGTGCAACGCGCAAGAACGGATCCGTGCTGCTGTCCTACCTTCTCTTTGAAAAGGCCTACACCCGTTCGCTGATGGCACTGGGCTACGAGGATGCCATGTGCCGCCGGGCAGATGTGGCGCGCTTTCTCCGGGTAGACGAGGCGTGAGCCGTCTGTGGGCCCGGGTAGGTCGGCGTCACAGATGCAAGGATCGCAAAAAAATCATTCACAAAAAACTTCAAATATTTAAAATAACCCATTATTTTGAATAGAAGTCTGCCGTTAAAGATACACAGGCGTTGGATACAATCGGGGATGTCTGGTTTCCGTTCGATCCTGAATCGAGACGATGCAGCCGGTGCAGTTCCGCTTTCCACTCAGATTTGCAATTTCGGGAGCCCCCTGGCTTCCGGCTCACGATCCAGTTTGATGACCATGAAAATCCGTAATACCGTATTGGCCGTACTGAGCATTTTCGCCCTGAACTCCATGGCCGCCGGTGGTGCTCATGCTGCGACGCAGCGTGGTTCGGTGAAGAAGGCCCCCGTCGCCAAGCTTGCCAGCAGCAAGGCTGTCGCGGTCAAGGCCGGAAAATCGACCCGGGTGGCCAAGGCCGTTCCGGCAACAGCCGGCAAGCCTGCCCAGATCCGGGGCGGAGCCCGGCTGGCGGCCGTGAGGACGCGCCCGCATGCGGCAGCCGCCGTGGTGTCGCGGGCCATGCCGGCCATGACCGCTGAGGTGGATCACGACGGCAATCCGCTGCTTCACTCGGCAGCCTTCATGATTGCCGATCAGGCCACGGGCAACGTGATCCTCGAGAAAAACTCCGACGCGGTGCTGCCGATCGCATCCATCACCAAGCTGATGACGGCGATGGTGGTGCTGGATGCCCGTCTCGGCCTCAATGATCTCCTCACCATCGCCCAGGATGACGTGGATACCCTGCGCGGCAGCAGCTCTCACGTTCCTGTGGGCACCGAGCTGTCCCGGGAGGACATGCTGCGTCTGGCCCTGATGTCGTCCGAGAACCGTGCTTCCGCTGCCCTGGCGCGCAATTTTCCTGGGGGTGTGCCGGCCTTCGTTGCGGCCATGAACCGCAAGGCTGTGTCCCTCGGGCTTCGTGACACGCGGTTCTCCGACAGTACCGGTCTCAACTCTGCCAATGTGTCGAGTGCCCGCGACCTTGTGAAGATGGTTTCCGCCGCTTCCCGTTATCCGCTGATTCGCGAGTTCTCCACCACCGCCAATTACGTGGTGTACCTCAATGGCCGTCCCCGTCAGTTCAACAACACCAACGCGCTGGTCAGTAGCCCGGACTGGCAGATCGGTGTGTCCAAGACCGGCTTCATCAACGAGTCTGGCAAGTGTCTTGTCATGCAGGCCTGGCTGCTCAACAAGCCGATGATCATCGTGTTGCTTGATTCCTTCGGGCGCTTCACCCGGGTGGCCGATGCCCAGCGGGTCAAGCGCTGGCTGGAGAGCGCTGCCGCCCAGCAGAAGCTGGCTTCCCAGGGGCGTGGTCCGGCCACCTGAGCGTTCGCGGGTTAGTCCAACGTAAAACGGGCGCCTTGGGGCGCCCGTTTTACGTTCCGGATGGGTGTTCCTAGCGACTGCCCGGGGGCAGATAACCCAGGGCGCTGGAGATCTCGTCGGCGGTCTGGCGGATCAGCGGGGCCCAGTCGGGATTGAACCGCTCCGATGGCGTGGACAGGGACAAACCCGCCACGAGTTCACCGCTATCGTCGCGGATGCCGGCAGCGATGCAGCGCACGCCGTTCTCCACTTCATCCATGTCGTAGGCGACCCCGTGGCGTCTGACCTTGTCCAGGTCCTTCTCGAGGGCAGACAGGGTGGTGATGGAGGTGGGCGTGGTGCCGGGCAGGCTGGTGCGACGAGCGTACTCCTTGACCTTCTGGGGGCCGTCTTCGACCAGGAATAGTTTGCCGGTGGCCGTGGTGTGCAATGGGGCCCGGGCGCCCACGATATGAACCACGCGCACCGAGGAGCGGCCGCTGGAGGTTCGCTCCACATAGACGATTTCATCGCCGGCACGGATACCCAGATTCACGCTTTCACCGGTGGTGGCATGAAGTCGGAGCATGGCAGCCATGGCCGTTTCGCGCAGGGATATGCGCGACTTGACGAGGCTGCCGAGTTCCAGCAGACGGATGCCGAGACGGTAGGCCCCCGCATCGCTGCGTTCAACAAAGCCGCTGCCCGTCATGGCGCCGAGGATGCGATGCGCCGTCGAGGGGTGCAGTCCGGTTTCGGCCGCCAGCTGCTTGAGTGGCACCGGATCGGGGTGCAGGGCAAGGACGTCAAGCAGCTTCATCATGCGCTCGATGACCTGGATCGGGTTTTTTGCGGGCTCTTGCGTTGACAACGGATCTTCCGCCAATGAATCAAGGATGCGCGGATGTTAGCGCAGGCAGGCGCATTTCGCCTAGTGAAATGCCGCGCTGCGGAAAAGGTCGTCGGCTGCCGCTCCGGCTGTACGGGTGAAGAAACTGTTGCAAGCGGCTCGAGTTTGCGCCGGGTAGCGGTCTCACTCACCGCCCCTCAGCCGGTCAGTCCATGGCCGACCATCCGTATCAGAATCCCCACGCCGGCCCCCAGCGCTGCAGGCTTCCAGACCTGGGCCACCCGGCGGCCGGCTGAGATCAACACGGCCACGCCGGGAACGTCGAGGGGATGGATGAGCAGACCGGCCGCGACACCGTTGAGGGTGCTCGCACTGCTTGATCCGGCGCGGATCATCTCGTCCATGATGCCCATCATCGCGGTGCCACCGGCGAGGTATTTTGTCAGGGTGGGGAGAATGAGTCCCGGGTCCGCACCGATGCCGAGCAGCAAGGGCGAAAGCAGGCCCGTCAGTGCGTCCAGGGCACCCAGGCGGCGCAGGGCGAGCACTACCGTCAGGGAAAGGACCAGCATTGGGATGGCGCCCAGGGCGATCTTGAAGGCTTCGGCGCCGGCTCGGTTGATCACATCGAGTACCCCTTTGGCGTTCTCGGCGACGGGGTGCTGCAGGATTTCGTCCATCGGCTGTTCGGTTGCGGGAAGCTGCCGGCCGAAGCCGTAGTAGGTGGTGGCCGCGGCAGCCAGCCCGCCGACCAGTGACCATCCGAGCACCAGGCCGAAATTCAGGCCGAGAGCGGCCATCGGCATGGAGACATTGGCCTGGGCCATCGCCATCACCATGGCCAGGGTGGCAGCGATGTGGCGGCTCGACGCCCCGCGCTGATCCATCATGGCCAGGGTGGCCACCGGGGCGGCGAAGCTCACAAAGTTGATCTGCAGGGCCGCAAAGATGCCCAGGCCCGTGAGACCCACGGGGCGCAGTACGGGAGAAAGCCGGGCAACCACCCAGTCGAGCACCCCGCGGGCTTCGAGCAAGCGCATCAGCGACAGCATCACGACCATCACGGGCAGCAGCACGAAGAAGGACAGCTCGACCGCAGAGCGGCCTGCTCGCAGGATGACGTCGATCAGCAGATCCATGGTTGCGGTGCAGCAATATTTGGACGACCCCGATTATCCGGGGCGATTCCATCGGGGCACAAGCTGAGGCGAACCCTGGTTAACCCCGCGTCAATTGAAGAGCCCCGCCAGCATCGGGAGTATCCACGGCAGGGTGAGGGCGGTGAACAGGCCATTGAGGCCCATGGCCAGGGCGGCGAAGGCGCCGGTCTGCTCGCTGAGCTGAAAGGCGCGAGCCGTCCCGATGCCGTGGGAGGCGAGCCCAAGGGCGAAGCCGACGCTGGCCTCGTCCCTTACCCCCGCACGGGCCAGAAGCCCGGATGCAAAGATGGCACCGACGATGCCGGTCAGGATGACGAAGACGGCGGTGAGGGAGGCCAGCCCGCCCAGGCGCTCGGCAATACCCATGGCGATCGGTGTGGTGACGGACTTGGGTGCCAGCGAGGCGAGCGTGGGCGCGCTTGCTCCCATCAGGGCCGCAATGGCATAGGCCGAAAGGGCGGCGGTCAGGGAGCCGACCACCAGGGCAATCGTCAGCGGCCCGGCCATGCTCAGCAGGCGTTTGAGTTGGCCATGGAGGGGAATGGCCAGGGCCACGGTGGTGGGGCCGAGGAGGAAGTGTACGAACTGGGCGCCATCGAAGTAGCGCGGATAGGGTGTGTCAGTCAGCAGTAACAAGGCGACCAGGAGGGCGACGGAGATCAGTACCGGGTTGATGGCCGGGTGGCCGCCCGCCCGCCGGTGCAGGGCCAGTGCCAGCAGGTATGCCGCGAGTGTGAGGGTGAGCCACAGCAGGGGCTGCGCCGAGAGATAGACCCAGATCTCGCTCATGGTGCCGCCGTTCATTGCGTACGTCCTGCGCGATGGCGGGTCAGCAGGTGCAGGGTCAGGCCTGCTGCGAGGAGGCCAAGCACGGTGCTGGCGATCAGGGCAATGAAGATGGGCCAGGCTTCGTCCGTCAGGCGTCCGGCGTGGAGCATGACGCCGGTCCCCGCCGGGACGAACATGAGCGACAGGTGCTGCAACAAGGTGCCCGAGGTATTGCGCAGTGCATCACCAGGCCCCCCTTTGAGCACGAGCCAGGTGAGTAGGAGGGTCATGCCGATGACCGGTCCGGGGATAGGCAGGTGCAGGGCAGCGCGGAGGGCTTCTCCACCGAGCTGGAAGGTGAGCAGGAGGGCGATGGCCTGGATCATGGCGGATGCTCAAGAAAAAGGCCGTGCATCGCACGGCCTTCTTTACTGAAGGATGGGGCGAATTACTTCTTGGCCTTGGCACTGGCGCTGCGGGCGGCCTGCATGAAGTTGTCGAAGCGGTTTTCGGCCACCGAGAACCACTGAAGCTGTTCGTCGCGGAATTTCTTCCAGGCTTCGTAGATCTTCTTGAACTTCGGATTGCTGGCAGCGGTTTCCTCGTAGAGTTCGTTGGCAGCCTTGTAGGCGGCGGCCATGATCTCATTGGGGAAGGGACGTAGCTGGGTGCCGGAACCGACCAGCTGCTTGAGGGCAGTCGGATTCTTGGCATCGTAGCGGGCCTGCATTTCAGCGTGGGCGTAAAGGCAGGCGTCTTCCAGGATGGTCTGGTATTCCTTGGGCAGGGAGGCCCACTGCTTGGCGTTCACGTACAGGGAGATCTGCGGGCCGCCTTCCCAGAAGCCCGGGTAGTAGTAGTACTTGGCAACCTTGTTGAAGCCGAGCTTCAGATCATCGTAGGGGCCAATCCATTCGGCGGCATCGATGGTGCCCTTTTCGAGGGCGGGGTAGATGTCGCCGCCCGGGATCTGCTGGGGTACCACGCCGAGCTTGGCCAGCACCTGACCGGCAAAACCGCCGCAGCGGAACTTGAGGCCCTTCAGGTCATCCACCGACTTGATCTCCTTGCGGAACCAGCCGCCCATCTGGGCGCCGGTGTTGCCACAGGGGATGTTGTGGATGTTGTAGTCCTTGAAGAACTCGCGGAACAGCTCAAGGCCGCCGCCTTCCATCATCCAGGCGGTTTGCTGGCGGCTGTTGAGGCCGAAGGGCACCGCGGTGTCGAAAGCGAAGGTGGGATCCTTGCCGATGAAGTAGTAGGAGCAGGTGTGGCCGACTTCAACCGTGCCGTCCTTGACGGCGTCCATCACGCCCGGGCCCGGGACGATCTCACCAGCCGCGAAGACCTGGATCTGGAACTTGCCGCCAGTGGCTGCGGAGACCCGCTTGGCCATCACGTCGGCGCCGCCATAGATGGTGTCGAGGGATTTCGGGAAGCTGGAGGCCAGGCGCCACTTGATGGTGGGCAGCTCTGCGGCCAGGGCGGGGGCGGCCACTGCACCGGCGGCTACGCCGACACCGGCCTTCTTGATGAATGAACGTCGTTCCACTTTGTCTCCTCTGGGAATCGCTACGAAAGGTGGAACGATTATTCATCAGCCTCCCGACCCCCGACAGTCAGGAAAACCCTATGCTGCCATGCGCAAATGGGCTCTTCGGCTCGATGTGGCGAGGGTGGGCTGAGCCACCCCCGGGGCGTCTTGGAGGGGGCCTACTTGCGGCCCTTTCCGGTGCGGGCGGCCTGCATGAAGTTGTCGAAGCGGTTCTCGGCCACGGCAAACCACTGGAGCTGGTCATCGCGAAATTTCTTCCAGGGCTCGTAGATCTTCTTGAACTTGGGGTTCCTGGCTGCAGTTTCCTCGTAGAGCTCCATCGCGATCTTGTAGCCCGCAGCCATGATCTCGTGGGGGAAGGGGCGTAGCTGGGTGCCGGAGCCAATCAGTTGCTTGAGGGCGGTCGGGTTCTTGGCATCGTAGGCGGCCTGCATTTCGGCGTGGGCGTAGGCGCAGGCATCTTCAAGGATGGTCTGGTATTCCTTGGGCAGGGAGGCCCAGTGCTTGGCATTCACATAGATCGTCAGCTGCGGCCCGCCTTCCCACCAGCCCGGGTAGTAGTAGTACTTGGCGACCCGGTTGAAGCCGAGTTTCTGGTCGTCGTAGGGGCCGATCCACTCGGTGGCGTCGATGGTGCCCTTCTCGAGGGCCGGGTAGATGTCGGCCGGGGGGATCTGCTGGGGCACCACACCCATGCGGGCCAGCACCTGCCCGGCAAATCCGCCGACGCGGAACTTGAGACCCTTCAGGTCATCGAGACCCTTGATCTCCTTTCGGAACCAGCCACCCATCTGGGTGCCGGTGTTGCCACAGGGGATGTTGACGATGTTGTAGTCCTTGAAGAACTCGCGCATCAGTTCCATGCCGCCGCCGTCGAACATCCAGGCGGTTTGCTGGCGGCTGTTCAAACCAAAGGGCAGGGCGGTGTCGAAGGCCAGGGCCGGATCCTTGCCGATGTACCAATACGAGGCGGCGTGCCCCATCTCGACCGTGCCATCCTTGACAGCGTCCAGGACGCCCGGGGTGGGGACGATCTCGCCGGCAGCAAACAGGCTGATCTGGAACTTGCCGCCGGTGGCCGCGGCGACGCGGCGGGCGACTGTCTCGGTGGCGCCGTAGATGGCATCCAGGGTCTTGGGAAAACCCGAGGCCAGACGCCATTTGATGGCGGGGAGGTCGGCCGCAAGGGCCGGGGCGACCATGGCGCCAGCGGCAATGCCGGCCGTGGCCTGTTTCATGAAGCGACGCCGTTCCATGTTCCTTCCTTTTCTTTCTCTTTGCGGATGGAGGGTGAAGCGAGGATGAGTGCGGGCCGGGTCAGGCGCCGGCTACGGTCATGCGATCAACGAGGATGGAGCCGCAGTGCTTGGAGCCACGCACCAGCACGTCGGAGCCGATCTCCTGGATGCCCATCAGCATGTCCTTGAGATTGCCGGCGATGGTGATCTCGTGCACCGGGTACTGGATCCGGCCGTTCTCGATCCAGAAGCCGGCGGCACCCCGGGAGTAGTCACCGGTGACGTAATTGACACCGTGACCGAGCAGTTCGGTGACCAGCAGGCCCCGGTCCATCTGTTTGATGAGGCCCTCCAGATCGTACTGGCCCGGCTTGACCAGCAGGTTGTGGCTGCCACCGGCATTGGCGGTGGTCTGCATGCCCAGTTTGCGGGCCGAATAGGTGCTCAGGAAATAACCCTGCAGCA
The DNA here is from genome assembly GCF_017302315.1 of Zoogloea sp. GTDB lineage: Bacteria > Pseudomonadota > Gammaproteobacteria > Burkholderiales > Rhodocyclaceae > Zoogloea. Next base: position 14,713 of record NZ_JAFLDT010000039.1, read on the forward strand.
CACCGTCAATGATGACTTCGCGGTCGTGTGTGGCCACGCCATCATCGTCGAAGGGGCTGCTGGCGAAGGCCTTGGCCAGATGGGGGCGTTCGGAGATCTGGATGTGCGGCCGGAATACCGCCTTGCCCAGGCTGTCGAGCAGGAAGCTGGACTTGCGGTAGAGGGCGCCGCCGCTCACCGCATGTACGAAGGCGCCGATCAGGCCGGCGGCGAGGGGCGCTTCGAAGAGCACCGGCACCTCGCAGGTGGGGATCTGGCGGGCACCCAGGCGGGCGAGGGCGCGGCGGGCGGCGAAGGTGCCGATTTCTTCAGCGTCGGCGAGTTCGGCCGGGTCGCGCTTGGAGGTGTACCAATCGTCGCGCTGCATGTCATCGCCTTCGCCGGCAATGACGGAACAGGACAGGGCGTGGCGGGAGCTGGCGTAGCCACCCATGAAGCCGAGGCTGTTGGCCGAGATGAAGTGGGCTTCCTGCATGGATACGGCGGCACCATCCGAATTGCGGATTTCGGGGCTCACGGCAAAGGCCGCGCGCTCGCTGCGTCGGGCCAGTTCGATGGCCTCCTCCGTCGAGAGCTTCCAGGGGTGGTACAGATCGAAATCGGGGAAGCTCCGGGCCAGCAGGGCTTCTTCAGGGAGGCCGGCAGCCGGGTCGGGTGCGGTGAAACGGGCAATCGAGATGGCCGCGTCCACCGTGGCCTTGAGGGCACTCTTCGAGAAATCGGAGGTGCTGGCATAGCCGCGCTTCTGGCCGTCGTAGATGGTGACGCCGACACCCTTGTCGCGGTTGTATTCGATGGTGTCCACTTCATCCCGGCGGACGCTGACCGACTGGCCGAAGCCTTCGGAGATATCCACCTCGCAGGCCGTTGCACCGCGCTTGCGGGCGAACTTGAGGATATCCTCGGCAATGGTCTTGAGAGTGTCCTGACTGAAGCTGAAACGGTTGTCGGCCATGGCTTTGCGAATGGGGGCAGAGGCTAAAGGATATAATCTTACCCTTACAGAGCACTTCCCGCCCCCCGATGGCCAAGCACAAATACCACGAAGACGACGAATACACCGGCCCCAGCAAGTCCGCGCTCAAGCGCGAGAGCACGGCCCTGCAGGATCTCGGCCGCGAGCTGGCCGAACTGGGCAAGGAGCGTCTTGCAAAGGTACCCATTGATGAAGACCTGCGTGACGCGGTCAAGGATTACCAGCGTTTCACCTCCCACGAGGCCCGTCGGCGCCAATTGCAGTTCATCGGCAAGCTGATGCGCAACGTGGATCCGGAGCCCATCCGCGCGGCCCTGGATGCCTTCAAGGGTGTTTCTGCCACGGAGACGGCGAAAATGCACCGGCTTGAAGGTCTGCGCACCCGGTTGCTTGAGGACGAAAAGACCCTCCACGACATCGCAGAGACCTATCCCGGTGCCGACCTGCAGCAACTTCGGGTACTGCGTCGCAACGCCATCAAGGAGAAGGAGCAGAGCCGCCCCCCGCGCGCTTTTCGCGAACTTTTCCGAGTGCTGCGTGAACTCGAGGAGGGCGGCGCGGAGGCCGAATCCGGTTCCTACGACGCGGAATTTGGAGAAGAGGAATGAGCGAGGTATTGAAGATCGGTCTGCTGTCCATCAGCGACCGGGCCTCGGCGGGGGTCTATGAAGACAAGGGAATCCCGGCTCTGGAGGCCTGGTTCGGCAAGGCTCTGAGCTCACCCTGGCAGATGGAGACCCGTCTGATTCCCGATGAGCAGGCTGCCATAGAGGCCACCTTGATCGAGCTTTGCGACGTGGCGGGCTGCCATCTGGTGCTCACGACCGGCGGTACCGGGCCGGCGCCACGGGATGTGACTCCGGAGGCCACACTGGCCGTGGCCCACAAGGTGATGCCGGGCTTTGGCGAGCAGATGCGCCAGATCAGCCTGGCCTTCGTGCCCACCGCGATTCTCTCCCGTCAGGTGGGGGTGATCCGCGGCCAGTCCCTGATCCTCAACCTCCCCGGTCAGCCCAAGGCCATTGCCGAGACCCTGGAGGGTCTGAAGGACGCGGACGGCGTGCAGAAGGTGCCCGGCATTTTTGCTGCCGTGCCCTACTGCATCGATCTCATTGGCGGGCCTTACATCGAGACCCACGACGCGGTGGTCAAGGCCTTCCGGCCCAAGTCGGCCATCCGGGCAAAGACCTGATCGGGGTTGTCGGGATCACCGGGCGAAGATCTTGATGACCTTGCCTTGGTATTGCGGCTGCTGTGGCAGATAGCCTCCGGCCAGTTGCTTGCGCCGTTCCTGCTCCCGCCACCAGGCACGGAGCCCGAGCAGGGCGATGGCGATCAGCGTGTAGATCAGCGGCCAGGTGACGTCCTTCTTGATCAGCCACCAGAAATGCACGCAGCCGAGCAGCACGATCGGATAGATCGCGCGGTGAAGTGCCTGCCAACGACGCCCGCCGAGCCGGCGGATGGCGAAATTGCTGGAGGTGGCGGCGAGGGGGGCCATCAGCACCAGGGCAACAAAGCCGATGGTGATGAAGGGGCGTTTCAGGATGTCCCGGGCAATGGCTTCCCAATCAAAGAACTGGTCCAGCCACACATAGGTGGTCAGATGGGCCGTGGCGTAGGCGAAGGCGAACAGGCCGAGCATGCGGCGCAGGCGCAGAATCCAGTGCCAGCCGGTGAACTTGCGCAGGGGCGTCACCATCAGGGTGATGAGCAGGAAGCGCAGGGTCCATTCGCCAGTGCTGCGGGTGAGGGCTTCAATGGGGTTGGCCCCAAGGCTGTCCATCTCCAGGCCGCGCCACAGCAGGAAGGCGGGCGTCAAACAGAGCAGGAAGAGGGCGGCCTTGATGGCGATGAGGCTGGTCTTGCCGGGTGTCATGTTGATTTTGGGTCAGAAATTGCGGCGTAGATCCATGCCGGTGTAGAGGGAAGCCACCTGATCGGCGTAGCCGTTGAACATCAGGGTCTTGCGTTTCGAGAACTCGCCGATGCGTCTTTCGGTGGCCTGACTCCAGCGGGGGTGATCCACCTCGGGGTTCACATTGGAGTAGAAGCCGTATTCCGATGGCCCGGCCTTCATCCAGGCGGTGACCGGCTGCTTCTCGGTGAGGCGGATGGCCACAATGGACTTGCCGCTCTTGAAGCCGTACTTCCAGGGCACGACCAGCCGCACCGGTGCGCCATTCTGGATGGGCAGCACCTCGCCGTAAAGGCCGACCGCCAGCAGGGTGAGGGGGTGGCGGGCTTCGTCCAGGCGCAGGGCCTCGTTGTAGGGCCAGTCCAGTACACCGCGGGTCATGGTGGCCTTGTCGTAGTGGGAGATGAACTCCACGAAGCGCGCGCTGCCCTGAGGGTCGGCCAGCTTGAGCAGGGTGGCCAGGGGGATGCCGACCCAGGGAATGACCATGGACCAGCCTTCCACACAGCGCATGCGGTAAATGCGTTCCTCCAGCGGTGCGAGCTTGAGGATCTCATCGATACCAAATGTGCGTGGTTTGTTGACCAGTCCTTCAACGCGCACTGTCCAGGGTGTTGGCTTGAGTCTGTGGGTGTTCAGGGCTGGATCTCCCTTGTCGGTCCCCAACTCGTAGAAGTTGTTGTAGGTGGTGATTGCCTTGTAGGCGGTCTGGCTCTCGACCGTGCTCAGGGGGCTTTTCACGATTGGGCCGAGGGGCGATGAGGTCGTCGCGCGGGCCTTGCTGGCGGGCAGGGCACCGGCCAGGGCGAGGCTGCCGGCCATGGCGATGAAGCGGCGCCGGTCCTCATAGACGCCGGGCGGCGTGATCTCGGAAGGCAGGATGTCGTCGGGGCGGCGAAGCAGCATGATGGGCATACCGGAAAGGAACTGTCTGGTAGACGTGGCTGGAGGCCAATGATTACAGGTGTCTGCAACAAACTTTCGCAGGAGACCTTTTTTGCAGCCTTTGGTTCGTTGGCTCCGCCGTGGCGAGCGCCTAGCAGGTGCGAAGCCGAGTCTGCTAAACTCGAGGCCCAATCGGGGTTCCAACCGTGCCGCTCGTAGTTCGGGCCACCGCCGTTCCGGCGTGCCGATTCCTCAAGTCCGACTCCAACGCCAGAAAGCCTGATCCCGGTCCCCATGCGTATTCTGCTGAGCAATGACGACGGTTATTTTGCCCCTGGCCTGCAAGCCCTTGCGGCCGCGCTCTCTGAAATCGGGAAGGTGACCGTTGTCGCGCCCGAGCGGGATCGCAGTGGCGCCAGCAACTCGCTCACGCTTGATCGCCCCTTGTCCCTGCGCAAGGCGGCCAATGGTTTCCATTACGTCAATGGCACGCCGACCGACTGCGTGCATCTGGCTGTCACCGGCATGCTCGATGAATTGCCCGACATGGTGGTTTCGGGCATCAATCATGGCGCCAACATGGGCGACGACACCATCTATTCGGGTACCGTGGCGGCTGCCACCGAGGGCTTCCTGCTTGGCGTGCCGGCCATTGCCATCTCGCTGGTGGCGAAGGGGGCTTCCGATTTTTCCGGTGCGGCGCAGATTGCCCGGGAACTGGTGGAGCGTTTCCAGCGCGACCCCGTCAAGGTGCCGACCTTGCTCAACGTGAATGTGCCGGATCTGCCCTTTGATCAGATCAAGGGCATCCAGGTGACGCGCCTGGGCAAGCGCCACAAGGCCGAGCCGACCATCAAGTCTGTCACGCCGCGCAACGAGACCGTGTATTGGGTTGGCGCGGCCGGGGCGGCCCAGGATGCAGGCGAGGGCACCGATTTCCATGCCGTCGCCAATGGCTATGCTTCCATCACCCCCCTGCAGATTGATCTGACCCACCAGGGCCAGATTGCCACCGTCCGGGACTGGCTGGGCAAATGAGCAGCGAGGTCTTGCGGGCCGCACTGCAGACCGCCCAGCGCGCCCGTACACGGATGATCGAGCGCCTGCGTGAGCAGGGGGTGCGGGACGAACGGGTGCTGGCGGCCATGATGGCGGTGCCGCGTCATCTCTTCGTGGAGGAGGCTCTGGCCTCCCGTGCCTACGAGGACACGGCTTTGCCGCTGGGCCTGCAGCAGACCATCTCTCAGCCCTTTGTGGTGGCGAGAATGATCGAGATCCTGCGGGCAGGCCGAGAACTCGGCAAGGCCCTGGAGGTAGGCACGGGTTGCGGGTACCAGGCGGCTGTCCTGTCCCACGTGGCCACGGAGGTCTATTCGGTTGAGCGGCTGCGGCCTCTGCTTGATCGGGCGCGAAACAATCTGCGCCATCTGCGCTTGCCCAATGTGCGCCTGAAACATGCCGATGGCAGCCTCGGGCTTCGCGAAGCTGCACCCTACGACACGATCATCGTCGCGGCTGCAGCCCCCAAGGTGCCCCAGGCCCTGGTGGACCAGTTGTCCGAAGGTGGGCGCCTGATCCTACCTGTGGGGGCTGCCGAACAGAGCCTGGTATTGATTGAGCGCACGGTGCGCGGAATCCGAGAAACACGCCTCAGTGCAGTGCGCTTTGTGCCCCTGCTGCCCGGCATCGAATGAAGCTTTCTGAAAGTATGAAGTTGTCGCGTTTTTCCGTGTGTTTGCTTGTTGTTGCCGTCGGTGTGAGTGGGTGTGCCACCAAATCGCCGGCGCCGGTGGCTGAACGGGTTCGTCCTCCGGCTGCGGCTGTGGACAAACCCGAGGTGCCCGTTGCGCCGCCCCGGGTGGCTCGCCCGGGCTACTATATCGTGAAGCCGGGTGACACCCTGATCCGCATTGCCCTCGACAATGGACAGAATTACCGGGACATCGCCGCCTGGAGCGGACTGGAAAACCCCAACCTGATCGAGGTCGGTCAGGAGCTGAGGGTGCGGCCGCCTGAAACGGCTGCCGTCACACGGCCGGTCACGTCATCCAGTGTGGAGGTGCGCTCCGTGGCGACCCCCGCGCCTGCGACTCCTGTGGCGGCGGCCGATGGCCTGCGACGCGAGCCCAAAGGGGGCAAAGTGCCGTACTCCGAGCAGGCATGGGCCCAGGCCCAGAAGCCCGAGGCGCCCGTCGTTGTGGCCAAGGTCGACCCGAAGCCCGAGACCAAGCCCGAGGTCAAACCGGAATTGAAACCCGAGGTCAAGGCCGAACCCAAGGTCGAAGTCAAACCAGAGGCCCGACCGGACGAGGGCAAGGCGGGTGGCAACGGAACCATCGAATGGGCTTGGCCGGCGGGCGGCAAGGTCATTGCGGGTTTTAATGAAACCTCAAGCAAGGGCGTGGATCTTGCGGGCAAGCCCGGTGATCCGGTTTTTGCCGCGGCATCGGGGCGGGTTGTTTACGCCGGCACGGGGCTCCGGGGTTATGGCAAACTCGTGATCGTCAAGCATGACAACAGCTATCTCAGTGCCTATGCCCACAACCAGAATCTGCTGGTCAAGGAGGGGCAGGCGGTGAACAGGGGTCAGAAGATCGCTGAGTTGGGCGACACGGACAGTGATCGTCCCAAGTTGCACTTTGAGATCCGCCGGCAGGGCAAGCCGGTTGATCCGGGCAAGTACCTTCCCCCGCGCTGACCTGAACCTGGACGTGCCGGGCGGGGTGGGGTTGTGTTGATGACAGGAAAGACGATGTTCGATCCTCGCCCCACCCGTGATGGAAGGGGCGTCGGGATGGACCGAGTCGGAACATGATGATTCCGGCCAAGCTGTGCCCCATGATCCAGAGAGGAATCCATGTACGATCCGGCAGCGCCTGAGGAACTGGAAAACCCCGAGCCGGACTTGCCCCCGGAGGTCGAGGTTTTTCTCGAAGTGCCGGCGGCTTCGCCGGACACCGACTTCCTGGGCGATGTCACCCAGTTGTATCTCAACGAGATCGGGGCCAATCCGCTGCTGACCGCGGAAGAGGAGCTGGCCCTGTCCCGCCAGGTCCGGCTGGGGGACTTCGAAGCACGCCAGACCATGATCGAGCGCAACCTGCGACTGGTCGTCAATATCGCCAAGCATTACCTCAACCGGGGCATTCCTCTGCTCGACCTCGTGGAGGAGGGCAATCTGGGACTCATCCACGCCCTCGAAAAGTTTGATCCCGAGCGCGGCTTCCGCTTTTCCACCTACGCGACCTGGTGGATCCGTCAGAACATCGAGCGGGCCATCATGAACCAGTCCCGGACCATTCGCCTCCCGGTGCACGTGGTCAAGGAGCTGAATCAGGTGCTGCGTGCCCAGCGTCAGCTTGAGGCTGCAGGCAATGGTGACACGACCCTGGAGGAGGTTGCCCGGCGGCTTGATCGATCCGTGGAGGAGGTACGGGCCATCCTGGCGCTCAATGAGCACACCGCGTCCCTCGATGCTCCGCTGGACATTGACCCGTCCTTGTCCATTGGTGAGTCCCTGGCCGACGACGAGGCCGATACACCGGATGTCCAGATCCAGGATCTGGAGGTGGAGACCCTGGTGCGGGACTGGATAGGGCAGCTCAGCGAGAAACAGCGGCTGGTGATCCGTCATCGCTATGGCCTTGATGAGTGCGAGGTGCGCACGCTCGAGGAGCTCGCCGACAGTCTGGATCTTACCCGGGAGCGGGTACGCCAGATCCAGCTCGAGGCCCTGGGTCAGCTACGCCGCATCATCAAGCGGCGGGGGGTTTCCAAGGACGTGTTGCTGTAGTTGTTGTGTCGGCCGCTGCCGCCTTCATTCAATTCCGCGAATCGATTGCCATGAGCGAAACCCTCCGCATCTACCATAACGCCCGCTGTTCCAAGAGCCGCGCCGCCTGTGCCCTTGTCCGGGAGCAGGGATTCGAAGCGGAGGTGGTGGAGTATCTGAAGTCCCCACCCAGCCGGTCCGAGCTGGCCGAGATTTTGCGCATGCTGGGCGTGCCGGCAGTGTCCATCGTGCGCAAGGGCGAGGACATCTACAAGTCCGAATACCAGGGGCGTGAGCTCAATGAAGAGCAGTGGCTGGATGCGTTCGTGAAGCACCCCATCCTCATTGAACGGCCCATCGTGGTGCGGGGCGAGCGGGCCGTGGTGGCCCGCCCGCCGGAGCGGGTGCTGGAACTGCTGCGCGATTAGTCAGCCGATTCAGCGGCGCGCCGTCACTGCAGCTTCCCGGGTGGCCTTGACGGCTTCGCCCAGCTGGAAAACCGACATGGCGTAGAAGCTGCTCCGGTTATAGCGGGTGATCACATAGAAGTTCTGATAGCCCAACCAGTATTCGCTGTCTTCGCCGGGGGTGACGAGTTCAACAAAGGCGGCTTTTCCGGCGGGTGTTTCGCCGCTGGCGGCCTTGACGCCGTGGCTGGCCAGGGCGGTGGCGTCGAACGTCGGGTTGATGTCGTTGGCGAGCAGAGGCACCAAGTTGGCGTCCGGTCCCACGGCAGCGCGTACGGCAACCGGAGCACCGCTTTCCCAACCGTGCATCTGCATGTAGCGGGCGACGCTGCCGATGGCATCCTTCGGGCTGCCCTGCAGGTCGATCTGGCCGTCGCCGTCAAAGTCCACGGCGTAATTGCGCACGCTGCTGGGCAGGAACTGGGGCAGGCCCAGAGCGCCGGCGTAGGAACCCTGATAGTCGAGCGGGTCACGCCCCTGTTCGCGGGCCATCAGCAGCAGATTCTCAAGTTCGCCACGGAACAGCTCGGCGCGGCGCGGGTAGTCGAAGGCCAGGGTCGAAAGTGCCGACACGGCTTGATAGTTGCCGGTGTTGCGACCATAGATGGTTTCCACACCGATGATACCAACGATGATCTCCTCCGGGACCCCGTATTTGTCGCTGGCGGCGCGGATGCTCTCCCGGTGGCGCTCCCAGAAGGCGACGCCGGCCTTGATCCGCACCGGGTCGATGAAGCGGCCGCGGTAGCGTTGCCAGGAGCGAACGGCGACCGGGTCGCGGGGTGGCGAGATCGCCTTGATCACCGAGGGCAGGTACTGGGCACGGCGAAAGATGAAGGTCAGGGCGTCCTTGTCGAAGCCATGGCGCTCATGCATTTCGTTGATGAACTGCTGGGTTTCCGGTCGGTCGGCATAGCGGTCTGCCGCGTGGGCGTGACCCAGGAAGGCAAGGGCGGCGAGCAGGGAAACGGCACCGGTGAGGGGGCGAAGGGTTGAGATGCTCATCGGGGACGGAAAGCCTTGATGGATTGGTGAAAGCGCTGGCGGGCTGTGGGGTCGGCGTTGGCGCGGCCATAGCGCAGGTTGGCGTAGGTGGCAGCAATGGCATCCAGGTGGGGCGCCAGATCGGGACGCCGGCTACCAGCGCGACGGGCATAGTCGAGCGGCCCCTCCCAGGGCGCGCGCGGGATGCCGATGGCCGCAAGCTGCTGGCAGAACCGGGCCCAGTCACGGTCAATGCCATCCGCTGGCGAGCGCCGACGCAGGGCCCAGGCGGCCAGCACACCCGCTACGGCGGCCCCCGCTGCTGCCAGGAGGGCTGTGAGTGTCGTCCAGTCGGTTCGGGCCAGGCCCAGCGCGGAAAGCAGCGCCTGCTGGCGGGCCGGATTGTACCCGAGAACCCATTGATTCCAGCGGTTGTCGATGGCCTCCAGATTGTCGCGCAGGGTGCGCAGCCAGGGCAGGTCGCTGCGTACCAGCAGGGGCAGGCGGTCGATGCCGGGCAGTGCGCCCGCGAGGCCGCTGTCGATACGCCGCGGCGCGCTGGCTGCGGTTGGATCGATGCGCTGCCAGCCCTTTCCGGCGAGCCAGATCTCGGCCCAGGCATGGGCATCGGATTGGCGCACGACGAAGGAGCCGTCCACTGCGTTGATTTCGCCACCCTGGTAGCCCGTGACGACCCGCGCGGGGACGCCGGCGGCACGCAGGGTGACGACGAAGGCGGCAGCGAAGTGCTCGCAGAAGCCCTGGCGGGTCTCGAACAGGAAACTGTCCACATCATCTCGACCGAGAGGCAGGGGGTCGAGGGTGTAGGCCAGCTTGATGGCCTGAAAGTGGGCGATGACCAGGGCCGGGATCTCACCGCTTGTCCTCGCTTCGGCGCGCAAGCGGGTGCCGAGGGCACGGGTGCGAGGGTTGCTTTCCGGCGGAAGATACAAGGCCTGGCGTAGCACCGCGTCGCTTTCGTCGAGACCTACCTGGGTGCCGGGGTGGGACACGAGATCCACACGCACGCGGGTATGCACCGGCGCCTGGGCGAGCAGTTGGAAATCGCTGCTGTAGCGCAGGCCGGGGGCGGCGGCCGGAAAATCGAGGGCGAGCAGCCAGCGATGGTTGTGCGGCTCGAGGGTGAGCGTGTAGGTGTAGGCGGTGCCCTGGCTGCGATAGGAGGGCGCGTCGGTCACACTGCCTCGGGTTTGGCGCCAGGTACGGCCGTCGAACTCGCTCAGCACAGGGCCGCGCCAGTAGCGCTCTGCGGGTGGTGGCGGGTCGCCTTCGAAGCGGGCACGGAAGGCGATGGCGCCGGATTCGCTGATACGGGCCACGTCTCCCGGTGACATGCTGTCCGAAAGCCCGGTGCGGTGCGTGTAGGCATCGGCCGGCAGTCCCCACAGTGGCCCCTGGATTCGGGGAAACAGCACGAAGAGCACGAGCATGAGCGGCAGACCCTGGAGGACGAGGCGGGCAGCGGCCATGCCTCGTGCGCGGGGGGGCTCGGCCCGTCCCTCGAGTGAAAGCAGGGCGGCCACCGTGCTTACGCTGCCGGCCAGGGCAAGGGCCGCGACGCCCATGGTCTGTTGGTACAGGAACAGGCCCATCTCCATGAAGAAACTCAGCAGGATCACCGTCCGGGCATCCCTGACATCATGGGTTTCAAGCAGTTTGATGATCAGCAGGCCCGCCAGCAGGGCGATGCCGGGCTCCTTGCCGAACAGGCGCTGGAACTCGATGGCAACCAGGGCGACAAGGCTCAGGGCCAGGGCGAACAACAGGACGCGGTGGGGCAGACGGTCGCCCTGACGTAGCAGCACGATACGCCATCCCAGCAGCAGTCCGCATACGCCGATCAGGGACGGGGGCAGATGGGTGGCGTGAGGGGCAAGACTGAGGGCGGCACAGGCCAGCAGCCAGCCGGTCTGGTCCGGGCGCAGGTGGGGCTTGGGCGTCATCCGAACAGGGCCAGGCGGGTCAGGCAGGCGTGGCGGTGGGCCGTCCCCCGGCCCGGCGGGATGTCCGCACCGGGCAGGCTCAGCCCGTAGTCGATGCCGGCTCGGTCGGCTTCAAGGACCCATCGCGTCAGACGCGCCAGGCGTGCCTCCAGCCCCATGCCGGCGGGCAGATGGGCCCAATGGATGTGCACGTGGCGGGCACCGCTTCCATCGAATTCCTTGGTGCGCCAGGGGCCGCCCCGGGCCACCGCCTTCCAGGCCACATGACGTGGCGCGTCGCTGGGCTGGTGATGGCGCAGGCCAGCGAAATCGTCCTGCCCGTGCCCCTTTCCGCCGAGTCCCGCAGCGGCCGGTCCTCCCACGGGTAGCGGGGGGCCATCCTGTTCCGGTGCTGGGTAGACGAGACACCGTGCATCCGGTTGAAAGAGGCTCCAAGCGCGAATGAGGCCAAGGGGATGGCGGGTTTCGAGGGTCAGGCGGGGCAGGCTGATCCAGCCCCGGTGTCCGGTGGGGATGCGGACTATCTGGCTCGTGCTGCCGCAGGCGGCAATGTCGAATCGTTGCCGGTCGCCCGGGGTGTCCGGTGTCCCGGTGGGAAAGAGGATCAGGCCCTGGCGTTCCCTGAGCGCCGGGTTGGAGAGGACCACGCCGAACTGCGCCGGGTTGCCGCAGAACACGGCGTCGGCCCTGCCCGGGGTGATGCTCAGCCCCACCAGATTCCGGAAGGCGTGGTGGATGCTGATCCAGGCCACGCTGCCGATCAGGAACGTGAGCGCGAAGCCCAGGCTCAGGGTGTAGTTGATGGATGTCAGGAGCATGATCAGCAGGGTCAGTGCCAGGGCGAGCCCGAAGCGTGTTGGCAGGACAAAGATGCGCCGTTGCCCCAGTACGATGGGGGGCGCTTCCGGTCCGCTGACGCGGAACAGCCAACGATGCAGGGACGCCCGCAGCCCCATCAGGGCAGGGGCACTGCCATGAGCAGGCGACGGGTCAGTTCATCCGGGGGCAAGGGGAGCTCCCCCACGGGGCGCAGGCGGTGGCCGGCTACTGCCGGCAATACGGCCTGGACGTCCTCGGGCAGGACGTGGTCCCGCCCCCCGAGCAGGGCCCAGGCACGGGCCGCCGCCAGCAGGGCCAGACCCGCACGGGGTGACAGTCCGCTGGAGAAGTCGCCGCTCTCGCGGCTGCGGGCCAGGAGCGCCTGGACGTAGTCAAGCAGGCGTGGGCCGACGTGGATCTGGCGGGTCGCCGCCAGCAGGGTATCCAGCTCGCCCGCGGCGAGGACGGGGGGCAAACGGGCCAGCATGTTGCGGCGGTCTTCGCCGGCCAGCAGTGCACGTTCTGAGGCCGGGTCGGGATAGCCGAGGGAAATGCGCATCAGAAAGCGGTCGAGCTGGCTCTCGGGCAAGGGGAAGGTGCCGATCTGGTCCGTCGGGTTCTGGGTGGCGATCACGAAGAACGATGCAGGCAGGGGGTAGGTGCGCCCCTCGGCACTGATCTGGCGCTCCTCCATCGCTTCAAGCAGGGCGCTCTGCGCCTTGGGTGTGGCCCGATTGATCTCGTCGGCGAGGATCATCTCGCTGAATACCGGGCCGGGATGAAAACGGAAGCTGCCGTCCCGCTGGTCGAACACGGATACCCCGAGAATGTCGGCCGGGAGCATGTCGCTGGTGAACTGGATTCGCTGGAACCTCAGACCGAGCAGATGGGCCAGTGCATGGGCCAGGGTGGTCTTGCCGACTCCCGGCATGTCTTCCATGAGAAGGTGTCCCCGGGCGAGCAGGCAAGCGAGGGCGAGGCGAACGGCATGCTCCTTGCCAAGGATGATCTGGCTGGCCGCGTCGATCAGGCGGGTGGCAATGTGGGTCGGCATGTCGCGGGCTTTTTTCGGCGTGAAGTTAAGGGGATAATGATTCCACAAGAGCATTCCGGGAATGGCCTCTGATGACGACTCCCTCGTGGTATGGAGTACGTTCCATGCGGCAGGTTCGCCGGGTGCGAAATCAACAGACATTGACGACGCATCGCGAGAGGCGGGGGAGAGTTTATGACGAGTACGGCATTCATCACGCACCGGGATTGCTGGCTGCACAACATGGGCGAACATCACCCGGAGTCTCCTGAGCGGCTTGGGGCGATCAATGACCGCCTGATCGCGGCCGGCCTCGACATGTACCTCTCTTTTCACGATGCCCCCAGTGCCAGTGTTGATCAGATCTCCCGCGCCCATCCGCGCGAGCATGTCGAGGAGTTGCTGGCCAGCGTGCCCGAACACGGCATCCGCCACCTCGATCCGGATACCGCCCTGTGCCCCAATTCCATGAAGGCGGCCCTGCGTTCTGCCGGGGCCGGCATCTACGCTACTGATCTGGTGATGTCGGGTCAGGCCGAAAACGCCTTCTGCGCCATCCGCCCGCCCGGCCACCATGCCGAGGCTGCCAAGGCCATGGGCTTCTGCTTCTTCAACAATGTTGCGGTTGCGGCCCGTCATGCCCTTGAGGAGCATGGCCTGAAGCGCGTGGCCATCATCGATTTCGATGTGCATCATGGCAATGGCACCGAGGACATCTTCAAGGATGATCCGCGTGTGCTGATGGTCAGCATCTTCCAGCACCCCTTCTATCCCTATAGCGGCGCGGACAATCCGGCGCCCAACATGGTCAACGTGCCCATCAAGGCGGGCAGTCGTGGTGATGTGTTCCGGGAGATCGTCAGCAACATCTGGATGCCGGCCCTGCGCAATCACGCCCCGGAAATGATTTTCATCTCTGCCGGCTTTGATGCCCACTACGAGGACGACATGGGCTCGCTGGGTCTGGTGGAGGCCGATTACATGTGGGTCACCGAGCAGCTCAAGACCGTGGCGGCCGAGTCGGCCAACAGGCGCATCGTATCCCTGCTGGAGGGGGGCTATTCCCTGTCGTCCCTGGCCCGCAGTGTTGTTGCGCATATCAAGACCCTGGCCGACCTTTGATCAGGGCCCCGCTTCGGCGGGCTTCCACTGTTTTCCGGGCGCGCCAGCCGGGCATTGTTGCCCGGTATTGGTAACAGCAGTTTGCGCCCGTCTAGCCTTCCCGAAGTGATTGGGTACAATAGACAACTTTCCCTCTCTCCCCGATATCCCATGATTACCGGTTCGATTGTCGCCATCGTTACCCCGATGCACGAGGATGGCAGCCTGGATCTTCCCCGTTTGCGTAGCCTCATCGACTTTCATGTCAAGGAAGGCACCGATGGTATCGTTGTTGTCGGCACGACCGGCGAGTCGCCCACGGTCAACGTGGAAGAGCACTGCGAGCTCATCAGCGTTGCGGTCGAGCATGCGGCGGGACGCATTCCCATCATTGCCGGGACGGGTGCCAACTCCACCCGCGAGGCCATCGAGCTGACGGAGTTCTCCCGCAAGGCCGGTGCCGTTGCCGGTCTGTCGGTGGTGCCCTATTACAACCGTCCGACCCAGGAGGGCTTGTACCAGCATTTCCGTACCATCGCCGAAGCGAGTCCGCTGCCGATGATCCTGTACAACGTGCCCGGTCGCACCGTTGCGGATCTGTCCAACGACACCGCCCTGCGTTTGGCCGAGGTGCCCAACATCATCGGCATCAAGGATGCGACCGGCAGCATCGACCGTGCCTGTGACCTGATTGCTCGTGCGCCAAAGGGTTTTGCCCTTTATACCGGTGACGACATGACCGCCATGGCCTTCATCATGCTGGGCGGTCACGGTACCATTTCCGTGACAGCCAACGTTGCCCCGCGCCTCATGCACGAGATGTGCACCGCGGCGGCGGCAGGCGATGGTGTGCGTGCCCGCGATCTGAATGCCAGGCTGGTCGGGCTGCATCGTCACCTGTTCTGCGAAGCCAACCCCATCCCCGTGAAGTGGGCTGTGGAGCAGATGGGCTTCATCGGCAAGGGCATCCGCCTGCCGCTGACCCGTCTGTCCGAATCCTGCCAGGCCCGTGTGCATGACGCCATGCGCCAGGCTGGCGTCGAAGTTTGAGTTCGTCTTTCCCACCCCGAGGGTTACGCATGCAAAGCCGAAAGCTGGCTTCCGGCTCAGCGGTTGTCGTCGCGACGATCGTCCTGAGCGGTTGCTCCGGTTCCTTGCTGGAATCGAAGAAGATTGATTACAAGAGTGCAGCGGTTGCGCCCACCCGGTCCACCCTTGAGATCCCCCCGGACCTCACGGCACCGACTGCCGATGATCGCTACGCGGTGCCGGACATCAATCCGAAGGGCACGGCCACTTTTTCCGCCTACAGCGCGGAACGAAGCGGGCAGACAGCTACCGCTGGCGCGGCGCCAGCCGTGACCCGGGTTGCGCCCCAGTCCATTGACAAGATGCGCGTGGAGCGTTCGGGTAGCCAGCGTTGGTTGGTTGTTCCCGGCACGGCCGACAAATTGTGGCCTCAGGTGCGGGAGTTCTGGCAGGAAAACGGCTTCATCCTGAACGTTGATCGTCCCGAGATTGGTGTCATGGAAACCGACTGGGCCGAGAATCGGGCCAAGATCGACAATGGAATCATCCGAAACACGATCGGCAAGGTCATCGACGGCCTTTACTCCACGCCAGAGCGCGACAAGTTCCGCACTCGTCTGGAAAGTGCTGGCGAGTCGGGCTTTGTCGAGATCTTCATCAGTCACCGGGGCATGATGGAGATCTATCCGAACGAAGCCAAGGACCGGACCATATGGCAGCCACGGCAGGCCGATCCCGAGCTTGAGGCCGAGTTTCTGCAGCGCCTGATGATTCGCCTCGGTGCAGACGAAACCCGCGCCAAGGCCCAGATCGCGGTCGTTCCGCAGGTTGAAAAGGCCAAACTTCAGAATGCACCCACGGGCGCCGCGGTGCTGCAGGTCGAAGAGGGCTTTGATCGTGCATGGAGAAGAGTGGGCCTTGCCCTGGACCGGGTGGGGTTCACGGTGGAGGACCGGGATCGTTCCCAGGGTTTGTACTACGTGCGCTATGTTGATCCGGAGACGGACAAGAAGAAGGGCGACGACGAAGGCATCCTGTCCAAGCTGGCCTTCTGGCGGAGCACCAAGGCGCCGACGGTTTCCGGCAGCCAGTACCGGGTCCACGTAAAAGGTGCTGACGGTACCTCCACGGTTCAGGTGCTGACCCGTGAAGGCGGCACTGATACATCCGAATCAGCGCGCAAGATCATGGGGTTGTTGTTCCAGCAGCTCAAATAAGCGCTCTTCACTTAAAGAAAAAACGCCGGCATGTCCGGCGTTTTTTGCGTGTGCTGGCCGGACGGCATGCCGTCGGTCAGGACATAAAAAAAGCCAACCCGCAGGTTGGCTTCTTCTTCACCAGGAGAAGAATTACTTCTTCTCGGCAGTGGCAGCAGCAGCGGCAGCGTTCTCGGCGGTGGAACCAGCCGGGGCAGCAGCAGGAGCGGCGGCGGCCGGAGCAGCAGCGCCTTCAGCGGGCTTGGCATCGGCAGCGGGAGCAGCGGCAGGAGCAGCAGCCTCAGCGGGCTTGGCTTCGGCGGCGGGAGCAGCGGCAGGAGCAGCAGCGGGGGCCGGAGCTTCAACGGGCTTCGGCTCTTCCTTCTTGCCGCAAGCGGAGACAGCGAGTGCAACGAGAGCAGCAACCAGGAGAGATTGTTTCATTGTTGGTTTCCCTTATCGATAAATGAAGTACAACAACCAAATTAGAGGAGCAACCAGGTGAGGAACCTGATGTGATGTGTATGCTAACACGGACGAAGTCCTTGAATAAAGACATTGTTGCGACGCCGCAACGTTTCCGGTGCTGTGTCGAGTCTCCCGGGGTGTCCGGGCCACCATCACATCAGCGATCCTGATGGGGTCGCAAAGCCGCAGCAGTACCAGTCATAGAGAAGGGCAATTGTTTCTTCGGACAGGCCGGAGAGGCTTTCAAGCTGGCGGTGGTCGGCAAGCTGCTCGATGATGGCCTTGTCCTCATCGGGCACAGTGATGGCTTCGCCATTGATGAAAAACTGGCCACCGGAAAAAAGCAGCAGGGTGCAGGCATCAAGGCGATAGCCCTGGCCCAGGCAGGCGTCCACGAAATCATCGTGTTCAAGCGGGTCATCGGGCGAGTCGAAATATACGTGGGCCTTGGGTTCGGTGAGGTAGGCGCCCAGGAAAGCGCGCACGTCTTCCCGGGTCCAGGTGATGCGCGACAGGCTGTCGGCAACCTTGTCAATCATTCGCTCGCCGATTTCCGCCGAGTGGACCTGCCGTTCCAGTTCGGGGTCGGCGTAGATGCCGTCGAGCTGAATGGTGTCCTGGAGGTGGATGAGGAACTGTTGGGCGAGCTCCTGGGTGGTGGGGGAGCGGAAACCGATGGAGTACGTCGTGCACTCGCCGATGGCGATCCCGTTATGGGCCCAGTGGGGTGGCAGGTAGAGCATGTCGCCGGGCTCCAGCACCCAGTCGTGCACGGGGCGGAAATCCTGGAGGATCTTCAGCGGCGCATCCTCGATCAAGCGGCGCTCCTCCTGGTTGCTGATCTGCCAGCGGCGCTGGCCTATGCCCTGGAGCAGGAAGACATCGTAGTTGTCGAAATGCGGGCCGACACCCCCACCATCCACGGCGTAGCTGACCATCAGGTCGTCCAGGCGGGCCTGGGGAATGAAATCAAAGCGGTGCAGCAGCGCGTCTCCTTCAGGACAGAACAGGTTCAGACCCTGTATCAGAACCGTCCAGGGCTGTGCCTTCCGTTTGAGATCGGCCGCCTTCTGCGGGCCGTGGATGACCTGCCAGTTATTGTCGCGATGGGTAACATAGCGGGATTCGACTTCCGGATCGCGCGCCAGCTCAAAAAGCTCTGACTTGCTTGCGACGCCGGTGAAGCCGGGCACTGCCTGGCGGATGAGCAGTGGTTTCTTTTGCCAATATTCGGCGAGGAATTCCTCCGCCGTCAGGCCGCCGAGAAGAGTGTTTGTCATGGCGCGGATTATAGCGCTTCGCCTTGCCAAGACCCGGGTGGGGGATAAAATGGCGCCCTTTCCCCAACAGCTTCCTGTCTCCTGCCATGAGCACCACGCCCGTCCGCGAAACCGTCATTGAATCCTTGGACCATGATGGTCGCGGCGTAGCCCATGTGGACGGGAAGACGATTTTTGTCGAAGGGGCGTTGCCGGGCGAACGGGTTGAATTTGTCGCCTACAGGATCAAGCCGCGCTTCGAAGTGGCGGACGTGGTGCGCATCATCGAACCCAGTGCCCAGAGGGTGATTCCCCCCTGTCCTCATTTTGGCGTGTGTGGCGGATGCAGCATGCAGCATCTGGAGGCCACCGCCCAAGTGGCGGCCAAGCAGCGAGTGCTGGAAAATGCCCTGTGGCATCTCGGGCGAGTCCGTGCGGATGTGCTCTATCCTCCCATCGTCGGGCCGGCTTGGGGCTACCGCTACCGGGCTCGTCTGACTGTTCGCCATGTGCCGAGCAAGGGGGGCGTGCTGATCGGTTTTCACGAACGGCGCAGCAGCTATGTGGCGCCAATGGACGAATGCGCCATCCTTCCCCCCCACGTCTCGGCCATGGTCCCACGTCTGCGGAGTCTGGTCGCCCACCTGTCGGCGCCCGATCGCTTGCCGCAGATCGAGATTGCTGTTGGTGAAGGCCTCACGGCCCTTGTTTTTCGTCACCTGCAGCCCTTTACCGCCGCCGACGAGACGCTTCTTGCCGCTTTCGCCCGGGACGAGGGCGTGCAGGTCTGGGGGCAGCTGAACGGCCCTGACTCGGCCCGGCGCCTGTTCCCCGCCGAAGCCCCGGGGCTGGCGTACACCTTGCCGGAGTTTGGCGTCTCGATGGCCTTTCGGCCGACCGATTTCACCCAGGTCAACATGGGGATCAACCGTCTGCTGATGCGTCGTGCCATGCAGTTGCTGGATCCCCGTCTCGGCGAGCGGATTGCCGACCTGTTCTGCGGTCTGGGCAACTTCAGCCTGCCCATCGCCAAAGCGGGTGCCCGGGTGGTTGGCGTGGAGGGGAGTGATGCGCTGGTGCGGCGAGCAGGCGAGAACGCCCGCGCCAACGGATTGGAGGCGTGCAGCGAGTTCTACGCGGCCAACCTGTTCGAGGCCACCGAAGACAGCATTGCCGCCCTTGGTCACCTGGATAAAATGCTTATCGACCCCCCTCGGGAGGGTGCAATTGCTGTAGTCAAAGCCCTCGGCGCGTCGGCACCTCCGCGGATCGTTTACGTGTCCTGCAACCCCGCAACCCTGGCCCGGGATACCGCAGTGCTCATTCACGAAAAGGGCTACCGCCTGAAGGGGGCCGGTATCGCAAACATGTTCCCGCAGACATCGCATGTGGAATCCATTGCTCTCTTCGAGCGGGATTGAGGTGCGTGCCGCAGGCATGAAAAAGGCGACCCGGAGGTCGCCTTTCTTGCTGCTGGACAATCGATCAGTCGCGATCACCGCCGCCGAAGGCCATCACCAGGTTGAGCAGGCCGACGAAGATGTTGTACACATCCAGATAGACCGCCAGGGTGGCCGTCACGTAGTTGGTTTCACCGCCCCGCACCACATTGCTGATGTCGTACAGCAGATAGCCCGAGAACAGCATTACCACTGCAGCGGAGATCACAAGGTGCAGCACCGGCATCTGCAGGAAGATGTTGGCCACGCTAGCCAGCAGGATCACCACCAGGCCGACCATCAGGAACTTGCCCATGTTGGTGAAATCGCGCTTGGACACGCTGGCAATGCTCGCCATCGTGGCAAATACGGCACCTGTACCGCCAGCGGCCAGGGCGATCATGGAGCCGCCGTTGGAGAAGCCCAGGGCGACCTGCAGGATGCGCGACAGCATCAGGCCCATGAAGAAGGTGAAGCCCAGCAGCAATGCGACGCCGAGGCCGTTGTTCTTGTTCTTCTCGATGCCGTAGAAGAACGCGAACGAAATGCCCAGGAACAGCGCGAAGGCGATGAAAGGGCTACCCGCCAGGAACGAGAACTGCATTTGCACGCCGAGCAGTGCACCGGCAACGGTCGGCACCATCGAGAGCGCGAGCAGCATGTAGGTGTTGCGCAGCACGCGGTTTGCGCCTTGCGACAAAACCTGCGTTTGCTGACCGTAAGTGTCGAGTTGCATGGATTTCCTCCAGATTGATGTAAAGCAGATGACCTGCACTGCTTGAGAGTAACGGACGCCCCTGAAAGTTTCAACCGCGCGGCCCATGCTAGAATGCGCGCCCGCGGAGGTGTGGCAGAGTGGTCGATTGCACCGGTCTTGAAAACCGGCAACGGGAAACCGTTCGTGAGTTCGAATCTCACCGCCTCCGCCAGGTATCCAGAAAAAACGCTCCTTCCGGAGCGTTTTTTCTTTGCGCGGTGTGCCCGGCAGCTCCGTGCCACCCGCGAAACACTTTCGCCGTCTGAATCGTCATCTTTCCGCCAGGAAACGAACTTACAGCCCGTGAAACTGAGTTTCAGCGCCTGAAACTGCGTTGCGCGGGCCGGAAACATCGTTTCAGCGCTTGAAACTGTCTTTCCGGCCCGAGAAACCTCGATTCACGGCGTGAATCGAGGTTTCAGGCGTTGAGACGCTTACCTGCCGCCAGTCAACCCGGGTTCCGGCCGATCACGCCTTCGACCGGCGAGCTCGGGCTGCCCTGGTATACACTGTTTCCGGCCCAAATTTGACCACCGGGGCCAAGGTGGGGGCGGGGGCACCAAACCTAGTTGCCAACCTCTGATCCACCAGAAGCCGTCCTGCGTCGATTTTGGCCCGGTCTCTGACCTGGCCAGCAGTTCCGCACGCGGCAGGGTCGAACCCACCACGAGACGTTTAAGCGACTAACACTGTCCAATCATCTTGGCGTCAAGGCCTGACGTCGCACTAGGGGATCGTGAATGCCTCGTAAGCCATCCAAGCCCGCCAAAGCCCCCAAGGCCTCCAAGTCGTCGACCAGAGTCGAACCTTACGAGCACTCCACGCCCAAGGCCCCGTTGCGGCCTGATGTGGGCACGCAGGCGCAGTTCAAGAAGAAGCTGCCGCCCAAGACCTATCGCTACGATAGCAGCTTGAACCCGGCATTGGACTGGGACAACAACCCGGTGAGGACCATCGGTGAGGCCTTAATCAAGAAGATTCAGGATGCGAAGTCCATTGATGAGGCGAAGGCCGCCGCTGCCGAGCTAAGGCGGATGAGCAAACCATTTCTTAACTGGGCGGGGAAGGCCGAGCGGCTCAGTTTTGAAGTTCCTACGCTTCCCCTGTTCATTCACGAACGGCTTTCCACCCAAGCAATTTTGGAGACTTTAAAGAGCCACCGCCGAGACAAACAATAAAGTTTTTTTGATGACCTTTTTAAGGACCCAAGGCACAGCGTGACCGAGCAAGTCTTGCGGGCCTATGAGCATCAAGATGATTGGGTGAATAGGCTGGTCATGGGCGATAGCCTTGTCGTGCTCAACAGCCTGCTCCACTACGAAAACATGGGTGGCAAAGTCCAGATGATCTATATGGACCCGCCTTATGGGGTCAAGTTTGGCAGCAATTTCCAACCTTTCGTGCGGAAGCGTGAAGTGGGTCACGGTGTTGATGAAGAGATGACCCGCGAACCAGAAATGGTGCAGGCTTATCGTGATACCTGGGAGTTGGGGCTTCACTCCTATTTGGCATATCTACGGGATCGCTTGGTCCTGTGCCGCGAACTCTTATCTTCGAGCGGCAGCGTCTTTGTTCAGATCGGAGAAGAAAATCTTCATCATGTCCGAGAACTAATGGACGAGGTTCTTGGGAATGAAAACTATGTCTCGACCATTTCGGTCAAGAAGACAGCGACACCCCGAAGCCTGCTGGACTCAAGCGTCTTCTATGTAATTTGGTATGCGAAAGATGCTGAGCACGTGAAATACAACCCGCTATTCGTCCCGAAGCCATGTGATGAGTGGGCGCGTGATACGCCCGGCGGTTCGTGGGGAGTCGAAATCAACGGAAAGCGTCGTCCGCTTACACCGGAGGAGAAGAACAATACCAATCTCTTGCCTGCGGGGGCGAAGGTCTATTGCTTGTCCAAATTGACCTCGGCCGGAGCTGGGGCCAATGACTGGGCATTTGAAATTGACGGCAAGCAGTTTAAGGCTGGTCCGAATGCTCATTGGAAGACAACGCAGGAGGGCATGCAGACGCTCATCAAGGCCGGACGCATTGAGATGCGAGACCGACCCTGGTTTGTGCGGTTTCATTCTGACTACGTTGTCCAACGACTTACCAATATCTGGGAAGACACGGCTGGAAAGGCGGCCGAGACGGTCTATGTGGTTCAAACCCAGCCAGATGTTGTTCAGCGCTGTATCCTGATGACGACTGATCCAGGCGATTTGGTCATTGATCCCACCTGTGGAAGCGGCACAACAGCACTCGCAGCGGAGTTGTGGGGGCGGCGCTGGATTACCTGTGACGTTAGCCGAGTCCCACTTGCGTTGGCACGGCAGAGACTCCTGACTGCCACTTACCCCTTTCACGAGCTCAAACAGCCCGACAGCGGGCCAGCGGGCGGTTTTGTCTACAAAAGAAAGAAGAACTCCAAGGGCGAAGATGTGGGCGGAATTATTCCTCACATCACGCTCGGCTCTATTGCTAACAACGAACCAGAAGAAGAAGTGGTTATTGTCGATAGGCCGGAAACACAGTCAGGGGTTATGCGAGTCACCGGACCATTTACATTTGAGGCTACAATCCCGACGGCACTTGACCCGGTTTCTGACCAGGACAAACCTTCGGCAGACGACGTTTCTGCCTACGGCAGCTACGTCGACAGGATGATTGAGGTCTTGAAAAAGAGCCCCGTGTTGCAGTTGCCCGGAAAAAAGTCGGTGACCTTCAAAACGATCCGGGTTCCGGCTAAGACGTTATCACTTTCCGCAGAAGCGACTGTAGTGAATGGAAAGGAACGACCCTGTGCGTTGGTGTTTGGACCGGAAAATGGAGCGGTTAGTGAGCGGATGGTCCACGAAGCAGCACGGGAAGCAGCCGCCAAGAAGTATGAGCACCTTTATGTGATTGCTTTTGCAATTCAGCCCAATGCGCGAGAACTGGTTGAGCACTGTGACGAGGTAATGGGAATCCCGGCAACCTATGTCCAGGCAACGCCTGACCTTTTGATGGGCGATCTGCTAAAGAATATGAGGTCGAGCCAGATATTTAGCGTCTGTGGACTTCCGGAAATCTCGGTGAAGAAGGCTAAGGGCAGCGAGGTCACAGTGAAGTTGCTTGGCTTGGACGTGTTCGATCCGGTTTCGATGGAAACCCACCATCGATCAGGTGGCGATGTTCCGGCCTGGTTCTTGGATTCGGACTACAACGGCTTGAGCTTTCATGTCACACAGGCCTTCTTCCCCCGCACACAGGCTTGGGACAACTTGAAAAAGGCCTTGAAGGCAGACTTCGA
>NZ_JAFLDT010000004.1 GCF_017302315.1 Zoogloea sp.
CGGGGCTCCTGGGGACGCGCTTCGTTGACCGTCAGGTTGCGGCCATCAAAACTCTTGCCGTTGAGGGCAGAAATGGCGGCCTGCGCCTCTTGATCAGAACCCATTTCGACAAAGCCGAAACCCTTGGAGCGGCCGGTTTCGCGGTCCATGATCACCTGGGCAGAAGCCACGGTGCCGAACTCGCCAAAAATCTCTTCCAGACGACTCTTATCCACGCTGTAGGCCAGATTGCCCACGTAAAGCTTAGTACCCAATTGACGCGCTCCATGAAATAAAGGCGGCCATGAGAAGGTCCGCGCCTAGACACAATAGCAAGGCATTTCGCGCACGTCGAATGTTTTTGTAATGCACCAGAATGGGGTAATACCGCATCGTTCAAGCCCGCAGGAAAACGGATCCATCGCACCTTCGTTGTGCAGGCGCGCACCCTTCCGTCAGCCCCCCAGGGCAGCCGAAACGAGGATCAGCGCAGGCACCACCACAAAGTACAGGCGCATGGCCAGCCGCAGTCGTGAGCCCGGCTCGGTCAGCCCCATGTAGTACCGGATCACCAGCAAGCCCTTGACCCCGACGATCAGCGCCACGACGGCCGCCGTCAGTCCTGGGGGGAACACCCCCTCACCCAACCACGCGCTGCCCAGGGTCAGAGCGAGGAGCCCGAGCCACACGGTGGTCGCCCGGCTTTCGTCGGTATTCATCTTGGCACCCGGCTCAATGCAGGACATACAACAAGGGGAAGATCACGATCCACGCCAGGTCCGTCGCGTGCCAGTAAAGCACCGCGGCCTCGAGCCCTTCGTGGTCAGCCGCCCCGTAGGCGCCGAACTGCGCGCGCAGGATGGCCCAGATCAGGCCCATGCAGCCCCACACCACATGGACGAGGTGATTGAAGGTCAGGTAGTAGTACATGGCGACGAAGCTGTTGCCCGTCCCCACCACACCGTGTTCGATGTTCCACCTGAACTCGAAGGCCTTGATCAGCAGGAAGGTCAGGCCACCGAGCAGGGCGGCGACCAGCCAGTTACGTGCGGCAACCGCATTGTCACGCCGGATGGCCAGCAGGGCCCGCACTGCAAAATAGCCGCTGGTCAGCATGACTGCCGTATTGGCGACCCCCGCCCCGGCATTGAGCATGGCCGGGCCGGCGCGAAAATCCTCGGGATGCCCATGGCGGAACCATGCCCAGGCCAGGAACATCAGCGCGAACTCGCTCATCTCGCACAGGATGCCAACCCAGATTCCCCGGTTGCCCGGTACGGCGGGCGCGTCCACCGGGGCCACGTTTGCTGCGAGATCCATCGCTTCTTCTCCTGCCCGTGTCGAGACGCCGTTGACTCACCCGGGGCAGGGATCCGGACGGCACAGCGCACCCGCATTTCGGGCGACACAGCGTCTCTTTCAGGCTTGAGCCGGATCAATGCCCCGACACACGGCCCCTACTCTCAGCCCCCGGCCAGCAGGGCCTCGCAGGCTGCAATGTTGTCCAAGTGGGACACACGCATCTCCACAAGCATCTCCCGGGCGGCGTCATCCTTCAAATCGGGCAAGACCTGATCGATCTTTCTGACCACCCAGGCCTGCCCCTTGTTGAGGAACGCGAGGCGCGCGTCAAGGCCATCGACGGCCAGGGTCTTGTGCACGAAGGCCCCCGTGTCATGGGATGCCACGCCGCCGAGCCGGCAGATGGTCTTGTAGAGGCGCACCGCATTGGCCCCTTCGTCTTTTTGCAGGCGCTCCAGCAGCGGGCGCTGGGCCGATCGGGTATCCAGCCCGTCCCGCAGGATGGCCAGCACCTTGGCACCGGCACGCTCCGCTTCCAACAGGGCATTCAGGCCATCGATGACGACCTGACTGACCGCCTCGGCGCCCTCGCCGAAATAACCGGGAAACTCCGCCGCATAGCAGGGTGGCGAAGAACAGGCCGACGTTGGAGGAAGGTCCGCATCAGCGGGTTTGGATGGCATGTCGGGCCTCCTGATCAGTCCACATGACGAATGACAAACACCTCCGGGTCGTCCCCGTGCTCGAGCAGGATGCGACGCACCCGATCCTGCCACAGGCTGCCGAAGAGCCGCCGTTCATCCTCGTCCGCGGCACCCGCCAGGCAACGCTGCATCAGCGGCATCATGTGCGGATCGGCTGGCACTGCGCGCAGATTGACAGCCGCATCCACGCTGGCCCCATCATCGCACCGGGTGAAACGCAGCTCCCAGGCCTGCTCGACACCGAAGGCCAGCAACCCACGCCGCTCGAAGCGGCCGGCCAGGCCCTTGAAGCCGGTCTCGGCGCACGCTCCGGTCAGCAGGGACACGACACTGGCGACCACACCGGCCACCCCCACCGAGGCATCGTCCCGCAGCGTGGCCCGCACGCATCCGCGCTCGGCCATCGCGGCACCATACAGGGCACCAAGGGCCAGACGGGTCAGTCCATAGGCGCCCGCCACCGTCGGGCAGGAATGCCCGGCAAGGTGCACGGCATCAAGATAGCGATACTCAATGACGCCCCCCTCGATCGCGCCGAGAAACTCGGCGAGGGGGTCGCGCACACGCACGCGGGGTACGGCATCAAAAAACGGGGGGTAGTGCACGAGCGGCTCCTCCAACGGAATACAGGCATCTTCGATGCACCCTACGCCTGCTGAGGGGGTCGTTTCCTTGACCCGCGATAGGCCGATCAACCCGACCGCCTCTGCCCATCGTGCCCTTCAGTGCTCCCGACCGTCCATCCGCGGGGCCAGCAACCGTGGGGTCAGCCGAACACCCAGGATCGTGAAGGCAAGCAGCCACGCCCCTGCGGCCAGATGGATCCAGTGGGAGTAGGCAGCGGGAAACACTTGCGGCAGCACAATGCGCACCAGAAAGGCCAGCAGCATGATCCAGATCACCAGCCGGTCGCCCCTGTCGAACACCACCTTGCGCCCGGTATGCCCGAGGGAGATGCGCACCATCATGGCCGGGATGATCAAGCCCATCGCGCCGAAGGTAAACACATGCACCGACAGGCTGCCAATCCACCCCTGCACGCCAAGCAGCGCCAGGATCTCAAGGAGTAGCTGGAGCACGATGGCCAGATAGCCCAGGTACATGATCGCCAGTTCCAGGCGGTGGAAGCCCAGGTCCGGCCGCCACCAGGCAAACCGGTAGAACAACAGGGCGGCGAGAATCACCAGCAGCACCAGCGCCAGCGCGGGGGGCATCCATGCCTGGAAGACGAGCGTGGCGGCACCCAACTTGATCGCCAGGTCCAACCGCGGGCGGCGCAGGACGTCCACCTGGAACGCCCCCTTCATGAACTGGGTCAGGGTGCGCTCCAGCATGACCAGAAAGGCCATCCGGAACAGGCCGAGGCTCATGCTCGCGCCGGCAGCAAAATAGGCATCGGAGAGCAGCAGGAGCTTGGCCGCCAGGAAGGCCGGCAGCACCAGGAGAAAGAAGTAGTTGTCGGCAAAACTGTCCTGGCGGCGGTAACGCAGCAGCGTGACCAGCAACATGACGACGATGCTGCCGAGAAAGGCCAGGTTCGACACCCAGAACAGCGCCGTCGGCCAGCCGCCGCCCCAGGCCATGCCGATGCGCTCGACACACCAAGCCAGCGCCAGCCCGACCAGCGCCGCGCCGTGATAGCCCCGGACCTGCACCCAGTTCTTGGTGGCGGTCAACAGAAAGCCGCCCAGTACGGCCCAGCCAAAGCCGAAGAACATCTCGTGGGCATGCCACTGCACCGGGCTGAAACGCCCTGCCGGCGGCGCCAGCCCCCCGGAGAAGACCAAGGCCCAGAGCATGGGCAGAACCGCGCCGGCAGCGCAGGCGAGGATGAAGAAGGGGCGGAACCCGACGAGCCACAGGGGCTTGGCAGAGAGAGTCATGGCGGCGCTGCGGGAAAAGGAAGGACAGTATCGATCAGTTCTATCCTAGCGCTGCCGCCCCCGCGGCCGCCTTGATCGGCGACAGCTTGTGATGGCCCCCGCCGCCCGCGTCAGCCCCGCCGTCTCGGCGCAGCGGCCAGACGCTCCAGGATCACCGGCCCAAGCCGCTGGGCTGCCAGAAAGCCGGCGGCAATGAACACCTTGCGCGATGCAAAATCGGTGCTGGAGATGCGCCCCACATCCGGGCGGATCGCAATATCGGCAGTAGCCACCTCGTTGGTGCGCAGGGACTGGCTCATGATCTCGAAGGAGCGCTGCAGCAGTTCGAACAAGCCCCCCTGCTGATCGCCACCGGGATCGGCCCCCCCCACGTCCACGGCCACCACCACGTCCGCCCCCAGCTGGCGGGCAGTGCGCACCGGCACCGGGCTGATCAGCCCGCCATCCAGGTATTCCTGCCCTCCCTGGGCCGCCGGCACGAAGACCCCCGGGATGCTGCACGATGCCCGCACCGCAAACCCCGGGTCACCGCTGCGCAATACGGCCAGATCACCCGCCGGATAGCGGGTGGCAACTGCCGCGAAAGGCGTCGGAAAGCTCTCGATGGCACGGCCGCGCAGGGCCTGATTGACGAAATTCTGCAGGCTCTGCCCGGTCACCATGCCCCGGGGAGAATTTCCCTGCACCACATCGATGATCTCGCTGTCGCGCACCCGCAGGGCCAGCTCTTCCATGCGGTCGCCCGAAAAGCCCGCTGCCCAGAACGCCCCCACCAGACTCCCCGCGCTGCAGCCGACCACCAGATCAGGGCGGATGCCATGGGCCTCCAGCCCCTTCACCACGCCAATGTGGGCAAACCCCCGGGCCGAACCCCCGCCCAGCACCACCGCCAGACGCGGCTTTCGCGCCACCGGGCGTTCCGCCGGGGCCGCCCCCAGGGGCATGGCCATCGCCGCAAGCCCCCCAAACACCAGGGCCCTGCGCCTGGAGAAGCCGGACTCATTCTTCATCGCGCCTTGTCCTTCGCCAGAAACAGCTTGTCGAGTTCCGCCTTGAGCTTGCCGAAGGCTTCTTCAAACAGGCCGGGGGGCTCACCACGGGTCAGGTTGTCCACCTTCTCCTCAAGGATGATGATCTCGACCCGCCGGTTGAGACGCCGCCCCGCTTCCGAATCATTCGGTGCAATGGGCCGGGCATAGCCAAAGCCCACGGCGGTGATGCGGCCCTCGGGCACCTGGCGCTCCACCAGGGCCTGACGCACCGCGGTGGCGCGGGCAACGGACAGCACCAGATTGGCGTTCTCGGTACCGATGGAATCCGTGTGGCCCTCCAGCGACACGGACTTGGTGGTCTTCTCCTTGAGCAGCAGGGCAACACGGTCCATGTAGGGCGCCGACCGGACCGGGTCGAGAGTGGCCTTGCCGAAATCAAAGAGGATGTTGTCGGGCAACCATACGAGGACGCCACGATCCGTCTGGCCAACGGCGAGCTTGACAGGGGGTTCCTTAGCGGGGGGACTGGCACACGCGCCCAGGACAAGGGCGGCGCAGGCGCTACACAGCAGGGCGGACATCCGCCCGATCATTGGGGACATGTCGTCGATTCCATTCGAATGATGATGCCCGGCAAGGCCCTGACACGGGCACCGGCAAGATCTCAATGACTGAATGCCTAAAGATAACGCAAGTCCCCTGCATTCTCACACCCTCCGGCAACAACGGGCGCTCACCGCAACAAATCATGATTTTCGTGAGGCGGAGACAGACTGCACGCGGTATGTTCAGCCCCCTCGGGCCACCGCCCGGACCAGAACAAGACATTGGAGACAGTGAACATGCCGCCCCGCTTCACCCTGCACCCCCTCGCCTTCGCCCTTTCCGCCGCCCTTGGCAGCATCAGTCCGGCCCAGGCTGCCGACAAGGCCAGCCTCACCCTCAACCCGGTGGTGGTCACCGGCAGCCGCGCCGAAGCGGCCAGCTTCGACATGCCGGCCGCCATCGACGTCCTCGACCGTGAGCAGATCACCGCCGGCCAGCCCCGGGTGAATGCCTCCGAAGCCCTCATCGCCGTGCCCGGCGTGGTGGCCAACAACCGCCAGAACTACGCCCAGGACCTGCAGATATCCACCCGCGGCTTCGGTGCCCGCTCCGCCTTTGGCGTGCGCGGCGTGAAGCTGATCGCCGACGGCATCCCCGCGAGCATGCCCGACGGCCAGGGCCAGGCGGCCACCTTCAACCTGGACGTGGCCGAACGCATGGAAGTGCTGCGCGGCCCCTACTCCGCCGTGTATGGCAACCACTCGGGCGGTGTGATCCAGCTATTCACCCGCGAACCCGAAGACCGCCCCAGTGTGGAAGGTGGCTTCGCGGCCGGCAGCTATGGCACCACCAAGGCCGACCTGGGCGCCCAGGGCAAGGCCGGTGGGCTGGGCTATGTGTTCAGTGCCTCGCGCTTCGACACCAACGGCTACCGCGACCACTCCGCCGCCACCCGCGACCAGGCCTTCCTCAAGCTCACCGGCAAGCCCGATGACGTCAGCAAGCTGACCTTCACCGTCAACGGCATGTGGCAGCACAACACCCAGGATCCGCTAGGCCTGTCCTGGAGCGCCTACAAGAGCAATCCGCGGGGCGTCGATCAGGCTGCGCTGGACTACAACACCCGCAAGAGCATCGACCACCTTCAGGCCGGCGTCGCCTACGAGCGCCGCATCGGCCGCGACACCCTGCAACTGTCCGCCTACAGCGGCCAGCGTAGCGTGATCCAGTATCAATCCATCCCCCGCAACGTGCAGGCCAATGTCCGCCACTCCGGCGGCATCATCGACTTCGACCGCAGCTTCTACGGCATCGGTGCCCGCTACATCGCCGTTGGCGATCTGGCCGGCGGCAGACTCACCACCACCTTCGGCGTGGACCTGGACACCAGCACCGACGTGCGCAAGGGCTACGAAAACTTCGTGGGCACCACCCTGGGTGTCAAGGGCCGCCTGCGCCGCAACGAGACCGACAGCGTCGAAAGCCTCGACCCCTACGTGCAGACCGAATGGGCGCGGGGCGACTGGGCGCTGACCGCCGGCGTGCGCCACAGTCGCGTGAAGTTCAAGGTGGACGACCAGTACATCGTCGGCGTCAATGGCGACGACAGCGGCCGCAAGGACTACAGCAAAACGACGCCGGTGCTGGGCGTGGTCTACAAGCTCAACCCGGCAGTCAATCTCTACGCCAGCGCCGGCCGCGGCTTCGAGACCCCGACCCTCAACGAGATGTTCTACTCGGGCACGGGCGGCAGCTTCAACTTCGGCCTCAACCCGTCGAAGAGCGAGCACTACGAGATCGGCGCCAAGGCCTTCGTGGGCAACAGCAGCCGCCTGAACCTGGCCCTCTTCCAGATCAACACCGAAGACGAGCTGGTGGTGGATGCCGCCACTGGCGGCCGCACCAGCTACAAGAACGCCGGCAAGACCCTGCGCCAGGGCGTCGAAGCCTCCTTCGACACCGCCTGGCGACGTGACCTGAGCAGCCGCTTTGCGGTGTCCCACCTGCGCGCCATTTACGATGAAGACTTCCGCACCGGCAACGCCAACACCCTGGTGTCGGCTGGCAAGCTGATGCCCGGCATCCCCCGCACCACGGTGTTCGGTGACCTGGCCTGGAAAGTCACCCCATCCATCACCGGCACGGTAGAAGGTGTGTATCGCAGCAAGATGTACGTGGAGGACACCAACGGCCAGCTGCCAGCCCCGTCCTACTTCATCGCCAACCTGCGCCTCACCGCCCAGCAGCAGGCCGGCGCCTGGCGCTTCACCGAGTTTGCCCGCCTCGACAACCTCTTCGACCGCAACTACGTGGGCTCGGTGGTGGTCGGCGACGCCAACGGCCGCTACTACGAGCCTGCCCCGGGCCGTAACTGGATGGCCGGGGTGAATGCCCGCTACACCTGGTAAAGCGGGCGTTTCGTGGGGTCGAATTCATTGGCTATGTTCGCGTTAGGTGTGGAAAGCGCTTCCCGCATTTTTCACGAACGTAGTCAGTTCACTCCCTTCGACCTTGAACCGGTGAGCCCTTACGGACGGCTTTCCGTTGTACTACGTCACATTGGCCGGGGACTCGCCCCCGCCGGGCGACCTTCTTTCTTGTTGTACGACAAGAAAGAAGGCAAAGAAACGTACCCCGCTGTCGCGCCCCCTTCGGGGGTTCCCTCCTTCCGGCAATGCCGGGCGGGGTCTTCGCAAACTCGCCCTGCGGGCTCAAACATGCGAAGCCCTTTTTCCGCCCGTCATCACCTCCAGTCGGCACGCCAGAGGGGAGAGGAAATGCAGGTGATCAACGGCCAGTACCCGTCCCCATTTCCGTAGAGGCTCGGTGCGTCCGAAAAGCCCGTTCCGACCCCGCCGAGCAGCGCAGCAGCGGGCGGGGAAGTCCGGTGCGGCTGTCTGAGCCGGCGTAGCCGGCGAGTTCCGCGCCGGCCGCCTGCTGCGAGCAGCGCAGGGCAGTCGGCCGAAGGCCGACCGGGGGTGGCGGGTCGCCTTCTTTGCCTTCTTTCTTGGCGAAGCAAGAAAGAAGGTCGCCCGCCGGGGCGAACACCCGGCCAACGTCACGCCAAACAACGGAAAGCCAGCCAGTAACGGCCACCCCACCGGGCATCGAGATGCCTTACCTGCCGAGGGTGAAAACGCTTTCCATATTTAACGTGAACATCGTCAATGAATTCGACCACCCGCGCGCTCTAATAACCACACGGAAGGATGAGGCCTTTCGTATTGCACGCTACAGAATATACAAAGCCATTTTTATTGGTTTGGTGCGCTGCGGTGCCTCCTTAGACTCGGAGTCCATTCGAAAAAGGAGATCCCCATGTCGCCGATTCGCGCCACGCTTCGTCCCATCCTTGCCATCCTCGCCGGTTTTACCGTACTGCAGGCGGCGCCGGCTTCCGCCGACACGACGCTGCTCAATGTGTCCTACGACGTGTCGCGGGAGCTCTACAAGGACATCAACCCGGCCTTTGCCGCGCGCTGGCAGCGTTCGGCCGGTGAAAAGCTGACTGTCAATCAGTCCCACGGGGGCTCCAGCAAGCAGGTGGGCTCGGTGGTGGCGGGGCTGGAAGCTGATGTGGTGACCATGAACCAGGCGCCGGACATCGAGATGCTGGCCAGGAGCGGCCTGGTGAGCGCCGACTGGCGCAAGGCCTTCCCCCACGGGGCGGCACCCTACACGAGCACGACGATCTTCCTGGTGCGCAAGGGCAACCCCAAGGGCATCAAGGACTGGTCCGACCTCATCCGCCCGGGTCTGCAGGTGATCGTGCCCAACCCCAAGACCTCCGGCAACGGCCGCTACACCTATCTCGCAGCCTGGGGCTATGCCCTGCAGAAAACCGGCAATGACGCCGGCGCCCGGGATTTCGTCAGCAAGTTGTTCGCCAATGTGCCGGTGCTGGATGGCGGCGGGCGTGGCGCCACCACCACCTTCACCCAGCGTGACATCGGCGATGTGCTGATCACCTTCGAGAACGAGGCTACCCTGATCGATCAGGAAGTGGGCGGTGACAAGTTCGACGTGGTTTACCCGTCCCTGTCCATCGAGGCGGCAGCTCCGGTGGCGGTGGTGGGCAAGGTGGTGGACAAGCGTGGCACCCGCAAGGCGGCCGAGGCCTACCTCAGCTTCCTGTTCTCGCCGGAAGGGCAGGAGATCATCGCCAGGCACCATTTCCGCCCGCGGGATGCAAGCGTGCTGAAGAAGTACGCGGGCCGCTTCCCCGCCGTGAAGACCTTCACCGTCGAGGAGAGGCTGGGGGGCTGGGATGCGGTGCAGAAGACGCACTTCTCCGACGGCGGCGTGTATGACCAGATCGTGGTGAAACGCTGATGGCGTCGTCCACTTCCTTTCGCGTATTGCCCGGCTTCGGGCTGAGCCTGGGCTACACCCTCGGCTACCTGTCGCTGATCGTGCTGATTCCGCTGGCCGCGGTGTTCTTCAAGGCCGGCTCCCTCGGCTTCGACCATTTCTGGGCCGCCGCCACCTCGCCGCGGGTGCTGGCCTCCTACCGCCTGTCCTTCGGCGCATCCCTGATCGCCGCTGGCATCAATGCGGTCTTCGGGCTGATGCTGGCCTGGGTGTTGGTGCGCTATTCCTTCCCCGGAAAGCGCCTGGTGGATGCCCTGGTGGACCTGCCCTTCGCGCTGCCCACGGCGGTGGCCGGCATTGCCCTGACCGCCCTGTATGCCAAGAACGGCTGGATCGGCAGCCTGCTCGAGCCTCTGGGCATCAAGGTCGCCTTCACCCCGCTGGGGGTGCTGGTGGCGTTGGTGTTCATCGGCCTGCCCTTTGTGGTGCGCACGGTGCAGCCCATCCTCGAAGACCTGGACACGGAATACGAGGAAGCGGCGGTGAGCCTCGGCGCCAACCGCTGGCAGGCTTTCCTCCACGTGGTCTTTCCGACCCTTTTTCCGGCCTTGCTGACCGGCTTTGCGCTGGCCTTTGCCCGGGCTGTGGGTGAGTACGGTTCGGTGATCTTCATTGCCGGCAACATCCCCATGGTGTCGGAAATCACCCCGCTGATGATCATCACCAAGCTCGAGCAATACGACTACGCCGGTGCCACGGCGGTGGCCGTCGTGATGCTGATCTTCTCCTTCCTGCTGCTGCTGATCATCAACGGTCTGCAGGCATGGACTGCCAAACGTACCGGGAGGGCTCGCTGATGGCTGGCGCTGCTGCTGTGCTGCACGGGTCGGCGGATCACGCCGCCCGCTTTGAATCGAAGGCCGCGACCCGCGAGCCGGGGCTGGTCAAGTGGGGGCTGATCGCCATCTCCCTGAGCTTCTTTGCCTTCTTCCTGCTGCTGCCCCTGGTGGCGGTGTTCGTCGAGGCCTTCCGCAAGGGCTGGGAAACCTACTTCAACGCACTGGTCGATCCGGACGCGGTCTCCGCGATCAAGCTGACCCTGCTGGCTGCGGCGATCTCGGTGCCCTTGAACCTGGTCTTCGGCGTGGCGGCAGCCTGGTCGATCACCAAGTTCGATTTCCGCGGCAAACACTTCCTCATCACCCTGATCGATCTGCCCTTTTCGGTGTCGCCGGTGGTGTCGGGCCTGATCTACGTCCTGGTCTTCGGCGCCCAGGGCTGGTTCGGGCCATGGTTGTCGGACAACGACGTCAAGGTGATCTTTGCCGTGCCGGGGATCGTGCTGGCCACCGTGTTCGTGACCTTTCCCTTCGTCGCCCGGGAGCTGATCCCGCTGATGGAAGCCCAGGGCAAGGAAGAGGAAGAGGCGGCCGTGGTGCTGGGTGCCAAGGGCTGGCAGACCTTCTGGCACGTGACCCTGCCCAACATCAAATGGGGCCTGATGTATGGGGTGATCCTGTGCAACGCCCGCGCCATGGGCGAGTTCGGGGCGGTCAGCGTGGTGTCGGGCCATATCCGTGGCTACACCAACACCATGCCCCTGCACGTGGAGATTCTCTACAACGAATATCAGTTCGCCGCAGCCTTTGCCGTGGCTTCCGTGCTGGCGCTGCTGGCCATCGTGACCCTGGTCATCAAGGTGTGGGTCGAACGCCAGGCCGGCAAGGCCGCAACCGTATCCGAGGACGAATGAGATGAGCATTGAAGTCAAGAACATCCACAAGCAGTTTGGCAGCTTCACGGCGCTGCAGGACGTCTCCCTGGATTTCCCCACCGGTGAACTGGTGGCCCTGCTGGGGCCGTCGGGCTGCGGCAAGACCACCTTGCTGCGCATCATCGCCGGCCTGGAGTCGGCCGATTCGGGCCAGGTGCTGCTGGAAGGGCAGGACGCCTCCGACACCCACGTGCGCGAGCGCCAGGTGGGTTTCGTGTTCCAGCATTACGCATTGTTCCGCCACATGACCGTCTTCGACAACGTGGCCTTTGGCATGCGCATGAAGCCGCGCAGCGTGCGGCCTTCCGAGAAGGCCATCAAGGCCAAGGTGACGGAGCTGCTCAAGCTCGTGCAGCTCGACTGGGTGGCCGATCGCTTCCCGGCCCAGCTCTCGGGTGGTCAGCGCCAGCGTATCGCCCTGGCCCGGGCTTTGGCGGTGGAGCCGCGGGTGCTGCTGCTCGACGAGCCCTTCGGCGCTCTTGATGCCAAGGTGCGCAAGGAGCTGCGGCGCTGGCTGCGGCGCCTCCATGACGAGCTGCATATCACCTCGATCTTCGTCACCCACGACCAGGAAGAAGCCCTGGAAGTGGCCGACCGGGTGGTGCTGATGGACCACGGTAAGGTGGAGCAGGTGGGTACGCCGGAAGAGGTCTATCGCCATCCCGCGTCTCCCTTCGTCTACGGCTTCCTCGGGTCCGTGAACCTGTTCCATGGACGGGTGGATGGCGGCGTCGTGCATGTGGGCGACGATCGTCTGGCCACCGGCAAGGTGGATCTGGCCCATGGTTCCGAAGTTTTCGCCTTCGCCCGTCCCCACGAGCTCACCATCGTGGTCGACTCCCGGGAAGCGGGTGGGGTGGCGGCACGCATCAGCCGCATCCTGGCCTTTGGTGTCACGGCGCGCATCGAGCTGGATGGGCTGAATGGCTCCACCGGGCAGCTCTTCGAGGTGGAGATCACCCGGGACGAGGTGCAGCGGCTGGGTCTGGAAGAGGGGCAGACCGTGCGTCTGGTACCCTCGCGCCTCAGGGTCTTTGAACGTAATGCAGCAGCAAGTGGCGCCAGCCAGGCGCCAAACTGGGTGATCTGATGAATTTCCAGCAACTGCGCATCATCCACGAGACGGTGCGTCGCAATTTCAACCTGACCGAGGTGGCCAATGCCTTGTTCACTTCCCAGTCAGGGGTATCCAAGCACATCAAGGATCTGGAGGACGAGCTCGGCCTGGAGCTCTTCATCCGCAAGGGCAAGCGCCTGCTCGGCCTCACCGAGCCGGGCCAGGAGCTGGTGCACATCGTGGACCGCATGCTCATGGATGCCCGCAACATCAAGAGCATCGCCGAGCAGTTCAGCAACAAGGACCACGGCCAGCTCACCGTGGTGACCACCCACACCCAGGCGCGCTACGCCTTGCCCCGGGTGGTCACCCAGTTCAAGCAGGCCTTCCCCAAGGTGCATTTGGTGTTGCACCAGGCCAGCCCGACGGAGATCGTGTCCATGCTGCAGGACGGGCGGGCCGACATCGGCATCGCCACCGAATCCCTCGCTGGCGTGACCGACTTCGTGTCGTTTCCCTACTACGGCTGGCATCACTCGGTGATCGTGCCGGCAGGGCATGCTCTGGAGTCGGTCGAGCCGCTGACCCTCGAGGCCGTGGCTGACCATCCTGTGATCACCTACCACGAGGGCTTCACCGGCCGCGCACGCATCGATGAGACCTTCGCCAAGGCGGGCCTGACGTCCGACATCGTCATGTCGGCGCTGGATGCGGACGTGATCAAGGCTTACGTGGAGCTGGGATTGGGGGTGGGCATCGTGGCCTCGATGGCCTATGACCCGAACCGCGACCAGGGCTTGCGCATGCTGGCCAGCAGCCATCTGTTCGAGGAGAACGTGACCCGCATCGCTGTTCGCAAGGGGCACTTCCTGCGCGGCTTTGCTTACCGTTTCATTGAGCTGTGCTCGGCGGAGCTCTCCGAAACCGTGGTCCGGGCAGCCCTGCGCCCGGATGCCGAGGGCGATTCATCCTATTGAGAGGGGGGCGGGATCTGCTTTACTCCCGAGATGCTCTGACGGCCGCTGGAAAAACTGTGGGGGCGACTTCAGTCGCCCATCCGCGCGTTGATCACAGGCATGCCGTTGATTGAAGTCCGCGGGCGACTGAAGTCGCCCCTACGGGAGATGTCGCATCTGTTTACAGACGATGCGGCACGCTTCGGCATTCAGGATGAATTCGATCCCACCGCGGCGCCTCAGCGGCGCCGCTGGGCGCCGGGGTGCTTGTGCCATGGCGCCGGGCGGCGGCGTTCGTCCTCGTCCACCTTGGGCTTGGGCATCAGCAGGTTCTTGCCCGGGGCCTTGGCCTGGGCACGCTGGGCCAGTACCGCAGCATCCACCCGGGCGGTGTCCAGGCTGATCGACGGGTGTTCGGCGCGGCCCGGATGGGCGGACAGCTTCTCCCGTACAAAGAACACGCGCTGGGCGGTGTCGCCGCGCTTGGGCAGGGCCGACATGAGCAGTTGCCCCTCGGCGCTCAGGGCCAGGCCGCCGTCCACCTCGCACAGCAGGCCGTGGGCCGACAGGCGCTGGATGCTGTCGATCAGGCGGCCGGTGGAGGGCACCGGCTCCTGCAGCAGGTCGAAGGCGGCGATGACCTCCACCAGCTCGGCCGGGCGGCGCTTGGTGGCCAGCGTGGCGGCCAGCATGAGGAGGGCATCTGCATCGTGAGTCGGGTACATCTCTAAACCTCTTGAAGACCGGCAGGACGTTGATCGTCCGTTCGTGGGACCGGCAGTGTAAGGGTTTCTCCGGCAAATCCCGATTTTTGTAGGGTATTCCGCCGGGCAAAGGGGGCAGATGGGCCTCGCCTGGGGGATAATCCCCGCGCAATCTCCTCTCAGGTGCATTCCGCGCCCGAATTCAGTCCGCTCTCTGCAGGTATCCCATGCGTTCAGAACACTTCATCACCGGCAAGGATGCCTCCCTTGACGTCGCCGCTTACCCCCTGATGCCCGAGGTGCGCGTCGCATGAGGACACCTGCCCGCATCGAACCCCTGGTGGCCGACGGCCTGGTGGATGGCGTGATCCGCCAGCTCATGAGCGGCAAGGAGGCCATGGTCTATGTCGTCCAGTGCGGCGACGAGGTGCGCTGCGCCAAAGTGTACAAGGAGGCCAACAAACGCGGCTTCCACACCGCCGTGGACTACATCGAGGGGCGCAAGGTCAAGAACAGCCGTCAGGCCCGGGCCATGGCCAAGGGTTCCCGCTACGGCCGCCAGGAGCAGGAGGCCGCCTGGCAGCACGCCGAGGTGGACGCCCTGCGCCGTCTGGCCGAGGCCGGGGTGCGGGTGCCCACGCCCTACCAGTTTCACGAGGGTGTGCTGCTGATGGAGCTGGTGGCCGACGCCGATGGCGAGCCGGCACCACGCCTCAATGACGTGGCGCTGGCGCCCGACGAGGCGCGCCGCTTCCATGCCGACCTGATCCGCCAGGTGGTGCGCATGCTGTGCGCGGGTATCGTCCATGGGGATCTGTCGGAGTACAACGTGCTCCTGGACGACAACGGCCCGGTGATCATCGACTTGCCCCAGGCCGTGGATGCCGCCGCCAACCAGAACGCCAGCGCCATGCTGGCACGGGATGTGAACAACCTGGCCACCTACTTCGGCCAGTTTGCTCCAGAGCTGCTCGAAACCCACTACGCGCCGGAGATCTGGGCCCTGTACGAATCGGGCAAGCTGCATCCGGACAGCGTGCTCACCGGCACCTGGACGCCCGATGACACCCCGGCCGATCTGGACGAGGTGATGCAGGTGATCGAGGCGGCAAAGACCGAAGACGCCATCCGTCAGGCCGGACGGGCCGCCGCCGCGGCCGCCGGGGAATGGCAGGCTGAGGAGTAGTCCCCCTCGGTGCCTGCTCAGGGGCTGGGTGAGATCCGGTAGATCAGGTTGTCGGACAGGGAGACGACGTAGAGCGCACCGTCGGGCCCCTGTTCGATGCTCGGGGTGATGCCGAAGCCCTTGCCGATCAGCAGGGTCTCGCTTTCCGTGCCCTCGAACTTCTGCGCACGGAACAGGTTGTCGGCCACCCGGTCGGCCAGGCGCAGGTCGGCGCTCAGATCCAGGTTCAGCCGGTCGGGCGTGAGGCGGAGGCGATACAGGCTGCCCCCGGTGCCACCGACCTGGGCGAAGGATCGGGCCGATCCGATCCACAGGCTGCCGGCGTAGGCGGCGCCCAGGGCCGTGCCATTGACGAAGGCGGTGCCGGAGGGGCCGATCTCATAGCGCCAGCTCAGCTCCGGGTCTTTGTAGACCGCGCCGGGGAGCATCATCAGGCGCGCCTGGGCCAGGGCGGGTGAATAAGCTGCCCGGGTGGGCGGGTAGCGCACCTGCTGCAGGGTCTGGTTGAACTGGGTGGTCTCGATGGTCTTCCAGTCCCGTACACGGCTAATCGGGCCGGCGAACTGGATCCAGCCTCCGTTCATGCCCGGTACCACCCGGTTCACTTCGGAATAGGCGTCGTCCGCGTTTTCCGTCTCCCACAGGTAGCCGGTCTGCGCATCAAAGGCCATGCCGAAGCCGTTGCGGTGGCCGTAGGAATAGATCTTCTGGATGTTCTGGCCCACTTCGCCGCCGAGGCCTGCACCTGCGGCATAGAAGGGGTTGTCCACGGGGGTGGAGCCGTCGTCATTCACGCGCAGGATGACACCGGCCAGGTGGGCATTGTCGGGGGCCGGGCCGCCGAAGGTGTCGTCCACCTGCGGGGCGGTCAGGAAGGGGCCGTTCGCCAGATTCTGCAGCCAGCCGCGCCGGCCCTGATCGCCCATGAACACATACAGCTTGCCATCCGGGCCGAAGCGCATCACCCCGCCATTGTGGTTGCCGGCTTCGTTGGCGTTGTTGGTGCCGGGGTGGCCGGATGTGGCGATGTTGTCGGTTTGGCGGGCACGCAGCCGCATCAGGTTCATGTCGAAGGACAGGGTGCTGCCATCCCAGGTGAAGCGGTCCACCCGGTTGCCGAGCAGTGGGACATCGGCCACCGCGCTCGAATCGACGCCACTCAAGCTTTCGGTCCAGCGTACATAAACATAGGGCTGGGTTGGAAAGTTCGGGTGCAGCACCACACTGAGCAGCCCCCGTTCGGAGGCTGAATTGACGGCAAGATCCAGCACTGGCATCGCCTGGACGACGCCGTTGATCACCCGCTTGATCTGCCCCGAGGACTTCTCGGGCACCAGAAAGTCGTTCCGGCCCAGGAACACGATGCCCATGGGCTGGGTGAGTCCGCTGCTGACCACCGTACTGACCTGCAGGGCTGGATCGAGCAGTTGCACAGGAATGCTGTCGGCCTGGGCGCTGCCTGACCACGTCAGCGTGGCCCCGAAGAGGGCCAGGGCGGTGAGCAGGCCGCTACGGCCGCGACGATACCGGGAGACGGACCGAGTGTGTTTCATCGAGACCTCCACTTGAACGACGGGGCGCGTCGGGCAGTGAGCGCGCCGGGGGAAAGGGCCGGGGAACGCGCCGGAGGCTAGCTGCGCCGGGTGACGGCCAGCGCACCCAGGGCACCGACGAGCAGCAGCACGGATGCGGGTTCCGGCACCGGGTTACCCTGGACCTCAATGCGCACGCTGTCCACGCCCAGCTGGAACACATCGAGGTTGTCGGTCTCTGCAAAGCGCAGGCGCAGGGTTTCGCCGTTGTGGGCGGCGAGCAGGGCGGTGATGTCCTGAGTGACGGTGGTGTAGCCGGAAACGGGCGTATCCCCGACCTGGGTCTGGTAAAGGGTCATCAGGATGTCGCCGGAATCCACGCTGAAGGCATCGGCACCGGCCTTGAGGATGTCGACGCGGGCCTGCTGGTTGATGGCCGTGGTGGCGAAATCCAGGGTGGCAGGGGTGTAGAAATCGTTGGCCCGGTTGCCGATGAAGAGCTCGAAGCTGAGGGTCGCGCCGACCGCGCTGGCCACGAAGTCCTGGTACAGCACGTGGGCCCCGGGGCCGCCCAGTCCGGAATCGCTCATGGCCGCCTGGCTGCCCTCGGGGGGGGCGGCCACGGTGAAGCCGGTGGTCGGGCTGGTGGTGCCGCTCTGCAGGTAGAAGGTGCCTTCGCTGCCGGTCTGGTCCAGGGTGGTCCAGTTGGCGAAGCCCGACTCGAAGCCGCCGTTCATGATGGCTGGTGCAGCATGGGCTGCGGGCAGGGCGCTCAGGCCGAGCAGCACCGACAGCAGGGAAGTGACGAGGCGGGGTCTGATCTGCATGGCGGGGCTCCAGGGCAGGTTTCGTCATGGGGACGAAGGTAACGGATGTAGTGCAGTTGCAAAATTCAAGCCCAAGGCCAAGTTTGTCGTGATGTCAATAAAGTCACCTTTGTTTTCAGTGGCTTGGAAGCGATCGGCCATCAAGGGGGGCATCCAGTTGCGAAATGGATTCCACCATGTGTAAATTTTCCCGACGCGCCCGCAGGGTCAGGCTATCTCCCGGCGGGGCAGCGGGAGGCTGTCACTGCGCCGGGAGCGGCAGGTGATGGTGCCAAGGGGCAGGTCGCCCTGCGCAGCCTGCAGCGCCTTGAAGAGCGCCAGGCCCCGGGGCCAGGCCCCGGGGCCAGGGGCCGTGGCCGGAATCCACGTTTATATGCCCGGCGGCGCCGATGTTCACAAGCTGGCTGCCCCAGCACTGGGCCCAATAGGCCGCCGACGACAGGCGCACCCATGGATCGTTGGTGCTGGCCACCACCAGGCTGGGCGCCCCCAGAGGGCTGCGTGGAATCCAGCGTGCCAGGCTGGGCTGCTCTGGCGCGGTGCGGGCGCCACGCAAGCCCTGGGGCGTGAAACGCTCCGGGTCGGCCGGCGCCACCAGCAGTAGCCCGGCCACTTGCTCCGGTCGGCTGCTTGCCGCCAGAACCGCCGCCAGGCAGCCGAAGCTGTGGGCCACCAGCCATACCGGCCCCGGCGCGTGGTCGATGCCGTCGCGCACGGCCTGGGCCCAGTGGGGCAGCACGGGCTGCTCCCAGTCGATACCCGAGACGCGACGTGTCCCGGGCACCTGCGCTTCGAACCAGCTCTGCCAGTGGGCCGGCCCACTGCCGTGAAAGCCGGGGACGATCAAGGTGGTGTGCTGCATGCTGCGGCCTCCGGGGCGCTGCGGGGGAGGCCTGAGTGTAGGCGCGCAACGCGGCTTACCGAACCAATTAATGTTGCGAAGCTAATTCGTAGGATGGGGCGAAGTGAATCACTTCATATCGTTCTGTCATCAGCCTGGCTAGAGTTATGCCATTTGAGCCGATTGGTATGCCTCCTCATGCGGTGGAGAGCGGCATTGCGATGGCCATTTCTGTTGAAAGGGGGTGCCAGAATGAAGGTGTTGAACAGCAGACGTGCCGCGGAGATTGTCGTCTTGATCGGCGCAGTCCTCATGGCTTCGTGTGGCGGTGGAGGTAGTGGTGGGGGCAGTGGTGAGGCTCCGGCTATCCAACGAGGTTTGTCTGTCGTGACCGGTGATCCGGAGTCCGAGCGAGGACAGATGTTGTCAAAGTCGCAAGACCAGTACTTCACGACAATGACGGTGGCCCCATCGGGTGTGCTGTACCTGGCCTACGACTGTGCAATCAGGCGTGTCGGCCCCGACGGGCTTGTGCAGGACTTTGTGGGTGGCACCTGCGGTTACAGCGATGGCAGCGGGTCGGCGGCCCGTTTCAACAGGATTTACGGGGTGGCGTCGGACGGGGATGGAAACCTGTTCGTGAGCGATACGGGCAATGCGGTCATCAGGAAGGTGAGTCGGTCAGGCGATGTCACCACCGTATCCGGGGCTGCGGGCCAGGCGGCGGTGGTCGACGGCCCGGCCAACTCGGTACGCTGGATGGCGCCCCGCGAGCTTGCGCTAGACCGCGGCGGGAACGTCTTCGTCGTGGACAGCCTAGACGCTCACATAACGAGCGGTCGACAAGTTCGCAAACTGCTGACCTCAGGAGAGGTGCAGAGCGTTGCTGGCGGCTCCCTGGACGAGTATTCCATTCCTGGTCGAATGGCTGTCGACTCGGTGGGGTCGCTCTACCTTACAGTAAAGAAAGGCGGTCTCATGGTGTGCATCGACCAGTGTCGCGGGTTTTTCAACAGCTCTTCAGTGCTTAAGATTGACACCGCTGGCCATGCTTCTACCCTGGCAGGATCAACGACAGTCGGTGCCATCGGTGCAGTGGACGGGCTGGCCAACGGGGCACGGTTCAGGTATGCGCAAGGCATCGACGTGGACGGTGTCGGGAACGTCTACGTGTCGGACGTGTTCAACGAGGCCATCAGGAAGATCGGGCCCGACGGAAGCGTCAGTACTGTGATCGGTGTGCTGCCCGAGAACGTGCCGGATACGAGCGTATCGAGTTTCAGCGCCTACGTCATCGGCGGGACTGTCGCAACCGGGGCATTGCCCGGTCGACTGCGACTGCCCGACGCGCTTGCGATAGGGCCAGACAACTCCTTGTATATCTCAGTG
Source organism: Zoogloea sp. (assembly GCF_017302315.1). Lineage (GTDB taxonomy): Bacteria > Pseudomonadota > Gammaproteobacteria > Burkholderiales > Rhodocyclaceae > Zoogloea. The sequence continues at coordinate 19,984 of NZ_JAFLDT010000004.1, forward strand.
GCTCGATGGAAAAGCTACTATGAAGAGCCATTTTCCGGCGGCAAAGGCTTTGCGGTGCTTCGAGCGGTTTTTTGATAAACAGCGTTGAGCAAGGCACGCAAACATCTGCCCGCAAACAACGGGGGCAGACCGGAATGGCATTCTGCCGCCGTCGCCCAGCCGTCTTCGGCAACCGGGTGCACGGCAACGGCCTTTGACGGCTTTCCCGTGGGCAGCATTGCCCTGATCCGACGTGGCGACTGTACCTTCCCGGTGGAGGCTCGGAACGCCCACCTTGCAGGTGCGAGCGGAGTCGTGATCTACAACAATGTGGCGGGGGAGCTCAGGATCAACCTGCTGGAAGACTTCACCCCGAACATCCCGGTCGTATCGACCTCGCAGGAGGACGGCGAGCGTCTGGCCCGAACGGCCGGGCTCAGGATGCGGCTGGAGGCGCAGACCGTCCGTGGAAACATCCGCACGAGCAATGTGATCGCCGAGTTTGCCGGCTCCAACCCGGGGGGGGTCGTGGTGCTGGGTGGCCATCTTGATTCGGTGAATGCCGGGCCGGGTATCAACGACAACGGGAGCGGCGTGGCGGCGCTGCTTGAAGTCGCAGCGCAGGTGGTCAAGTCGAGGCCTTACGACACCGTCCGTATCGCGCTCTGGGGGGCCGAAGAGCTGGGTGACCTGGGATCGCAGTTCTACGTCGGGGCGCTTTCGCCCGCGCAGAAGGAGGCCCTGGCGCTCTACTTGAACTTTGACATGATCGGGTCGCCCAACGCCGGGTTCTTCGTCTACGACGGCGATGGATCAGGGGGGGGGTGCCGGGCCGTCGGGCTCTGGCGAGATCGAGCGCGTTCTCGAAGACTACTACCGCAGGCACGGGGTTCAGCCGCGTAGCGTGGATTTGAAGCTGTCGACAGACCATCTTTCGTTTGTGTCGGCCGGAATTCCCGTCGGCGGCATCTTCTCAGGCCACGACGGCATCAAATCGGCAGAACAGGCTGCACTCTGGGGCGGAACCAGCGGTGCGGCCTACGACCCTTGCTATCACAAGAGCTGCGATGTTCTCGCCAACGCCGACAACAGCGCGTTCCGCTTCAACGTGCCAGCGGTGCTTGCAGCCTCATGGCACTTCGCCATGAGACCCGATCTGTCCCTGGCGAGCGTGCAGATGGCGGCCGCGCATACCGCAAGCGCTGCCCGCCTGTCTCCTGTGCTTGTCCGCGAAAGGCATGGGCTTGCAGAAGGTACAAGCGTCCAATAGAAGCCCATCCCGGCCGCACGTGTCGCCGCATCGACGGCCAGCGTCCCCGCTTACAACAACCGAAACGCCAGCCCCGCCACCAGCGTCGGGGCAATGGCTGCTGCGAGCAACCCCAGCGGATTCACCGCCTCTTCGCTGAAGCTCCCCTTGAGGATGGACACGCCGGCCGGGTTGGGGGCGTTGGCGATGATGGTGAGGCCGCCGCCTGTCACCGCGCCGGCGACCAGGGCGTACTTGAAGTCGTCGGAGAGGCCTTCGACCAGAGAGCCCAGATAGGTCAGGGCGGCGTTGTCGGTGAAGGCGGTGAGGGCGGTGGCGCCAATGAAGACGGCGTCGCTGCTCATGCTCATCAGCAGGGGTTGCAGCCACCATTGCTGCTGGCCACCCAGCACCACCAGCCCGGCCAGGAAGAAGGCCACCAGCAGGCCTTCCTTGAGAATCAGGCGGTCCTGGTGGCGGGTATAGGCGTGGGCGACGCCGAGGAAGAACAGGAACAGGCCCATGAAGATGGCGGGGTGGTGCGCAAACACCACCACGCCGATCAGGAACACGATGTGCACCAGGGTCAGCACGACGGGCACGCGGGGCGTGGCGTCATTGGTGCTGGCGGGGGCGAGGGCGCCCAGTTCCCGGTGGAACAGCAGGGTTGCCGCCAGGGCGTTGATACCCACCCCGATGGCGGCCTTCCAGCCGAAGTTTGCCAGCATGAAGGCCGTGTTCCAGTCCCACTTGGCGGCCACCATCAGCACCGGTGGCGCAGCGAAGGGCGTCAGGGTGCCACCGATGGAGATGTTGACGAAGAGCACGCCGAGGGTGGCGTACATCAGTCGGGTGGAGAGGCCGCGGGTGAAGAACTGGTCGCGCAGGATCAGGGCGGCCAGGGTCATGGCGGCCGGCTCGGTGATGAAGGAGCCGAGCAGGGGCACGAAGGACAGCACGGTGAAATAGACGGCGACAGAACCGGGCAGGGGAATCGCCCGGGCGAGGAGGCGTACCGCTGCGGAGGCGGCGTGCAGGATGGGCCGCGTGCCGGCGATGACCATGATGGCGAAGACGAACATGGGTTCGGTGAAGTTGCGCGACTCGATGTAGTCGATGGCCGGGGCGGAACCCAGCAGGGCGAACATGGCGATCATCAGCACCATGGCCCAGAAGCCGAACACCACCTCGATCTCGCCCAGCAGGTGCCACAGGCCCGCATGCCGGGGCCCGGCGTGGGCCAGGCGCTCGAAGAACTTGGTGGCGAAGGTGTGCAGGATGGCGATGGCGAAGAGCGCAGCGCCAATGATCTCGATGGGGGTCGCAGTCACGCGGGGCTCCTGGGTGATGGGTGGGGCAGGGAAGTCTTACTCCTGACTCGCCCGTGAAGGGCAAGTTCCAGGCCGGGCGGCTGGATCAGGGCTTCTGCAGCAGGAACTTCTCGACGAACTCCCGGCGTTGCTGGCGCTGGGTCTCGGTCCCCTGACCACGCATCAGGGATTCACTGATCATGTAGCTGTAAAGCACGAAGGCACGCATGCCCGCCTCCTGGAAGTTGAAGCCCAGGGCCACGAAGCACTGGGACACATAGGAGAGGCGTTTGGCGTCCACTTCATCCACGACCTGGCGGGCCATGTCGTCACGACGCGCCCAGGCCCGGATTGCCAGTTCGATGGAGGCCGAGTTGAAGGCGGCCGTGCCGCGGAAGGGAAGGGAGGCGAGCTCCCGCACAAGGGCTTCCGGGTCGGCGCCACTGCGTTCGAAGCGATTGATGATCTGTTCGGTGGCGGCGTCACGCCAGGACTTGAGCAGTTGCTTCAGCAGGTCATCCCGATCCTGGAAGTGCCAGTAGAAACTGCCGCGGGTGACCTTCAACCCCTTGGCCAGCACGTCGACGCGCACGGCGTCGATGCTCTTGTCCACCAGCACTTCAGTGGCGGCCTTGATCCAGTCGGCGGGGGTGAGCTGCACCTTTCCGGGCGTTGTTGAGGGGGAAGCGGGAGGGGCAGGAGAGTCGGTTACTGACATGGGGAAAGGGGGGACAGCGGATGGCGGATTGTATCAGCTTCCTTGTGCATTTCCGGCCTGGCGCAGGGTCGGCCGGCGTTGTCCGGGGGGGGCTGCAGGGGTGATTTTTTGATGTTTATATCAATACAAATGTGTACGGAAGTAATTTGGCTCAAGTTTATCTATGGATGAGTAAGCATTGTTTATGTACGTAAGTTATTGAAAAACAGCCTATAAACTATAAATCTGGTGCTTCCGACTTTTGATCTGGATCAAAAGTGCTTGCCATCTGGGAAAATATCCTTACCATACACATACACATGTGTATTGAACGCGGAGACAAAATGGACAAGCACCCCGGCATTGGCAAGAACCTTCTTGCCGCAGAGCACCAGACCAATTACCTGGAAGAGGGCAGCGGCAAGCCTCTCTTTCTGCTCCATGGTTCCGGCCCCGGCGTCTCCGCCTGGACCAACTGGGGCAAGGTCATGCCCGACCTGGCGCCCCACTTCCGGGTCATTGCTCCGGACATCGCGGGCTTTGGCTTCACCGAATTCAAGGCCGACAGCAAGTACGACATCAAGCTGTGGGTTCGCCATCTCACCGGGATCATGGATGCCCTGGGGATCGACAAGGCCTCCTTCGTCGGCAACTCCTTTGGTGGTGCGCTTTCCATCGGCCTGGCCCTGTTTGCCCCCCAGCGGGTGGACAAGCTGGTGCTTCTCGGCACCCCGGCCGGCGAGTTCGTGCAGACCCCGGGCCTGCGTTCGGCCTGGGAGTACGAGCCGTCCATGGAGAACATGGAAAAGACCATGCGTCTCTTCCCGTTCAACCAGGACATCATCACCGAGGAAATGATCCGTACCCGCTACGAGGCCAGCGCCCGTCCCGGCGCCCAGGATGCCCTGCGCAAGCTGATCCCCAAGCCCAACAGCGACGGCCCCACCCTCGTCAAGGGCTTCCCCGAAGCCTCCGTTGCCAAGATCGAAGCGCCCACCCTGGTCCTGCACGGCCGTGAGGACGGCGTGGTCCCGCCCGAGTGCGGCTTCCTGCTGGCCCGGGCGATTCCCAAGACCGAGCTGCACCTGTTCGGTCAGTGCGGCCACTGGGTGCAGACCGAGCATCGCACCCGCTTCCTGCAACTGGTGCGCGACTTCTGCGCCTGACCCGGAGCTGCCCATGAGCCGCAATGTGCTGGAAAAGCTGATGCACCAGTTGTGCGTTGATCGCGCCGTCAAGCAGCGCTTCAAGGAAGACCCGGAAGGCCTGCTGGCCCGCTATGCCCTCAGTGACGAGGAGCGGGCCATGGTCACCGGCTTTGATGTGGCTGCGATGCAGAAGCACGGGGTCAACGCCATGCTGACCCTCGGCTTCTGGACCGAGAACGCCCCCAATCGTCACCCCGCGGCCTACATGAAGGCCCTGCGCGGTGTTGCCTCCGAAGGCCAGGTGTTCTCGGCCGGCCTCAAGCAATAAGAACTCAGGAGTTTCCCGTGGGAAAAATCGTAGGCGGCTTTCTTGTGCCGCATGACCCGGTGATGTTCGTTGCGCCCGAAGCGCCGGCAGAAGACATTCGCAAGCGCATGTGGGGCGCGTACGACTCCTGTGCCGAGCGTCTGGCCGGGCTCAATGCCACCAGCGCGGTGATCATCGGTGCCGACCACTATTTCAACTTCGGCACCGGCTGCCTGCCCCAGTACCTGATCGGTACCGGTGATGTGGATGGCCCCCTGGACGTGCTGCCCGGCCTCAAGCGCCAGATCATTCCTGCCAGTGAAAAGCTGGCCGGGTTCATCGCCGATCACGGCCACGCCAACGGCTTCGACTGGGCGGTGGCGCGGGCTTTCACGGTGGATCACGCGGTGGCCATCCCTGATCGCCTGATCATCGATCCGGTGCGGGCCCGGGGCCAGTCCATCGGCACCATCCCGGTGTATATCGCGGCCGGTGTTGACCCCTTCATCAAGATGAAGCGGGCCATCGAGCTGGGCGGTGCCATCAAGGCGGCGGTGGAGGCCATGCCCGACGACGAGCGCGTCGTGGTGATCGGCAGCGGCGGCATCAGCCACTGGGTCGGTACCCCGGAGATGGGCAAGGTCAATGAGGCCTTCGACCGGGAAATCATGGATTACGCCTGCACCGGCAACCTGGCCGGGATTGGCGGCCTGTCCGACGAATACATCCTCGAGAACGGCGGCAACGGTGGCATGGAGATCCGCCAGTGGGCGGTCGCCATGGGGGCCATGCCCGGAGCCCGCGGCGAAGTGATCGACTACGCCCCGGTCCCCGAGTGGGTCACCGGTCTGGGCTTCGTGCAACTGTTTGCCTGAGAGTCGCCCATGTCCCAACCGATTTTGCTACTCAAACGTGCCGATCTCGAGCCCGGCAAGGTGCGCAAGTGCGAGGTGGGGGGTGTGGCGCTCGCCGTCTACAACCTCAATGGCACCTTCTACGCCACCCAGGATGGGTGCACCCACGCCACTGCGTCCCTTTCCGAAGGCGACATCGTGGATGACGACTGCATCGCCTGTCCGGTGCACGACGGCACCTTCCATATCCCCACCGGCCAGCCCATGAGCTTTCCCTGCGAGCACCCCATCCGGACCTTCAAGGTCATTGATGAAGGTGAGGACGTGCTGGTGGATCTGGACCAGGAATCCGACGAAGCGGCCGACGCCGTCTAATCACAAAGAGGAGACACAAGACCATGTGCAATACCCAAGGTGACACGCCGATCCGCCTCAAGCGCCGGCCGATTGCCCAGTCGATCGAGAACCTCGATCAGCTCATGAACCTGGAAAAAGGCCGCATGTCCCGCGACCTGTTCTGGGACCGGGACATCTACGAGCAGGAGCTGGAGCGGATCTTCGCCCGTTGCTGGCTGTTTGTCGGGCACGAATCCCAGATCCCCAAGGCCGGCGACTACGTGTCCACCTACCTGGGCGAGGACAACGTGCTGATCGTCCGCCAGAAGGATGGCAGCGTGAAGGGCTTTCTCAACACCTGCCCGCACCGGGGCAACAAGGTGTGCTTTGCCGACCTGGGCAATGCCCGCCAGTTCGTGTGCAACTACCACGGCTGGGCCTTCGGCATCGATGGCGCCCTCAAGGGCATGCATGCCTCCGAGACCTACGAGGCGGCCGGCATGGACAAGAGCGAGCACGGCCTGCATCCGGTGGCCCATGTGGACAGCTACCGCGGCCTCATCTTCGCCACCCTCGACCCGGAAGCGCCGAGCCTCGCCGAATACCTGGGCGACATGCGCTACTACCTGGATGCCGTCTTCAACATGGACGAGGGCGGCACGGAGTTCATCGGCGGCTGCGTCAAGTCGGTGATCCAGTGCAACTGGAAGTACGCCTCCGAGAACTTTGTCGGCGACATCCTGCACGCCGGCTGGACCCACGATTCCGGCGCCAAGGCCATGGTCGGCGGCCCGGTGGCCGAGGTGCACAAGACGCCCGAACAGTCCTACCACGTGAATTTCAACGGCCATGGCTGGGAGTTCAACCAGGACATCGTCGGCAACTGCGCCACCCTGGGCGAGAAGGATCTGCTCAAGTACCTGTATGTGCTGCAGCCCAAGGTGGCGGAACGTCTGGGTGAGCTGCGCTCGAAGATGATCGGCGCCATCTCGTCCTGCACCCTGTTCCCCAACACCTCCTTCCTGCCCGGCCAGAACACCTTCCGTACCTGGCATCCCCGCGGCCCGGGGCAGATCGAATTGCACACCTGGACCTTCGTCAACAAGAGTGCTCCCCAGGAGATCAAGGACAAGTGGCGCAAGGGCACCATGATGACCTTCAGCCCCTCCGGCGTCTTCGAAATGGATGACGGCGAGAACTGGGAATACTCCACCCGCAGCAACGCCGGCTTCGTCACCCGCCAGCAGGATCTCTACCTGGGCCTGGGCCACGACACCCGTGTCGAGGACACCGACCTGCCCGGCAACGTCTTCCAGGGCCAGATCAATGAAGCCAACCAGCGCGCCTTCTACCAGCGCTGGCTCGACCTGATGAAGGCCGATAGCTGGAAGACCGTTCCCCAACGCGACGTGCCGAAGATGAAGGAGGGTGTATGAACGCCAAGACCGCCTTGCCCGAGATCGGGGTGGATGCCGAGACCCAGCGCCGGGTTGAACAGTTTCTGTACCGGGAGGCCCGCCTGCTCGACAACGAGCGCTGGGACGACTGGCTGGCCCTGATGGCCGAGGACATCCACTACTGGATGCCGACCATGGAAAACCGCCGCCGTGCCGACAAGAACGGCACTTACGCGGTGGACCGGGGCGCCCTCTACAACGACAACCTGCTCGACCTCACCCGTCGCGTCACCCGCTTCAAGCAGCCCACCGCCTGGGCCGAAGACCCGGCCACCCGGCATGCCCATGTGGTTGCCGGCATCGAGGTGTATCAGGGTGAGGCCCCCGGCGAGTTCATCGTGCATAGCACCTTCGTCAACTACCGCAGCCGTGTCGAGAAGGACAACGACCTGCTGGTGGGGCGTCGTGAGGACGTGCTGCGGGCCGAAGGGGACAGCTTCAGGCTGGCCCGTCGCAAGATCATCATCACCCAGTCGGTGCTGATGGCCAAGAACCTCAACACCTTCCTCTGAGGCGCGACCATGGGTTGGCTCAATGGCTACGTGGCACTGGTGACGGGGGGCGGCTCGGGGATCGGCCGCGCCGTCGTCAAACGCTACATCGCAGAGGGTTGTGCGGGTGTGGGTGTGATGGTGCGCAGCCATGAGCAGGCCGAAAGCCTGGTCGCCGAGTTCGGCGACCAGGTGGTCACCAGCCTTGGCGACGTGCGCTCCGGCTGGGACAACCAGGCCGCGGTGGACGCGACCGTGGCCCGCTTCGGCAAGCTCGACACCCTGGTGGGCAATGCCGGCGTGTGGGACTTCTTCACCCGGCTCGAGAAGATGAGCCTCGACCAACTGGATGAGAGCTTCGACGAGATCTTCGGCGTCAATGTGAAGGGCTACGTGCTGGCGGCCCGCGCCGCTGCGGCCGCCCTGCGCGAGAGCAAGGGCAGCATGATCTTCACCCTGTCCAACTCGGCCTTCTACGCTGGCGGTGGCGGCCCCCTCTACGTGGCCTCCAAGCACGCCGGGCTCGGGCTGATCAAGCAGCTGGCCTACGAGTTCGCCCCCGATGTGCGGGTCAACGGCGTGGCGCCGGGGGGCACGGTCACGCCCCTGCGCGGCCCCGAAAGCCTGGGCAAGGGCGAGCGGCGCCTGTCGGAGATCCCCAACTTCCAGGAGAACGTCGCCAGCTCGATGCCCCTGAAGATGATCGCCCAGCCCGAAGACCACGCCGGCCATTACGTGCTGCTGGCCTCCCGGGACAACAGCCGGGCCACCACTGCGACGGTGATCCAGAGCGACGGCGGATGGGAGATACGCCCCATGCGATGAGCCCGCCCCGCCCGCGCCAAAAAACATAAGAAACGACGCAGCAAAGAGCACCCAACGGAGGAAGAGATGAGCTTCACGCGTAGCCTGACTGCGCCGCAGCAGGACTTTGTCGACATCATCCAGCGCAGCACCCTGCCGCTGATGGCCGCACCGATGTTTCTGGTCTCGGGGCCCGAGCTGGTGATTGCCTGTGCCCGGGCCGGCATCATCGGCTCCTACCCCGCGGCCAACGCCCGCAACGTGGACACCCTGCGGGAGTGGATGACCCACACCCGCGACGCCATCCAGGCCGACCGCCCCGGCGCCCCGTGGTCCCTCAACATGATCGTGCACAGCAGCTACGACCGCTTCGACGCGGAACTGGCCCTGGTGCAGGAGTTTCAGCCCAAGATCGTGTCCACTGCCCTGGGCAGCCCGCGCCGGGTGCTCGACACCGTGCATGGCTACGGCGGCATCGTGATGGCCGACGTGATCAACCCGGCCCTGGCCCGCAAGGCTGCCGACGCCGGCGCCGACGTGCTGGTGCTGGTGACCCAGGGGGCAGGGGGGCACACCGGCCACTACCACCCCTTCGCCCTGCTCGCCGAAGTGCGCAAGTTCTGGTCGGGGCCCCTCGGCCTGGCCGGCGCCATCACCACAGGCACCGACATCCGCGCCGCCCAGCTGCTGGGTGCCGACTTCGTGCTTGCCGGCACGCGCTTCATCGCCACCCCGGAGAGTCTGGCCGAGCCCGCCTACCGGGATCTGATCGTCAGCAGCGGCCTGGAAGACCTGGTGGCCACCAAGGCGGTGTCCGGCGTGCTGGCCAACTGGCTCAAGCCCACCCTCGACAAGGCCGGCTTCACCCCCGAGCAGCTGCGCGAAGAGAAGAAGATCGACTTCTCCGGCGACATCGTCGACGCCCCCAGGGCCTGGAAGAGCGTGTGGTCCGCCGGCCACGGCGTAGGCGGCATCGAGGCCGTTGCCAGCACCGACGCCATCGTCCGCCAGCTGTACCGGGAATACGCCGCCTGCCTCGACGACGAGCTGGCCGACCTGACCCGGCTGCGCCAGCGCTACCCGGCCCTGTAACTCGGCGCGTCAAGACCGACCCTTTTCCAGAGAGCACATCATGAACCAGGACAAGATCCAGGCCGCCGCCGCGGCCCTGCGGCAGGCCCGCGCCACGCGCACGGCCATCCCCCGTATCTCCGAACAGTTCGGCATCCACGGCGCCGACCAGGCCTATGCCGTGGCCCGCTGCAACAGCGTGCTCGACATCGCCGAAGGCCGCCGCGTGGTGGGCAAGAAGATCGGCCTCACCTCCCAGGCGGTGCAGCAGCAACTGGGCGTGGGGCAGCCCGACTACGGCGTGCTATTTGCCGACATGGAGTTCCTGTCGGGCAGCGAGGTGCCGGCCAGCCGGCTGATCCAGCCCAAGGCCGAGGGTGAGATCGCCTTCGTGGTGGGGCGCGACCTGGACGGCGAGAACCTGAGCTGGGGGCGCTTCCTGCATGGGCTCGAGTACGCCCTGCCGGCCATCGAGATTGTCGACAGCGCCATCCAGGACTGGAAGCTGACCCTCGTGGATACGGTGGCCGACAACGCCTCCTGCGGGCTTTACGTGCTTGGCCTGGAACCCCGCGCCATCGGCACGGTGGATTTCGCCCTGGCCGGCATGGATTTCCGCAAGAACGGCCACACCGCGTCCGTGGGCAGCGGCGTGGCCTGCCTGGGTAACCCATTGCTCGCCGCCTACTGGCTGGCCGGCACCATGCAGCAGTTGGGCGACCCCCTCAAGGCCGGTGACGTGATCCTCTCCGGCGCCCTGGGGCCGATGTTCCCCTTCGTCGCCGGCGACCACCTGCACCTCTCCATCGCCGGCCTGGGCAGCGTGGACTGCCGCACTGCCTAGCGCACCGCAGCCCGCCAGATCACCTGTTGCACCCTGTTTATTGTTGTTACAAGACCAACCCTGAGGAGACGAACACCATGAACCGCCGCCACTTCCTTGCCACCTTGTCGTCCGCCCTGATGCTCGCCTTTGGTGGCGTCAGCCATGCCCAGGCCCAGACCGTCACCATCGGCGTGAGCGTCAGTTCCACCGGCCCGGCCGCGTCCCTGGGTATCGCCCAGAAGAACACCATCGAGCTGCTGCCCAAGACTCTGGGCGGCCTGCCGGTGAACTACGTCGTCCTCGACGATGCCTCCGACCCCACCGCCGCCGGCAAGAACGCCCGCCGCTTTGCCGATGCCGACAAGGTGGACGCCATCATCGGCTCCACCACCGTCCCGACCTCCCTGGCTGTCGCCGAGGTGGCCGGTGAGGCGAAGATCCCGCAGATCGCCCTGGCCCCGTTCCCGCCCAAGCAGATCCAGTGGGTGTTTCCGCTGCCCCATGGCGTGGGCGTGATGTCCGCCGCCCTGTTCGAAGAGATGAAGAAGCGCGACACCAAGAGCATCGCCTTCATCGGCTTCAGCGACGCCTACGGCGAAGCCTGGCTGAAGGACGTGGAGAAGCGCGCTGAAGCCAGCGGCATCAAGCTGGTGGCGGTCGAGCGTTATGCCCGTACCGACCAGTCGGTGACCGCCCAGGCCCTCAAGCTGGTCGGCCAGAAGCCGGACGCCATCTTCATCGCGGCCAGCGGCACCCCGGCAGCGCTGCCCATGCGCGCGCTGCGCGAGCGCGGTTTCAAGGGCCAGTTCTACCAGACCCACGGCGCCGCCAACAACGACTTCCTGCGTGTCGCCGGCAATACGGATGAAGGCCTGATCCTGCCCACCGGACTGGTGCTGGTGGCCGAGCAGCTGCCCGACAGCAACCCCAGCAAGAAGGTCGCCCTGGGCTACCTCAAGGCCTACGAGGGCAAGTATGGCGCCGGTTCCCGCAACCCCTTCGGTGCCTATGCCCATGACGCCTACCTGCTCCTCGACAAGGCCGTGGCCACCGTCGGCAAGAAGGCTGCCCCGGGTACGCCGGAATTCCGTGCCGCCCTGCGCGATGCCCTCGAGAAGACCAGCAACCTGCCCTTGACCCATGGTATCAACACCATGTCGCCCACCGATCACTCCGGTCTGGGTGACGGTGCCCGCGTGCTGATCACCATCGATCAGAACAACTGGAAGCTGTTGAAGTAAGCGGAGGCTGCCATGAGCTTTTTTGATAACCCCGGCATGCTGGCCCCGCCCAGGGTGACCCGCATCGACCTCTCGAGGGGGGGCTTCATCCTGGCCTGTTCCGACCCCCTGGAAGAGGTCACCCGCTGCATCGGTGACTGGCTCGAATACTGGGCTGCCCGCACCCCCAACGCCCTGTTCCTGGCGGAACGGGACGCGGAGGGCGAATGGGTGCGGATGACCTACGCCCAGGTCCGCGAACAGGTCGGCAAGCTGGCTCAGGGTCTGCTCGACCTGGGCATCGGCCCCACGGCGCCGGTGGTGTGCCTGTCCGACAACAGCCTTGACCAGGCCTTGCTGACCCTGGCCACCATGCACATCGGGCGGCCCTTCGCCACTGTGTCCAGCGCCTACTCGCGGCTCGCCAAGGACTACACCAAGGTTGCCACCATCCTGCAGGAGCTGGCTCCCGGTGCGGTGTATGCGGGCGACGGGGCGGTGTACGCCTCGGCGATCCGCGCCAGCGCCGTGTCCTGCCCGGTGATCCTGAGCACCAACGCCTACCAGCTCGATGGCAGCCTGTCCCTGGCGGAACTGATGCGCACCCGGGAAACCCCCGCAGTGATGGCCGAGTTCGCCAAGATCACCCCGGAGACCCACGCCAAGTACCTGCTCACCTCGGGCTCCACCGGGCGGCCGAAGATCGCCATCAACACCCACCGCATGCTCTGCGCCAACCAGAAGCAGATCCAGCAGAGCTGGCCCTTCCTCAAGGACGAGAAGCCGGTGATCGTGTCCTGGCTGCCCTGGAGCCACACCTTCGGTGCCAACCACAACTTCAACCTGGTGTTGTGCAACGGCGGCAGCTTCTACATCGACGAAGGCCGCCCGGTGCCCGGCCTGATGGAGAAGTCGGTGCGCAATCTGCGGGAAGTACAGCCCAATCTTTACTTCAACGTGCCCCGCGGCTTCGATGCGTTGATCGCCTTCCTGGAGCAGGACGAGTCCTTCGCCCGTGACTTCTTCGGGCGCCTGCGGGCAGTGTTTTACGCCGCGGCGGCCTTGCCCCAGTCCACCTGGGACCGCCTGGAGAGGTCTGCCCAGAAGGTGCTCGGCGAAAAGGTCTGGTTTACCTCCGCCTGGGGCGCCACCGAATCTTCCCCCTTGCTCACCAATGTGCACTGGCGCCTCGACGGGCCGGGCTGCATCGGCCTGCCGGTGGCCGGCACCTCCATCAAGTTCCTGCCCAATGGGGACAAGCTGGAGATGCGCGTCAAGGGGCCGCAGGTCTTCCCCGGCTACCTCAACAACCCGGAGAAGACCGCCGAAGCCTTCGATGAGGATGGCTATTACAAGATTGGTGATGCCGGCCTCTTGATCGACCCGGCCCGGCCGGAGAAGGGTATCGCCTTCAACGGGCGGGTGGCCGAGGACTTCAAGCTCACCACCGGCACCTGGGTGTCGGTGGGCACCCTGCGGGTCCGTGCGGTGACGGCCTTCGCGCCCTTTGCCCAGGACGTGGTCGTCACCGGCCATGACCGGGACGAGGTGGGCCTGCTGGTCTTCCCGACTCCGGCGGCCAAGGACGTGCCGACCGAGCAGCTCCATGCCCACGTGCGCGAGGGCTTGCGCAAGCTCAAGGCAGAGGGCGGTGGCGGATCGTCCCAGAGCCCGACCCGGGCCATGCTGCTGGACGAGCCGCCGAGCATGGACGCGGGCGAGATCACCGACAAGGGCTACATCAACCAGCGGGCGGTGCTGGCCCGCCGGGCCGATGAGGTCCTCAGCCTGCATACCTCACCCAAGCTCGACCGGGTGGTCTTCCTCAAATAAACCCATCCAGAAGGACGCAGCGCCCCGGGCCGAAGCCGGCCGGGACGCGCTCGGCCCGGATTTCCCCACGGGAGTAGTCATGAAAAAGAAACTGAAGGTGGCCATCGTCGGTTCCGGCAACATCGGCACCGACCTGATGATCAAGATCCTGCGCCACGGCGAGCACCTGGAAATGGGCGCCATGGTGGGCATCGATCCAGGCTCGGACGGCCTTGCCCGGGCGGCCCGGATGGGCGTCGCCACCACCCACGAAGGGGTGGAGGGGCTGACCCGCCTGCCGGTGTTCGGCGATATCGACATCGTCTTCGACGCCACCAGTGCCGGTGCCCACGTCAAGAACGATGCCTTCCTGCGCAGCCTCAAGCCCGCCATCCGCATGGTGGACCTGACCCCGGCAGCCATTGGTCCCTATTGCATCCCGGTGGTCAATGGCGCCCTTCATGACGACGCCCTCAACGTGAACATGTTCACCTGTGGCGGCCAGGCCACCATCCCCATGGTGGCGGCGGTGAGCCGCGTGGCCAAGGTGCATTACGGCGAGATCATCGCCTCGATTTCCAGCAAGTCGGCCGGGCCCGGCACCCGCGCCAACATCGACGAGTTCACCGAGACCACCTCCAAGGCCATCGAAGTGGTGGGCGGGGCGGCCAGGGGCAAGGCCATCATCATCCTCAACCCGGCCGAGCCGCCGCTGATGATGCGCGACACGGTGTACTGCCTGTCGGAGATGGCCGACGAGGACGAGATTGCCGCCTCGGTGGAGCGCATGGCTGCCGACGTGCAGAAGTACGTGGCCGGCTATCGCCTCAAGCAGAAGGTGCAGTTCGACATCATCCCGGCCTCGCGCCCCATCAACATCCCCGGCGTCGGCCCGCGCATGAGCGGCCTCAAGACCTCCGTCTTCCTCGAAGTGGAAGGTGCTGCCCACTACCTGCCGGCCTATGCCGGCAACCTGGACATCATGACTTCCGCCGCCAAGACCACCGCCGAACGCATGGCCGCCCGCATCCTGGCCACGGCCGCCACCGCAGCCTGAGGAGAACGCACATGAACCCCGACAAGAAGATCTACATCTCCGACGTGACCCTGCGCGACGGCTCCCACGCCATCCGCCACCAGTACAGCGTCGAGCAGGCCGTGCAGATTGCCCGTGCCCTGGACAAGGCCAAGGTGGATTCCATCGAGGTGGCCCACGGCGACGGCCTGCAGGGCTCCAGCTTCAACTACGGTTTTGGCGCCCACACCGACCTGGAGTGGATTGAAGCGGTGGCCGACACGGTGAAGCATGCCAAGGTGGCAACCCTGCTGCTGCCCGGCATCGGCACCGTGCATGACCTGAAGGCCGCCTACAGCGTCGGCGCCCGCATCGTCCGCGTGGCCACCCACTGCACCGAGGCCGACGTGTCGCGCCAGCACATCGAGGTGGCCCGGGAGCTGGGCATGGAGGCAGTCGGCTTTCTGATGATGAGCCACATGACCACGCCCCAGGCCCTGGCCCAGCAGGCCAAGCTGATGGAGAGCTACGGCGCCACCTGCTGCTACGTGGTGGATTCGGGCGGTGCCCTGTCCATGAACGACGTGCGTGAGCGCTTCAGGGCCTTCAAGGATGTGCTCAAGCCCGAGACCGAGACGGGCATCCACGCCCACCACAATCTGAGCCTGGGCGTGGCCAATTCCATCGTCGCGGTGGAGGAGGGCTGTGACCGGGTGGACGCCAGCCTGTCGGGCATGGGCGCCGGGGCCGGCAACGCCCCGCTGGAGGTCTTCATCGCCGCGGCCGACCGCATGGGCTGGAACCACGGCTGCAACCTGTACACCCTGATGGATGCCGCCGACGACATCGTGCGCCCCCTGCAGGACCGTCCGGTGCGGGTGGACCGGGAGACCCTGGCCCTGGGCTACGCCGGCGTGTATTCCAGCTTCCTGCGTCACTCCGAAGTGGCCGCCAAGAAGTATGGCCTGAAGGCGGTGGACATCCTCGTCGAACTGGGCCGCCGCCGCATGGTGGGCGGGCAGGAGGACATGATCGTGGACGTGGCTCTGGACCTGCTGAAGGGCCATGAGCACGAAGCCATGCATGCCATTCCCACCATGAGCGAAGCGGGCTGAGCGTCATGCGTACGAATCTCCTCGTCCGGCTGTCGCCCAACGGCGGCAGCTTTGAATGTGCGCCGGGCCAGACGGTGCTCGACGCCGCCCTGGCCGCCGGCTACTGGCTGCCCCATAGCTGCCGCACCGGCACCTGCAATAGCTGCCACCTGGGCCTGCTGGAAGGGGCGGTGGAACACGCCCCAACCCGTCCGGACGGCACCGACGTGCCGGCCGGCCAGTGCCGCACCTGCCAGGCCGTGCCCACCGCCGAGCTGCTGCTGGACGCGCCCAAGGTACCGGTCGAGCCCGGGCAGCGGGTGGTCACCACCGGTGCCAAGGTGGTGGACGTGAACCGCCCGTCCCACGACGTGGTGGTGATCCGCCTGCAGGTGCCATCGGCCGCCGGCTTCAGTTTCAAGGCCGGCCAGTACGCCAGCGTGATCCTCAAGGACGGGGCGAAGCGCAGCTACAGCATGGCCAACGATCCGGCGGAGGCGGGGGTCATCGAGTGGCACGTGCGCCGCATGGAAGGCGGGCGCTTCTCCACCCACGCCTACGACAAGCTCAAGGCCGGCGGCCTGCTGCGCATCGAAGGGCCCTATGGCGACTTCGTGCTGCAGCCGGGCGACGCGCCCATCGTGCTGTTGGCTTCGGGCACGGGCTACGCCCCCATCGCCGCGCTGCTCAAGACCCATGGTGCGGAGATGGCGCGCCGTGGGGCGGTGCTGTACTGGGGCGGCCGCCAGTGGGCCGACCTGTATGCGGTGGACAGCGTGGCTGCCTGGGAGGCGCAGTACCCGGGCATCCGCCTGGTGCCGGTGCTGTCGGAGGCCGGCCCGGAGTGGACCGGCCGGCGTGGATTCGTGCATGCGGCGGTGCTGGAGGATCTGCCGGACCTCTCCGCCCACGAGGTCTATGCCTGCGGCAACCCGCTGATGATCGACGCGGCACGCAGCAGCTTCACCGCCACGGCGGGGCTGCCGGCGGGGCGCTTCCTTGCCGACGCCTTCGTCGTCAATAACTGAACCGGGCCTGAGGAGACTTTCATGGATTTCGGTATCTTCGCGGTCCTGGCCCAGGACGGGGTCACCAACGGAGCGGTCTACGCCCTCCTGGCCATGGCCCTGGTGCTGGTGTTTTCGGTAACCCGCATCATCTTTCTGCCCCAGGGGGAGTTCATCGGTTTTGGTGCCCTCACCGTGGCGGCCCTGCAGAGCAGCCAGTTTCCCAAGCTGATCTGGCTGCTCATCGGCATCGGCGTGCTCACCTTCCTGGTGGAGCTGGGCTCGGCCCTGCGCCAGCGGCGCTACAAGCCGCTGCCGCGGCGCCTGCTCATGTGGAGTGTCATCGAGAACCTGATCTACCCCCAGTTCATCTGGCTGCTGGCCCATTCCCTCGACTGGCAGGGCATGCCGATGGCGGTGCAGATCCTGTTCACCCTGGCCATCACCGTGCCACTGGGCATCATGATCTATCGCGTCGCCTTCCAGCCCATGGCCGAGGCCTCGGTGCTGGTGCTGCTGATCGTCTCGGTGGGGGTGCACTTCGCCATGCTGGGCATGGGGCTGTTCATCTTCGGGCCGGAAGGGTCGACCACCCGCGCCTTTACCGAGTGGAGCACGTCCCTGGGCGAGATGCCCGTGTCCGGGCAGAGCGTGGTGGTGATGGCGGTGGCGGGCAGCCTGATCGGCCTGCTCTACCTGTTCTTCGACCGCACGCTGTATGGCAAGGCCCTGCGCGCCACCGCGGTCAACCGCAAGGGTGCGCAGCTCGTGGGCATCGGCACCAGCCAGGCCGGGCGCATGGCCTTCGGGCTGGCGGCGGGCCTGGGCACCCTGGCGGGCACCCTGATCGCGCCCCTCAACACCGTGGGTTACGACACCGGCTTCGTGGTGGCCCTGAAGGGCTTCGTGGCGGCCATCGTCGGCGGCCTGGCCAGCTACCCGCTGGCCGCGGCCGGTGCCCTGCTGGTCGGTCTGCTCGAGAGCTATTCCTCCTACTGGGCCAGCGCATACAAGGAGGTGATCGTGTTTACGCTGATCATCCCGGTGCTGGCCTGGCGTTCGCTGACTTCCGGCCATGGAGACGAAGAATGAAGATGTCCACCAAGAAGCTCCAGTGGCTGATGTTCGGCTGGTTTTTCGTGTTTCCCTTTCTGCCTGTACCGGGT
Source organism: Zoogloea sp. (assembly GCF_017302315.1). GTDB lineage: Bacteria > Pseudomonadota > Gammaproteobacteria > Burkholderiales > Rhodocyclaceae > Zoogloea. Next base: position 37,827 of record NZ_JAFLDT010000004.1, read on the forward strand.
TACTGGATCACCATCGGCAACTACATCGGCCTGTACTCCATCGTCGCCCTCGGCCTGGTGCTGCTCACCGGCATCGGCGGTCTGACTTCCTTCGGACAGGCGGCCTTTGTTGGTCTGGGGGCCTACACCACGGCCTACCTCAGCACCACCCTGGGCTGGTCGCCGTGGGTGGGCCTGGGGGCCGGGCTGGTGGTGTCGGGCCTGGCGGCGGCGCTGATCGGCAGCGTCACGGTGCGCCTGTCGGGCCACTTCCTGCCCCTCGCCACCATCGCCTGGGGGCTGTCCCTGTATTACCTGTTCGGGACCATCGAGTTCCTGGGCAAGTATGACGGCCTGTCGGGCATCCCCGCCCTGAGCGTGTTCGGTATCGACCTGTCTTCACCGCGGGTGATGTACGGGGTGATCTGGTTCTGCCTCGGTGGCTGCCTGATGCTGGTGCTCAACCTGCTCAACTCCCGCCCCGGCCGCGCCATCCGGGCCCTGGCCAAGGGCAAGACCATGCCCGAGGCCATGGGCATCCACACCGCCCAGTACAAGATCCTGATCTTCGTGCTGGCGGCGCTGATGGCGAGCCTGTCGGGCTGGCTTTACGCCCACCTGCAGCGCTCGGTGAGCGCCACGCCCTTCGGCCTGCACATGGGCATCGAGTACCTGTTCATGGCGGTGGTGGGGGGCGTCGGCCACGTCTGGGGGGCGATCCTCGGCGCGGTGGTGATGACCGGCCTGAAGAGCCAGCTACAGGATTGGCTGCCCCTCTTGCTGGGCAGCAACGGCAACTTCGAGATCGTGGTTTTCGGGGTGATGATCGTGCTGCTCCTGCTGTGGTCGCGGGATGGCCTGTGGCCCTGGGTGGCCGGCGTGTGGGCGAAGTTTCATCCGCCCGAGCCGGAGGTGGTGGCGCCAGCCATCGCCCCGGAAGGGTACAGCGACCTGCCGCGCCGGACCCGGCCCCAGGCCGGGGCGCTGATCCTCGAGGTCAACGAAGCCCGCAAGCAGTTCGGTGGCCTGGTGGCAGTGAAGGACATGGCCTTCGAGATCCGTGCCGGCGAGGTGGTCGGCCTGATCGGCCCCAATGGGGCGGGCAAGTCCACCATGTTCAATCTGGTGACCGGGGTGCTGCCTGCAACCAGCGGCGAGATCCGCTTCTGTGGCGAGCGCATCGACCAGCTGGATTCCCGGCGCATCGTGCGCATGGGCATCGGCCGCAGCTTCCAGCATGTGCACCTCATCCCGCACCTGTCGGTGCTGGAGAACGTGGCCATGGGGGCGCACCTGCGCGGGCGCAGCAGCCCGTTGGCGGCGGCCCTGCGCCTGGACCGCCACGAGGAAGCCCGGCTGCTCTTCCTGGCCGCCGAGCAGATCCGCCGGGTAGGCCTGGAGGAGCACATGCACACGCCGGCGGGCAGCCTGGCCCTGGGCCAGCAGCGCATCCTCGAGATCGCCCGCGCCCTGTGCACCGATCCGACGCTGCTGCTCCTCGACGAGCCCGCCGCCGGCCTGCGCCTGAAGGAGAAGGAGGCCCTGGCGGACCTGATACGCCAGCTCAAGGGCGAGGGCATGTCGGTGCTGCTGGTGGAGCACGACATGGACTTCGTGATGGGCCTGACCGACCGGCTGGTGGTGATGGAGTTCGGCAGCAAGATCGCCGAAGGCCTGCCCGCCGAGATCCAGAACAATGAAGCCGTGCTGGCGGCCTACCTGGGAGGTGTCGAATGAGCGCCGACAACAACAGCAAACCCGTTCTTGAAACCCGCAACCTGAGCGTGCGCTATGGCAAGGTCGAGGCCCTGCGGGGCACCTCGATCAGCCTGCGGGCCGGCGAGATCGTCACCGTCATCGGCCCCAACGGGGCGGGCAAGTCCTCGCTGCTCAACGCCATCATGGGGGCCTTGCCCAGCGAGGGGCAGGCCCAGGGCGAGGTGCTTTACCAGGGGCAGGACGTGTCCCACCATGCCATCGAGCTGCGTCTGGGCAAGGGCCTGGCCCTTGTACCCGAGAAGCGCGAGCTGTTCACCACCATGACCGTGGAGGACAACCTGGTGCTGGGCGCCTACCGGCGGCGCAAGGCGGGCTGGTCCTACCGGGACGGGCTGGAGGGCATCTACGCCGTCTTTCCGCGCCTCAAGGAGCGTCGCCACCAGCTGGCCGGCACCATGTCCGGCGGCGAGCGGCAGATGGTGGCCATCGGCCGGGCGCTGATGAGCGACCCCAAGGTGCTGATGCTCGACGAGCCCTCCCTGGGGCTGGCGCCGCGGGTGATGGCCGAGGTCTTCCAGGTGATCTCCCACCTGCGCGACACCGGCGTGGCGACCCTGCTGATTGAGCAGAACTCCCGCGCGGCGCTGAAAGTGTCGGACTATGGCTACGTGCTGGAGGTGGGTGACGTGACCCTGGAGGGCAAGGCCAGCGAGCTGGCCCAGAACCCGCGGGTGATCGAAGCCTACCTGGGGGCGAAGCACTGAGATGAGCATCCTGCGTACCGACCTCAGCGTGGACAGCCTCAACCGGGATGCGGCGGAGTGCCTGCCGGGCTTTCTGGGGGTCGAGTTCCTGAGCCTGGAGCAGGGGCGGGCGAGCAGTCGCATGCCCCTGCGACCCATGCACATGGCCCCCAACCAGCGCCTGCACGCGGCCAGCCTGATCGCCCTGGCGGACACCACCACCGGCCATGCGACCATGGCGCACCTGCCGGCCGGCGCGCGCTCCTTTGCCACCATCGAGCTGAAGAGCAACCACCTGGGCACCCTCACCGAGGGCGCCATTGCCTGTGTTGCCACCGCGGTGCACCTGGGGCGCACGACCCAGGTGTGGGACGCGGTGGTCACCGATGAGGCCACCGGCCGCCAGCTGGTGTTGTACCGTTGCACCCAGATGATCCTTTGACCTGCGCCCAAGGCGTCGGCAACAACAAGATGGAGTAACCCCCAATGAGTATCTGGTTTGCCCCCTTCACCCTGGAAGAAGTCAATGCCCGCGGCGCCACCTGTGCCAACGGCCACCTGGGCATGGAACTGATCGAGATCGGCGAGGACTTCCTGCGTGGCCGCATGCCCGTGGACCCGCGCACCCGCCAGCCCGCCGGGGCGCTGCACGGCGGCGTGTCGGTGGCCTTTGCTGAGACCCTGGCTTCCTGGTCTGCCGCCCACGTGGTGGACCCGGCCAAATACCACTGCGTCGGCCAGGAGATCAACGCCAACCACGTCCGTGCGGTGACCGGCGGCTGGGTCTACGGCGAAGCCCGGCCCCTGCACCTGGGGCGCACCACCCAGGTGTGGGAAGTGCGCATCACCAACGAGGAAGGCAAGCTGGTGTGCATCTCGCGCATGACCGCCGCCGTGCTCAGCAAGCCGAGCGAGTACAAGTAAGTAGAGGCGCCAGAACCCTCGCTGTAGCGTCGACTTGTAGGGGCGACTTCAGTCGCCCATCCCCGCATTGATCACCGGCATGCCCTTGATCGGAGTCCGCGGGCGACTGAAGTCGCCCCTACGGTCGCCCCCGACAGAGAGCCTGGTATATGCGTTTTTTCGAGGAGTGATTGATGCACCCCGCCCGTTCAGGACTGATCGATTTCCCCCGCCCCGATGGCAGCCTCTGCCAGGGCCACTTCGCCCACGCAGGCGCCGACCGCCCCGGGGTGGTTGTCCTCCAGGAGTGGTGGGGGCTCAACCCGCAGATCTGCAGTGTCGTCGATCGCTTCGCCGCGGACGGCTTCAATGCCCTGGCGCCGGATCTCTTCCAGGGTCGTGTGACCCAGGATCGGGATGAGGCCAGTCACCTGATGGATGGCCTGGATTTCGCAGGGGCCACCTTCCAGGATATCCGCGGCGCCGTGGCCCATCTGCAGAAGGTCGGCAGCGGGCCGGTGGCGGTGATGGGCTTCTGCATGGGGGGCGCGCTGACGGTAGCCAGTGCCGTGCATCTGCCGGAGGTGGCGGCGGCGGTGTGTTTCTATGGCATTCCGCCCAGGGATTTCGCCGATCCGGCGCAGATCCGCATTCCCTTCCAGGGGCACTTCGCCACCCGGGACACCTGGTGCTCCCCGGTGGCGGCCGGCGCGCTGGAGCAGGCGATGCTCGGCGCGGGCGCCCGTCCCGAGATCCATCACTACGAGGCGGCCCACGGTTTCTTCAACGCCACCCGGCCCCAGGTCTATGACCCGGCCCAGGCGGAGCTGGCCTGGGCCCGGACCCTGGCCTTCCTGGGGCGGCATCTGTAGAGTCTGGCCGATGCGTGATACCGGCACCTCCGAATACCTCGACATCCGCGGCCTGCGCCACCATGTGCGCCACTGGGGCCCGCGGGATGCACCCACCTTCTTCCTGCTCCATGGCTGGATGGATTCCTCGCCGACCTTCCAGTTTCTGGTGGAGGCCCTCGAACAGCCCTGGCACATCATTGCCCCGGACTGGCGCGGCTATGGCGCCAGCGAATGGCTGGACCGGCCGTACTGGTTCCCCGACTACTACGCCGATCTGGACGTGCTGCTCGATCGTTTCTCGCCGGATTGTCCGGCGACTCTGGTGGGCCACAGCATGGGGGCCAACATCGCTGCCACCTATGCGGCGGTGCGCCCGCAGCGGGTGGCGCGGCTGGCCATGCTGGACTTCCTGGGGCTGCGGCCGCCGCCGGAGGTGGATGCGCCGATGCAATTGTTGCAGTGGATGGATGCCGTGGCGGCGAGGCCGCAGGTGCGTCCGTATGTGGATGCGGCAGCCCTGGCCCGACGCCTGCGTATGGTTAATCCGCGTCTCACGCTCGAGCAGGCCGATTTTCTGTCCCGCGCGGTAAGCCGGCCCCGGCCGGACGGGCAGATCGAGATGGCCTGCGACCCCTGGCACCGGGTGCATGGGCCGTCCCTCTACCATATCGAGGATTCCCTTTCGGCCTGGCGCAAGATCCAGGTGCCGGTTCTGTTGCTGATCGCCGACAGGGGCTTCGTGGACGAGCGGATGGGTGACGATCCGACGGAGCTTGAGCGCCGCATCGGCTGTTTCCGCAATCGCCAGGTCGTGATCGTTACCGACTCGGGGCATAACGTTCAGCACGATCAGCCGGTCCAGGTGGCGCGGGCGCTGGAGGCCTTTCTCGCCGGGTGAGTGCCGTCCGCAGGCGCGGACGGTTTGTCCTGTGACGCTCAGGTGCGCAGCGGCGCCCTTATGATCAGGCGGGGGGCCTTGCGGCGGAGCCACATTCTCAGCCCGGCATAGATGAGGACCAGAGTGAACAGCCCGCCCAGGAGTACGCCGATCCGTCCGGGAAGGCCGAAGGCCGTGCCGGTATGGAGGGGCGTCTGCCAGTTGAGATAGCTGTCTCCCGGGCTGCTGCGGGTGGCATCCAGGCTGCGCAGGATCTCGCCGCCACGAACGGCCACCCAGACGGTGCTGCGACTGGTGGTGGGGCGTTGCACCTCGCCGGGCAGCAGAAAGCCGATGGCGTAGCTGTCGTCGGCGCTGCGCGGCAGCCCCACGCGTCGCAGTTCGCCGTCGGGGAAGACCCCGCGGGCGATGCGGACGGCTTCGTCGGCGTCGACGGGAGGGCGGTCGGACGGCGCGGCTTTTGGCGTCCTGCCCTCATCGAGCGGCGATAGGGCGGCGATCAGGGGGCGGACCTCGCCGGGCAGGGCCATGTAGACACCCGTCACGGCCAGGACCAGCAGTACCGGTGCACTGTAGAAACCGATGGCACGATGCAGGTCGAAATGCAGGCGGGCCGCGCCAGCCTGCCACTTGATCTGCAGGGCCAGGCCCAGCTTGTTGTGTCCCGGCCACCACAGGTAGAGCCCGACCAGGGTCGTCAGCGCCCAGAGCCCGCTGGCGATTCCCATGATCCAGAAGCCGGTCTTGCCGAGCAGCAGCTTGCCGTGGATCTCGCTGAGCAGGTGGATGAGGTTGCGGCGGTCAAGCTCGTGGCCGCTGCGGGAGCGGTCGCCCAGTACCCGGGCGGTGAAGGGGTCGACCAGTACCTGGTGGAAGCGGCTGCGGCCTTCTGCGTCCGGATCGGGGGCCTTGAAGAGCAGGGCGCCGACGCTCTTCTCACGCCGCGGTGGGAGCAGGGATACGGCCTGCCAGGGGCCGTCGTCCCGGGCCTGCTGGTGGGCGGTGGCGGCGGCCACGAGCTCGGCAAGGGGGCGGGGCCCGGTGTCGGGCGTCGGCGGCGTGGCGCTGAGGATGTCCGGGTTGAGCAGCCGGTCGATCTCCTGGCCGAAGACCAGCACGCTGCCGGTGAGCGCGGCGAGGAAGATGAAGCCCATCAGGCCGAGCCCGAGGTAGCGGTGGAGCAGGGCGATCAGGCGTCGTGGTCTCATGGCGCCCCCTTGGGGACCGGCGTGATCGCGCCGGTGAGCGGGTTGAAGCCGTCCGCCCGGTTCCAGTCCACCAGCAGCATGCGCCCGGCGGGGGTGCTGAAGCTGAACTGCCGGCGGCCTGCTACCGCGATGGCGCTCTCGCCGTGGGTGAAGTCCAGCTCCGGCTCGCTCCCTGTGCGGTTGATGACGACAAGCGGAATGCCGGTCTCGCGGGAGCGGCGCTCCCACACGTCGCCCGGCCCCATGCCGTCCACCGGTGGCCAGTTGGCCGGGACGATCAGGAGGGCCGCGCCCTGCTCACGCTGGCGGGCGGCGGGCTCGGGCGCATACGTGTCGGCGCAGATCAGCACCCCCACGGGCACGCCATCCACCACGAAGGGGTGGCCATCGGTGCCCGCCACGGACCAGCTCTCGGCGCCGCCATGGACGCGCTGCTTGCGGTAGGCGCCGAGGATCTTTCCCTCCCGGTCGATCACGGCGACGCTGTTGTGCAGCGTGTGATGGCGTGCATCCCGTTCGGCAAAGCCAATGAACAGGGCCACCTTGTTGTCCCGGGCAATGGCGGCGAGGGTGCTCATCCAGGTGTCCGGAAACGGTGCGATCCAGTCGGTGCCGATGCGTTTGGCGAAGTTGTAGCCGGTCTCCGCCAACTCGGGGGTGACTACCCAGTCGGCGCCCTGACGGACGGCTTCGCGGACGCCGGCTTCGATCTGCGCACGGTTGGCGGCGATGTCGCCCGGCGTCGGGTCCAGGTGGAGGAGGGCCAGGCGCAGGTGCCCGCTGGGCTTGGGCAGGGCCGACGGTGGGTCCGCAAAGCGCCGGCTGCCCGGCAGAAAGAAGCCGTTCTGCTTGCCCAGGGATTCGACCACCGCGCTGTAGGTGGCCTTGCCGATCAGCTCGCCGATGCGGCTGTGGCCGCCGGTGTAGCTGGCGGTGGGCGCACGGGTGCCCGAAACCACGATGATGCTGTCGGTGCCCGTGCCGGTGGCCTGCGCGCCGGGGGTGTAGGTGCTCTTCACCTGCAGATCCTCCAGGGCGGCGGTCTTGCCTTCGGTGACGGTGATCAGCGCCCGGGCCAGGGCCGCGTCAGTCAGGCGGACATTGCTGAGGACCAGAATGTTGATGGTGCCCGCGGGCTCGGCGCCTTCGATGTACCGGCCTTCATCCACGCCGGTGCGGATGGCGTTGCTCTTGGCGCCCGCCGTGGCCAGCACGGTGACGGTGAGCGGGCCATGGCTGCGGGTGACGATGGCCAGGTTGTCCATGTCGGCGGCCGTGGCCATGTGGGCGACATCGGCCTTTGTTAGCCCGAGGCGTGCGGCGGTGACGCCGAGCGTGTGGTCGGTGTAGGTCTTGCCGCCGCGTCCGTCCCGGCCATTGAAGCGCGTGGAAACACGTTTCCACAGCTCCGGGTGGGCGCCATGGTTGATGGCGGCACGGCTGTCCACGAGGCCGTCGCTGGTGGATAGGAGGCGGCGCGTCTCGGGAAAGGTGACGACCAGGGTCTTCTCCCACAATCCTTCCCGCTGGCTACGCTCCAGCCGCGCTTCGGCGGACACCGCGCCGGGAAGGGGGAGTGTTTCGGCTCGGGCGGCAGAGCTGAATACCATCAGCCCACCGAGGGCGAACAGGGTGCATCTTCGTTTGAGGGCGGGGCCAGCCCGCCGGCTCCATTTCAGCATTGCGTTTTCCTTTGCCGCGATCGCAGCAGGATGCCTGCGCCGACCAGCACGGTAAATCCCAGGAGCGCCGCATAGGCCACGGGCTGTGGCACGGCCTGGGAGAGGGGGTCTTTTTCCTTCATTTCGTAGCCCTGCACTACATCTTGCGGTGCGTCAGCTGTCGAGCTGCCTTCGGCCTTGGCCGGCGCTGCCGGGGATGTGGCCGGGTTTGCTGGGGCGCTCTGAGCGCCCGAGGCAGACCCGGCCGGGGGTGCCCCAACGGCTTGTCCGCCAGCGGGACGCCCGCCGGCACCCGGGGCCGGCATGGCCAGGGCATCGGCCATGGCGCGCTTGTCCTGGGCCCTGGCCAGTTCGGTGATCGCTTCGCTGCTGCATGAGTCGGCGTTGCAAGCCACACCGGCCTCCGCGATGAGCTCCCGGTTCACTTTGTCCAAATGCGCCTTCACCTCAACATCGGCCCGCCAGTAGCCCTTGTTGATGGCCACCAGCATCTTGTCCACGATGGCCTGGTAGGCCAGCAGGTTCTTTGCCTCACGGAAGCGGTCCTTGACGCCGAGGGCATTGCGGTCGGCCACGTAGGTCTCGTACATCTCCTGCCACTTGGCGCCATCCACCGCTTCAGGCACGGTCACCTGCCAGCCCCAGAGGTGTTCTGTAACCTTCATGATGAAACGGGCACCGCCGTAGCCTTCCTTGAGCATGGCCTTGACCCACTCGGGGTTGGTGTAGCGGGTGCGTATCTCCCGGCCCATGAACTTGTCCAGGGTTTCGTGCTTGCCGCTCTGACCGTCGGCCAGGTTGAGGATGTAGGTCTCGGGGGTGTGCCCATTGACCTGGCGGATGGCCATCGCCGTGGCTCCCAGGTACTGGAACACGTCGTCGTTGTCGAGGGTGCCGAATACGTTGCTGGCCCGGGAGTGGATGGCCGCTTTGGCGTCCTTCAGGGCCATCTTGAAGAGGTCCACGGCGAGTGCTGCGCCCCCGGGGCGCTCGCCCCAGTAGCCCTGGCCGAACAGGTGGCCGACCCGGTTGAAGTACACATCGGCGATTGCCTTTTCGTCCTTCCAGGTGTTGCTGGCCTGGATGACGTTGTCGACGCCGGTGCCGTAAGCCCCGGAGGGCTCGGTGAAGATGCGCACGGCGGCCAGACGGGCGGCATCCGGCGCCGGAATCCCCCGGGCCTCCAGCAGCTTGCGGGTGCGCTCCACATTGGCATGGACGGGGTTGTCATCCTCGGGCAAGGCCTTGACCTGGCTCACTGCCTCGTCGAGTAGTTGCATCAGGCCGGGCAGGGCGTCCCGGTACAGACCGGAAGGGACGATGGTTACATCCACTCTGGGGCGACCGAGTTCGCTGCGGGGAATCACGTCCACGCCATCGATCCGTCCGCGTTCGTCCCAGCGGGGGCGAACCCCCAGCAGGGCGAGGATCTCCGCCTCGGTCACGCCTTCATGGCGCATGGCTTCCGTGCTCCAGAGGTTGAATACGACCCGATCGGGAAAGCGGCCGTGACGTTGCCTGTAGTCGGAGATGAACTTCTCTGCCAGGTTCCGGCCCTGGTCCCAGGTGCCAGGGGTGGGTAGCCGCGACGGGTCGAAGCCATAGAGGTTGCGGCCGGTGGGCAGGGCTTCCGGATTGCGCAGGGGGTCATTGCCCGGACCCGCAGCCACGTGGCGGCCGGCCAGACCTGCCACCAGGGCGTCCAGTTCGGCCCGGGCGCTGCTTTCGATCAGGGCGGCCAGCTCGGCTTGCCGGCGTCTGCGCTCTGCATCGCCGAGCTTGCGGTCGAGGGACAGGATGGCCGCGGCGGTGGATTGCCGCAGTGCTTCGGACGGGGCCACGCCGAAGGTATGCAGGCCGAACGGGGCGTGCTGTTCAGAGACTTCCTTCAGATAGTGTTCAAGGTGCTCTACCTGTTCGGCGTTCTCCAGGCGGCTGAGGCCCACATCCTTGAGGATCCCGAGCTTGCCGGCCAGGGTGTTGATTTCTCCGAGCCGGGCGGCAGCGGCAGACTCGCTTTTCTGGGCGGCTACCCCGAAATCGTCGATGAGACCACGCAGGCTGACTAGTTCCGGGTTGAGGGTGGCCCGGTCGAAGGGCGGGGTGAGATGGGAGATGATGGTCGCCATGCCTCGCCGCTTGGCCTGCAGGCCCTCGCCGATGTCATCCATGATGTAGGGGTAGAGCTGCGGTACGTCGGCCACCATGGCTTCGCCCGGGTCTGCAGCGGTAAAGCCGACTTCCTTGCCCGACAGCCATTCGTGGGTGGCGTGGGTGCCCACGTGCACCATCGCGTGGGCCTTGAAACCCTTTTGCAGCCACAGGTAGAAGGCAAGGTACTGGTGGTGAGGGGGCAGGGCGACGTCGTGGTACATCTTCTTGGGGTCGCCCTCCCAGCCCCGGGAGGGCTGTGCGGCAAAGACCAGATTGCCGAAGCGCCGGGCGGGAAAGACGAAGTGCGGCGTGCCCCTGGGGTCGCGCCACAGCATCACGGTGGATTTCTCGGGTTCGCCCCAGGCTTTGACCATGGCTTCCCGCAGGGCCGCCGGCTGACGGTCGAACCAGCGCCGATACTCCGCGACCGGCATCAGGACCGCCTGGCCGCCCCGGGCCAGCTTCTCGAGTGCGCCAGGCGCCCAGTTGCCGATGTTGGTGCCGTGTTCACGCAGGGTTTCAAAGAGGGCGTCTTCGCTTATCGGGCGCCCATGGGTGTCATAGCCTTCCTGTTCCAGCCGACCGAGGATCTGCCACAGGGAGCGGGGGAGTACATTGAGGTAGGCCGCGCCGACGTTTTCCTTGCCCGGGGGGTAGTTGTAGTAGATCACTGCGACGCGCTTGAGGGAATTGAGCTCATAGCGCAGGCTCACCCACCTCCGTACCCTGTCGGCCAGGCGGTCGATGCGCTCCGGGATCGGCATTTCGGTGAGGTATTCGATGCCGGTCTCCTTGTCCTTCAACCGCTCTTTGCTGGCTACGACGGTGGGGGCAATGGCGCCGGCAAACTCGGCGCCGGACAGCTGCCAGGCCCGTTCCATCAGCGACAGGCCCAGGGGGGAGGCCTCCCACTCCTCGCGGGACTGGCTATATAGGGAGATGGCGTTGATGACGGGCACATCCAGGTGCTGCATGACCGGAATGGTCCTGGCGGGTACGTTGCCCATCTTGAGTGCCAGCCCGACGATGGCCACCACGCGTGCCCGGCCCCTGTCGTCCAGCAGGAAGCGCTCTGCCGGTATTTCCGACGGGTAGCCGAACACCGGGATCACGTTGAAGCCCCGTACCTCGATGGCCTTGATCATGGCATCAAGCAGCAGGGAGCTGCCGGCCTGGGCCGTGACCCGGTTGAAGACAAGGCCCACCCACTGGCGGTCGCTCCGGTCGGGGTGACGGCGGAGATAGGCGTCACGGAAGGATTCGAAGCGGTCGAACACTTCGCCGCTGCCGGGTGCCCAGATGCCGATGGCGGGAAAAGGGCGTGGGGGCACTGTTTGAAGGGGGAGGCCGAAGTCCCGGGCGAGCATGAGACGGATCATGGCCGCGTAGTTGTCGGCGCCGCCGGCCTGGGCGTACTCCCGCAGGGTTTCGTCCCGGGTCAGGCCGATGCGCTGTTCGCCCTCTTCATAGGGTGCTCCGACGGCATAGGCGTGGGCTTTGCGTTCACGCAGGCTGGCCACGGCGGGTTCAAGCGTATTGGCGAGTTCCCGGCCCATGTTGTAGATCAGGCCCACGTCGGCCCGGGCGAGCGCATCGATGTCGTCCTTGCCCGGGCTGCTGGATGAGACGATCCGGAAGCGCACATCCTTGAGGGCCTTGTCCTGCCGGAGTTGGCGGACCGCGTTCACCGCCGTCTGCATGGACGGGTCGCCGGGAAAGAGCACCACGGACAGGGGGCGGGCATCGACGGTGCCCGCGAGCAGGATCATCAGCGCGAACGCGGCACGGCAGAGGGGGGCGAGGAACTTAGTCGACGGGAACATAGACCACCCTCCCGTCCGGCAGCTTGTACGCGGTGCCCAGGCGTTCGCCCCGACCGGAGAGCTTCTCGTCGGTGACTTTCGATACCTTGATTTCCTTTCCGCGCTTGGTGACGATCTCCATTTCCCCCTTGGCGTTCTTCTTGACCATGGTCACCTCGGAGCTCGGGTCGAGCAGGTCCATCATGTTGTAGGCCATGAACAGGGCGATCATCATCGAGACGATGAAGACGATGCTGGCATCGAAGAGGTTGGCGACACCCGCGATGGGGTCTTCGAGGGCCTCACCGTCCAGGGCAAAGCGTCTACGGCGTTGCAGCAAGCGCATCGTCGGCTCCCTCCATCAGGTGAGGTGCTGGGGTGTCCGCCTGCTGGCCCGCAATGGTCAGCTCGGCGGCGTGGGCCATTTCGCGGACGTCTTCCCGCGCCCAGCGCTCCCGGGACAGGGCGATCAGATAGGCCAGCACACCCGCGCCCAGGCCGGCAACGGTGGCGGTGAAGGCAGTAACCATGCTACCTGCCATCTTGGGTATGTTGCCCTCGGCGAGGGCTGCCAGCGAAATGCCCATGGGGATGAGGGTGCCCATCAGCCCGAGGGCGGGGCCGACCTTGATCACGAAGCGGATCCGGTCGAGGCGGCGGGACAGGTTCAGTTCGTGGGCCTGGAGCAGACGCTCGACGTCGATGGCGAGGCGTCTGGCCGGATGGCCCGTCTTGCGCAGGCGGGACAGGTCGGTCAGAAAGGCCTGTCGTTCCATGAAGTGGCCGCGCCTGCGGAGCCAGCCGTCGTGCAGTGCAATGCCCAGTTGCAGTGGCATGTAGGCCACGAGGAGGGCGCAGCCGCCGATGACGGGCAGATAGAGCGCGGTGGACACTTCGTAGAGTGTCCGTTCGATCAGCGCGATGAGGTCCATGGGGAGTCTCCAGGTCGGCCCCGCGGTGGGCGAGGCCGGGTCGGTCAGAAGTCGAGACGGTAGGCGACGCGGCCGTTTCGTCCGGCCAGGGGGTAGCCACCCTTCTCCGAGTAATAGCGGTCGAACAAGTTGTCGATCAGCACGGAGACGGAGCTGTGGCGGTCGAAGCGGTAGCGCACGGACAGATCGGCAACCGCAAACGGCGCGTAGCGAATGATGCTGGCACTGTTGCCGTTCCAGTCGTTGTCCTGGAAGTGCCCCACATAACGCAGGCCAAATCGGCTGCTCCAGGCGCCGGACTGGTAGTCACCCGCCGCGCGCACCGTGTTGTTGGCGACGTTGCGGATCTCGCTCTGGATTCCGCCGATCTCCTCGGTTCGACGGAAATAATGGGTGCCGGCCAGACTCATTGTGAGGCTGTCGCTGGCCTTCCAGCGCCCGTTCCATTCCAGCCCTTCCATGCGGGCGCTGTTGGCGTTGGTGTAGGAGAAGTAGCGGTTGTCCGTGTCTTCGCCTACCTGGACGCGGGTGATGCGGTCCTTGACGCGGGTCCGGAATACGGTGAGGTCGGTGAAGAACGCACCGGCATGCCATTCAAGGCCCATGTCCCAGGTGACGCTGGACTCCGGACGCAGGCCTGCGTTGCCCGCCAGGACATCGTCCTTGCCGGCTTTGACGGTGAGTGCGGAGCCGGTGAGCTCCAGCGCTGAGGGTGGCACGAAGCCTTTGCCCACCGTGCCGTGCACCCGTATGCCACCTCCGAGCTTGTGGGTGAAGCCCAGGCTGGGGTTGTTGGTCGTGAAGTCGGCCTTGCCGGGGGTGAAGCTGTTCAGCAGGGGCGTGCTGAAGGTCTCGGTCTCAATGCGATCATGGCGCAGACCGAAATCGACGGTGGTGTTGCCCTGATTGAGGTAGAGCGTGTTCTGGGCATACACCCCCAGGCTGCGACGTTCATTGTTGGCACTGCTTGGGGCCTTGCGGGTGCCGTTGGCGTTGTAGCCGAAGGTCTTCTGCCGGACGCTCTCCTGATCCACGCCGACCACGGTCATAAGATGGTCGTTCCAGGTCCACTGGTCCTGGATCTGCCAGCCGCGGTAGTCCAGTTCCTCGGCGAAGCTGCGAAAAGGCAGGTAGGGCCGTTCGGCTGCTGTGGTGCTGGTCTTCTTGTACTGCTCATAGGACTGGGTGCCGAAGAAGGTCCGGGTCGTGATCTGGTGGCCGCCGATGCGACCGGTCAGTTTGAGGTCGGTGCCCTCACGGTCCATGTCCTTGTTGGTCTGGGAGTTGGTGCCGCTGGCAAGGTCGCCGGGAGTGGCAATGTCGCGCCCCCGATAGAGTTCGTTGTTGACCTGTATGCGCCAGTCATCGCTCAACTTGAGCCCCAGGCGCAGGGCGTGGTTCTGTTGGCTGTACGTGGTGTTGGGGCGTCGCGTTCCCTGTCCGGTCCGGAAGTCGGCGTTCTGTTCGAACAACGAGCCGGCATAGTCAAAATCGAGGCGTTCGCTCAGGCTGCCCCCGATGGCGGTGCGCAGCTCGTGGGTGTCGAAGCGTCCGGCGGCGATCTGCGCGTAGCCGCCGATAGGGCCACTGCGCTGGCGGGTGATCAGGTTCACCACGCCGCCCATTGCGGACGAGCCGTACAGGGCCGACGCGGGCCCCTTGAGAACTTCGATGCGTTCCACCTGATCCATGTTGACCAGGCTGAGGTTGGTGGCCATGGCCGGACGGCCGTCGATGAGCAGCAGGGAGCGCTTGTTGATGCCCGAGAACTCGGGCCGGAAGCCCCGGATGCCGATGCCGGAGAGGTTGCCGGGGTACTGGATGACATCAACGCTGGTGTGCTTCTTGAGCACGTCGGTCAGTTCCCGGGAGGGCGTGCGATCTATGTCCTCGGTGCTGACCAGTTCGATGCGCTGGGGGGTGTCGTCCAGGCGGGCTTCGGCCCGGCGCCCGGTGACGACAACGGTGTCTAGCTGGGTCGGATCCTGGGCCTGGGCCCAACCGGCGGCCAGGGAGGACGCGACGAGGGTGAGGGAAAGTGAACGGATTCCGTGCAAGGTCAAACTCCTGTTCGACTGCCTGCACGCTCTCTGGACGACATGAACGATCCCGGCGTGACCCGTGCGCGGGCCATGCCGTACCTGTCGCCATCCGCAACCCCGCAGACAGTCCATGGTCAAGCGCCACCACGCAGGGCGTGACGGCGAACTGGCGACAGGCCGGTCTCCGGGCTTGCAAGATTTGAAGCATCGCCTTCCCAGGCTGATCGCGCATGTCCGGGCGGACACCACGTTGCGGCCCAGTGACTGGTGGTTCGAGACCACCCAGATGTTTCCGTACTTGCTTACCGTTGCGGGGGCAGCCGGGGATTTGCGCCCTGAATGGGGCGCGCACCTCGTTCCCGTTTCACCCGGGGTGGAATTCCCCGGGCACCTGAAGCTCGGCGCGGATTATAGCGACAAATGCAGGCCGGCGGACATGCGTGGGGAAGCTGGGAAAGGCGTGGAAAGGGCTAGGCCATACCTCGGATGTTCTGCCTTCCAATGCAATAAGGGAGCCATGAAGGCTCCCTTATTGCATTGCCTCAGCCCGGATGACCGGGCCGGGGCGGCCGGCTTCAGGCGAAGTTGGCGGAGGCGAAATCCCAGTTGGCCAGGCTGGCCAGGAAGGTTTCCACGAACTTCGGACGCATGTTGCGGTAGTCGATGTAGTAGGCGTGTTCCCACACGTCGATGGTCAGCAGGGGCTTGCCTTCGCCGGTCTTCAGCGGGTTGCCGGCAGCGCCGGTGTTGACGATGTCGACGGTGCCGTCGGCCTTTTTCACCAGCCAGGTCCAGCCGGAGCCGAAGTTACCCACGGCGGAGGCCTGGAAGGCCTTCTTGAACTCGTCGAAGGAGCCCCACTTGGCGTTGATGGCGTCAGCCAGCGCGCCGCTGGGAGCACCACCACCGTTCGGCTTCATGCAGCTCCAGAAGAAGGTGTGGTTCCACACCTGGGCGGCATTGTTGTAGATGCCGCCAGCCGGTGCCTTGAGGAAAGTCTCTTCGATGGAGAGGTTTTCGTACTCGGTGCCGGGGATCAGGTTGTTCAGGTTGACCACGTAGGCGTTGTGGTGCTTCGCGTAGTGGTAGTCGAAGGTTTCTTCGGAAAGATGCGGAGCCAGGGCGTTCTTGGCGTAGGGCAGTTCGGGCAGGGTGTGAGCCATTTGATGTTCTCCGGGGTTTGGAAAATTGCCCGACTATTCTAGTCGGGATTCGCTCAAATGCACAATCCTGGAGGGGTTTTGTCTGGAGCGTCCAGGAGGTCTCCCTGTACCGGATCGACGGTGGCGGCCACGGTGCCGTCGAGGACTTCGATGTAGATGGCGGTTCCCGGAGAAAGACTGGTCACGCTGCGGGCGATCCGGCCGTCGGCATGGCGTGTGATGCTGTAGCCGCGGGCCAGAACGGCCCGCGGATCAAGGTGGGTGAGATGCTGCTGCAGGGCGGCCACGTGTGCCTGGTGACGTGCCAGCAGGCTCTGGGTGGCACGCTGCAGACGCTGACCCAGGGCATCCAGGTCGGCCAGTTTGCGGGTGGGGTCGGGGCGCCCTGCCTTGAGGCGTAGGCCCAGACCCGCGACGCGCGCCTGGCGGCTGGCCAGGTGGCGGGCCATGCTGGCGCGCAGACTCTGATCCAGGATGGCGAGGCGCAGACGGCTGCGTTCCAGCTGTTGGCGTGGGTGCGTCAGTCGTGATGCAGCACGGTCGAGGCGCTGGGCGGCGGCATCGATGCGTCGCTCCATACTCCGGCGCAATCGTGCTGTTAGCTGAGGGAGGCCCTCACGCAGCTCGAAATAGCCTGCACTGGCCAGTTCGGCGGCTGCGGTCGGCGTGGCGGCGCGCAGGTCGGCGCTGAAGTCGGCGATGCTGAAGTCGGTTTCGTGACCAACGCCCACGACCACGGGCAGCGGGCAGGCGCGTATGGCGCGGGCGACCCGTTCGTCGTTGAACGCTGCCAGGTCTTCGAGGCTGCCGCCGCCACGCACCAGCAGCAGCAGGTCGTTGCCGTCCAGGGTGGCGCGCGCGCCGACACGTTGGATTGCGGCGGCGATCTGGGCGGGTGCGGTTTCGCCCTGAACCGGGGTGGGGTAGAGCGTCAGGGGTATCTGGGGTGCCCGCCTTGCAAGGGCTGCCGTTACGTCACGCCAGGCCGCGGCCTGGGGCGAGGTGACAACAGCAATGCCCCGGGGAAAGCGGGGCAGAGGGCGCTTGACTGCCGCATCGAACAGCCCTTCCGCCTCCAGTCGGGCCTTCAGGCGCAGGAAGGCCTCGAAGAGATTGCCGACCCCCGCATGGCGAGCGCCTTCAACGCTGAGCTGGAAGTCACCGCGGGGCTCGAACAGGGTGACAAGGGCGCGCACTTCGACCCGCATGCCGTGTTCAAGGCGAAACGGAAGCAACTGGGCGCGGTTGCGCCACATGGTGCAGCGAACCTGGGCCTGATCGTCCTTGAGGGTGAAGTAGAGATGCCCGGACGCGGCGCGGGTGAGCGTGGATACCTCGCCGGCAACCCACATCAGGGGGAAGCTGCCCTCCAAGGCTTCCCGGGCCGCACGGTTCAGCCAAGACACGGAAACCACGTCGGGCGCGTCTTTCCCGGGATTTGTCAGGGGCGGATTCATGGTGCGCGATTCTACCGGAATCCACATTCATGCCAGAACTGTCAAAAAAAATCCCGGATGCGGGCTTGACTTGCGGGAAAATACGTAAGTTGTTGATTTTAAAAGAGTGTTTTTGCTGCTCATTTTTTGATCCGAGGACTAAAAAGCCTTATGGACTGCGGGTTTAGGGGCATCACCAGCCTTTAATCCACAAAGTTATCCACAGATTCTGTGGATTGTCTCGAAGGTAAAGCCTGTTGCCTAGGGGATGTTCGCCGGGTTACATTCATGCGCTTGATTGGATTCCCAGGAGTGCTCGAGTGTTCGCCATCATCCAGGCTGCAGGCTGGCCCATCTGGCCCTTGTTGTTTGCTTCCGTCGTGGCCGTGGCCTTGATCATCGAGCGGCTCATCACCCTGCGCCGCAGCAAGATCCTGCCGGACGGGCTCCTTGAGAAGGTGGTTGTGGAATTGCGCCAGGGCGGTGCCACGCCTGAGATGATCAATCGCGTTGCCCTCAGCTCGCCCCTCGGGCGGGTCTTCGCCGCCGGCCTGCGCAATGTGCGCAGTTCCCGGGAGGTCATGAAGGAGTCCATCGAGGAAACCGGTCGCGCCGTGACCCACGACCTGGAGCGTTTCCTGACCACGCTGGGTACCATCGCTTCAATCAGCCCGCTGATGGGCTTGTTCGGTACCATCGTCGGCATGATCGAGATCTTCGGGTCCCAGGCCCCGGGTGGTTCCAATCCCCAACAGCTGGCCCAGGGCATCTCCATCGCCCTTTACAACACCGGCTTTGGCCTGGTGATCGCGATTCCGAGCATGATCTTCTGGCGTCACTTCCGCGCCACGGTGGATAGTCTGGTCATTGAGATGGAGCAGCAGGCCATCCGTCTGGTTGAGATGATCCACGGCGAGCGTCGCTGAGGGGCGGACATGAACTTTGGCCGTGGCCGCTCCCGCGAAGAGCCGGAAATCAACCTGATCCCGCTGATCGACGTGTTGCTGGTGATCATCATCTTCCTGATGCTGACTACCACGTATTCGCGTTTTGCCGGGTTGGAGATCAATCTACCCACGGCGGATGCCCAGGCCAGCAGCGAGAAGGCGGTGGAAATCAATGTGGCTGTCAACGCGGTCGGCGATGTGGTCATCAACAAGCGTCCGGTCAATGGTGCCGGCCTTCAGGCGATCGTCGCGGCCATGCAGGCGGTGGTGCCGCCCGGCGCGAAGGATCCTGTGGTGATCATCAATGCGGATGCCAAAGCGGCCCATCAGCGCGTCATCGACGTAATGCAGGCCGCCCAGCAGGCCGGACTGGTGCACATTTCTTTCGCCACCCAGGCGGCCCCGCGCTGACGCTGACGCATGCCACGCAGCGCCCCTGGATTCTGGCGGCACCGGGGCGTGACCGCGTTCGCCCTGCTTCCCCTTTCCTTGTTGTTCGCGTTTTTGTCCGGTGTGCGGCGCTGGCTCTACCGGGCCGGCCTGCTGCGCGTGGAGTGCTTGCCGGTGCCTGTCATCGTGGTTGGCAACATCGCCGTGGGCGGCAGTGGCAAGACACCGGTGGCCCTGTGGCTGGCCGCCGAGTTGAAAGCACGGGGTTTCACGCCGGGCATTGTGAGCCGGGGCTATGGCGGCAGCACCGAAGGCGTGGCCGAGGTGAAGGCGGGGGGGGATCCTGCGTGTTTCGGGGACGAGCCGGTTCTGATGGCGGCAGTGTCGCAGTGCCCGGTGTTTGTTGGGCGCGACCGGCCGGCTGCAGCGCGTGCCTTGCTTGCCAGCTACGGGCGTGTGGATGTGATCATCGCGGACGATGGCCTGCAGCACTATCGCCTGGGGCGGGATGTGGAGATTGTGGTGGTGGATGAGGCGATTCTCGGCAACCGCCTTCGTCTGCCTGCCGGCCCCTTGCGGGAGGGGGTCGGACGGATCGCCACCAGCACCCTGGTGATGGCACACGGAGCGCTTTCCGCCGGGCTGAGGGGCAGACTGGACCGGGTCCCGGTGTTTGAGTTTTCCCTCGTCGGTGATGCCTTCGAGCGGGTGGCGAACCGTCATGACCGCTGCGACCCAGGGCATTTCCGCGGGCGTCGTGTCTGGGCAATGGCGGGCATCGGCCGGCCGGAGCGTTTTTTTGAGCAGGTCGAGGCCATGGGTCTGAACGTCGAACGACGGCCGTTTCCTGACCACCATGGCTACACCCCGGCGGATGTGGCCATCGAAGAAGGCGATGTCCTGCTGATGACCGAGAAGGATGCGGTAAAATGCGGGCCTTTCGCCCCGGCAGATAGCTGGGTGTGGCCGGTCCGGGCGCAGGTGGCGCCCGGCGCGGCAGAACTGATTGTGGAGAAGCTCGATGGATCCCCGACTGCTTGAAATCCTGGTTTGCCCGATCACCAAGGGGCCGCTCGACTTCCGGAAAGACAGGCAGGAGCTGTGGAGCATCAGTGCCCGGCTTGCTTACCCGATTCGCGATGGCATTCCGGTGATGCTTGAAGATGAAGCCCGTCCGCTGTCCGAGGAAGAGCTGGCCCAGGCTCGCTGACATGAGCTTCAAGATCGTCATTCCGGCGCGTCATGCGTCTTCCCGTCTGCCCGGTAAACCACTCCTCGACATTCTCGGCAAGCCCATGGTCCTGCGGGTTCTTGACCGGGCGCGGGAGGCGGGGGCCGATGAGGTCTGGGTGGCAACCGATCACCAGGGGATCGCCGACGTGGTGGAGCAGGCCGGCGGACGTGTGATCCTGACGGCGGCCGAACATCCTTCGGGCACTGATCGCCTCGCCGAAGTGGCGACCCGTCTGGGCTGGTCCGACGAAGTGGTGGTTGTGAATGTGCAGGGCGACGAACCGCTGATTCCGCCGGGGCTCATCGGCGATGTGGCGGCGGCCCTGTCCGCTGATGCCGAGGCGGCCATCGCCACCGCTTGCCATCCTCTTCTGTCCGCCGAAGAGTTCTTCAACCCGAACGTGGTCAAGCTGGTGCTCGATGCGCGGGGTCGCGCCCTGTATTTTTCCCGGGCGCCGATCCCCTGGGCGCGCGACGCCTTCGCCGCCGACCGCGGGGCGCTGCCTGTCGGCTTGCCGGCTTACCGGCATATCGGGCTGTACGCCTACCGGGCAGGTTTTCTCAAGCGCTATGCCAGTCTTGCGGCCTCGCCCCTTGAGCAGTGGGAGGCCCTGGAGCAGCTACGTGCCATGGCCCACGGCTTTCCCATCCGGGTGATGGTGCTGGACCATGCTCCGCCGGCCGGTGTGGATACGGCCGAAGATCTGGAGCGTGTCCGCCGGGCGTTTGACGTAGCGGAAGTTTCGCGATAGTTTCGCAATCCCATGTCGCATCGACAATAACCAGAGGAGGGAAAGACATGCGTCTGATTCTGTTGGGACCGCCGGGCGCCGGCAAAGGCACCCAAGCCAATTACATCAAGGAAAAGTTCGGTATTCCGCAGATCTCCACGGGCGACATGCTGCGTGCAGCCGTGAAGGCCGGTACGCCCCTGGGCATCGAGGCCAAGAAGGTCATGGATTCCGGCGGCCTCGTTTCCGACGACATCATCATCGGTTTGGTGAAGGATCGGCTGAAGGAGGCTGATTGCCAGTCCGGTTACATGTTTGACGGCTTTCCGCGCACCATTCCCCAGGCAGAAGCCATGAAGGCTGCGGGCGTGCCCATCGATTTCGTGCTTGAAATCGACGTGCCGGACGAAGAGATCATTGGTCGCATGTCCGGCCGTCGGGTCCATGTGGCGTCCGGCCGTACTTATCACATCAAGTTCAATCCGCCCAAGGTCGAGGGCAAGGATGATGAAACCGGTGAAGCGCTGATCCAGCGTGACGATGACAAGGAAGAGACGGTGAAGAAGCGTCTTGATGTCTATCACGCCCAGACCAAGCCGCTGGTGGCCTATTATTCCGACTGGGCTGCCAATGGCGATGCAAACGCACCGCAGTACCGCAAGATTGCCGGTCTCGGCAAGGTTGACGAGATTCGCGAGCGGGCGTTCGAGGCGCTGAAGTAAGCTTCGTTCCGTCGCGGTCAGGGGCCGGCCTTCATGGCCGGCCTTTTTTTCAGGGGTCCCGTTTCGGGTATCAAGTGATGGCCAGAAATCTTCTATACGCCCAGTCGGGGGGTGTGACGGCGGTGATCAATGCCTCCGCTGCCGGGGTGATCGCCACTGCCCGCGAGGCGGGAGGACGCATCGGCAGGGTGTTGGCGGCACGCAACGGCATCCTGGGCGTACTGCGGGAAGCTTTGGTCGATACCGCTGACATTTCGGCTGATGACCTTGCGCGCTTGCGCTGCACACCGGGCGGAGCATTCGGATCCTGTCGTTTCGACCTGGACCCGGAAGAGCGCAACCCGGCCCAGTACGACCGCCTGTTTGCGGTGCTGGCGGCCCACGACATCGGTTTCTTCCTCTACAACGGCGGCAATGGCTCGATGGAGACCTGTCGGCAGATTCAGGCCGCGGCCCGGGATCGTGGCTACCCGCTGACGGTGGTCGGCGTGCCGAAGACCATCGACAACGACATCGTGCACACCGATTGCTGCCCGGGTTTTGGCTCCGCTGCAAAGTATCTCGCTACTTCGGTACGGGAGGTGGGGCTGGATCTCAATGCCATGACCACCACCGGTGGGCGGGCCTTCGTCCTGGAGGTGATGGGGCGCAACGCAGGGTGGCTTGCCGCCGCGTGTGCCTTGGCTGCCGACAGCCCGGATTGTGCCCCCCACATCATCCTGCTGCCCGAGGTTCCGTTCGACGAGGTGCCGTTCATGACGCGGGTCCGCGAGACGGTGGAGCGGCTGGGGTCATGCGCGATCGTCGTGGCGGAGGGGCTGCGGGGTACCGATGGGAAGATCCTGTCCATGCAGGCGCAGCATCCCAAAGGCTATGTCCAGTTGGGTGGCGCGGGGGAGGCCATTGCCGACCGGATCCACTCGGAGCTTGGCTACAAGGTGCACTATGCGGTAGCCGACTACCTTCAGCGAGCGGCCCGCCATCTGGCTTCGAGGACGGACACCAATCAAGCCTTTGCCGTCGGCAAGGCCGCTGTGCGGAGGGCTCTCGCCGGGGCGGGCGGGGTCATCGGGATCAAGCGTCTGTCGGGCCGGCCCTATCGTTGGCGCACGATTCAAGCGGCCTTTGAGAAAGTCGCCAATCTCGAGCGCACGTTGCCTCCGGACTTCATCGCGGCGGACGGCCTGGGGGTGACGGATGATTTCCGGAACTGGTGTCGCCCCCTGATCGCTGGCGAAGATCTGCCCCCGTTTGTGGACGGGCTCCCCGATTACCTGCACCTTCAGCTTCCCCTGCTGGCGCGGCTTCTGCCCGAATACGAGCCCTGAGAGGGCGCCGCGACCGTGTCAGGGGTGGTGTGGTGGCAAGGGCTTCAGGCCGGGACCGCGGGGTTCAGGCTGTAGGTGACGGTGAGGCTCGCCTGGGCCAGTATGTGTCCGGCCATGGCGTTGCGTGCCTGCTGCCCATTGAATGCCCCGGAGACGGCCAGCGTAGGCACATCAAGGGCATACACCGTGAACACGTAGCGGTGGCGGATTGAATCGTTCCAGGGCGGGCAGGGGCCGTCGTAGCCGAAGTAGTTGCCCTTCATCTGCTCATCGCCCGCAAACCAGCCGGTGTAGTCGTTGAGCCCATGGCGGCTGCCGTCCGGCCGGTCGGGACCGGGCTTGCCGTTCGGGGTCACCTCGCGGGAATGCTCACCTTCGGCGATGGCCTTGGTTGTTTCAGGCAGGTCGATCAGAACCCAGTGGAAAAAGTCGGTCCGCGGCAGGTCGGCGGGCACCTGCCGATCTTCCTGATTGACATCATCGCCCCGGCTGGGCACGTCCGGGTCGTGACAGATCACGGCGAAGCCGCGGGTACCGGCCGGCGCGCCGCTCCAGCTCAGTTGCGGATTGCGGTTGCTGCCGAGGCAGACGTGCCCTTCGGCGGCCGGGATGCAGAAGGTGTAGGTGCCGGGAATCACGGCACCGTCGGCAAAGCTCTGGCTGGTCACTTGCATTGTTGTGGTCTCCCCTGTGATTCCGCTGATTTTAGCCAAGTTTGACCGATGCGTTGGGGCTCAGGCGCCGCGACGGCGGAAGTCCCTGACGCGGAAGCCGAGTGCGAACAGCACGGCGAAGTACACACCGATTCCACCCAGCACCAGGGCGCACAGACGGATCACGCGTTCGACCCCGGAGGCGCTCAGCCACAGGCTGTCGCTACCTGTTGCGAAATGCACGCAGGCACCCAACACCAGCAGGGCGATGACCAGTTTTCCGGCGAAACGCCCCCAGCCAGGCAGGGGCTGATAGACCCCGCGTTTGCGCAGACCGTGATAAAGCAGGCCGGCATTGACGCAGGAGGCCAGACCGATGGACAGGGCCAGACCGGCATGCTGGAAGGGGCCGATGAATACGAGGTTCATCAGTTGGGTGATGACCAGCGAGAAGATGCCGATGCGCACCGGGGTGCGCACGTCCTGACGGGAATAGAACGCGGGCGCCAGCACCTTCACCAGGATCAGCCCCGTCAGGCCGATGCTGTAGGCGATCAGAGCGCTGCGGGTCTGCAGGACATCGTTGGCACCGAAGGCGCCATGGTGAAACAGGGTGCTGATCAGGGGCACTGCGAGCAGGGCCAGCCCGAGGGAGGCTGGCAGGGTGAGCATCAGGGTCAGGCGCAGACCCCAGTCGAGCAGGGCCGAGAACTCGGCGGGCTGCTCGTCGGCATGCATTTTGGAGAGGCTGGGCAGCAGGATGGTGCCGAGGGCCACGCCGAGCATGCCGGCGGGGAACTCCATCAGGCGGTCGGCGTAATACAGCCATGACACGCTGCCGCTGGGCAGGAAGGAGGCAAAGACCGTATTGATCAGCAGGGAGATCTGGCTTACCGAAACACCCAGCATGGCCGGGCCCATGAGTTTGAGGATGCGCCTTACGCCCGGGTCGGAGAAATCAAGGGAGAAACGCGGCAGCATGCCGATCTGCGCCAGCGGACGCAGTTGCAGCAGCACCTGGGCCAGTCCGCCGATGAAGACCGCCCAGCCGAGTACGAGGATGGGTGGATCGAAATAGGGCGCTGCGAACAGCGCCATGACGATGAAGGACAGGTTGAGCAGTACGGGCGTGAAAGCCGGGATCGCAAAGCGGCTCCAAGTGTTGAGCACACCGCCGGCAAGGGCCACCAGTGCCATGAAGAAGATGTAGGGGAAGGTGATGCGGGTCAGCTCGACGGTCAGTTCGAACTTCCTGGCATCGGCCGAGAAGCCGGGGGCCGTGGCGTAAATGATGGCCGGTGCGGCCAGGGCGCCGAGGATGGAGACGATCAGCACCACCAGCCCGAGGGCACTGGCCACATGGTTGATGAGGCGGCGGGTTTCCTCGTCTCCCCGTTTGTTCTTGTACTCGGCGAGGATGGGGACAAAGGCCTGGGAGAAAGCACCCTCGGCGAACATCCGGCGTAGCAGGTTGGGCAGCCGGAAGGCCACCACAAAGGCGTCCATCTCGATGCCGGCGCCAAAGGCCCGGGCCTGCACGAAGTCGCGTACAAACCCCAGGATGCGCGACAGCAGGGTCATGCCGCTGACCGTGGCGAGGGCGCGGAGGAGGTTCATCGAGGCCATGGAGTCGGGGGCGTTGCGAGGGCAAAGACTGTTGATGTTAGCGGCTTATGGCGCCTTGCAGCAATGCGATTTTCGGCCTTTGGCGGCGTTTGGGCCGGCCCTGGCGCCCGTCGCAGGGGGGGATGGGGTAAAATGGCAAAAATTTTTGCGAGCTCGACCTGATGAAAACCACGTTCCTAGATTTTGAACAGCCTATTGCGGAACTCGAGGCAAAGATCGAAGAACTACGCTTTGTGCAGGATGATTCGGCGGTGGATATCTCCGAGGAGATCGGCCGTCTTGAGCAGAAGAATTACGGCCTGACCAAGGAAATCTACGGAAAGCTCACGCCCTGGCAGTGTGCGTTGGTGGCCCGTCACCCGCAGCGTCCCTATACGCTCGATTACGTGCAGCACATCTTCACCGATTTCGAAGAGCTTCATGGGGACCGCAGTTTCGCCGACGACAAGGCCATTGTGGGTGGTCTGGCCCGCTTCAATGGTCAGTCGTGCATGATCATCGGCCACCAGAAGGGGCGCGATACCAAGGAGAAGATCCATCGCAATTTCGGCATGCCCCGGCCGGAAGGCTATCGCAAGGCCATGCGCCTGATGAAACTGGCCGAGAAGTTCAACCTGCCGGTGTTCACCTTCGTCGATACGCCGGGTGCCTACCCCGGCATCGATGCGGAGGAACGGGGGCAGTCGGAGGCCATCGGCCACAACCTGTTTGTGATGGCCGAACTGAAGGTGCCCTTGATCTGTACCATCATCGGTGAAGGCGGTTCGGGCGGGGCGCTGGCGATTGCCGTCGGTGACCAGCTGCTGATGCTTCAGTACTCTACCTACTCCGTGATTTCTCCGGAGGGGTGCGCCTCCATTCTCTGGAAGAGTGCCGAACGGGCTTCCGATGCCGCCGAGACCATGGGGATCACCGCTTCGCGCTTGAAGTCGCTCGGGTTGATCGACAAGGTCGTGAGCGAACCTGTCGGTGGTGCCCACCGGGATCACCGGGCCATGGCCCAGAACCTCAAGCGGGCGCTCCAGGATGCCCTGCGCCAAGTCTCCGAGCTTTCTCCCTCCGAGTTGCTGGAGCGGCGTTTCGAACGTCTGATGAGCTACGGCAAGTTCAAGGAAATTGCCGTCGACTGAGCCTGTCTCGGCTGTCGTCCGTCATTGGCGGCAGCTTCCGGTCACGCCGACCCGCCTCAGGATCGGCCTGAGTGGCGGACTTGATTCCACCGTTCTTCTGCATGTTCTCGCGGGTCTTCGCGAGGCGCTCGGCTTCGAACTCTCCGCTGTCCATGTCAACCACGGCTTGATTCCTGGGGCGAATGCATGGGCCGTGCGGTGTCGGCAGTTTTGCGACCGCTTGGGCGTGCCATTTCTTGTGCGGGAGGTCGTGGTCAGGCGCGACCATCCTGGCGGGCTCGAGGCGGCTGCACGGGAGGCCCGCCACGGGGCTCTGCAGGAGGATGCCGATGGCGCCTGCCTGGTCCTCGCCCACCACCAGGGTGATCAGGCTGAGACCGTGCTGTTTCGCGCCCTGCGGGGGGCAGGGATGCGAGGAGCAGGGGGCATGCGCGTATGGGATGCCCGCGCCGGTGGGGTGGCCATCTGGCGGCCCTTGCTGGATGTGCCCCGTCGTGATCTTCAGGCTTACGCCGACGAGCACACCCTGCTCTGGGTCGACGATCCCAGTAACCAGGATCCACGGTTTTCCCGCAATTTCCTGCGTCTGGAGGTTCTGCCACGCATTGAGGCACATCAGGCCGGCGCCTCTGCCGGGCTGGCCCGTACCGGGCGCCTGTGCGCCGAGGCGGCGGATCTGCTGGACGATCTGGCCGACCTGGATCTCGCGGCCATGGGTGGCACGGCTGAGCGTCGCTTCAACCATTCTATGGCGCTGGGGCTCACGTCGCCCCGTTTGCGCAATGTTTTGCGCCGCGCCCTCCATGGGGCCGGGGCGCTGATGCCCGATGAGGACCGGTTGAGGGAGGCGGAGCGGCAGATGCGCCAGGAGACGGCGGCGACTGGCTGGCGCCTGGTGCTGGGGAGCCACGCCCTGTGTGTATATCGGGACGCCTGGTGGATCGAGCCTGCCGGCCTGCCCGTGATGGCCTTGCCGCAGGTTTGGGCGGGTGAGCCCCGGTTGGCGTGGGCAGGCGGTGCCGTGGCCTTCAACGCTGCCGTGGGGCAGGGCATTGCCGCATCAATGCTGCGTGGTGCGTGCTGCGAACTACGTCCACGGGTGGGGGGTGAGCGTCTCCGTCCGCGACCTGACGGCCCTGCACGGAGCATCAAGAATCTGCTGCAGGAGGCCGCCATCCCACCCTGGCGGCGTCGATCACTGCCACTGCTGTGGGTGGAGGGACGCTTGGCGTGGGTCGCCGGGGGCGGCGTGGATGTGGCCTTCCGCTGCCCGCCCGGCGAGCCGGGTGTGGTGCCTGACTGGTCCGAGACAGCCTGAATCAGTCGCGCCCTGGCGCCAGCAATTGGGCCAGTTCCACCGCCGAGCGCACGCCCATCTTCTCGAAAACACGGGAGCGGTGCACCTCTACCGTCCGCATCGAGATGTTCAATTCGTCGGCGATCACCTTGTTGAATTTGCCCGTGAGGACCAGATGCATCACCTCGATTTCCCGAGGGGTCAGTTGCGCCAGGCGACTGCTCATGGTGGCCTGGGCCTCTTGGCTGGCCGTGCGCCTGGCGTCGCTTTCCATGGCCCGGATCACTACATCAACGAGGGCGTTGTCATCGAAGGGCTTTTCGAGAAAGTCGAAAGCCCCTTTTTTGAGGGCACCGACGGCCATGGGGACGTCTCCGTGGCCGGTGAGGAAGATCACCGGCATGTTGTTGCCGCGTTCAAGCAGGACGTCGAAACACTCCAGGCCGCTCATTTCGCGCATCCGGATATCCAGCACGACGCATCCATGGAAGTCAGGCTGCCAGGCTGCAAGGAATTCCTCCGCCGATGACCAAGCCCGGGACGCTACGTTGCGGGTGCGGAGCAGCCAAGTAAGCGCATCGCGGATGGCCTCGTCGTCGTCGACAATATGGGCAAGGGGTGGATTCATGGCAGAACAGGAAGCGAGAAGTAAAAAATCGTACCACCGCCCGGGTTCTCCTCGAAGCTCAGGCGGCCCCGGTGAAGTTCAGCGATGGAGCGGCAGATGTTGAGCCCCATGCCCATGCCTTCTTCCTTGGTGGTGAAGAAAGGGGCGAAGAGCTTTTCAGCCACTTCGGGAGCAATGCCTTTGCCGCGGTCAGCGACGCTGAGAATCAGCATGTCGTCCTGCAGACGCGTGACGAGCTGGAGATTGCGCTGAGCCCGGGGGGCATCGGCCATGGCATCCATGCCGTTGCGGATGAGATTGACGGCAACCTGTTCGATCATCACGGGGTCGGCGGCGACGGGGGGCAGGGCGTCGGCCAGATCCTGGTGAATGTTCACACCACGCCGTTCGGCATCGGGCTCCACCAGTCCGACGGCTTCGCGCAGGATCGCGTTGAGGTCCACTGGCTCACATTTGGGTTCGCTGCGTCTGACGAAGGCATGGACCCGCCTGATGATCTGGCCTGCGCGCTGGGCCTGTTTGCCGATCTTCTCGAGAATGCCGGTGAGCTCGCGGGGAGACATGTCCCCGTTGCCGATCATGTTGATGCACCCCGTGTTGTAGCTGGAGATCGCCGCAAGGGGTTGATTGAGTTCGTGGGCCAGGGTGGAGGCCATCTCCCCCATGGTTACGAGCCGGGCCGTGGCCTGCAGGCGCTCCTGCTGCTGGCGGGCCAGCTCCTGGGCATTTTTCTGTTCGGTGACGTCCACCATGGAACCCATCCAGCCGATGTGCCGGCCCTCCGAGTCGATCAAAGGCGCTTCGATGAGCAGCGCGTCGAAGCGCTCACCATTCTTGCGCATCAGGCGGATCTCGATGCCCTGGGGTGGGGCATGGCCGCCCAACACCATTTCGTGGACTGTCAGGGTTCGTTCCAGGGCCTCGGGTGCCCAGTAGGGCATGGGGGGGAGCAGACCGACCAGTTCCTCGGCGCTCCATCCGACCATGCGGCAGAACGCCGGATTGACATAGGTGATGCGCCCTTGAAGGTCACGGGCCCGCATGCCGGTGTTGAGGGAGTCCTCCATGGCCTTGCGGAAGGCGTGCTCGGCACGCAGAGCCTGCTCGGCGGCTTGGCGGCGCTGCATGTGGCGGCGTAGCTGCCACAGGCTCCAGACGATGGCGCCGGCCAGCACACCTAGGGAGCCCATGAGGAGCAGGGGGATCCAGCGTACTTCGCTTTTGTATGCCGTCACATTGAGAGTCAGGCCGTGACCCGGAGGGTCGAAGGGGATCTCATAGCTCAGGCCGGAAAGGGGGGAGACCCGTGACTTGGCTGCGATCTCGACCCCCAGGCTGTTGTCCACCGATACCCGGTAACGTTCGGAGAACCACCAGGGCACCTGACGGGAGATCATGTTGTTGAGGGAATAGACACCGACGACCGAGCCCTGGTAACGCCCGCCTTCGAATATCGGCACGTGTACTTCGAACTGGGTCTGGTTCTCGATGACCGCATAGGCATCGCTGTACACCGGTCGGCCCATGGAGCGGGACAGGCGGTAGGCCGAACTGGAAGGGAAAGTGCCGCCGGTTTCGCCCACCAGATGGCTGTCTGTGTAGGGCGGCTGGGCGCCTTTCACGTCGCCGTTGCCGTTCAGCCACAGAATCCGGATCAACCCGCTCTCCGGGTCGAGGGCCTGGCGCAGGCGGGCCTCGGTGGTCGGGGTAAGTGGCGCGTTTTTGAGCAGCTCTGTGCCCAGTTGGGTGAGGTGGCTGTTGTTACGCTCGAACTGGAAGCCCAGGTTCTGCTCCATCCACAGCACGTCGTTGATCAGGGTGGCCCGTTGTTCTTCCGCGTCCTGCCGATGGGTCAGCCACAGTAGCGCCGCCATGGTGGCCACAAACAACGCCACCGCCGCGTAGGGCAGGCTCCAGTACCAGCTCGGCGGTGGGGAGGGGGCAGGAAGAGGCAAGGGGTCAAGTATCACGGGTTGGTTTGTCCACGTTATCGCCCGAACCGGTTGGCAATACCATCAGCGCTTTCCACACTGCGGATGACCACAATTGCTGCAGCATGGCGGCGTGCCGATAGTGCAGGGGTAGCCTGCTGTTGTTCTGAAGGCTCCAACTTCGCACCAATTCCAATGATGGAGACAGGAAAATGAAACTGCGCACCGTACTTTTCAGCCTCGCTGCCCTCGGCTTCTGCGCCTCGGCGTCTGCCCAGGCCCCGATCGTGATCAAGTTCAGCCACGTCGTGGCTGTCGATACGCCCAAGGGCAAGGCTTCCGAGTTCTTCAAGAAGCGTGCCGAGGAGCTGACCAAGGGCAAGGTGAAGGTCGAGGTCTACGCCAATAGTGCACTGTACAAGGACAAGGAAGAACTGGAAGCCCTCCAGCTGGGCGCCGTGCAGATGCTGGCGCCGTCCCTGGCGAAGTTCGGGCCGTTGGGCGTGAAGGAATTTGAAGTCTTCGATCTGCCCTACATTTTTGACGACTACACCGAGCTGCACCGCATCACCCAGGGCCCCGTTGGCGCCAGCATCCTGAAGAAGCTGGAGCCCAAGGGCATCGTTGGTCTGGCCTACTGGGACAATGGCTTCAAGTCCTTCTCCGCCAATACCCCGATCCGCACCCCGGCCGACCTGAAGGGCAAGAAGCTGCGCATCCAGTCGTCCAAGGTGCTGGAAGAAGAGATCCGCACGGTGGGTGGTCTGCCCCAGGTGATGGCCTTCTCCGAGGTGTATCAGGCTCTGCAGACGGGTGTGGTGGATGGTACCGAAAACCCGCACTCCAACATGTTCACCCAGAAGATGCATGAGGTGCAGAAGCATCTGACCGTGACCGATCACGGTTACCTCGGCTATGCGGTCATCGCCAACAAGAAGTTCTGGGATGGCCTGCCGGCCGACATTCGCGGCCAGCTGGAAACGGCCATGAGGGAGTCCACGGTTTACGCCAACAAGATTGCCCAGGAAGAGAACGACAAGTCTCTTGAAGGCATCAAGAAGAGTGGCAAGACCCAGGTCTATGTGCCGACCAAGGAAGAGAAGCTGGCCTTCAAGAAGGCCATGGTCCCGGTGCATCAGAAGATGGAAGGCCGCATCGGCAAGGATCTGATTCAGTCCATTTACAAGGAAACCGGCTTCGATCCCGCGAAGCTGTAAGCACTCTCCGCTTCACGTCCGAAGGGCGTCTTCCCGCAGGCCGGGAGGACGCCAGGCCCGGGTTCCGTCCCGACGCATCCAATCGCAATTCTCTGCGAGGCTAAATCATGAAATTACTCGATCACCTGGAAGAGTGGATCATCACCTTCCTGATGGGCGGGGCCACGGCCATCATCTTCCTGTCCGTGGTTCACCGCTATCTGGCGGGTCTCAGCATTCCCGGTCTGCAGGACTGGTTGCTGTCCCTCAACTTTAGCTGGGCCCAGGAGCTGTGCATCATCATGTTCGTGTGGATGGCCAAGTTCGGCGCCGCCTATGGCGTGCGTACCGGCATCCACGTGGGTGTCGATGTGCTCATCAACCGCCTGTCCGACAGCAACCGCAGCAAGTTCATCATCTTCGGCCTGCTGGCCGGCGCCCTGTTTACGGGCATCGTCGCCACGCTGGGCGGCCATTTCGTGTGGGAGAACGGTGCCCACTACGCCTTCCTGGGCATGACCGGCGCCGAATTCGGCGACGTACCTGAAGGCCCCACCACGCCCGACCTCGAATGGCCGACCTGGATCGTGTATAGCGCGATTCCCCTGGGTTCCAGCCTGATGTGTTTCCGCTTCCTGCAGGTGACCTGGAACTTCCTCAAGACGGGCGAGTTGCCCCACCACGACCACGGTCATGTGGATGGTCTTGAAGACGAAGTCGCCGCGGTGGATGCGAATCCCTACTCGCTGGACGACAACCTCCACATCCACGACCTCAAGCACAAGCCGCTCGGCGACCGTGAAGGAGACCGCAAATGAACGCCGCAATCATCTTCGGGATCCTGCTGGCCCTGATGCTGACGGGGATGCCGATCTCCATTTCCCTCGGCCTCACCGTGTTGTCCTTCCTGTTCACGATGACGCAGGTGCCGCTTGAGTCGGTAGCCCTCAAGCTGTTCACCGGCATCGAGAAGTTCGAGATCATGGCGATCCCGTTCTTCATCCTGGCGGGCAACTTCCTGACCCACGGTGGCGTGGCCAAGCGGATGATCAACTTCGCCACCTCCATGGTTGGGCACTGGTATGGTGGCCTGGGCCTGGCCGGTGTGCTGGCCTGTGCGCTGTTCGCGGCGGTGTCGGGCTCTTCGCCGGCCACCGTGGTGGCAATCGGCTCCATCCTGCTGCCGGCGATGGTCAGGGCGGGTTTTCCGAACAAGTTCGGGGCCGGCATCATCACCACTGCCGGCGCGCTGGGCATCCTGATCCCGCCGTCCATCGTCATGGTGATGTACTCGGTGGCCACCAACACCTCCGTCGGTGCGCTGTTCATGGCCGGCGTGGTGCCGGGCTTGGCCCTGGCGGCGACGCTCGGCGGCGTCACCTGGTACCGGGCGCGCAAGTTCAACTACCCCCGTCAGCCCAAGGCGTCGGTGGCTGAGCGCGTGAAGGCCTTCAAGGAGTCCGTTTGGGGCCTGCTGCTGATCGTGGTGGTGATGGGTGGTATCTACACCGGCATGTTTACGCCCACCGAAGCGGCGGCGATGAGCGCCATGTACGCTTTCTTCGTGGCCGTGTTTGTGTACCGCGACATGCCCCTGAAGGACGTGCCCAAGGTGCTGCTCAACTCGGCCAACATGTCGGCGATGCTGCTCTACATCATCACCAACGCGGTGCTGTTCAGCTTCATCATGACCAACGAGAACATCCCGCAGGCCCTGGCCGAGTGGATGCTGGGCAACGGGTTGGGTGTTGTCGCCTTCCTGCTCGCGGTCAACGTGCTGTTGCTGCTGGCCGGCAACTTCATGGAGCCCTCGTCCATCGTGTTGATCTTCGCGCCGATCCTGTTCCCGGTGGCCATTAAGCTGGGAATCGATCCGGTGCACTTCGGCATCATCATGGTGGTGAACATGGAAGTGGGCATGTGCCATCCGCCAGTGGGGTTGAACCTCTATGTGGCTTCGGGCATCACCAAGATGGGTATCACAGAGCTGACGGTGGCTGTATGGCCGTGGCTGCTGTCGATGCTGGTGTTCCTGGGGCTGGTCACCTATTGGCCGGGTCTGTCCCTGTGGTTCCCGCGCATGCTTGGGATGATCTGATTCTCTCCTGCTGAATGTCCGAAAGCGCGCCCTTGTGGCGCGCTTTCGGCTTTTGCGGGTTCGGGGTGCGTTTTGCCGGGCCTGCGCTTTGTGATAAAAGAACGTGTTTACTGCGGCCGTCCGGTCGCGCGTGTCGTCTGCGAGGCTCCTGTTGTCTGAATCTCTCCCGTCGTCCGAGCACGACTGCTATCACTGCGGGCTACCCATCCCCGCCGACGTGGATCTCCAGGTGGAGATCGAAGGGGTGCCGCACCGGATGTGCTGTACGGGGTGTCAGGCTGTTGCCCAGTCCATCGTGAGTAGCGGCTTGGTGGATTACTACAAGCGCCGCGACACGCTGCCCGAGCAAGCCCGCGAGGCCATGCCCGACGAGCTCAAGGAACTGGGGCTTTTCGATCATCCGGATTTTCAGCAAGGCTTCGTCAAGCCTATTGGTGAACACGAGCGGGAAGCCGACCTGATCCTCGAAGGCATCACCTGTGCCGCCTGCATCTGGCTCAACGAGCAGCACGTCGCCCATCAGCCCGGAGTCACGGCGGTGGACATCAACTACGCCACCCGGCGGGCACGGGTGCGATGGGACGAGCGCCGGATCAAGCTCTCCGACATTCTCGGGGCCATCCAGGCCATTGGTTACCGGGCCTATCCCTATGACTCCGCCCGGTCGGAGCAGATTTCCCAGCGCGAGCGTCGTTCCGCCCTGTGGCGTCTGTTCGTGGCCGGCTTCGGCATGATGCAGGTCATGATGTACGCCTTTCCGGTGTACGTGGCCGATCCTGGCGACATGACGGCCGACATCGAGTTGTTGATGCGCTGGGCCAGCCTGATTCTCACCGCGCCGGTGGTGCTGTACTCCGCAGCGCCCTTCTTCAGCCACGCCCTGCGTGACGTGCGCCTGCGTCGCCTGGGAATGGACGTGCCCGTAGCCCTCGGCGTGGGGGCGGCCTTCGTGGCAAGTTGTTGGGCCACCTTCACGGGCAAGGGGGAGGTGTACTTCGACTCGGTCACCATGTTTGTGTTCTTTCTGCTGTGCGGGCGTTACGTCGAAATGCTTGCCCGTCAGAAGGCTGTGCGAGGGGTCGAGGAGCTGGGCAAGGCCTTGCCCGCCTTTGCTGAGCGACTGGCGGCCTACCCGCTGCCCGAGGGAGAGCGGGTGCCCGTCTCGCAGCTCCTGGTGGGTGACATTATCCGCATCAAGCCCGGTGAAACCGTCCCCGCGGACGGTGTGGTGGTTGGCGGCAGCAGCGAGGTCAACGAAGCCCTCCTCACGGGTGAGAGCCGGCCAGTGCCAAAGACGCCGGGGGGCGAGGTGACGGGCGGAAGCCTCAACATCGGAAGCCCCCTGACCGTGCGGGTCAGTCGCACCGGCGACAACACCCGGCTTGCGGCCATCCGCCATCTGATGGAGCGAGCGTCGGCAGAGAAGCCGAGGGTCGTCCAGCAGGCCGACCGCGTCGCCGCATATTTCATCGTAGCGTTGCTGGTGCTTGCGGTGGTAACGGCCGCGTGGTGGTGGTGGACCGATCCAGACCGGGCTTTGTGGGTCTTTGTTTCGGTGCTGGTGGTGAGCTGCCCCTGCGCTTTGTCCCTTGCAACGCCGGTGGCCCTCACGGTGGCCACCGATGCGCTGGCTCGCATCGGTGTATTGGTGACCCGTGGGCACGCCATCGAAGCCCTGGCCCGCGCCGATCATTTCGTTTTCGACAAGACTGGAACCCTTACCTATGGCGAGATGCGGGTCGAGCAGATCCGCCTGTTGGGCCGTGCCGAAGAGGCGGATGTCCTGGCGCTGGCTGCTGCGCTCGAACAGGGGTCCGAACATGCCATCGCTGCGGCGCTGCGTCTGCGGGTGGGGACCGCGGCCTTGCCGGTCCTCGTCGAACTCGCCGCGACCACGGGGCAGGGCGTGTCGGGTTCGCTGGCCGGTGTGCGCCATCGTATCGGGCGGCCGAGCTTCGTTGCCGACCTGACCGGTTCGCCGGTGCCCGAGGCTCTGCGTGAAGACGAACGCTCGGGCCGTACCGTGATTGCCCTGGGGTCGGAGAAGGGCTGGCTGGCTGGCTTCACCCTGTCCGATGGGCTCAGGGAGGATTGCCCCGCGGCTTTCGAGTCTCTGCGTAGAAAGGGTATCGCTCTTTCCATCTTCAGTGGCGATACGCCTTCCACCGTCGAGGAGTTGGGTCGCCGCCTCGGTGTAGCACAGGCCCTCGGCGGCATGACGCCCGAGGACAAGCATAGCGGCCTGGTGGCCCTGCAAAAGGGTGATGCCGTGATTGCCATGGTGGGCGATGGCGTGAACGACGCCCCGGTGCTGGCCCAGGCGCAGGTATCGGTGGCCATGGGCGGCGGTACCGATCTGGCCCGCAATCAGGCTGACATCGTTCTGCTGAACGGTCACCTCTTGTCTCTTGCTGACGGCGTCAGCCTGTCCCGGCGGGCGCTTGCCATCATCAGGCAGAACCTATGGTGGTCGTTTGCCTATAATTTCACAGCGATACCCCTTGCCATGCTTGGGCTCGTCACACCCTGGATGGCAGGTATCGGCATGTCGGCGAGTTCACTCTTTGTCGTTCTGAACGCCCTGCGCCTCCAGCGCAGGCTGTCCCGCTGAGGATTCCCATGGAAAGCCTTTACTTGCTGATACCGCTGTCCGTTGTGCTGGTTTTCGTGATCGGGGTCGTATTCTGGTGGTCGGTGCGGAGCGGTCAGTTTGATGATCTCGAAGGGCCGGGTTATCGGGTGGTGGTCGACGATGACGCTCCGCCGTCGGCGAAGCCTCCGGTCAAGGGAGAGGAAGGCGCCGAGCCCCGCTGACAAATCGAAAATTCACCCTTCTATCTGAATGGTTTTTGACCCAAATCAAGACGCCCGGGCAGGGAAGTGCGCATACTTCGCTCCAAGTTGAAAACGCGAACACGAGCAACAACATGCGTTTTCGTGGCGCGATGGCGCCAAGACTGAAGTCTCTCTGTTGGGGTTGGGGGTGCGCGATGCGCACCCTTTTTTTTGTTTCGTCGCCCCCCTGTCGCCACACGACGAATGCCCTCCATGCGCCCTTGCTGTCCGACCGCCTTGTCGGACCCGAGATGGGGTCTTCAGTCGTTCCGTCCCTGGGTTTATCTCGTGCTCCGCCGGGCACTTGCCGCTGGCGTCCCTTGCTTTTCACTCGCTCTCATGGCGGCCTGCGCGGAAAAGCGCCGATCTGCAGCGCCAACCTGCTAAAATTCCGGGCTTTAGTTTTTCGACCATCCCTTGTCTCACTGGAGTCTGCCTCATGGCCATTGAACGTACCCTGTCCATCATCAAACCCGATGCCGTCGCCAAGAACGTGATCGGCCAGATCTACGCCCGCTTCGAAGGCGCCGGCCTGAAGATCATTGCTGCCAAGCTCGTGCACCTTTCCGAGCGTGAAGCCGGCGAGTTCTATGCCGTGCACAAGGAGCGTCCCTTCTTCAAGGATCTCGTTTCCTTCATGACGTCCGGCCCGGTGATGATCCAGTGCCTCGAAGGGGAGAACGCCATCGCCAAGAACCGTGAGCTGATGGGCGCCACGGACCCGAAGAAGGCCGATAAAGGCACCATCCGTGCCGATTTTGCCGAATCCATTGATGCCAACGCTGTGCATGGCTCCGACGCGCCCGAAACTGCGGCGGTCGAAGTTGCCTTCTTCTTCCCCGGCATGAACGTTTACAGCCGTTGATGATCTCTGGTTGCGGGGTGAGATGTCTTCTTCCCGCAACCAAGGATGGAACTGCCCGTGGTCAATCTTCTCGATTTCGATGCCGAAGCCCTCACCGACTGGTTTGTCCAGCAGGGTGAGAAGCCGTTCCGCGCCAAGCAGGTGCTCCGCTGGGTGCATCGTTTTGGTGTCACCGATTTTGAGCAGATGACCGACGTGGCCAAGTCCCTGCGGGCCAAGCTCGCGGGGACGGCCCGCATCACGCCGCCGGTGCCGGTGCGTGACAGTGTTTCCACGGATGGCACACGCAAGTGGCTGCTGGATGTCGGTAACGCCAATGCGGTCGAAACGGTGTTCATTCCCGAAACCAACCGTGGCACCCTGTGCATTTCCTCCCAGGCGGGATGTGCCCTTGATTGTGCGTTCTGTTCGACCGGCAAGCAGGGCTTCAACCGCAACCTCAGTGCAGCCGAGATCATCGGCCAGTTGTGGCTGGCCAATCGCATGCTGGGCGCCAATGGTGACGGCGAGCGGGTCATCAGCAATGTGGTGATGATGGGCATGGGCGAGCCCCTTGCCAATTTCGACAACGTGGTGTCGGCGCTCAAGCTGATGCTCGACGACAACGCCTATGGTCTGTCCCGGCGACGTGTCACGGTGTCCACGTCCGGCATCGTCCCGGCCATGGATCGCCTGCGCGACACCTGTCCCACGGCGCTTGCCGTGTCGCTGCACGCGTCCAATGACGCCCTGCGCGACAGGTTGGTGCCGATCAATCAGAAATATCCCCTCCGCGAGCTGATGGCGGCTTGCCGGCGTTATCTCGAGAAGGCGCCGCGTGACTTCATCACCTTCGAGTACGTCATGCTGGACGGAATCAACGATTCCGATGCCCATGCCCGCGAACTGATTGCCCTTGTGCGGGACGTGCCCTGCAAGTTCAACCTCATTCCGTTCAACCCGTTTCCGGGGTCCGGCTTCGAGCGTTCTCCGGCGCCGCAGATCCGGCGTTTTGCCGAAATACTCATTGATGCGGGCATCGTCACCACGACGCGCAAGACACGCGGAGATGACGTGGATGCGGCTTGCGGTCAGCTTGCCGGTCAAGTGCAGGACAAGACCCGCCGTACGACGCGTATCGTGCCGATTGGGGAGGTCCGAACTTGAAGCGTCTTGTGCTCTTGTCCATTCCGCTCCTGCTGTCGGCCTGTGCCGGGCCACAGATCCCCGGGGGCGTGGCACGCCTTGAACGTCCGGTATCCGAACAGCCCGTTCAGAGTGACGGGCGGCGCAAGGCAAAGGTGCATGTGGAACTGGGGCAGGCCTACTTTCAGGCCGGGCGTTTCGGCGTTGCGCTCGATGAGGCCCGTGCCGCCGCGGCTTACGATTCCGGCTACGCGCCTGTCTATCAGTTAATGGGTCAGGTGCATATGTTCCTTGAGGAGAACGCGATCGCGGAGGCGAATTTTGCCCACGCCCTGCGTCTTGCTCCAGGCGACCCGGAAGTGATGAACTCGTACGGATGGTTCCTGTGCTCCGTCGGCAAGGAGCAGGCCGGGCTCGAACTCCTGAATACGGCGGCCCGGAATCCCTACTATCAGAGTCCGGCCCGGGCGTTCACCAATGCGGGCCTGTGCCATGTCCGGCTGAAGAACGACAGGGCGGCCGAAGAGCAGTTCCTGCGCTCCCTTGAGGCGGACCCGACGAATCTTCAGGCCATCTATCACCTCGCTGCCATTACCTATCGCCGCGGCGCTTACGAGGCCTCACGGAGGTACGTCGCGGCCTTGCATGAAGGCGGGGAACCCACCGCTGAAAGCCTGTGGCTTGGTATCCGCGTTGAGCGCCGTCTTGGTGATCGTGCTGCCGAAGCGACCCTCGTGCAGCAGCTACGCCGACGTTTTCCCACTTCCCCCGAATATCAGGCATTTCTGCAAGGGCAGTATCAGTGACAGATTCTCAAGCTTTGCCGTCTTCCTCGAACCTGGCTGAGGAGCCCTCTGCTGGTGAAGGATTGCGACATACCCGTGAGGCCCAGGGGCTTAGTGTTCCCGAGGTTGCCCATGCGCTCAAGCTCAATCCGCGCCAGATAGAAGCCCTCGAGGCGGGCCGTTTCGATCTCCTGCCCGGATACGCGTTTACACGGGGCTTCCTGCGCAATTACGCTCGTCTGCTCAAGATGGATCCTGCGCCCTTGTTGGCGCAGCTTGATCCTCAGGAGGCTGGCGCAGATGTGGAGCTGGCGCCCAGCTCAAACGCCCAGGGGGAGATGCCCGAGGTTGGGCGAGGGCGTTTCCGGCGTTCCGTGATTCCCGGCATCCTTGCGGCGCTTGCCCTGCTGGGTGTCGTTGTTGCGGGCTGGTACTACGATACCCTTCGCTCCAGACCGGCCGAGGAGCTTGCCGCCAGTCTTCCTGCTCCTTCTGAGGCTGCCCCGCCGACCGAGTCATCTCCGCCGGTTGGGGCGGTGTCGGTGCCCGTGCCTGTGCTTGTGCCTCAAGTCGATTCGTCCGTGGTGCCTCCTCAGATTCCGGCGGCGACTTCGCCCGCGGCTGTTTCGGTTTCCGAGACTGCGGCGGTGCAGGCGGCTGAACCTGCGGCGGCCGCAAAGACGCCCGATGGGATGGATCGCCTGGTTTTCGATTTCACCCAGGACGCCTGGGTGGAGGTCAAGGACGGAAACGGCAAGATCGTGTTCTCGCGTCTGGGCAAGGCGGGCTCGCGGGAGCAGGTCGAAGCACGTGCTCCGCTGTCTCTGGTCGTTGGCAATGCCCGCTACGTGAAGCTCGAGCGCAATGGTAGTCCGGTCGACCTGGGGGCATCCACCAAGGTGCCGGTTGCCCGTCTTAAGCTGGAATGAGTACACGAACCATGGATCTACTGCTTTCCGGGCGGGCAGCCGCCCGCCGCGTCACCCGTGAAGTACGGATTGGCAGCGTTGTGATCGGATCAGCCGGCCCCATCGTGGTGCAGTCCATGACCAACACCGATACCGCTGATGATTTTGCCACCTCGATGCAGGTTGCGCAGCTCGCCCGGGCCGGGTCGGAGTTGGTGCGGATCACGGTGAACACTGACGAGGCCGCCAAGGCAGTACCGAAGATCCGCGACAAACTGCTGTCCATGAATCTGGATGTTCCCTTGGTGGGGGATTTCCATTACAACGGGCACAAGCTGCTGGCTGACAATCCCGCCTGTGCCGAGGCTCTTGCCAAGTTCCGCATCAATCCGGGGAACGTGGGGCAGGGGGCCAAACGCGATACCCAGTTCGCCTCGATCGTCGAGATGGCTTGCCGTTTCGACAAACCGGTCCGCATCGGTGTCAATTGGGGCAGTCTTGACCAATCCGTTTTGGCTCGGATCATGGATGAGAATGCCCGCAGGGAGATTCCTCGGGATGCCGGTGCAGTCATGCGGGAAGCCCTGGTGGCCTCGGCGCTGGAGTCGGCCGCGAAGGCGGAGGAGTACGGCCTGGGCGGTGACAAGATCATCCTGTCCGCCAAGGTGAGCAGCGTGCAGGATCTGATCGCGGTGTATCGGGATCTGGCCGCCCGCTGTGACTATCCCCTGCACCTGGGCTTGACCGAGGCAGGCATGGGTTCGAAGGGCATCGTCGGTTCGACGGCTGCGTTGGCTGTACTCCTGCAGGAGGGGGTCGGCGACACGATACGTGTCTCACTGACACCTGAGCCCAATGGCAGTCGAACCCAGGAGGTCAT
Organism: Zoogloea sp.; assembly: GCF_017302315.1. Taxonomy (GTDB): domain Bacteria; phylum Pseudomonadota; class Gammaproteobacteria; order Burkholderiales; family Rhodocyclaceae; genus Zoogloea. The sequence goes on from NZ_JAFLDT010000004.1 coordinate 78,650, forward strand.
CGTTGCCCAGGAGATCCTGCAGACAATGGGGCTGCGTGCGTTCACGCCGATGGTGACGGCATGTCCCGGCTGCGGACGCACGACAAGCACCCTTTTCCAGGAGCTTGCTTCCGATGTGCAAAGCTATGTTCGCGACAACATGCCCATCTGGCGCGAGCAGTTCGATGGCGTCGAGAACATGAATCTCGCGGTGATGGGCTGCATCGTTAACGGCCCAGGCGAAAGCAAGCATGCCAACATCGGGATTTCCCTTCCGGGTACGGGCGAGTCTCCTGCAGCACCCGTATTCGAGGACGGCGTGAAAACGCAGACCTTGCGTGGCGACAATATCGCCAACGAATTCAAGACGATCATCGAGCGGTACGTTGCCCGTACTTATCGCCGTAAGGTCGCCCCGACCTGATAGAGCGGTCGTCTTCTACCCATACAAGACTGATATGAGCAAAGCCCTCCAGGCCGTGCGCGGGATGAACGATATCCTGCCCGACGAAGCCGAAATCTGGGAACAGTTCGAGGACATCGTCCGCAACTGGCTTCATAGCTACGGCTATCGTCCCATCCGCATGCCGATTGTCGAGCCTACCCCGCTTTTCAAGCGGGCCATCGGTGAGGTGACTGACATCGTCGAGAAGGAAATGTACTCTTTCGAGGATGCACTGAACGGTGAGCACCTGACCCTGCGACCCGAAGGTACCGCTTCCTGCGTGCGGGCTGCGATTCAGCACAACCTGCTTTTCGGAAACCCCCGTCGGCTGTACTATCACGGGCCGATGTTCCGTCACGAGCGCCCCCAGAAGGGTCGTTATCGCCAGTTTCATCAGGTGGGGGTGGAAGCACTGGGTTACGATGGGCCCGACATTGATGCCGAGCACATCCTCATGTGCGCCCGTCTGTGGGACGATCTGGGCCTGGACGACGTAAGGCTCGAGATCAATTCCCTCGGTAGCAGTGACGAGCGTGCCTTACACCGGGCTGCGCTCATTACCTATCTTGAGCAGCACAAGGCACGTCTCGACGAGGACGCTCAGCGCCGTCTCTACTCGAACCCGCTGCGCATCCTGGATACCAAGAATCCTGAATTGCAAGATATCGTGGAGGCGGCGCCCCGTCTGGCCGACTTTCTGGGCGAGGAGTCCCTGCGGCATTTTGACGGCGTGCAGACGCTTCTGAAGGATGCGGGCCTGCCCTATCGCATCAATCACCGCCTGGTGCGCGGTCTGGATTATTACAACCGCACGGTTTTCGAGTGGGTGACGACCCGCCTTGGTGCTCAGGGCACGATCTGTGCCGGTGGTCGCTACGATGGGCTTGTGGCCCAGCTAGGCGGCAAGCCGGCGCCGGCGGCGGGTTTCGCCATGGGGGTCGAGCGGCTTTTGGCCCTGTGGCAGGAATGTGGCGGCGAAGCAGAGCGGGTGGTGCCGGATGTCTATGTGGTGCATGCGGGCCAGGAGGCTCAGCGGGCCGCCTTCCGCGTGGCAGAAGCACTGCGTGGTACGGGGTTTTCGGTCACCCTGCATTGCGGCGGGGGTGGTTTCAAGTCCCAGATGAAGAAAGCCGACGCATCGGGTGCGCCCTTTGCCGTGGTCATCGGTGATGACGAGGCCGCGGCGGGCGAGGTCAGCCTCAAGCCACTGCGCGATGGTAGTGAACAGATTCGCGTCCCCATGGATGCGCTCCCGGAAACCCTGGCGGACCGCCTACTCGAATCGGAAGAAGACGATGGCAGCATTTGACCTCGAAGAACAGGAACAGATTTCCCAGATCAAGGGTTGGTGGGAGCAGTACGGAACGGTCGTGACTGCGATCGCCGTTGTCGCCGCCCTGGCCTCCGTTGGCTGGCAGGGCTGGAACTGGTACAGGGGGAAGCAGGGCGCCGAGGCGTCGGCCTTGTATGGCGTGGTTCAGCAGGCTGTCGCTGAGCGCAATGCCCAGAAGGCCCGTGAAGCGGCGGGTACGATCATTGAAAAATACAGCGGCACGCCCTATGCAGACCTTGCCGCCTTGATGTCGGCCAAGGTCCAGAGTGATGTCGGTGATCTCAAGAACGCTCGAGTGCCCCTCGCCTGGGCCGCCGAGAAGGCCAATGATCCAGCGCTCCGCAGCCTCGCGCGTTTGCGTCTGGCTTCGGTCCTGCTTGACGAGAAGGCTTACGACGAGGCTCTTGCGCAAGTCCAGGCGCCGGTCGATGCGGACATGGCTGCGCGTTTTGCCGATTTAAAGGGCGACATCCTTGTGGCCAAGGGCAAGCCGGAAGAGGCGCGGGCCGCCTACAAGGAAGCGGTTGATGCCTTGGCTGGCGCGACCAAGTCCGAGGCATCGGCGTTGCGCGAGATTGCCCAGGCCAAGCTTGATGCGGTCGGGAGCGTGAAGTGAGCGCGCGTCGTCTTACGCTGCTTGTGGCGGGGGCTTTTTGCCTGGGCGCGTGTTCTTCCCTCAATCCATTTTCGTCATCGAATACCAAGATCCCGGCACTGAAGCCCCTGACCCCGGTTGCAAAGACCGCGGAGGTTTGGCGCGGGCGGGTCGGGAGTGCGGGACGCTTCGTCTTCCAGCCGGCGGTCTTTGGTGATGCGGTGTTTGCTGCCGCAGCCGATGGTACGGTGGTCAAGTTGCAGGCCGGGCGCAATGTATGGAAGTCCTCCGCCGATATGCCGATCTCCGGTGGTGTTGGCAGCAACGGCCGGCTAGTTGTTGTCGGATCACCCAAGGGTGATGTGCTTGCTCTTGACGCCGAGTCGGGCAAGATGAAGTGGCGGGTGTCGGTCAATGCCGAGATACTCGCGGCGCCGGTCGTGTCGGATGGGATGGTCGTGGTGCGTAGCGCGGATAGCCGTCTCTTCGGCCTGGACCCTGCGGATGGCAAGCGGCGCTGGGTCTATCAACGGGCTCTGCCAGCATTGTCCCTGCGGAGTTCCGCCGGTGTGGTGCAGGAGGGGAATGCGGTTCTTGCTGGATTTCCCGGCGGCAAGCTGGTGGCGGTCAACGCGATCAATGGCAGCTTGATGTGGGAAGGTGCAGTCGCAGTGCCCAGGGGGGCTACCGAGCTTGAGCGTATTGCCGATATCACGAGCCTGCCAGTGCTGGGCAGTCGTGCCGCGTGTGCTGTGGCCTATCAGGGGCGTATTGCCTGCTTCGATTTGGCCAATGGATCGACCTTGTGGGCGCGGGACATGTCGAGCTCCAGGGGGCTTGATCAGGATGGCAGACATGTGTTTGTGACAGATGAAAAAGGGTCCGTGCATGCGCTGGACCTGTCCACCGGTTCCAGTGCCTGGAAGCAGGATCAGCTGGTCGGGCGCGGTGCAGGGCGTCCCAGGGTGGTTCGGGAATATGTCGTCGTCGGGGATGTCGAAGGCTACATCCATGTCTTGCGCAAGGATGATGGGAGTATTGTCGGCCGCCTGCGTGCGGAATCCAGCCCGATTCTTGCCGATATCCAGCTTTCTGGCGGTGATGTCGTCGTGCAGACGCAGGACGGAAGTGTCTACGCCCTTGGCGTTCAATAACGGAGTCGCCGACGCGTGAAACCCACTCTCGTCCTGGTAGGACGCCCCAATGTGGGCAAATCGACCCTTTTCAATCGCCTCACCAAGACCCGTGATGCCCTCGTTGCCGATTTTCCGGGCCTGACCCGGGACCGGCGCTATGGTATGGGGCGCGCACTTGAGCGAGAGTTCCTGGTCGTTGATACCGCGGGTTTCGACCCGGTCGCCAAGGACGGCATCGTTCATGAAATGGCCAAGCAGGCAGAGCAGGCCATTGCCGAGGCCGATGCGCTGGTCTTCATGGTGGATGCCCGTTCTGGACTGACTCCCCACGACGAGCAGATTGCCAGTCGTCTGCGCCGTACCGGTCGACCGACCTTTCTGGTGGTGAACAAGGCCGAAGGCATGAACCGGGCGATGGTATCGGCGGAGTTTCACGCCCTGGGGATTGGCGATCCCCTGTGCATTTCGTCGGCCCATGGCGACAATGTAAACGCGTTGATGGAGTTGATTCTCGAGTCCTTCCCGGAGGACGACGAGGGCGATGTTCAGGATGAGAAGGGGCCGCGGGTGGCCATCGTGGGGCGGCCCAATGTGGGCAAGTCGACCCTTGTGAATACGCTGATTGGTGAAGAGCGGGTCATTGCCTTCGACATGCCGGGCACCACACGCGACGCCATCGAAGTGCCCTTCGAACGCAATGGCCGCCACTACACGCTGATCGATACAGCGGGCCTGCGCAAGCGCGGCAAGGTTTTTGAAGCCGTCGAGAAATTCTCGGTGATCAAGACGCTGCAGGCGGTTGAGCAATGCAATGTCGTGGTTCTGGTGCTCGATGCAAGCCAGGAGATTTCCGATCAGGATGCACATATCGGGGGCTTTGCCGTCGAAGCCGGTCGTGCGCTGGTTGTGGCAGTGAACAAGTGGGACAGCGTTGACGACTATCGTCGGGAGCGCATCAAGGAGGACATCTCCCGGAAGTTGCCTTTCCTGGGCTTCGCCAGATTCTTGTACGTATCGGCCTTGAAGGGGCAGGGTATTGTTCCCATGTTGAAAGCGGTTGACGGCGCTTACGAGGCGGCGATGACAAAGCTCTCGACACCCAAATTGACCCGCCTGCTTCTCGATACGATCATCCGTCAGCAGCCGCCCCGGCATGGGGGTTTCAGGCCCAAGATGCGTTATGCCCATCAGGGAGGAATGAATCCTCCCGTGATCGTGATCCACGGCAGCGCACTTGATCATGTGCCACCGTCATATGTCAGATTTCTGGAGCGGAGTTTCCAGGAGGCGTTCAAATTGCAGGGCACGCCATTGCGGATACAATTCAAGTCGTCCCACAATCCTTACGCGACCAAGGATTGAAGAACCGTTTTCCACACCATCGAGCGAATTGCTGCCGTTTTGTGGCAGTGCAGCAAAAAGCTCTATAATTATTCCAAACTAAAACCATAGAGGTTCTACCATGAGCAACAAGGGGCAACTCCTACAAGATCCGTTCCTCAACGCATTGCGGCGCGAACATGTGCCCGTCTCCATCTATCTCGTGAACGGTATCAAGTTGCAAGGACAGGTTGAATCCTTCGATCAGTACGTTGTTCTGTTGAAGAACACCGTAACCCAAATGGTGTACAAGCACGCCATCTCGACCGTTGTGCCTGCTCGGCCGGTCAATATTCAGCAGGAACAGAACGAGGCAGCAAGCTGAGTCCCGTTACCAAGGGCCGTATTTCGGTCCGGGAAGGAGTGGGTTGAGTCGTGTTTGAGCGACCCGCTGCGGGAAACCGGGCCGTCCTGGTTCAGGTTGATTTCGGACAGGGCAGCATCGAAGAACGCCTCGCGGAGGTAGCGCTGCTGGCCAGTAGCGCGGGCGCATCTGTCGTGGCCGTGGTTCAAGGGCGTCGGCAGGCGCCCGACCCGGCCTTCTACGTGGGCAAGGGCAAGGCCGATGAGGTCGGGCTTGCGGCCCAAGTGAATGGTGCGGATCTCATCATCTTCAACCACGACATTACGGCCGCGCAACAACGAAATCTTGAACGCAAGCTGAGTTGCAGGGTTGTGGACAGGTCGGCGTTGATCCTCGACATCTTTGCATTGCGGGCCAAAAGCCATGAGGGCAAGCTGCAGGTCGAGCTGGCCCAGTTGCAGCACCTGTCCACTCGCCTGGTCAGGGGCTGGACCCACCTAGAGCGTCAAAAAGGGGGGATCGGCTTGCGGGGCCCGGGAGAGAAGCAGCTCGAGACGGACCGTCGTCTCCTGGGTGAGCGCGTCAAGATGCTCAAGGGCCGCCTCGCCGCGCTTGAGCGTCAGCGTGCTGTGCGCAGGCGGGCGCGGGAGCGTAGAGATGTGCTGAGCGTGTCTCTGGTTGGTTACACGAATGCCGGCAAGTCGACCCTCTTCAATGCCCTGACAAAGGCAGGCGCCTATGCGGCCGATCAGCTATTTGCCACGCTGGACACGACCTCCCGTCGACTTTTTCTTGGTGATGCCGGGAACATCGTCCTCTCGGATACGGTCGGATTCATTCGAGATCTGCCCCATGCCTTGGTTGCAGCATTTCATGCGACGCTGGAAGAAACGGTGTCGGCCGACTTGCTCCTGCATGTTGTCGATTCCTCCAGTGCTGACAGGGAAGGGCAGATTGCGGCTGTGAATGGTGTGCTGGAAGAGATCGGTGCCGGTATGCTTCCCCAGATTCAGGTCTGGAACAAGATTGACGCGGGTATGGCGAGTGCGGAAGTGCAACTGAATGCTTGTGGTAACATCTCGCGCGTTTTGCTCAGCGCCAGGTCTGGAGAAGGGCTTGGCCTTCTGCGTCAGGTTCTTGCAGACGTTGCGCTGAAACACAAGGCATCGCTGGCAGCCATCTCGGAGTCCCGGGAAGAGTCCTACTGACTGTTCCCATTACCTCACTTCCCGGAGCGGATACATACCGTGATCTCAGGCATTCTCATGTCCCTCAATGACCCCAAATGGGGCAACCGTGGCGGTGGCGACAATCGCGGCGGCGGTGACAACCAGGGTCCTCCGGACCTCGAAGAACTGTGGCGCGACTTCAATCGGCGCCTGTCCGGCATGTTCGGGCGCAATTCAGGGCGGCCCGGGGGTTCTGGTGGCGGGGACGGTGGAAATCGGCTTCCCGAATTCAATTTTCGCCAGTTTGGGGGTGGGATCGGACTGATTGCAGCCTTTGGGGCCGTGGTCTGGCTGGCCAGTGGGTTTTACATCGTGGACGCCAGTCAGCGTGGCATCGTCCTGCAGTTCGGGCGCTTCCAGGAGGCCACTGAGCCGGGTCTGCGCTGGCGTCTTCCTTACCCGATACAGACGCATGAGCTTGTGAATCTGACAGGGGTGCGCACGGTGGAGATCGGCTACCGTGGCTCGGAGCGCAACAAGGTGCTCAAGGAAGCCCTGATGCTCACGGATGACGAGAACATCGTGAACATTCAGTTCGCAGTGCAGTACATCCTCAAGGATCCACAGCAATATCTGTTCAACAATCGCGGTGCTGATGATTCAGTCATCCAGGCGGCTGAGACGGCCGTGCGCGAGATCGTAGGCAAGAGCAAGATGGACTTCGTGCTTTACGAGGGACGTGAGCAGGTGGCGGCGAATGCCCAGAAGCTTACTCAGGAGATCCTTGACCGTTACGCTACCGGGATCCAGGTGAGCAAGGTCACCATGCAGAATGCCCAGCCGCCTGAGCAGGTGCAGGCGGCTTTCGATGATGCGGTGAAGGCTGGGCAGGATCGTGAGCGTCAGAAGAATGAAGGCCAAGCTTACGCCAACGATGTCATACCCCGGGCCCGCGGCGCGGCGTCACGCCTGCTTGAGGAGGCCGATGCGTACAAGGGCAAGGTCGTGGCCCAGGCAGAGGGTGATGCCTCGCGCTTCAAGCAGATCCTCACCGAGTACGCCAAGGCTCCCGAGGTCACCAGGCAGCGCATGTACATCGACACCATGCAGCAAGTTCTGTCCAATACCTCGAAGGTTATGGTGGATGCCAAAGGAAGCGGAAACCTGCTCTATCTTCCCCTCGACAAGCTGATGCAAGTCACTGCCGCAGCCGGCGTGCCGCCGAGTACCGATCCGACTCAAGTGGCGCGTCCGTCTTCCACCCCCGCGACGGAAAGCGCGGTTACACCGCCCCGTGTTGATGCCCTTTCGGGTGAAGCGAGAACCAGGGAATCCACACGTAATCGCGAAAGGGGAGAACGTTGATGAGAGAGCGTCTGTCACTTCTTGTCGGCATTGGCCTTTTCCTTGTTGCCGTGTTGTCGATGTCGCTGTTCACCGTCGATCAGCGTCAGCATGCGCTGGTATTTCAGTTGGGTGAGGTCAAGGAGCAGATCAGCGAGCCCGGGCTTCACATGAAGATTCCGCTGATCCAGAATGTGCGCTACTTTGATAGTCGCATCCTGACGCTTGATACGACCGAACCGGAGCGTTTCATTACTTCTGAAAAGAAGAACGTGCTGGTCGATCTGTTTGTCAAGTGGCGCATCGTTGATCCCAAGCTGTATTACATCTCGGTCGGTGGGGACGAAGCCCGTGCCAAGACGCGTCTTGAGCAGACAGTTAACGCGGGGCTGCGGGAAGAGTTTGGCAAGCGCACGGTACATGATGTTGTCTCTGGTGAGCGGAACAAGATCATGGATGAGATGCGCGTCAAGGCCGACCAGGATTCCCGCAAGATTGGTGTGCAGATTGTGGATGTCCGTTTGAAGCGGGTGGATCTGCCTGCGGAGGTTTCCGAGTCTGTCTACCGGCGCATGGAGGCCGAGCGCAAGCGTGTGGCCAATGAATTGCGTTCGGAAGGCGGCGCCGAGGCGGAGAAGATCAAGGCCGATGCGGACAAGCAGCGTGAGGTGATTCTCGCTGAAGCCTACCGGACAGCCCAGATGGTCAAGGGTGAGGGCGACGCCAAGGCGTCTGCGATCTACGCTCAGGCGTTCGGGCAGAGCCCCGAGTTCTACGCCTTTTACCGCAGTCTTGAAGCGTACCGGAGCAGTTTCAAGAGCAAATCCGATGTCATCGTCGTCGAGCCGAACTCCGAGTTCTTCAAGTATCTCAAGAGCTCTGGCGGCCGCTCGGGTGGGTCTGATTCGGGCAAGAGCGGGAAGTGATGGGGCGAACCCTGATCATCGCATTTGCGCTGATGCTGGTGCTGGAAGGCATCATTCCTTTTGTCGCTCCCGCCACATGGCGGGAGACTTTTTCCCGCCTGATCCGCTTGGCGGACGGGCAGATTCGCTTTGTCGGTCTGGGTTCGATGGTTCTCGGCCTCGTCATTCTGATAGTTTTTTCCTGAGGCGCTTTGCCCATGTTGCGTTGGGTTCTACCCGAATATATCCAGGATGCCCTGCCCGCCGAGGCGGCCAAGCTGGAAGATCTGCGCCGTCGCTTGCTTGATGCTTTCCGCTTGAGCGGGTATCAGCTTGTGGCGCCCCCTCTGCTTGAGTATCTCGAGTCCCTGCTGACCGGGGCTGGCCAGGATCTTCAGCTCAAGACGCTGAAGCTCGTGGATCAACTCTCGGGCCGTACCATGGGGGTGCGTGCTGACATCACCACTCAGGTTGCCCGTATTGATGCTCATCTCCTCAACCGACGGGGAGTGGCGAGGCTCTGCTACTGCGGCACGGTGGCCCATGCGGTTCCTTCGTCACTCACTGCCACCCGGGAGCCTCTGCAGCTTGGCGCGGAGCTCTACGGTCATGCAGGGCTGGAGGCAGATGCGGAGGTGATCCGACTGCTTGCCGAAACCCTCACGATTGCGGGCGTAGGCACTTCCCGGATAGATCTGGGGCATGTGGGCCTGTTCAGAGCTTTGTCCCGTAAGGCATGCTTGGCCGCTGATCGGGAAGAGGCTCTGTTTGATTGCCTTCAGTCGAAGGATCTGCCTGGCTTGCATGACTTGCTTGGTGATGTTTCTGCCGATGTCCGGGCAGGCCTGTTAGCCCTTCCGACGCTTTATGGTGCCGCTGACGTGCTGACCAAGGCCCGGGCCGTTCTGCCGGACGACGTGGAGATTCGCGCGGCGCTTGATGATCTTCAGCAGCTTGCTACCGATCTGGCGGATCTGCCTGTCAGTTTTGATCTGGCCGACCTGCGTGGCTATCACTATCACAGCGGCGTCGTGTTTGCGGCCTATGGCGGAAACTCTCCTGTCGCACTGGCCTTGGGGGGACGCTATGACAGTGTCGGTCGCGCGTTTGGACGCGGCCGCCCTGCGACAGGTTTCAGCCTGGATCTACGCGATCTGGCCGCTCAGGTGGCGGATCCCTTGATGCCCGGCGCCATCCTGGCGTCCGGATCCGGGGTCGCGGGCTTCAACGAGGCGGTAGCCCGTCTGCGCGAAGCGGGGGAGAATGTAGTCATTGAATTGCCAGGCCACGGGGGGACGTGGCGTGAGGCCGGTTGTGACCGGCATCTGGTTCTGCGGGGCGGTGCCTGGCAGGTTGAACCGCTTCAGGGAGAGTAGGAATAATGGCAAAGAATGTCGTGGTGGTCGGTACCCAGTGGGGTGACGAGGGGAAGGGCAAGATCGTCGATTGGTTGACTGATCAGGCCCAGGGGGTTGTGCGCTTCCAGGGGGGGCACAATGCGGGTCATACCCTTGTAGTGGGGACAACCGAGTACAAGCTCAACCTGGTCCCGTCGGGGATCGTTCGGGCAGGTGTGCAGTGTTATATCGGCAATGGCGTGGTGCTGGATATTCACCATCTATTGGCGGAAGTCCGCGGCCTTGAGGCCGGCGGCATCAAGGTCCGTGAGCGCTTGCGGATCAGTCCGGGTTGTCCAATCATTCTGGGCTATCACTCGGCCCTGGATCGTGCCCGGGAAGCCAAGAAGAGTGCAGGCGACAAGATCGGCACCACGGGAAAGGGCATCGGCCCGACCTACGAAGACAAAGTCTCTCGCCGTGCCCTGCGGGTTTATGATTTGTTTGACCCGAAACGTTTCGCGGAGAAGTTGACCGAGGTTCTCGATTATCACAATTTTGTGCTGACGAAGTATCTTGGGGCTGAGCCGGTCGAGTTTCAGGCCGTTTTTGATCAGGCGATGGCGGACGCGGATGAGATCCGGCCGATGGTGACCGATGTTTCTGCCGATCTCTACGCCATCAACAAGGCAGGCGGCAATTTGCTGTTTGAAGGCGCCCAGGGCACCCTGCTCGATATCGATCACGGTACCTATCCTTTTGTAACGTCGAGCAATTGCGTGGCCGGTCAGGCTGCTGCGGGATCTGGCGTGGGGCCGGGCCGGTTGCACTACGTGCTGGGCATCACCAAGGCCTATTGCACTCGCGTCGGCGGCGGTCCTTTCCCCACCGAGCTCGATTTCGAAACGCCGGGAACACCTGGCCATCAGATGTCCACCGTTGGCAGGGAATTTGGCACCGTTACTGGCCGCAAACGCCGTTGTGGATGGCTGGATCTCGCTGCTCTGAAACGTTCCATCATTATCAATGGTGTTTCAGGGCTGTGTATTACCAAGCTTGATGTGCTGGATGGTCTGACTGAACTCAAGCTGTGTACCGGCTACATGCTGGACGGCAGGCGCATCGACCTGCTGCCGATGGGGGCAGAGGAGGTGGTTCGTTGCGAGCCCATCCTTGAAACGATGCCGGGCTGGAGTGGGACTACCTTTGGTGCGCGAACCTGGGATGCCCTGCCACCTGAGGCCCGCGCCTACCTGCATCGTATCGAGGAGATCTGCGAGATTTCGATTGATGTCATCTCGACCGGGCCGGAGCGAGACGAGACGATTCTGAAGCGCCATCCTTTCGGCGCCTGAGTAGGCGTGTAGTTCGACGCAACCCCCTTGGTGCAGATGAGATTGAATCATCGCCTGCGCCAAGGGGGTTGCGCGTTTGTGCGTCGGTGAAGATGTTGACGCGACGGCCGTAGCGGACGATAAAAACAGAAAGGCCGGTCACGAATGACCGGCCTTTCGATGTGCTTGGTGCCCAGAAGAGGACTCGAACCTCCACGCCTCGCGGCACTAGTACCTGAAACTAGCGCGTCTACCAATTTCGCCATCTGGGCAAAGAAGGCCTAATTATAGACTATTCCTTCGTTTTTGCAAGGAGATTGGCGGAGGTTTTCTATCGCTGGTCTGGTATAACTTTGGGAAGCAAAATGAAGAAAGCCGGTCGCAATTGACCGGCTTTCTTCATGAATTGGTGCCCAGAAGAGGACTCGAACCTCCACGCCTCGCGGCACTAGTACCTGAAACTAGCGCGTCTACCAATTTCGCCATCTGGGCAATAAAGCGCTATTATAGAACAAATTGATGCATACGCAAAAGCCTTGCCGTCTGAAGCCCTCCGGCGTCATCTGTTCCAGATCGAAACGATCAAAGAAAAAGCCGGTCAAAAGACCGGCTTCCTCGAAACATCCTGGTGCCCAGAAGAGGACTCGAACCTCCACGCCTCGCGGCACTAGTACCTGAAACTAGCGCGTCTACCAATTTCGCCATCTGGGCGACGAGCTGAGAATTATAGAGTAGAAATTATCCGTGTCAATATCGAAAACTAAGAACACCAAGAAACTCAGCAAACTGCGTCGCAGTGACCCCTTCTTTGAAAGGGAGTGTCAGAAGTATGACTTTCCCTTGCCAAGCAGGGAGTTCATCATCCAGACGCTCGGAGAGCATGGTATTCCGATGCCGTTCTCCGATCTGGTCATCGCCCTGGATATCCAGGAAGGAGAAGTCCCGTTCTTCGAACGTCGCATGTTTGCGATGGAGCGGGACGGACAGGTCATGCGCAACCGGCGCGGAGACTATCTGCTTCCGGCCAAGGCTGATTTGATCCGCGGGACAGTGCAAGGCCATCCCGATGGCTACGGATTCGTGAGCACCGAGGAGGAGGGGCCTGACGTCTTTCTTGGTCCCAATGAAATGCGGGAGGTTCTGCACGGGGATCGAGTGATGGTTCGCGTTGCGGGGCTGGATCGGCGGGGGCGGCCTGAGGGCAAGATCGTCGAGGTGCTCGAGCGAGCCAATACGCGGGTCGTGGGGCGCGTTCTAGTCGAGAACGGAGTCACCCTCGTGGTGCCCGAGAATCGGCGCATCTCTCAAGAGATCCTGCTGGCGCCCGGTGTCAAGGCGAAGGCAAAGGCAGGGCAGGTTGTGGTGGTTGAGCTCGTTCAGCAGCCGACCCGCTATGCCCAGCCCATCGGCAAGGTGGTCGAGGTGCTGGGCAATTATGCGGATCCGGGCATGGAAATCGAGATTGCCCTGCGCAAGCATGAGTTGCCGTTCGAGTTCGGCAAGGCGGCGAAGGAGCAGACACGTCGCCTGCCTGACAAGGTTCGCAAGATGGACTGGAAGGGCCGGGAGGATCTCACGGCCCTTCCGCTGGTGACCATTGACGGTGAGACGGCACGGGACTTCGATGATGCTGTGTATTGCGAGCGCCAGGGGCGTGGTTTCCGACTGGTCGTGGCGATTGCCGATGTCTCCCACTATGTAACGGTCGGTTCCGCTCTGGATGGGGAGTCGTATGACCGGGGTAACTCGGTCTACTTCCCGCGTCGGGTGATCCCGATGTTGCCCGAGAAGCTGTCCAATGGCCTGTGCTCTCTCAATCCGCAGGTGGAGCGTCTGTGCATGGTGTGTGACATGGCCATTTCCCAGACCGGCGTGATCAAGCAGTATCGGTTTTACCCGGCGGTGATGTTCTCCAAGGCGCGCCTTACCTACAATCAGGTTGCGGCAGCACTCTACGAAGGCGATCCGGCGGCGCTAGAGATTGTTGGCGGCCTGCTGCCCCATCTGCAGAACCTGGACAAGCTCTTTCGGGTGCTTCTCAAGGCTCGGGCGAAGCGGGGGGCAATCGACTTCGAAACCCAGGAAACACGGATGGTCTTCGACGATCAGGGCAAGATCGAGAAGATTGTTCCGGAGAGTCGCAACGATGCGCACCGCCTGATCGAGGAGTGCATGCTTGCGGCCAACGTGTGTGCCTCCGAGTTCCTGCAGGGGCAGGAGCATCCGGCCCTGTACCGGGTTCATGAAGGCCCCACACCCGAGAAGCTTGCCAAGTTGAGGGACTTTCTCGGTGAGTTCGGGCTGCAACTGGGCGGGGGAGATGAGCCCAAGGCCGGTGATTATGCCCGCCTGCTGGACAGCATCAAGGAGCGGCCGGATCTGCAGCTCCTGCAGACCGTGATGCTTCGCTCCCTGCGTCAGGCCGTTTACAGTCCCGACAACGTGGGCCACTTTGGCCTTGCCTATGAGGCCTATACCCACTTCACTTCGCCCATCCGGCGCTATCCGGATCTTCTGGTGCATCGGGCCATCAAGGCGGCCTTGTTGGGGCAGCGCTACGTGCCGGCACAGGAAGGCGGGGATTGGGAGGCGATCGGTATGCATTGCTCCATGACCGAGCGCAGGGCAGATGAGGCCGACCGGGATGTGGAGAACTGGCTCAAGTGCTATTACATGCAGGACCGGATCGGCGAGGAATTTGACGGCAGCGTGTCGGCGGTGGTTCCCTTCGGGCTATTTGTGGCGCTGCACGATGTGTTTGTCGAAGGCCTCGTGCATATCTCGGATCTGGGCAGCGATTACTTCCATTTCGATGATGCCCATCACGCCCTTGTTGGCGAGCGTACAGGCCAGCGTTACCGGCTGTCTGATCAGGTCAGGGTGCAACTGGTGCGGGTCAACATGGAAGCGAGCAAGATAGACTTTCGACTCGTTCGGGGCCCTGAGCGTGCAACCGAACGCGTGGGCAAGACCGCTCGCGCCCACCTTGCACGGGACGCTGCTGCGGGAGCGCCGGCGAGTATGGATCCGACCCCGGCTGTTCCTCGCCGCCAGGCCAGCAGGGCGAGCCGCCCAGAATTGGTCCGGCCGATAGTAGAATCGGCTCCCCCGCCAGCGGCTGTCACCTCCAAGGTGGCTGACAAGGTCAAAACCACCAAACCGCGAAAGAGCACCGCGGACAGTTCCAAGAAGAAGAAAGCCAAGCCTCGTGTCTGATAACACCAGTTCCCGTCTCATTTACGGTTTCCATGCTGTTCTTGCCAAGCTTCGTCAGGATCCGGAAGGTATCTTTGAGATCTTTACCGATGCGCAGCGTAATGATGCTCGGGCGAGGGATCTTCTTCGCCAGGCAGAGCAACTGGGAGCCCGTATCATTCCTTCCGAGGGGGAGCGGCTTGATCGCATGGTGGGGACACGTCGCCATCAGGGCGTTGTCGCGAGGGTGGATGGGCGCCGGAAGGAGCTGAAGCTACCCGATGTTCTCGATGGTCTGACCGAACCGGCCCTGTTGCTGGTGCTCGATGGCATTCAGGATCCCCATAACCTGGGGGCCTGTCTCCGGGTGGCGGATGCTGCGGGTGCCCATGCGGTCATTGCCCCCAAGGACAAAGCGGTGGGTTTGAACGCAACGGCCATCAAGGTTGCGAGCGGCGCGGCAGATACTGTTCCCTATATTACGGTTACCAACCTTGCCCGGGCCCTTCGGGAAATGCAGGAGGCGGGAGTCTGGATCTTGGGCGCCGCAGGCGAGGCGGAAAAATCCATCTACACCGTGGATCAGAAAGGACCGGTGGCTTGGGTGCTCGGTGCCGAGGGGGACGGTTTGCGAAGGCTGACACGCGAGACCTGTGATGAGCTGATCAGTATCCCCATGTACGGTACCGTCGAGAGTCTCAACGTGTCCGTTGCCAGCGGTCTGTGTCTGTTCGAGGCGCGTCGCCAGCGTGGCGGTGAACGTCTTCAGGCATGAAGCTCGACTACACGGAGGTTCGCCGCTTGCTGCGCACCGGGCGCAGCGGGGCGCTCGGCAGCATCTCCGTGGCCATGTCCGGCTATCCGTTTGTCAGTCTGCTGCCCTACGGGCTGGACGAGAGGGGCCGCCCTCTCTTTCTGCTCAGCCGTCTGGCAGAGCACACGAAAAACCTGCTGGCTGATCCCCGCGCCAGTCTGATGATTTCCGACGAGGCGCCAGGTAGTCCACTGGAGAGTGTCAGGCTGACTCTGTTGGGAACGGTGGGCAGGGTGGATCTGGATGAGTTCGGGCGCGCCCGCTTCCTGCGCTACAGTCCGAATTCCGCCGAATTCCTTGACTGGGGGGACTTCAGCTTTTTCAGGATGGAGCCCCAGAGGGCGCGATTTATCGGCGGTTTCGGGCGCATGGGATGGCTTGATGCAGTGTCCTTGAATGACCCCCTTCAGCCTGGGGAGGAAACGGCTCTGCTTGAGGCTCTTGCCTGCCGGCTTCCTGCCGGTATGGGGGTCGAAGGGCTGGATCCGGAAGGGGTGGATCTCGTGGTCGCAGGGGTCCGTCGTCGGATTGCTGTTGAACCCATGCGAACAGGACCGGAGGCCCTGCTCGAGGCCGCATGTGATGCGCTTGACAGGGCAGGCTTGTTCGAATCCACCGATCCCCCGGCGGGGGGCTTTGTCTGATGCTCAATCAACCCGATTGAGTTTGTCCATGTATTGTTTGGTGAACACCCGGTCCGGTAGATCCTTCGCCGTCATTTGGGAATATCGCAGAACTGACACTTCACCCTTCTTGAGCGCATCCTCCATCACGAGCTGGGTGGGGCGGACTCGCCCCCCCAGATTCTGGAATTTTTCGTAACGTGCGACCTTGAGGAGGCGCTCGGAGAGCGAGTAGAACTCGGCTCGGTGAGGCCAGTTGTTCGATTGTCTGACCCAATAGAGGACTTTTGCATAGGTTACGCCGCGGTCGACTGCAGTCAGTTCAAGAACGTACATCTTCTCGCCGTCAATGGTCTCGGTTCGCAAGATCTTCGGCTCATAGTCACCAGAGAAGTTGGCTCGTGCCAAGTCGCCGTTGGCAACCTGGCCTGTCAGCCGCTGGGCGAGGGAAAGACGTACGGGTTGGGAGATGTTGGGCATGAAGATCCAGAGGTCGCGACCACGCATGAGCATCGACTGACCGCGGTCAGTCGCGGGTTCAAGGGTCTGCACGATCGTGTTTTCATTTCCCTTGGAGAGAATCCGGTACTTTCTTTCTTCAGCAGGCTCGCCCGGGGTGGTTGACTCGATCGTGATCAGAACCTGAAAGCCATCTCGGGGGAAGCGCACTTCGTCGGAGCGGGCCACCACAGTACGGGCTGTATCGTCATCGTCTGCCAGTGCAGGGGTGGAAAGCCCCATCACTGAGGCAGCCATGAGTGCAATGCTGGTTGCGCGCAAGCCGGGCAGGTAAAACTTGAAGCTCATGGTGTTATCCTTGGAAAGCAAACAACATAGTTCAGTGCGCAAATGCCGATTATCCGTGTTGACGATTTAAGCAAGACCTACCGACTTGGCGAGCAGGACGTCACTGCGCTGGAAGGGGTGTCGTTGACTGTTGAAGAGGGTGTTTTCATGGCCATTGCCGGGCCGTCCGGGAGCGGTAAATCGACATTGCTCAATATCATGGGGTGCATTGATACGCCAAGCAAGGGGCGCGTCGAGATTGAAGGAAAGGACGTGTCCGGACAAAGCCCTGACGATCTTGCTGATGTACGCGCACGAACAATCGGTTTCATTTTTCAAACCTTCAATCTCCTGCCGGTGCTCTCAGCCTTCGAGAATGTCGAGTACCCGTTGCTGCAAATGCCTGAGCTATCGGCGCCGGAGCGGCGGGAGCGGGTGAATCATTATCTGTCGAAAGTGGGGTTGGCAAAGTATGCCCATCACCGTCCAAATCAGTTGTCTGGCGGGCAGCGGCAGCGCGTGGCGGTTGCGAGGGCGCTGGTGACCCATTCGCGCGTTGTGCTGGCGGACGAGCCGACGGCCAATCTGGACCGACGTACCGGGGAGAGCATTCTCAATCTGATGCGGGATCTCAACCAGAACGACGGTACTACCTTCGTGTTTTCAACCCACGATAAGCGAGTCATGAACCGGGCTGATCGTTTGGTCAGGATGGAGGATGGTCAGATCACCGCGCTAGGCCTGCGGCGCGACGGAGCCTGGAAGTTTGTTCAGGATCGACGCAAGCCGGAAGACGATCCTGAGATCTGATCGCAATCATTATCAAGAGGAATAGATGAATCTTTTCAGGTCAAAGCCCACTTTGCTTGCCTTGGCCTTGGCGATGTTGGCCTCGGCTGGGTCCGCTACCGCAGCCACCGATGATCTTGATCTTGATCTCGACGCCGCCGGGAAAACCAGGGCCGGGGGTGTTCTCCAGTTTGATCTTGCGCGAACCTATGCTGACCGGGAACACTGGTCGATGGCCCGGTCCCGTGCGGAACTGTCTGCCCAAGGTAGCGGTTCGGGTTTCAAGTGGAAGATTTCCGGGCGGGCTGACGCGGATGCGGTCTTCGCCATCGATTCCGGCTTCTATCCCGATGCCGTGCGTCGGGATCAGCAGTATCAGTTTGATCTTCGCGAAACCTACGTGGACTTCTCGGCGGGTGATGTGGATGTCCGGCTTGGGCGGCAGCACATCGTTTGGGGTGAGATGGTCGGCCTCTTCTTTGCCGATGTGGTCTCCGCCAGGGATCTGAGGACATTCTATCTACCTGATTTCGAACAACTGCGCATTCCCCAGTGGGCCGCGCGTGCAGAGTACTATTTCGGCGAGACCCATGCCGAGCTGGTCTGGATTCCCTCGCCCAGCTACGACAGAATCGGCAAGCCAGGCGCGGAGTTTTATCCGCTCCCTCGGGGAGCGAACGTTCGTGGTGAAGTCAAGCCGGATAGCTCGCTAGGGAACACCAATTGGGGGGGGCGTCTTTCCCGGCTTGTCGGGGGGTGGGACGTATCGGGTTTTTACTACCGTAGTCTTGATGTCGCCCAGACCTTCTATGTCGTTGGATTGAATGAGTTTGAGCCCCGGCATGACCGGATCACCCAGGTGGGCGGAACCGTCGCGAAGGATTTTGGTGAGTTCGTGCTGAAGGGTGAAGTGGTGCACACGCGGGGACGGCAGTTCCTTTCGACCGACCCTGCGGCGCCAAACGGCTTGGTCCGGCAGGACACCCTCGACTACGTCATCGGGGTTGATGTGCCCGCGTTCAATGATGGTCGGATCAACCTCCAGTATTTTGCCCGTCGGGCGGCAAACCACGATCCATCCATCGGGACGGATCGTACCGAGGGCGGAGCCAGCATCCTGTTGGGTACCCGGGTGACCCAGGCATGGGAGACCGAAGCTCTGCTGGTTTCAATGCTGAATCGCACGGATTTCATGTTCAGGCCGAAGCTGAAATGGACTGCAGCGAAGAACCTGAAGGTTACGTTCGGTGTAGATGTCTTCGGTGGAAAGCCTAGCGGTCTCTTTGGTCGCTATGACGATCGTGATCGTGTATACACCGAGGCACGCTGGTCCTTCTGACGTTTGTTCGCTCCAGTTTGCATCGCAAATATGACGAATCCCGGTGTTCGTGGTGGTTTTCTCGTTTACGAATCGTTGCGCCATGTGCCCATTGCGGGGTGGCGTGACGTTTTTCTCCAGAGCCGTGTTCGGGCTGCCGTAATATCCGCTTGTTATCATCAGAAGGCTGCAGACGAGCCAAATTGAGGGAAAGGTTTTTTTATGAAACGACTATTGACGATTGGTGCGCTGGCCTGCCTTGCAGCGGGACTGACCGGGTGCGCGACACCTCATCCCGCGGCGCCGGCTTCCGCCTCGAATGCCGAATACAACTACCTGATCGGGCCCGGTGATTCCGTCAATATCGTCGTGTGGCGAAATCCCGAACTGTCCATGCAGGTTCCCGTGCGCCCTGATGGTCGGATCACCACGCCGCTGGTGGAGGATCTTCCGGCTGCTGGGCGTGACGCGTCCACGCTGGCCCGCGAGATCGAAAAAGCGCTTGCCAAGTACATTCGTGATCCGGTCGTGACCGTCATCGTCACTTCCTTTGTCGGCCCCTATTCGGAGCAGGTTCGGGTTGTTGGCGAGGCGGCTCGTCCGATGACGCTCCCGTTCAAGCAGAAGATGACGCTGCTTGACCTCATGATTGCGGTCGGCGGCATCACCGATTTTGCCGACGGAAATCGGGCAACGCTGTTGCGTACGTCAGAGGGAAGCAAGCAGTATTCGGTTCGTCTCCGAGACCTCATCAAGCGTGGCGACGTCTCTGCGAACGTCGAGCTCAAGCCGGGCGATGTCCTGATCATTCCCCAAAGCTGGTTTTGACCCATTCTTCTTGATTTCCTCCCCGGGGCATCCCGGGGAGCCGCCTTCGGAATCTCCCAATGGAAGACATACTAAGACAGCTGTCGGTGATCCTCCGCGGCATGTGGCTCTATCGCTGGTGGGGCTTGGCTGCGGCATGGATTGTCGGCCCGATCGCTGCCGCGACGGTTTACTTGCTGCCTGACCGTTATGAGTCCTCGGCGCGGGTCTATGTGGATACCCAATCGATCCTCAAGCCCCTGATGTCCGGGCTTGCCGTCCAGCCCAACGTCGATCAGCAGATCAGCATTCTCAGTCGAACCCTGATCAGCCGTCCCAATGTGGAAAAGCTGATCCGAATGGCCGATCTCGATCTGACAGTCAAGACCAAGGAAGAGCGCGAAGCGCTCATTCTCGGTGTCACGAAGTCACTTGAGATCCGGGTTGCCGGTCGCGACAACCTCTATACGCTGGCTTATACGGATACGGATGCGGAGCGTGCCAAGCGTGTCGTTCAGTCCATGGTGTCCATGTTCGTCGAATCCGGACTCGGCGACAAACGCAAGGATTCAGACACTGCCCGTAAGTTCATCGAAGAGCAGATCAAGTCTTACGAGCAGAAGCTTGAGGAAGCCGAGAACCGGCTCAAGGAGTACAAGCTGCGTAATCTGACCACCGTCGGATCTGGCGGGCGGGATTACTTCGCCAAGATGAACGAAGCCAACGAGCAGCTCGGTCAAGCCCGTCTGGCCTTGCGTGAAGCGGAGAACTCCCGTGATGCCCTGAAGCGCCAGATCGTTGGAGAGGAGCCCATCCTGCTGCCTGATAATGTCAGCAGCGCGTCGCTGGCGGCGGTGTCGGTGCCCGAACTCGACGGACGTATCGAAGCGCTGAAAAAGACGCTGGATGGTTTGCTGCAGCGCTACACCGACCAACATCCGGACGTTGTCGGAACCCGCAAGACCATCGAGACACTCGAAGCGCAGAAGATCCAGGAGATCCAGAATCGCCGGAAGACAGCACCTACCGGCATGTCGAGCTCGGCAGGTTCCAACCCTGTTTACCAGCAACTCAAGATGTCCCTTGCCGAGGCTGAGGCGAATGTGGCGTCCTTGCGTGCGCGGGTTGCAGAGTACGAGAGCCGTGTCCAGTCGCTGTCGGCGGCATCGCGCATGCTGCCGCAGATCGAGGCTGAATACACACAGCTTAACCGGGACTACGATGTCAACAAGCGCAACTATGATCAACTGGTTGCGCGTCGTGAGTCCGCCACGATGGCCGTCGAGATGGGGGCTACATCCGGTGTGGCTGACTTCCGCCTGATCGACCCGCCGACGGTGCCGAACAAGCCTGCCGCGCCGAATCGGCTGTTGTTGATGCCGGCTGCTGGCCTTGCTGCCTTGCTGATGGGGGCTGCGATCAGTTTCCTGATCAGTCAGATCCGTCCGACTTTCTCGGACACAAACGTGCTGCGGGACGTGACGGGGCTTGCGGTGCTTGGTGCTGTCAGCATGATTGCCGATCCTGACCGGGCGCGAAATCAGCGTCGGGGCAAGATCGCGTTTCTGGGTGGGGTGGGAGCCCTGGTGGGGCTGTTTGGCGCAATGACGGTCTGGTTGATGCTGGCCAGAATGGCTTGAGGGGCAGATATGAGCATTATTGAAAAGGCCGTCGAGCGGCTCGAGCAACTCCAGCGAGCTGCCGGTAACGGCGATACCGCCGAGCGTCAGGAGCCTTCCGACCAGGCGCCGGCGGCCGCGCCAACCTCAACCCAGGCGCCGCCACCGGCTGCGGCAGTGACTGAGCAGCCCGCTTCGGCAGTACCGGCAGCTGCCGTATCCCGTGCGCAAAGTCCGGATCGTTTTGTTGACATTGATCTTGATCGCCTCCATTCGATTGGAATCGTTACACCCAACGCCCCGCGTTCCTTGATTGGGGACGAATTCCGTATCGTCAAGCGCCCCCTGCTGCGCAACGTTCAGGGCAAAGGGGCTGCTGCGGTCAAGAACGCGAACTTGATCATGGTCACGAGCTCCCTTCCTGGTGAGGGGAAGAGCTTCAGTTCCATCAACCTCGCGATCAGCATGGCCATGGAGCTGGACCACACCGTGCTCCTGATCGACGCGGATGTCTCCCGTCCGTCCGTTCTCAATATTCTAGGTCTGGCGCCACGCAAGGGGCTGATGGATGTACTGACCTCCAATGACATGCATTTGGGCGATGTGCTTCTCAAGACGAATATTGAAAAGCTCAGCATCCTTCCCGCCGGGACGCCTCATCCGCGGGCAACCGAATTGCTGGCCAGCGATGCGATGAATCATCTTTTGGCGGAGCTTGCCGACCGCTATTCAGATCGGATCATCGTATTCGACTCCCCGCCGCTTCTGGTGACCACGGAATCCCGTGTGCTTGCCACCCATATGGGGCAGATAGTGATGGTTGTTGAGTCCAATCGCACCACGCAGGCTGCTGTCAAGCAGGCGCTGGGTACCATCGACACTTGTCCGGTCAGATTGATGCTTCTGAACAAGGCACAGCAAACCAGTGGTGGTTCCTATGGCTACGGCTACGGCTACGGTTATGGCTATGGCTATGGTCAGGGGCCGAGGGAGGGCGCGTGAAGCTCCGTCACTCTGCCTGTTGTCCTGGCTCCTTGCCGAGCCTATGTTTTGCTGCATTGTCCGCTGCGTTTGCCGGCCCGGCCTTTTCCCAAGTGCAGGAAAAGACACAGGTGCAGGCAATGGCGCCAATCTTCCAGACTGCTGTCCGTGTAACGGAGACCATCACCGACAACGTTCAGCTACGCAGTGGTTCTGAGGCCAAAGGTGACTGGATCACGACGATCAGCCCGAGCGTTGCGATGAGATCCGATGGGGCGCGAGTCAAGGGAAATCTGCAGGCAGCGTTCAATGCGTCGCTGTATGGGCGTGACTCGGATCTGAGCCGGGGTTATCTGACCCTGCGTGGAGACGGGAAGGTGACGGCCTGGGAAAATCTGGCTTTTGTTGATCTGCAGGCTTCGGTTTCCCAGGAAGCGCTGTCAAGTCTCGGCGTGCAGTCCGGAGATGGCGTTACCGGGCGGTCCAATCAGACCAGTGTTCGGAATATCGTTGTCAGTCCCTATCTCACAGGCCGATTCGCCTCTACCGGTAAGGCTGAATTGCGCTACACCCTGTCAGATACCGATACTTCCTCAAGTACCTTCCAGAAGTTGCAGAGTCGAACGCTGTCGGCGAATGTTTCCGACCCGAAGGCGTTTGGCAGAATCGGATGGTCGGTGGTCGCCGTTGATAGTGCCATTGAGGCAACTGATCGGCGTGATCTGAATAGCAATTCAGTTCGCGGAAGCGCCCTGCTTCAGATTGATCCCCAGCTTCAGATGCGTCTCATCGTTGGGTCGGAAGCCAATAACTACCGGACGGTCGACAGCGAACGCTCCACCATCACCGGTGTTGCCCTGGACTGGATGGCAAGCCCCCAGACGAAGTTTTCGGGGCTCTGGGAGGATCGCTTCTTCGGCCCAGGCTACTTGATGAGCGCCAGTCACCAGAGCGGGCGCTATATCGTTTCGGCGCGCTACTCCAAGGATGCGAGTTCCACGAATCAATCCCTGAGCTCGAGTGCTCAGCTGGATACTTATGGCCTTCTGATGGCCATGACCGCTGCACGCTTCCCGGATTTCGCTGAGAGGGATGCCTTCGTGCGCTCCTACATCGCGGAGCGGGGACTTCCCAATCGTCTGGGAGTGAGTCAGGCTGTGCTCTCGAACGGAGTCTTTCTGGATCGACGAATCAATCTGGATATGATGGTGACGGGCCCCAGGAATACCCTCCAGTTTTCCGTTTATCGGTCCGAGCGCTCCACGCTGACCAATCAGGATTTTGCCTTGACCGGGGATTTTGCATCGAACTCGCGGATAACCGACATCAGTGGTACGGTGAGTCTTACGCGTCTGCTTACGCCCGTCACTTCGGCAAACATCGGCCTGACACTGGTGCGCAGTCATCAGGACAGCGTCAGTACCGCCTCAAGTTTGGATCTGAGCAACCGGACGCGCCGCATCTATGCCGGCGTGATGACTCAGTTCACGCCCAAGGCCGATGGCTCACTGCAGATTCGCAACAGCGAGGGCAAAGGAACTAGCTCCTATTCCGAGAATGCCATCATCGGTTCGGTTTCCGTAAGGTTCTGAGGGCGCTCATGTACGAAGCTTATTTCGGTCTGCGCGGAAAACCCTTTCAGTTGAACCCGGACCCGTCCTTTTTTTATGGTAGCCGAGGTCATCGCAGGGCGATGGCTTATTTGGAGTATGGGCTTCACCAGAATGAGGGCTTTATTGTCGTGACTGGTGAGGTCGGCGCTGGTAAGACACTACTGGTGCGTAGCCTGCTTGAGAAGCTCGACCCCAGCAGGATCGTTGCCGCCAACCTGGTGAGCACACAGATAGATGCTGATGACATACTTCGGCTGGTTGCGGCTGCCTTCGGAATACCGAGCAAGCATCTTTCGAAGAGTGATTTGCTACTGGCGATCGAAGCGTTTCTCGTATCAACCACTGCAGCCGGCAAGCGTGCGCTGCTGATCGTTGATGAGGCGCAGAACCTGACCCAACGTGCGGTCGAAGAACTGCGGATGCTTTCCAACTTTCAGCTGGAAGATCATGCCCTGCTGCAGAGTTTTCTGGTCGGGCAGCCCGAATTCAGAAGCATCATGCAAAGTCCTGAAATGGTGCAGTTGCGTCAGCGTGTCATTGCGTCATATCACCTCGGCCCCTTGGACGTGGCGGAAACCCAGGCCTACGTGGAGCATCGTCTTGGATGTGTTGGCTGGAAGGGTAACCCGGCTTTCGAAGCGGAGGCCCTGAAGGGGATATTCAATCATAGCCAGGGGATTCCCCGTCGCATCAATGCCCTTTGCGACCGAATAATGCTGGCTGCATTTTTGTCTGACAAGCACCAGGTTTCGGTGGAGCTCGTGGAGCAAGTCGCAGCCGAGATGAGCGAGGAACAGGTTGTGCCTTTAGCGCATCAGACCGAAACAGCCGTGCCTGATCAGGTCCATTCCGGGGGCCATCTTCTACGCCTGCTGGCTGATCCGGAGGCATCACGGACCCTTGCCGGTTTGGGGGCCGGCTATGACACGAGCCGCTTTGAGGACCGTCTGGCCCTCCTTGAGCGGACTCTCTCCACTACCCTGAACGCTCTCAGTCAGTTAATTGGTGCTGCTGAGCAGCGCATTGACGGAGAAGGGAAAGAGGTTGCCAGCAAATGACCGTATCGCGAGATGACGGAGGAAACGTCACAAATGCCCTGACCATCGATGTGGAGGACTACTTCCAGGTTTCCGCCTTGGCATCCCATTTTCCTAAGGATGTTTGGAACTCTACTCCGTGCCGAGTGGAGCGGAACGTGGAGCGTATTCTTGCGATTCTTGCGGAGCGCGGTGCCAGGGGCACCTTCTTCACATTGGGCTGGATTGCGGAGCGATATCCCGCGTTGGTGAGACGAATCGCTGCCGAAGGGCATGAACTGGCCAGTCATGGCTATGCCCACGAGCGGGCCAGCGACCAGTCACCGGAGGCTTTTCTAGCCGATATCAAGCTTGCCAAAGTAGTGCTTGAGGATGTGGCCAGCTGCGAGGTGCGGGGGTATCGGGCGCCCAGTTTCTCGGTCGGGCTGTCAAATCCCTGGGCTCATGGCTGCATCGAGGAGGCAGGCTATGCCTATAGTTCCAGTGTCTATCCGGTAAAGCATGACCATTACGGCGTGCCTGATGCACCGCGTTTCCCTTACGCGGTTGGCGCGAGGCTTGTCGAAATCCCCATCACCACGGTGAGGCGTTTCGGACGCAACTGGCCAGTTGGCGGAGGAGGGTACTTCCGCTTGCTGCCTTACCCTGTTTCGGCTTGGGGTATCCGGAAAGTTAACCAGGAAGACCGAAAACCCGCCATCTTCTATTTCCATCCTTGGGAGATTGATCCCGGGCAGCCGGTCGTGCGTGAGGCTTCTGCCAAGGCGCGATTCCGGCATTACGTCAATCTCGCGCAGACCGAGGCACGTCTTCAGCGCCTTCTCCAGGATTTTTCCTGGGGCAGGATGGACGATGTGTTTCTGCCTGCGGCAAGTCAGTCTGTTTAGGGTTCCCGGCATGGTTTCTGTAGTCAAAGTGCGTCCATTCGCAGAGGCTGACTCTGTACGCTGGAACGAGTTCGTGTTCGCTTGCCCCAGTGCAACCTTCTTTCACCGGATCGAGTGGAGAGGGATCATGCGGGACGTGTTCCGGCACAACACGCACTATCTGTTCGCCGAGCGTGACAACAGGGTCGTGGCTGTCCTTCCGCTGGCGGAGGTGAAAAGCCGGCTGTTTGGCCATGCCCTGACATCCCTGCCGTTTGCCGTTTATGGCGGGATTGCAGGAGACGATGCGGAGGCTGTGGCGGCCCTTGAGGCGGCGGCGGAGGAGCTGGCCCGCAAGATCGGCGTCCAGCATCTCGAATACCGGAATCTCGGCGCCCGACACGTGGATTGGCCGCGGCAGGAGGTCTATTTCACCTTCCGCAAGGAGATCTTCCCGGACGAAGACGCGAATATGGCGGCGATTCCGCGCAAGCAGCGTGCGATGGTCCGAAAGGGCATCAAGAACGGCTTGATGGCGACTTTCGACCCCACGCCGGATCGCTTCTTTGCCCTGTACTCCGACAATGTGTTGCGCCACGGTACGCCAGCATTGTCCAAGAGATTTTTCCAGACGCTGTTGTCGGTTTTCGGTAAGGACTGCGACATCCTTACGGTTTCCACCGCTGATGGCAAGCCGTTGTCGAGTGTGCTGAGTTTCTATTTTCGTGAGGAAATCCTTCCGTACTACGCGGGAGACGATCTGGCTGCGCGGGATCTGGCCGCCAATGATTTCAAGTACTGGGAGTTGATGCGTCACGCCTGCAACCGGGGTTGCCGCATCTTCGACTACGGCCGCAGCAAGGCGGGTACCGGACCCTTTAGTTTCAAGAAGAACTGGGGGTTCGAGCCGCAGCCCCTGTCTTACGAGTACCGTCTTTTCAAACGGGACGCCATACCCCAGAACAATCCCCTGAATCCGAAGTACCGTGCCTTCATTGCCTTGTGGCGACGCTTGCCGATCGGAGTGGCCAACCGTCTTGGTCCGACGCTTGTGCGTAATCTCGGATAGACACTTGCTCGATACCATGAACATGTCGTTCGTCGCCAAGTGCCAACCCTGCTGATGGCAGTCGACGTGTCCATGCCGCATAAACAACAGGAAAACTCAATGAGCCCTATCTTGCGGGTGTCTTCAGTCATGGCAGCCGTCTTGGCGTGGGTTGTTGCATGGTATTCAGGTACCGCCCAGGAGGTGTTCTCCATCTGGTGGCGGTCCGAGACCTTTGCCCACGGACTTCTGGTGCTGCCGATCTCTGGCTGGCTGGTTTGGCGCAACAGGGATCGCCTGATCGGACTGCAAATTGGGACTGCCCCGGTGATGGCCTTGCCGATCCTCGCCGCTGGCTTTGGCTGGTTGCTCGGAGAGCTGGCCAGTGTTGCTTCCGTAACGCATGCGGCTCTGGCCTTCATCCTCATCTTCAGTTTGGTAGGTGTGCTCGGTTTTCAACTCGCCCGCCCTCTGGCCTTCCCTATTCTGTTCCTGCTTTTCGGGGTTCCGATCGGGGAGTTCCTGCTGCCGGTGATGATGGATTACACGGCTGAGTTTACGGTCTCGGCAGTCCGTCTTTCCGGTGTCCCCGTCTATCAGGAAGGGCTCCACTTCGTTGTTCCCAATGGACGCTGGTCGGTGGTAGAGGCATGCAGTGGAGTTCGCTACCTGATGGCTTCCCTGATGGTGGGTACCCTGTACGCTTACCTGAGTTACCGCTCGCTTCACCGGCGCCTGCTTTTCTTGGTTGCGGCAATTGTTGTTCCGGTCGTTGCAAATTGGTTGCGTGCCTACATGATCGTCATGCTGGGTTTCCTCAGCGACAATCGAATCGCTACGGGCGTTGACCATATTTTGTACGGGTGGCTGTTCTTTGGCATTGTCATCATGCTGATGTTCTGGATTGGGGGGCATTGGCGTGAGGATCTCGACCCGGTGGAAGCGGCTCGAAAGCGGCCTCCGGTGAAGGTGGGCGTGGCGCGCTCAGGTCTTGTCCGGCTCGTTCCCTTGGCACTGGCCGTTGCTGTTGCACCACTGGTTTTGCATCATCTCGAAAGCTCCGAGGCACTGCATCCGGCGACAGCTTCGCCCATACCTGCGCTGGCGGTCGCTGCACCTTGGCGTGAGCTTGCTGCTCCGCCCGTCAGTTTCAAGCCGTCTTTCATGGGCTATCGGGAGGACAGTCTTCGCCACTACGCGAATGGCAAGCAGGTCGTGTCGGTTTACGTGGCAAGTTATGCCGATCAGCGGCCAGGTCATGAATTGGTGCAGAGCCAGAATGCCTTGTTGCTGCCGAACGACCCGCACTGGAACCGTCTGACTCAAAGTCGGGGGGCTGATTCCGGTGCAGGGCATTGGATGGCGACCAGTATGGCGCGGGAGTCGATCAGGGCACTGGTGTGGTCGGGATACTGGATAAATGGGCGTCTCGTTACCAATGATTACCTTGCCAAGTCGTTGCTGGTGCTGGAGCGCTTGCAGGGTCACCCGGATACCTCTGTTTTTATTGCAGTTTGGGCGACGGCAGATGATCTGACTGCCGCTGCGTCGACGCTCCAGGCCTTCCATCAGGCGAACGGGCCGGCGCTCCTCGACATGATTGCGAAGACCGTGCAGCCGGCCCCGAAATGAGCGCTTCAAGCAAGGATGGACGCCTCCTCGTGATGCACGTGGTATTCAGCTTCGCCGTCGGCGGGCTGGAGAATGGTGTGGTCAATCTGATCAATCGACTTGATGTGCGCCGCTTTCGGCACGTGGTCGTGGCTCTGACAAAATGTGACCCCGTGTTCTGCGCCCGAGTAAGCCGCCCGGATGTAGAATTTGTCGCATTGCACAAACCCCCCGGGCACAGCATCAGATTGTTTCCGGCGCTCTTTCGCCTGTTTCGCAAATATCGCCCGGATGTTGTCCATACCCGCAATCTCGCTGCGCTTGAGACGACTCTGCCGGCTTGGTTGGCAGGCGTTCCCGTGCGGATTCACGGCGAGCACGGCTGGGACGTTACCGATCCGGACGGGACCAACCCGACCTATCGTCTGATCCGTCGCCTGCACCGCCCTTTTGTGACCCACTACATCGCGCTCTCCGGACATCTTGAGTCCTATCTGCGCGATGCCATCGGGGTTCCCGGAGGACGTGTTACCCGGATCTGCAATGGCGTGGATCTGACGCGCTTTGTGCCGCGAGGGCTCCAGAGGGCCGCGATTGCAGGG
This sequence comes from Zoogloea sp., assembly GCF_017302315.1. GTDB lineage: Bacteria > Pseudomonadota > Gammaproteobacteria > Burkholderiales > Rhodocyclaceae > Zoogloea. The sequence continues at coordinate 107,620 of NZ_JAFLDT010000004.1, forward strand.
TCTCCGTTCAACGATCCGAAGTTCTACGTCTTTGGCACGGTCGGGCGTCTGCAGGAGGTGAAGGACCAGATGAATCTGCTTCGGGCCTTCGTCCTGCTCATCCGGCGTCAGCCGGAACTGGCAGCGCTTGCCCGGCTGATCCTCGTCGGTGAGGGGCCGCTCCGGAAAGTGCTTGAGGCAGAAATTTCCCGGGAGTGTGTCGATGGTCACGTCTGGTTGTCCGGCGAGCGGGGTGACGTGCCGAATGTCATGTCGGGGTTCGATTGTTTTGTGCTTCCCTCCAAAGCTGAGGGGATTTCCAACACCATCCTTGAGGCAATGGCGGCCGGCCTGCCGGTCGTTGCGACCGCGGTCGGTGGCAGTGGAGAGCTGGTCGAGGACGGGGTGACCGGTGTGCTGGTCCCTCCTCAGGATGCGGATTCGCTGGCCGGCGCACTTGAGCCTTACCTGATCCGGCGCGAACTCGCTGCCGAGCAGGGTAGGGCAGGACGCAAGCGCGTCGAAACGTTCTTCAGCATTGATGGCATGGTGGGGCAGTACGCAGGTTTGTATCAATCCCTGTCGGGACTTTCAAATTGACTTGCCCGGGCAAGACGACGGAATAAGGGTTAGCAACTATGTGCGGCATTGCCGGACTTTTCGATACACGAGCGAAACAGACCTTCCCGCGCGAACTCATGCAGCGCATGAACGACATCCAGCTTCACCGTGGGCCGGACGAGAGCGGATATCACTTTGAGGCGGGGGTCGCGCTGGCGCACCGACGTCTTTCCATCATCGACATTTCAAGCGGGCAGCAGCCCCTGTTCAACGAAGATGAGTCGGTGGTCGTGGTCTTCAACGGAGAGATCTACAACTTCCAGGAGCTGATTCCCGAACTCACCGCCCTTGGCCATCGCTTCCACACCCGCAGCGACACCGAAGTGATCGTCCATGCCTGGGAGTCCTGGGGGGAGGCATGCGTGGAGCGCTTCCGTGGCATGTTTGCGTTCGCCCTGTGGGATCGCAACCGCCAGACCTTCTTCATGGCCCGCGACCGGATGGGCGTCAAGCCCATGTATTACGCGATTCTGGACGATGGCACCCTGATGTTCGGATCCGAGCTGAAGGTGCTGATGCAGCATCCTGGCCTTGACCGAAGCATGGACCCCCTGGCGGTCGAAGAGTACTTTGCTCTTGGCTATGTGGCTGAGCCACGTACCATCTTTTCAGGTGCCCGCAAGCTTGAGCCCGGATTCTCCCTGTGCATTCGTCACGGCCAGCCCGTTCCGGAGCCCAAGCCCTACTGGGACGTGCGTTTCACCCTCGACAATAAAGTGTCCCTTGCCGACGCGCAGGCCGAAATGGTCGAACGCCTGCGCGAGTCGGTGCGTCTGCGCATGGTCGCCGAGGTGCCCCTGGGGGCTTTTCTGTCTGGCGGGGTGGACTCCAGTGCCGTGGTGGCGACCATGGCCGGCCTGTCATCAGAGCCCGTTAATACCTGTTCCATCGCCTTTGAAGATCCGGCGTTCAACGAGTCGGCGTTTGCCCAGATGGTGGCCGACCGTTACAAGACCAATCATCGGGTTGAAACCGTTCAGTCCGATGACTTCGATCTGATCGATACGCTGGCGGCCCTGTATGACGAGCCCTACGCCGACAGTTCGGCGATCCCCACCTACCGGGTATGCCAGCTCGCCCGCAAGCACGTGACCGTGGCTCTGTCGGGTGACGGGGGGGATGAGAACATGGGGGGCTACCGCCGCTATCGTTTCCACATGATGGAAGAGAAGATGCGCGGTGCTCTTCCCCTGGGGGTGCGCAAGCCGGTGTTCGCACTTCTCGGGAAGGTCTATCCAAAGGCTGACTGGGCGCCCCGCGTCTTTCGTGCGAAGACCACCTTTCAGGCGCTCGGCCGGGATTCGGTCGAGGCTTACTTTCACTCCGTCTCCATCCTGCGGGGCGATATGCGTGCGCAGCTTTTCTCGCCGGATTTTCAACGCCGTCTGGCGGGCTACAACGCGTTGGAGGTATTTCGGCGCCATGCCGCGAACGTCGGTACCGACGATCCGTTGGCGCTCATCCAGTATCTGGACATCAAGACTTACCTGGTGGGTGACATCAACACCAAGGTAGACCGGGCGAGCATGGCCCATTCGCTGGAAGTCCGTGAGCCCCTCATGGACCATCCCTTGGTCGAATGGCTGGCCAGCCTTCCGAGCACCCACAAGATCCAGGGCCAGGAAGGCAAGTACCTGTTCAAGAAGGCGATGGAGCCCATGCTGCCCAATGATGTGCTCTATCGCCCCAAGATGGGGTTTGCCGTGCCGCTGGCCAACTGGTTCCGTGGCCCCCTCAGGGAAAGGGTGCGTAGTGCCCTGACCGGAGAGATCCTGGCGGCGACCGGCATGTTCGATCCGGCGTATCTCAGGCATCTCGTGGACGCCCATCAGAATGGGAGCCGTGATTACAGTGCGCCGCTGTGGACACTGCTCATGTTTGAGGCTTTCCTGCGCAATTGTCAGGCCGTCACGGGTAGTGTTCCAGCAATGAGGGCGGCTTGATGCGTATCCTTCACGTTCTCGATCACTCCCTGCCCTTGCATAGCGGCTATGCCTTCCGCACGGTTTCTATCCTACGGGAACAGCGCCGCCTGGGCTGGGAGACCTATCATCTGACCACGCCCAAGCAGGGCACGGGTGACGCCCTTGAGCAGGAGGCGGATGGCTGGCATTTCCATCGCACCCCGAGCGATGGCAACGAAGGGCTAGTGGCCCAGATGCAGCTGACGGCCCGTCGGCTCGACGAGCTCGTCATGCAACTCCGGCCGGATGTCATTCATCCTCATTCCCCGGTGCTCAACGCCTTGCCGGCTCTTTGGGTGGGGCGCAAGCACCGGATACCTGTGGTCTACGAGATGCGGGCCTCCTGGGAGGACGCAGCGGTCGATCACGGCACGACTACGGAGGGAAGCCTGCGTTACCGCATTTCCAGGGCGCTGGAGAGCTTCGCCCTTCGGCGGGCCGATCAGGTCACGACGATCTGCGAAGGCCTGCGGGGCGACATTCGGAGCCGGGGTGTACCGGACAGCAAGATCACGGTGATTCCGAACGCGGTGGATGTGGCAACCTTCACATTCGGCGCCGAGCCGGACCCGTCCTATCAGGCCCGGCTCGGCGTGACCGGAAAGACCGTGCTGGGCTTTGCCGGCTCGTTCTACGGGTACGAGGGGCTGGATCTGCTGATTGATGCAGCCCATAGGCTGGTGGGCAGGTATCCCGATCTACGGGTCTTGCTTGTGGGGGGCGGGCCGCAGGAGGCCAGCCTGAAGGCCCAGGTCGCCCGCTTGGGGCTGGATGACCGGGTGATCTTCACCGGTCGGGTTCCCCATTCCGAGATCCAGCGCTACTACGAGTTGATCGATGTGCTGGCTTATCCGCGCATCCCGATCCGGCTGACCGAACTTGTGACGCCACTCAAGCCGCTTGAGGCCATGGCGCAGGGCAGGATGTTCGTCGCGTCCGATGTCGGCGGTCATCGCGAGCTGATCCGTGATGGTGAGACAGGTTTTCTTTTCAAGGCCGGCAGCGTCGATGCCTTGGCCACGTCGATAGACGATGTTCTCGCGAAGCGCGAGGACTGGCCCCGCATCAGGATGCAGGCACGCCACTTTGTGGAGGTGGATCGGACCTGGGCGAACAGCATTTCCCGCTATCGGGGTGTGTATCAGCGGGCGCTTGCCACTTACGGCCGAATCGTCAAACTTTGAGGTGGCATTGTGTGTGGAATTCACGGGATTTACCGATTTGACGGGCTGCGGGTTGAGCCTGCAATGCTCACTGCCATGGGCGACCGGACCGTCCACCGGGGGCCGGACGATGAAGGTCAGTACGTTGATGGCCCCTGCGGAATCGCGATGCGCAGGCTGTCCATCATCGATCTGGCGGGGGGGCACCAGCCCATCTCCAACGCCGATGACAGCGTTTGGATTGTCTGTAATGGCGAGATCTACAATTTTCGGGAACTCAGGGCCGAACTGCAGGGGATGGGCTTCACGTTCAAGACCGGCTCCGACAGCGAGGTGTTGCTCCATGCCTACGATGCCTTTGGCGATGATTTCGTCCTCCGCCTCAATGGCATGTTCGACTTTGCCCTTTGGGACCGCCGCCGTCGCCGGCTGCTGATTGGTCGTGACCGAATCGGTGTAAAGCCGCTCTACGTGCTCCAGGATGCCCATCGCCTGGCGTTTGCCACCGAGGCAAAGGCCTTGCTTGCCTTGCCCGGGGTGAGCGTCGAGCTGGACACGGCTCAACTTCCCGGCTATCTGCATCTTGGTTATGTGGCCGCGCCGGGGTCCATGTTCAAGGGGATTCGCAAATTGCCTCCCGCAACGCTGCTCTCCATCGAGAATGGCGAAGTAAAGGAATGGCGTTACTGGCGCCTGCCAGCGGGGATTGATCGTTCGTTGTCGGAAGCCGAATGGCGGGAACGGGTACGTGCGCGGATAGAAGAGTCGGTGCGCATGCAGATGGTCAGCGATGTTCCGATTGGTGCCTTCCTTTCGGGCGGTGTTGATTCCAGTGCAGTCGTCGGGCTGATGGCCCGCCATTCGGACCAGCCCATCCGCACCTATGCCATTGGGTTCGAAGGGGGCGAGGCGGAAACCCTCTACAACGAGTTGCCTTACGCTCGGCAGGTTTCACGGCTTTTTGGCACGGAGCACCATGAGATCGTGGTCAAGCCGGATGTGGTGGATCTGTTGCCGAAGCTCTTGTGGCACATGGATGAGCCCATTGCCGATACAGCGTTCATCACGACCTTTCTGGTCTCGGAATTTGCACGCAAGGACGTGAAAGTGATCCTCTCCGGCGTGGGTGGAGACGAGCTGTTCGGAGGCTATCGGCGTTACCTGGGTGGGCACTATGCCCAGCGTTTCCAGCAGCTCCCTGGTGTCGTTCGAGGATTGATGTCCAGCGTGGCGCGACGCCTGCCTAGTGATCGGCATTCCGGGTTGCTGAACACCCTGCGATTGGCAAAGGGTTTCATCGCCACGGCCGAGATGAGCCCGGATGAGCGTTATCGCAGCTACCTCCAGGTTCTGGGCCGTGAGACAGTGAACAGCCTGTTGTGCGCACCTTCGGCAGCATTTGCGGCGGATTCCCTCTCGCAGGCCTTCGCGGCGGCGGGGAGCCAGGATGACTTGAACCGCATGTTTGCCGTGGATGCGGAAACACAGCTGCCTGACGATCTGCTGTTGCTGACCGACAAGATGAGCATGGCAGTATCCTTGGAATGTCGGGTTCCCTTGCTCGATCACGAGCTTGTGGAGCTTGCGGCCGCCATGCCAGCTTCGATCAAGGTCAAGGGTGGGCGCCTCAAGCACCTGATGAAGGACTCCCTCAGCGATCTCCTGCCCGCTGACATACTCGATCGCAAGAAACGCGGTTTTGGCACGCCGATGGGGGCGTGGCTCAAGCGCGAACTTGCCCCTGTCCTCAAGGAACTGCTATCGCCCCGGGTCGTGGCGCAACGGGGCCTGTTCCGCCATGAAGTGATAGCGGGGCTCATGAACGATCATGAAGCCAACCGCAGTGATGGTACGGATGCGCTGCTGTCCTTGATGAATCTTGAAATCTGGAGCCGTATCTATCTCGACCGACGTGAGCCCGGCGATGTTGCCGCCGAGTTGAAGAGCTACATTCAATGAACATCCTTTACGTTTGTCACCGTTTTCCGTATCCCCCCAAGCGGGGCGGGAAGATCCGTCCCTTCAACATGGTTCGCCACCTCAGCAGCAATGGGCACCAAGTAACAGTCTGTTCGCTGGCCCGTTCCGAGGCGGAGGCGGAGGAGGGGAGGGGGATCGCCCCCCATTGCGCAGGCTTTGAAATGGGAATGGTGAGCAACCCGGTCCAGGTCTTGCGGATGGTTGCCCGCCTGCCGTCGCTGACGCCCTCGTCCATGGGGTTCTTCTATTGCCCGGACCTGCAGCGGAAGGTCAACCAGTTGTTGTCGAGCCGGAAGTGGGATCTGATCTTTGTACACTGCTCATCGGTCGCCCAGTACGTTGCCCATGTGCGCGACGTCCCCAAGATACTGGACTACGGCGACATGGACTCCCAGAAATGGCTTGAGTACGCGAATTACAAGCCTTGGCCCTTGTCGTGGGGCTATCGTCTTGAAGGGCTCAAGATGCTTGCCGCCGAAAAGCGGCTGGCCCGTAGCTTCGATATGGGTACGGCAACAACCCGGGCCGAATGGGAAACGCTTGAGAGCTACAGCACAGGGCTGGTTTCCGACTGGTTCCCGAACGGGGTTGATGCTGAGTTTTTTTGTCCGGATGAGACTGTGTCATATGATCGCGACACGATCAGTTTCATCGGGCGGATGGATTACTACCCGAACCAGGAGTGCATGTTCCGGTTTTGTCGGGATGTCTGGCCACGGCTGAAGGCCGTTCGCCCGAGCCTGAAGCTGCTGATCGTCGGTGCCGACCCATCGCCGGCAGTGTGGAAGCTCGCTGAGCTGGATGGCGTGACGGTGACCGGTTCGGTACCGGACGTCCGCCCTCACGTGCGCGCCTCGGCGCTGATGGTTGCCCCCCTCAATATTGCCCGCGGTACCCAGAACAAGATCCTTGAGGCGATGGCCATGGGTGTGCCGGTCGTCACGAGCCGCGTTGCGGCGGGCGGTGTCGATGCGGAATCCGAGAAGCATTTCCTCGTCGCGGAAACTCCCGACGACTATGCTCGGCAAGTTCTTCGGGTGTGCTCCGATGACGACGAGCGCCGGCGTCTTGCAGACGCAGGGCGGGCGCGCATGCTGAGCAACCATGCCTGGCCTCGCTCCATGGACCGGCTGGACAAGATCATCACTCGCTGCATTCAACAGTTTCACGAGAACAAGGGACAACAAACATGAAGATCAGCATTTTTGGCCTCGGTTACGTGGGCGCCGTCTCGCTGGCCTGTCTGGCTCGAGATGGTCACGAGGTGATTGGGGTGGATATCGACCCCACCAAGCTGGATCTGATCCGTGAAGGCAAGACGCCGGTGGTGGAAGAGGGCATGGTCGATCTGATGCAGGCCACGGTGGCGAGTGGCCGGGTCACCGTCACCACCGATGTGGTCGCAGCCGTGCTCGCCAGTGACATTTCCCTGGTTTGCGTGGGAACGCCCTCGGCCTTGAACGGTAGTCAGGATCAAGGGGCTGTGCTGCGCCTTGCCGAAAGTGTGGGAATGGCTCTCCGCGAGAAGGCAGAGCCTCATGTGGTGGTGTTCCGCTCCACCCTGGTGCCCGGTACGGTTGAAGAAACCCTTCGTCCGATCATCGAAGCAGGTTCCGGCAAAAAGGATGGTGAAGGTTTTCACCTCTGCTTCCAGCCCGAATTCTTGAGGGAAGGGTCTTCGATCCGCGATTACGACAAACCGCCCTTTACGGTGGTCGGCGCAAATCACGACTATCCTATCGAGCGGCTTCAGCAACTGTTTGGTCATCTCCCGTGCAAGTTCCTGCGTACTTCGGTACGGTCCGCCGAGATGATGAAGTATTGCTGCAACAACTTTCACGCTCTCAAGATCACTTTCGCCAACGAGACCGCGCGTCTCTGTGAGGCCCTGGGTGTAAACCCGTTCGAAGTGATGGATCTCGTCTGTCAGGATACGCAGCTGAACATTTCCCGCGCTTACCTGCGTCCGGGGTATGCCTTCGGCGGCTCCTGCCTGCCCAAGGATCTGCGTGCCACCACCTACCTTGCCAAGACTCACGACGTTGATATTCCCATGCTCGCCGGTATCATGGCGTCCAACCGCAGTCATGTGGACCTCTCCATCACCAAGCTGCTGGAAACCGGCAAGCGGAAGATCGGTTTCGTTGGCTTGTCGTTCAAGACAGGTACGGATGATTTGCGTGAAAGCCCCTTGGTGGCGCTCGCGGAGCAACTCGTCGGCAAGGGCATCCAGCTCTCCATCTACGACCCCGAGGTCCATCTTTCCCGCCTGCTTGGGGCCAACCGCCGTTTCATCGAGCAGCATGTACCTCACCTCGGTGCGCTGATGAAGCCGCATCTTGCCGATGTGGTTGCCGAATCGGAGGTGCTTGTGGTCGGCCTTGCGACGGCGGAAATTTTCAAGACCCTGGCCGAGACGGTGAAGCCGGGTCAATACGTTCTTGACTTGGTGGGTTTGCCGGCGGATCTGAAGCTGCAGGGCGAGGTGGAAGGACTCTGCTGGTGAGTGCTTCACGACGGCGCGTCTGGCTGGTCCGGTTGTTGAAGCTGGACTTGGCAGTGTTGCTGCTGCTTGTCGCCTGGGTGTTGTCCCAGGCGGTACCCAGCAGCGAGGCCGTACGTCTGCGCAATGCGCTGGTGCTCGACGGCACGGTTAGTGCTGCCGGGGCGGAGTGGTCGCCTCAACAGGCACCGTCCGATTTCCGGTTTGAACAGCATAAGCCGAGCGAGTTCTTTCAGCGCTTGACTGATCGCCCGGAGTTCAAGCTTGAGGGTTCATGGGTCCGCGCTCAGGCCTTGGGTCGCAGCCTGCAGGTGAAGCTGGAGGACAAGGGCGCGATCATGAAGGGCCTTGAGGAGAGCTATACCCGGATAGTTGAGCGCGGGGAGGGCTATTGTGGCGATTTCGCAGACGTTTTTACGGCAATGGCCTACGCCAGCGGTATCGCGACCCGTCAGTGGAGTTTTTCCTTTGATGGGTATGGAGGGAACGGACACATTTTTAATGAGGTCTGGGACGACAAGGCAAACAAGTGGCGTGCGCTCGACATCTTCAATAACTACGTCTTCTTGGATCCCGAGTCGGGTGAGGCGCTGTCGGCACTGGAGTTCAGGGCGTCTTTGCGCGGTGAGCGCCCCATGGCGCGGATCGCCCAGTTCAATCCGGCGGCCCGGGTGGGTTTCGTGATTCCCGAGAAGGCCGTGGCCTATTACCGTAAGGGAATGGACCAATGGTATCTGTGGTGGGGAAATCACGTTTTTACGACCGATGCCAATCCGGCTGTCGACATGCTTGGCAGGATTTCCCGCCATGCGGGGCAACTTGCGGCTATTGCTGAAGGCGTCCAGCCCAGAATGCGGATTGTTGAGACACCTGCAAGCTCCGCCGAGATTGCCCGCATGCTCGAACTCAAGGAGCGATTGCTGCTCATGGGAAAGCTTGCTGCGGGCCTGCTGATCATGGCCCTGGCAATCGGCATTGCGCTAAAGCTGCATCCGTCCAAGGGTGGAAGGGCATTTCATGGCCGTTGAGCCCCGGGTCGCTGTCGTCGGCCCCCTGCCACCGCCGTCCGGCGGGATGGCGAATCAATGTCGTCAATTGGTGCGTCTGATGGAGTCGGAGGGTATTCCGATGGAGCTGGTACGCACCAACGCGCCGTACCGACCGACCTGGGTGGGCGGTATTCCCGTGCTGCGAGCCTTCGCCCGTCTGCTGCCCTATATCTGGACCCTGTGGCGGGCTGCGGGGCGCAACCAGATTTTCCATATTTTCGCCAATTCAGGCTGGGCTTGGCACCTGTTTGCCGCGCCGGCGGTGGTAATCGGTCGGTTGCGTGGGGTGAAGATCATCGTCAATTACCGGGGAGGGAACGCGGAACCCTTCCTGCAGTCGACCACACCCTATGTGGTCAGGATGTTGGGGGCGGTGGATAGGTTGGTGACACCGTCCGGGTTTCTCAAGGATGTGTTTGCGCGCTTCGGGCTCCAGGCCCAGATTGTCTCGAACATTGTGGACCTCACGCGCTTCCGGGCTCGGGAAAGAGACACTACCAACGACGCACCGCACCTCATCGTGACTCGCAACCTTGAGCCGATCTACGACATTCCTACGGCGATTCGTGCCTATGCACGGGTTCGATCACAATATCCGGCAGCGCGCTTGACCGTCGCGGGGACGGGGCCGGATCTGGCGAAATGCGAGTCCCTGGCGCAGGGGTTGGGGGTGGCGGACGGCGTGCGCTTTGCCGGGCGGATCGACAATGACCAGATTCCGGAACTCTATGCCAGTGCAGATGTTGCCCTGAATCCAAGCACGGTGGACAACATGCCCATCTCGATACTGGAGGCATACGGAAGCGGGGTGCCTGTGGTGACGACCGATGTGGGCGGTATCCCCTACATTGCCATCCATGATCGTACGGCCTTGCTGGTTCGTCCGGGAGATGATGCGGCGATGGCCGCGTGCATTTGCCGGCTGCTGGGTGATTCTGCTTTGGTAAATCGCCTCGTGGAGGCCGGGCAGACTGAAGCCCGGGCTTACGCCTGGCCCCATGTGAAAGAACAATGGCTCGCTGTGTACCGGAGTGTCCTCGACACGCCGGTCCGCTGACCATGACGACGTCCGATATCCATGAGTCTATACACCTCCTTGTGTTCCGGTCTGCTGTTCCCCCTGCATGAACGCCTGAAGCACCATGATTCGGTTGCCGTTCGAAAGCGGCTGGAGGCGCAGGAGCGTCTGTCGAGTGAAGCGCTCGATCAATGGCGGGTTCAGCGTTTGCGGGAGTTTCTGGTCAATGTTGGGAAGCATGTTCCCCATTATCGGGATCTCTTTCAGTCCGTCGGCTTTCATCCGGAACGACTGAGTTCCCTGGCAGACCTGCAGGCACTGCCCCTGTCCGACAAGGCCACCATGCGTGCCGCAGGTGAGCGCTTGCGCGCAGACGGGGCGATCAACCTGAGCCGCTACAACACGGGCGGTTCGTCTGGCGAGCCCTTGATCTTCTATATCGGCAAGGCCCGCAAGAGCCATGATGTTGGTGCCAAGTGGCGGGTGACCCGCTGGTGGGGCGTGGACATTGGTGACCCAGAAATCGTGGTCTGGGGAAGCCCCATTGAGCTTGGCACGCAGGACCGTGTGCGGATGGTCCGGGACACGGTCTTGCGCACCGAACTGCTGCCAGCGTTTGAAATGTCCGAGGCCAATCTGGATCGATTCGTCGCGACCATTCGGGCAAAGCGGCCGACCATGCTGTTCGGCTACCCATCCTCCCTGTCCCTCATTGCCGCCCATGCGCGGAAGAAGGGGATTCGGCTTGATGCCCAGGGAATCAAGGTTGTGTTTGTCACCAGTGAGCGTCTCTACGACGAGCAGCGCGCCACCATCACTCAGGTGTTTGGCGCCAGGGTGGCCAATGGGTATGGCGCGCGCGATGCCGGCTTTATCGCCCACGAGTGCCCGGCCGGTGGAATGCACGTTCAGGCCGAGGATATCATCGTCGAGATCGTCGGTCCGGATGGGGCTGTCCTGCCGGCAGGCCAGGCCGGCGAAATCGTGGTGACTCACACCGCGACTGCGGACTTCCCTTTTATCCGTTACCGCACTGGTGATGTTGCGGTCATGAGCGATGAGACCTGCAGCTGCGGACGGACGCTCCCCTTGCTGAAAGAGATCCAGGGCCGAACGACCGATTTCGTCGTTGCTGCCGACGGTACGATCATGCATGGTTTGGCGCTGATCTACACCGTGCGTGATGTGCCGGGCGTGGAGCGTTTCAAGATCATCCAGCATTCACTGGATCACACCGAGGTGCTGCTTGTGACCACTCCCGTTTTCAATGATGCGGGTGCCGACCGTATTGTAAAAGACTACAAGGCCCGCCTTGGTGCATCGGTCCAGGTCAGCCTCACCCGGGTGGACGAGATACCCCGGGAGGCGTCGGGCAAGTTCCGCTACGTTGTCAGCAAAGTTCAGGCGGGGGCGCCCCATGCGTGACATCGTCCTGATGGGCCTGGTCTTGCTGGTGCTGCCCAGTGCCCTCATGCACACGACTACGGCGGTGATGCTATGGACCTGGGTGAGTATCATGAATCCCCATCGGCTCGCCTTCGGCATTGCACACAGCTTCCCTTTTGCCATGGTGGCCGCAGGCTGTGCAGCGATTTCCCTGTTGCTGACGAAGGATCCCCTGAAGATCCCGTACAAGTCACCGGTCAAGTATCTGATCTTCTTTCTGATATGGGTCTGCGTCACGACAGCCATGGCCTTCTATCCTTCGGAGTCGATGGTTCAACTCAACAAGGTACTGAAGATCCAGCTCATGACCGTGGTGGCGTTGGCGGCGCTTCACGAGCGCAAGCACATCGAGATGTTTGCCTGGGTCAATGGGCTGTCCATCGGCTTTTATGGGTTCAAGGGTGGTTTGTTCACCATTTCAACAGGCGGTGGCAGCCGGGTCTGGGGCCCTCCCGGCAGCTTTATCGAGGGAAACAATGAGCTCGCCGTCGCCCTGATAATGGCGATCCCGCTCCTCAATTACTTGCGCCTGGTGTCTCCCCACCCGTGGGTACGTCGCCTTCTCCTGGCTGTCTCGATCCTGTCGGCCGTGGCGGCGATCGGAACCCAGTCACGGGGGGCGCTGTTGGCCATTTCCGCAATGGGATTCGTGCTGTGGTTGCGCTCCCCGAAGAAGCTGGTAGCGGGCATCACTGTTGTGGTGATGGCCACATTGCTTGTCGCGTTCATGCCTTCCAGCTGGAGTGAGCGCATGAACACAATACAGTCCTACGAGCAGGATGGATCGGCAATGGGCCGGATCAATGCCTGGATGCTGTGTTTTAACGTGGCGAAGAGTCATCTTTTTGGTGGAGGCTTTGAGATCTACACCTTTGAGATGTTTGCCCAATATGCCCCGGACCCCCTGGATCTGCACGTGGCTCACAGTATCTATTTCCAGGTCTTGGGAGAGCACGGCTTTATCGGCTTGTTCCTGTTCCTGGCGATCTGGTTCTATACCTACAAGACGGGAACCCAGATCCGCAAAGTTGCGAAGGGTAGACCGGAACTCGATTGGGCTTACAACTTGGCTGGCATGTGTCAGGTGGCTATTGTCGGCTACGCGGTGGGCGGTGCGTTCCTGAGTCTCGCCTATTTCGATCTGCCCTATAACGTGATGGTCATATTGGTCTGCACTCAGCGCTGGATTGAAGCGAAACGCTGGGAGGTGGATACCCAGGGTGCTTTCGGGGCGACTGCGCCCGTGGCTCGACTTGATCTCCAGGCGGGATCCGCTTCCGCTGTCACACATAAGACATGATCGCCAAGCTGCTAACCGGGGCCATGGCCCCTGGGGGTTCCCAGGGGCGCCTGAGTACCCTGATCTTTCATCGCGTGCTCTCCGAGCCCGATCCGATCTTTCCCGGCGAGCCCGATATCCGTCGATTCGACGAGATGCTGGGTTGGGTCAAGCGTTGGTTCAACGTGCTTCCGTTGGATCGCGCAGTGCATCTGCTCGCTCGCAACGAGTTGCCCGCGCGGACGCTGACCATCACCTTCGACGATGGCTACGCCGATAACGCAGAGAACGCGTTGCCAGTGCTGCAGAAGCATGGGATGTCAGCTACGTTCTTCATTGCCACCTCGTTCCTGAATGGGGGGCGGATGTGGAATGACACTGTAATCGAGGCGGTGCGAAATACGGATCGATCGGAGCTGGACTTGATCGAGATCGGGCTGGGAAGGCACACCATCTCCTCACCGGATGAAAAGCGGGCTGCAATTGAGAGCATTCTGCGGCAAATAAAATACGAATTACCTGCAGATCGACTGGAAAGAGCGGCGGCTATTGCGAAGGTGGCGGGCAGCCGTCTTTCGGACAGGCTGATGATGCGTTCCGATCAAGTTCGGGTGCTGCGTGATTCAGGTATGCAGATCGGTGCTCATACACTGAACCATCCGATTCTTGCACGTCTTTCCGACGCGGATGCGCGTTTCGAGATGCAGGGCAGCAAGGCCTTTCTCGAAGATCTGCTGGGCGAAGAAATCCCGCTGTTTGCCTATCCGAACGGCCGGCCCGATCAGGACTACCTGAGCCGTCATGCGATCATTGCGCGGGAGGTGGGCTTCGCAGCAGCCGTGTCTACGGCCCCCGGTGTTGCGCTCCCGGATGCAGATCTGTTCCAGATCCCCCGGTTCACGCCGTGGGATCGGACCCCGATGCGCTTCGGTCTGCGAATGCTGATGAACACTCGGGTCACTCGCCCCACAGTGGCGACGACTTGAGGCGTCAGGAGCATGGGCGCCGAAAGGCGCCCTTCACTGCTGGTGGTCGGACGGGAGGGGTCAGTCCCCAGCGGGGGCCGTCGCTGGGCGCAACCGGGCTTCAAGGCGGCTGCGCAGGTGCTTGATCCGCTTGCCCAGAAAGTGCTTGCTGCCGGCAATGAAGCCCCCGATGGTGCGGGGGTTGAATGCGATGATGCCGAATCTTTCCCGCCGTCGTGACATCCAGTGGCGCTTATAGCTGTCATCGCCGCTCAGATAGTCCACTTCCTGGACCTTGTCACCGTCGATCACCCGACGAATCATGTCTGCTGTCAGTACAGCTCCGGCAGAGAGGGCCGCATGGGCCTGATCGTAAGCGATCTTGTAGATCAGGGCACGGCCATTGACCACGAACCATAGTTGCGAAGCGATGGTCTGGCCTTCGACATTCAGCAGGCCGAGGCGCAACCAGCCTTGGCGGGCGGCCAGCCTGCAGAGGCTGGGGATGAACTCGGGGTAAGGTTCAGGCTGTTTCCAGCTCAGATTGTAGACGCGCTCGAACTCCGCGATTGCTGTCTCCAGCGCAGGCCCCTCGTCCGTGACGACTTCGATGTTCCAGGAGCAGGTGGTGTCGAGCTTTTTCCTTGCGCGCGAAATATTGCTGCGCAACTTGGATGTACGGGATGCGAGGTACTGGCTGTAGTCACGTCCTTCGACTTCAAAGAACCAGTTGCCAAAGCAGAAAAGGGTGTCTGTCCAGTAGCCCTCAGCCTTGAGGCCTGCCAGCATGCCACTGAAGAACTCACTTTCCGTGTCCAGCGGGTGAAAGTCGATGACTGGCCAATGGTCGGGATGCTGTCGTATCGCCCGGGCGAGGGCTGCCCAAGCATCCGTAGGAAGTGCTTTCCCTGGAACGATAGGTCCGTAGAGGCAGCTATAGTAGTTGCTGAGACTGGCGAGCGTTGTGCCCACGGGGGCATCGCTGCGGAAGCCGTCAGCCATCGGCACGCAGCCGACGATGCGATCGTCTTGCTCGAACGCCCATAACCGGGGCCGGGCCGCGCTATCGAAACCTGTGGCAGCCAGGTTTGCAAACCATTCCTGGGTCAGAAATACATCATTCACCTGGTGCCCGGAGCCCGATGCACTGAGGTGCTTTCCAATGTCTTCAAAGTTGTCGAGCAACAGAATCTGCATGGGATTGGACGTGTGGAGGGATTTGGCTGCAAGCAGTCTATTTCAAGATCGCGCATTATCCTCGATAAGCAGGGCGCAGGCTTTGGAAAAATGTCACGGAGCCCATGGCTCAAGTATGCTTCGTCATGGTGAAGAAGCGGTATGACGAATGCTGATTTATTTCACGATTTTGCGCATATTTTGCAATATGCGCGTGGTAGCACCCGGAATGTTTAGTGAGTCCCCGTCAGACCGCTCGGCTGTCCGCCGGATGCCTGAATTCAGGTTGATCCAAGGAACGCATGCCTGAGAATGTAATTCACGTGTTGTTTGCTTCTGTGTGTGTCATTTCACGCGACTTTTCTGGATATCCCCTATAATTTGGCGCTATCGGATTGATGGCCGGATCTGTCTGGTTTCTTTCCACGGCTGGCGGACTTCGATGCAGGATCGCCTCGCCTTCATCCATCTATCAAGGGTTTCCCGTTGTGTCTCCGGCAGTCTGACCAGAGCACTTTCAGCGTGCCTGCGGGCTCTCGAAGCATTTCGAACGATGGGGTGTTGCTAGCTTACTTCACGCGTTCTTGGTGCAGAGATCGGCACTTTTTTTGAGACTATGACGATTTGATGGCTGAAACACATCGCAAGTTGAGTTTTGTCCAGCGTGCCTTTCGCCCCAAGCCCGATGATCTGGGGCGGAGCGTGGCCCAGGGGGCTGCACTGACCTTTCTTGGTATCGGTATTCGCACTGCGATTACCTTTGGATCGATGGCTGTGCTTGCTCGTCTGTTGACGCCTGCTGACTTTGGTCATGTGGCGATGGCAACAGTTGTTACCGAACTGGCCGCTCTTTTTGCAAATTTCGGTTTTGGCGCCATCCTGATTCAGCGTCTGCGCATATCCCGTATCCAGATCGATACGATGTTCTGGTCTGCCTGCGTGCTCGGCGTTCTTCTGACCCTGGCTGTGCTGGTCACTTCCTTGTTTGCGGGGAAGCTCTTCAACGATCCGGTGGTGGGAGAGTTGTTGCAGGTCATGGGGGTGATGTTCATCCTGGAGGAGTTGACGGTCGTTCCCCGTAGTCTGCTTACGCGCATGCTCATGTTCCGGCAGGACATGGTGGTGCAGATCGGCATGATGTTGATCCGCGCTGGTGCCGGTATCTTCCTGGCGTGGTCTGGCTGGGGCGTTTGGAGTCTAGCCATGGCCTCCCTCGCGGGCTCCACGGCACAGATGCTGGCCTATACCTTTGTCACCGGGTATCGTCCGAGGCTGCGCTTCAGCCGCAGTTTTCTGGCGAATACCTGGCGTACCAACGGGGGCTATTTCGGGAATGGCTTTCTTTTCTATGCCAATGCCAACCTCGATCTGTTCTTGATTGGGCGTTTGCTGGGAGCAGGGGCGCTTGGTTATTACCAGAATGCCCGTGCGCTTACGGATGAAATCCGCGCCCGTATTGCCATTCCGTTGCAGCAAGTGCTGTTTCCGGCATTTTCGGCACTCCAGCATGACATGGATCGATTTCGCGCAGGTATCCTGCGCAGTGGGCGCCTGCTGTCCCTGGCTGTCGTGCCAATCGGCTTCGGGATCGGTGCCGTTGCCGATGAGCTGGTGCCGCTGTTGTATGGTGATCAATGGCTGGAGATGATTCCCATCCTGAAAATCATTTCGGTCGGTTCCGGTCTGCGCGCGGCGACGACCATCGGTATCCCCATTTTCAACGCCACCAATCGCTTGGGCTTGTCATTCCGCCTGTACCTCGCCAATACCGTCATTTGCCTTGGCGCGATCGTGGTGGGGAGCCTGTGGGGGCTCACCGGTGCCGCCTATGCGGTATTGTTCGGGACCGGGGTGGCTCTGGTGTTCTTTCGCATATCGATCGGGTTGGTGGGTATGGATACCCGCGATCTGGGACGTATCCTCGGTGCGCCGACCGTGGCTTCCGTCCTCATGTTCGTGGCGGTGGCGGTGGTGCGCGTCCCGGTGCTTGCTGTGACCGACTCGATCGCGCTGCAGATGGCTATCCTGGTGACAGTCGGCGTGGCAGCCTATGTTGTCTCCATATTGCTGATCGCTCCTGCCTATGTGGGTGACTTGCGAGATTTGTTGACTAAGTTTGCGTCCCGCCACAAGGCGGCGTGAAGGTCTTGGCCCACAAGGTGATTTGAGAGAGTTCATGTCGCAGCCCACCGTTAGCGTCCTGGTTCCCACGTTCAACCGGGTCAACTACATCGCTGAATGCCTTGATAGCCTTCTTGCCCAAACGGTCCCACCGCTTGAGGTCATCGTGATTGATGATGGCTCGGAAGACGGTACTGCCGATCTGCTGGCGTCCTACGGTCATCGGATCCGCCACATCCGGAAGGAGAATGGTGGCAAGCCGACCGCCGTGAATCTGGGTATCGAGGAGGCCCGGGGAGACCTGATCTGGATCTTCGATGATGATGACGTGGCGCTGCCCGATGCCATCGAGACCCGGCTCGCGGCCCTGGCTGGCTGCCCGGACGCGGGTTTCGTCTATAGCCCGCATTACTACGGGAGCGATGGTCCGGACGGACGCATCGTTCGGGGACGCCTGCATGCGGTGCCGGAGCACGACCCTGACTGCTTCTTTGCCGAGCTGATGCTGGGCTGCTTTTTCCATCTTGCGACTGCCCTTGTGAAACGTGAGGTGTACCTGCAACTGGGTGGCTTTGATACGCAGCTACTCAGTTCAGAGGATTACGATATGCAGCTTCGGCTGGCCTGCACCCAGAAGGCCGTGCGCTCGTCGGCACCCTGCTTCATATTTCGTCAGCATTCGGGGCTGCGCGGTGCCAAGGCGATCCGCTATGTGGGGGCCGATCGCAGCAAGGTGTTTCGCCGCTTCGACCAGCGAGTCGGGCGCAAGCTCAGGGCCGATGTCGATCTCCGGGACTATCTGCCGCGTCATGCGGGGAAGGGTGACGAGGGTAGTGTGCGCGAGGCCGCGTTACTGGCCCGGATGCAGGTCATGGCAAGCAAGGGATGCCTCCCGGAGATGCTTGAGGACTTGCGGGCCGTGCTTGCGCTGACGGATGGAAAACCGGCGCAGGGCGCCGCAATGGTGCGCAAGGCCGTATGCACTGGCTACGCCTGGTCGGCGATGGAGGACAACTGGCCGGACTTCCTGGCCTCGCTTTCGGAGCTCAAGGCCATGCCGGGTGGGCGAGGCATGGTCCGGGCAATGGCCCTTGGATGCCTGGCTATGGCAAAAGGCTATCCGGGAGCACTGAGCGAGCGCTTGGGCAAGGGAAGGGCCGGCCTTCGGCTATGGTTGAACAGCATTTTCTGAGTGTGCCAGGGACGTGATATCTGTAACGTCCTGGGCTGCAAAATACCTTTGTGCCCGTATCGGGCCGAATGCACGATGGTAGAGTAACGCCCACTACGCAGGCTCTTGCCTACCCGCAATCCCTTCAGCAGAACTGACCGTTTTTCGATCCATGAGCTCATCCCCTGCGCGTCTGATAGCCTTTCACCTTCCCCAGTTTCATCCGATCCCCGAGAATGACGAGTGGTGGGGCAAAGGGTTTACTGAATGGACCAATACCGGAAAAGCCAAGCCATTGTTTCCCGGTCATGATCAGCCCAAGGTGCCGACAGATCTTGGCTACTATGATCTTCGACTGCCGGAGGCACGCAAGGCCCAGGCAGACCTGGCGCGGGAGTATGGTGTCGAGGGCTTTTGTTACTACCACTACTGGTTCGGTGGCAAGCGGCTCTTGGAGCGCCCGGTCAACGAGATCATCGCGAGTGGTGAGCCGGATTTCCCGTTTTGTCTATGCTGGGCCAACGAGTCTTGGACGGGCATCTGGCACGGGGCGCCGCGTCGCATGCTGATGGAACAGACCTATCCGGGTGAGGCCGATCACCGGGCTCACTTTGAATATCTGCTCACGGCGTTTCGGGACAAACGTTATATCACCGTGGATGGTCGTCCGATGTTCGTGATCTATCGCGCCTGGCAGATCCCGGACGTGAAAGCGGTGCTTGACTTCTGGAACACTCTCGCTGACAAGGCCGGTATTCCCCATCCCTTTTACGTGTGCGTGCGTACGCCGGATCTGGATTGGAATCCCTTGGAGCACGGCTTCTCTGCCACGGTCACGCCCAGCATGCCTCGGATACGTCACTGGATCTCGTGGGCGGAACCGGTGGCGAGACTGCGCAAGTACTGGAAAGACAAGCGCAAGCTTCCTCACATCTTTCAACATGCCGAAGTCATGGATCAGATGCTTGCCGAAAACGTGAGCGGCGGCAAGGACTACCCCTGTGTTATTCCAAACTGGGACAACACTCCCCGTTCGGGTAGCAGAGGGGTGGTCTTGCAGGGTTCCACGCCGGAACTGTTCCGGGGGCACCTACGGCGGGCACTGGATAGGGTGAAGGACAATCGGCCGGAGGAACGTATTGTTTTTGTGAAGTCGTGGAACGAGTGGGCTGAGGGCAATCATCTTGAGCCGGATCTGCGCTTCGGGCATGGCTATCTCGAGGTCGTTCGGGATGAGCTTGGCCGCGCGGGTGGCTGAGCGCCGTGCGATACGTGAGTAGTCCCGACTTTGCCAGGGGCCTGCAGGAATGACTGGTTTGACGCCCTCATGCGATTTGGCGTTTCCGCTCGTCAGCGTCGTCATGCCTGCCTATAACGCAGGCCCGTATATTGAGCAGGCCATCCGCAGTGTGCTGGAGCAGGACTACCCGAACATCGAGTTGATTGTTGTCGACGATGGCTCGAAGGATGGTACGCCGGAGGCAGTCGAGGCGCTCTTCGGTGATCGGGTGAGGGTGCTCCGTCAGAAAAATGGTGGCCCCGCCGCTGCGAGAAACCTGGGAATCCGCGCTTCAAACGGCACGCTGTTGGCTTTTCTGGATGCAGATGACGTCTGGTTGCCGGGCAAATTGCAGGCTCAGGTAAGCTACATGCTGGCTCATCCCGATATCGGCTTGGTCTATGGCAAGTTCTTGCGCTGGGAGAGTATTGCCGATGGCAGCTTTTTGCCGCCCCCCCCACCCGAAGGGGATGGCCCTGGATTGGTGGAAGCGCATTCCGGCTGGATCTATCGGGAGCTGCTGTTCGACAACATCGTGCATATTATTACCGCGCTGGTGCGCAAGACTGTCCTGGAAAGTGTGGCGGGACTCGATGAATCCTTGCGGACAGGGGAGGATTACGACCTGTGGCTCAGGGTCTCGCGCCAGACAAAGGCCAGCAAGCTGAACCAGACTTTGGCCTACTATCGGGTCCACGCCCAAAGTACCACCCAGGTTCCGCGCCCGGAGAACAACGAATACAGAGTGTTGCGACGCACGCTCGACCGGTATGGGCTGGCCGGACCTGATGGCGTTGCGGCTGATGGCGATGCGGTGCGACGGCGCTTGTTTCAGATGTGTTTCAGCCACGGTTATTTTCATTATTGGCAAGGTAGTTCGGTGGTGGCTCAGGCGGCATTTCGCGAGGCGCTGAATCATCGGATTTCGAGTCCCAAGGCTTGCATTTATTGGTTGCTGGCTTGGGTGAAAAGAATGAGGTTAGGGAGCTCCGATGCTTAAGTTTATTGGTCCGCTGATCGTGCTGGTTGCGCTCGCGCCTTGCGGTGTTAGAGCCGGTGAGATTGATTGCGGTGCGCTCGTCAATCACTTTGGACCGTTCGACTATCGGACGACACCCAAGGAGCGGCGCTCGCTTGTGGAGGACGCACACTTCACGCCACAGGTGGAGCGGTTGATGCGGGGGCAGAGCACGGCAGTCATCGGTGCGGATATCAACTATGTTCTGAGCGTTTTCCCCAACCACCCGCGGGCACTGCTCGCGATGATGAATCTTGCCCAGAAGGAAAAGCTGGACAAACCGAAAGGGTCGGGGTTCACCGTGGACTGCTGGTTTGATCGGGCCGTGCGCTTCCGCCCGGAAGATCCCAATGTGCGCATGCTGTACGGCATATATCTCCTGCGAAAGGGGAGGGCCAAGGACGGAATCGTGCAGCTAAAAGAGGCAGAGTCGATTCAGGAGGGGGGCGGAAACGCCAACCTGTACTACAACATGGGGTTGGCCTATTTTTCGGCCGGCGACTATGAGAAGTCCCTCAAGTATGCTCATCAAGCCTACGGTCTCGGGTTCGACTTGCCTGGGCTGCGCAACAAGCTTAAGGGGGTTGGCAAATGGGTTCCGCCGGAGCCGGTTTCGCCTGCTGAGAACCTACCCGGCGTTGCGGCACCCGCCCGGAACAGTGAGCCGTCAACGGAGTCTCCCGCGGACGCCGGCGATTTGAAGCGCTGATGGCTGACGCCTTGGACCCACTCCGGATTTCAAGGTTCGATCCCGCGCCCTGTGGTTTTTCTCCTCCTCGGGTATCGCTCTTGCCTCGCCGGGCGAGTTGGGGGAAAGGGGGGCCGGAGTCTGTCTTTCTTGGCTCCGGAAACCTGTTCTTCAGCAGGGGGCGCTATGCCTTGAGAGCAGCGCTGCGTGCGCTTGCCTTCGGGCCCGGGGACCAATTGCTGGTGCCGTCGTATCATTGCCGTACGATGCTTGATCCCGCTCTTGATCTCGGTGGGCACGTCGCGTTCTATCCGCTGATGCCTTCCCTTGCGCTGCGCATGAATGTGCTTGAGCGGATTGTTCAAGGCGGTGGTGGATCGTTCAAGGCGCTGCTGTATCCCCACTACTTCGGATTCCCCCAGTCTTTGACTGAGGTGGCGGCGTTCTGCAGACAGCAGGGTATTGCCCTGATAGAAGATTGCTCCCACGCCTTCTTCGGCACTTCAGACGTGGGGCCGGTAGGGAGTGCAGGAGATTTCGCGATCGCCAGCCCCTACAAGTTTTTTCCGTCGGAAGACGGCGGCATCGTACGACAAAATGGACGCCTCGCTGGAGAGGCGCGGCTGCAGCTGCCGTCCCGACGAGACTGGAAGCGGGAGGCCAGGGGGGGCGCATCGCTCCTGAAGCAATGGCTCGTTTCGCCGAAGCCCGTGGTCTTGTCCGGCGCGCCCCACTTGCTCGGTTCTTCCGTACTGCCACCCCCCGCGGTTGAGTGCGTGGAGGTCGATTGCGCTCCGTCATCCAATTACCTCGCTTCCGAGGTAGGGTTGTATGGACAGTATGCCTCCGCCTGGATCATGACGCATGCCGATCGGACACATCTCGCAGGTGCGCGGCGTGCGCGTTTCATCGAGTGGCTGTCCGTCGTCGAAGCTCTGCCACGATGCAGACCTCTCGTGCGAGAACTGCCTGAAGGTGTGGTTCCGTACATGTTTCCGCTCCTGCTTGATGAGGGTGAGGCCGATTTTTACAGGCTGAAGCAGTTGGGCATGCCCATTTGGCGTTGGGATGACATGGCTGTCTCCGAGTGTGAGGTTGCCTCCCGCTATCGCAAGCGCCTTATCCATTTGCCCTGCCACCAGGCGCTTGGCGATTCTGAAATGAACTGGATGAGCCTGGCGCTTCGTACTGTTCTGAGCCCTGTCCGCGCTGATGCGTCAAGGTCGGCTGAGGTCTGACCATTTGCGTGGCCCGGATGCATGCAAGGGTACGCTGTACAAAAAGCCGCTCTTGGCTTAGGATAATGAGTCTATTTTGGGCAGTAAACGGCGGCGAAAGCCGCCGTTTCGCCTTTCTGCCGCCTCGTTGGGTACAGTATGCAGTCGAGGCAGAAATCGAGTCGCCCGGCAAGCCGGGCGGCTCTCGAGAGCATCACAACCAAGAACGAGTGCCATGAACGCACCGAGACATTACTTACAGTTCAAAGACTTTTCTCGCGCTGAGTATGACTATCTTTTTTCCCGCACGCGCTGGATAAAGGATCGCTTCAAGCGTTACGAACCCCATCATCCGCTGTTCGATCGAACGCTGGTGATGATCTTCGAGAAAGCCAGCACCCGCACGCGACTGTCCTTCGAGGCAGGCATGCAGCAGCTCGGAGGTTCGGCGATCTATCTCAATACCCGCGATTCTCAGCTTGGCCGCGGTGAGCCTGTGGAGGACGCCGCCCAAGTGATTTCGCGGATGAGCGACATCGTCATGATCCGCACTTTCGAGCAGTCAATCATCGAGCGTTTCGCTGAATATTCCCGGGTGCCCGTTGTAAATGGCCTGACCAACGAGTATCACCCATGCCAGATCCTTGCGGACATCTTCACCTTCATCGAGCATCGAGGGCCGATCCAGGGCAGGACGGTGGCTTGGGTGGGGGACTCCAATAACGTCTGCAATACGTGGCTGCAGGCAGCCGAGGTTCTCGACTTTCAGGTGCGCGTCTCCACCCCCCCCGGCTACGAGGTTGAAACGGAGCGGGCGGGGCTGTATGGCACCGGGAACTTTGTCCATTTCGATGATCCCATGGAGGCATGCCGTGGTGCGGATCTGGTGACCACGGATGTGTGGACGAGCATGGGTTTCGAAGCGGAGAACGAGGAGCGGATGCGTGATTTCGCCGACTGGCAGGTGGATGAGGACATGATGAAGGTGGCCAATCCCGGTGCCCTCTTCATGCACTGTCTGCCCGCCCATCGGGGTGAAGAGGTCTCGGCGGAGGTGATCGATGGTCCTCAGTCCGTGGTCTGGGATGAGGCCGAGAATCGCCTGCATGTGCAGAAAGCGCTGATGGAGTTTCTCCTGATCGGCAAGATTGACGAAGAACGCATCTGAAGCGTTTTATTGACTCTAGAATCATTTACTCATTTTCGGAAAGCGGGACATGAGCGACGTAAAGAAGGCAGTGCTTGCCTATTCGGGTGGGCTGGATACCTCGGTGATCCTGAAGTGGTTGCAGGATACCTACCAGTGCGAAGTGGTCACCTTCACGGCGGACCTGGGGCAGGGTGAGGAGCTTGAGCCGGCTCGGGCCAAGGCACTGCAGTTCGGTATCAAACCGGAGAACATTTTCATCGACGATCTGCGCGAAGAGTTTGTGCGCGATTTCGTGTTTCCCATGTTTCGCTGCAATACCGTGTATGAAGGCGAGTATCTTCTCGGTACCTCCATCGCCCGGCCACTGATCGCCAAGCGCCAGATCGAGATCGCCCGGCTGACCGGCGCCGATTCCGTGTCCCATGGCGCAACGGGCAAGGGCAACGATCAGGTGCGTTTCGAACTGGGCTATTACGCGCTGATGCCTGGTGTGAAAGTCATCGCTCCCTGGCGAGAGTGGGATCTGCTGTCCCGTGAGAAGCTCCTTGCCTATGCCGAGAAACATGGCATTCCCATCGAGATGAAGCACAAGCAGGGTGGTTCTCCCTACTCGATGGATGCCAATCTGTTGCATATCTCCTTTGAAGGGCGGCACCTAGAAGACCCCGCCGCCGAGGCTGAGGAGTCCATGTGGCGTTGGACCGTGTCCCCCGAGGCCGCTCCGGACGCTGCGGAATACGTGGATCTTGAGTTCGAGAGGGGCGATCTTGTCGCCATCAATGGGGCTCGCATGAAGCCGCACGAATTGCTCGCCAGACTGAACGAGCTCGGTGGCAAGCACGGCATTGGTCGCCTAGATCTGGTTGAGAACCGTTACGTCGGGATGAAGTCTCGCGGCTGCTATGAGACGCCGGGTGGGTCCATTCTGCTGCGCGCCCATCGCGCCATCGAGTCGATCACCGTGGATCGGGAAGTCGCCCACCTCAAGGACGACCTGATGCCGCGCTATGCGAGCATGATCTACACGGGCTACTGGTGGTCTCCCGAGCGCCTGGCGCTGCAGGCCCTTATCGATCAGACGCAGCAAACGGTGAACGGCTGGGTGCGTGTCAAACTGTACAAGGGCAACGTGATTGTCGTGGCGCGGGATTCAAAGACCGACTCCCTGTTTGATCCCACGATTGCAACCTTCGAGGACGATCAGGGTGCGTACAACCAGAAGGACGCCCATGGCTTTATCCGCCTGAACGCGCTGCGTATGCGGATTGCCGCAAACGCCCGTAACAAGCGGAGCTGATAGACCAGAATGGACCCCACTGCGCCCCTGTTGTTCGGATTGACCGTCGCAGAGTTTGAAGAGATTTCACTTCAGGTTTGCGTCGGTGGCCTTATCGCCTACATGGTCTTTATTATCGGGCATCTTGCCTGGGAGTCGAAGGCCGGCAAGTATGGTGCGATCTGGATGTTTGTGGGGCTTGGTGTGGGATTCATTGGTTTCATGGCGAAGGGCATCATCCAGCGCTTGCTAGGCATCGAATAAAATCCAGGAATTGATCTGAACATGACTCAAGAAATCCAGTTCGACGGTGTCTCCGTCGTCAAGAAGGCAAACGTTTATTTTGACGGCAAGTGTGTCAGCCACACGGTCATCCTTGCCGACGGGGTTCGGAAATCGGTGGGGGTGATCCTTCCTTCCACCCTTACTTTCAATACGGGTGTGCCCGAAATCATGGAAGGCGTGGCGGGGTGCTGCCGTGTTCGTCTGAAGGGCGAGTCTGATTGGAAGGCCTATGCTGCGGGCGAGTCCTTCAGTGTGCCCGGGAACTCGAGTTTCGATATCGAGGTCAGCGACGAGGCTTATCACTACGTCTGCCATTTCGCCTGAGCGGAGTCAGCCATGCCGTCCTTCGACATTACCTCCGAAGTCGATATGGTCGCATTGCGTAACGCCGTGGAAGGGGCGAATCGCAAGATCAACGGGCGTTACGATTTCAAGGGCAGCGATGCCCGGGTCGAGCAGGCCGAGAAGTTGCTGACTTTGCATGCCGACAGTGATTTTCAGCTGGAGCAGATGCTGGCGATCCTCCTCCCGGAAATGACGGCAAAGAAGATCGATGTCCGTTGTCTCAAGCATGGGGACGTTCAGAAAGTCAGTGGTAACAAGGTCAAGCAGGAGCTGACCGTTCGGGTTGGCATCGAACAGGAGCAGTCCAAGAGGATCGTCAAGCTCATCAAGGACAGCAAGCTCAAGGTTCAGGCCTCCATTCAGGGAGAGGCGGTCCGGGTTTCGGGGGCGAAGCGGGATCTCCTGCAAGAGTGTATTGCCCTGGTTCGCAAGGAGATCACTGACTATCCTTTGCAGTATGGAAACTTCAGGGATTGAGCGATGAGTGTTTCGCCGATGGCGTCCACGTCCCAAGTCAGTGCCTACGATGCAGTTTCGGTGGTCATGCTGCGCAAGACGCTGGATCATCAGCAGGCCTTGGCAGCTCAAATGATCGCGTCGCTGCCGAAGCCGGCCACCTTGCCTGATCAGACGCTTACTCTCGGGCGGTCGGTCGACACCTACGCCTGACGGAAGTCGTTCTATGCCCTTTCGAAGCGCCGGACTCAGTGCCGGCGCTTTTCATTTTCTGCCTCAGGTCACACCAAGGCCTTCGATCCAGCGGGTGTAGAGTAATTCCGCGTGAGCACTCAAGCTTGCGAGACGCCGTTCAATGTTGATCTGCATCGCTGCGGGGCTCTGGACCGTCTCCGCAGGGCTGGCATCACGGATCTCTTCGGCGCCGCTTTCGCACCATGCTTCGATCATCGCCTTCGTCATCTCCACGTGGCATTGCATTCCCAGGTGCTTGCCAATAACGAAGGCCTGATTGGCGCAGGCGGTACTTTCCAGAATCCGTGTGGCGCCCTCGGGGATGGAGAAGGTTTCGCCGTGCCAGTGGAAGCTATCAAATTGCCGGGTGTCTCCCAGCCATGCCCGCGCCAAGGGTGAGTCGATCACGCGCACTGTTCCCCAGCCGATCTCCTTGCGCGGATTGGCGGTCACCGTTCCACCCAAGGCGCGGCTCATCAGTTGCCCACCCAGGCAATGACCGATGACGGGCTTGTCTGCCGCCATCATCCGGCGGATCAGATCGACGAGTGGCGGGATCCATGCCAAGTCGTCGTTGACACTCATGGGGCCACCCATCAGGCACAGGCCGGAAAAGCCATCGGTGTTGCTGGGTACTGGCTCCCCTTCGTCAATCCTGATGAGGGACCAGGGCAGGGAGTGACGATCAAGGAATGTGGCAAAATGGCCGGGGCCCTCTGTCGGGCTATGGCGAATGACTGCTATCGGTTTCATGTGGAAAATTCCTTTCTTTCGCTGGCTGCAGTTTATCGGCCTGATACTGATCTGTGGGGTCAATTCCGCCCTGGCCACGGAGGTTGCGCTTGCGGGGGTTTTCCCCGGCAAGGCGCTTCTGGTCATCAACCATGGAGCGCCCCGTAGCGTGAGCGTCGGGAGTGTGGTTGACGGTGTTCGGGTGGTTGCCGTGGAGGCGCATGGCGCAACCCTGGAGTTCGATGGCCGGCGGCACCGACTGGTGGTGGGTGACCAGGCTGTCAGCGTGGTCTCCGCATCAGGCGGCGCTGCGCCGTCCATGGTCATCCAGGAGGACAGCCGCGGGCACTTCAATGTATCGGGGGCGGTCAACGGCGCTGACGTACGCTTTCTGGTGGATACAGGGGCAAGTGCGGTGGCACTGGGCCGCTCCGACGCCTTACGGGCAGGTATCGAGTATACGAAGGGTGAGCCGTTAACCCTGCAGACGGCCAACGGGCATGTGCGTGGTTGGATGGTTCCGCTGGATAAGGTGAGGGTGGGTTCGCTTACCCTGCGTAACGTGCCCGGTGTTGTGCTTGAAGGGGATATGCCCTATGTGCTTCTTGGCATGAGCTTTCTCAACCGCATGGACATGCGCCGTGAAGGGTCTGCCCTGTATCTGCGACAACGTTATTGACCAATCACACAATGGATAGCCCACAGCGATTTCGCACCGCATCGACCATTGACTGGTTGCGCCAGTGTTTCTCTGCGGTGGGGGAGTTCGAATCTCCGGCCGAGGACGGCATCCCTCCGGGGCCGCTTCGACCTGCGGCTGTCCTTGTGCCCATCGTTCTGCGCCAGCCTGAACCGACTTTGCTGCTCACCCGCCGAACCGATCATCTGCACCACCATCCAGGCCAGGTGAGTTTTCCGGGGGGGCGCGTCGAGGAGCATGATCGTTCTCCCATTGATACCGCGCTGCGGGAGACGGAAGAGGAGATACGCCTGCTTCGTCAGCATGTCGAGCTGTTGGGCTGTCTTCCCCAATACCATACCGGAACCGGTTTTGATGTCACTCCGGTAGTGGGGGTCGTGACACCGCCATTCGAACTCGTACCCGATGAGTTTGAAGTTGCCGAGGTGTTTGAGGTGCCACTGTCGTTTCTTCTTGACGTCAGCAATCACCAGCGGCACCGCATTGAAGTGAGAGGGCGCATGCGCGAATACTATGCAATGCCCTACGGCCCATACTTCATCTGGGGCGCAACTGCAGGGATGATCGTCAGTCTGCAGCGTTTCCTGGACCGATGATCGAACGCCGTTTGTAAAGAATTGGTTTGGTGGTATCTTGCGTCAACCCCAATAGGAATGACCAATGAGGGCCAACCAAGGCCCCCCGTCGCATGACCCTGTTTTCGCTGATAGTCGCGCTCCTGCTGGAGCAACTTCGTCCGCTGCCTGCGGCACGTTTCGTTCATGCGCCCCTGAAGGCGATTGCTCGCTTCCTCGAAGATCGCTTCAATGACGGTGAGTCCCGTCATGGCGCAGTGGCCTGGTGGGTGGCGGTGCTGGCTGCCTGTTTTGGCAGTGCGCTGGTCTACTTCATCCTGTGGCACATCACTCCCTTGCTGGGTGTGCTCTTCAATATCCTGACCCTCTATCTGACGATGGGGTTCCGTGATGTCAGCCACTTTTTCACTGACATCCAGCTAGCCCTGCGGATGGGTGAAATACCGCGGGCTCGTCAGCTCCTCGGTGACTGGAGGGGGCGTCGCCATGATGAGTCCAGTTCCAGTGAGGTTGCTCGCCTTGCAATCGAAGAGGCACTTGTCGCGTCCCATCGTAATGTTCTTGGCGTAGCTTTCTGGTTCATCGTACTTCCCGGCCCGAGTGGTGCCGTCCTCTATCGTCTGGCTCGTTTCTTCGACGAAGAGTGGGGGCGCCGAGGTCAGGTCGACCCTGATTTTGGCGCGTTCGGTGAGTTCGCCTCGCGTGCGTTCGGTGTTCTCGACTGGTTGCCCGTACGGCTCACGGCAGCCGCGTTTTCCATTGTCGGAGATTTCGAAGATGGGGTGTATTGCTGGCGGGCTCAAGCCAATCAATGGAAGGACAAGGCTTCCGGTATACTGCTCGCCAGTGGCGGTGGCGCCCTTGGCGTTCGGCTGGGCATGCCGATTCACGAGTCGGGAGAGGTCGTAGAGCGGCCGGAAATGGGTGTCGGCGACGAGGCCGATGCCGATTTCATGCAGAGCACTATCGGCTTGATCTGGCGCACTTTGGTGCTAGTGATGTTGTTGTTGGCACTCATGGGTATCGCTGGTTGGGTTGGTAATTAATCGTATTAATTCAGAGGAGGAATACAGATGGCCAGTCGCGAAGTAGTCGTATTGAGTGCAGTTCGTTCCGCTATCGGCGCTTTTGGTGGTGCGTTGGCTGATTTCGATGCCAGTGAGCTGGCCGGTATCGTGATGAAGGAGTCCGTCGCCCGCTCCGGAGTGGACCCTCAGCTGATTAACTACGTCACTGTTGGCAACTGCATGCCGACGGACTCCCGCTATGCGTATGTATCCCGTGTCGCGTCGATCCAGGCCGGTCTCCCCATGGAGTCCGTTGCCATGCAGGTGAGCCGCCTGTGCTCGTCGGGTCTGCAGGGTATCGTTACCACTGCTCAGAACATCCTTCTGGGTGATGCCGACTATGGCATTGGTGGTGGTGTGGAAGTCATGTCCAAGGCCAGCTACCTGCTGCCCGCGCTGCGCACCGGTGCCCGCATGGGTGATACCAAGGCCATTGACAGCATGGTTGCCGTGCTGACGGATCCTTTTGGCGTTGGTCACATGGGTATCACTGCCGAGAATCTTGCGGCCAAGCACGGCATTACCCGTGAAGAGCAGGACGCCTTCGCCGTTGAGTCCCAGCGTCGTGCCGCGGCTGCCATCGATGCAGGCCATTTCCAGTCGCAGATCGTTCCCATCGTTAAGCAGACCCGCAAGGGCGATGTAGTGTTCGATACCGATGAGCATCTGAAGCGCGGCACCACCATGGAGTCCTTGGCGAAGATGAAGCCGGCCTTCAAGAAGGATGGCACCGTCACCGCAGGTAACGCTTCCGGCATCAATGATGGCGCAGCATTCTTTGTCCTGGCTGATGGTTCTACCGCCGTCAATGCGGGCTACAAGCCCATGGCCCGCCTGGTGTCTTACGCGATTGCCGGCGTGCCCAACGACATCATGGGCGAAGGCCCGATCCCCGCGTCCCGCCTGGCCCTCAAGAAGGCTGGCCTGACCCTGGATCAGATGGATGTGGTTGAGTCCAATGAGGCATTTGCTGCCCAGGCATTGACTGTGATGCGTGTTCTGGGTTTGGACCCGGCAAAGACCAATCCGAATGGCGGCGCCATTGCCCTCGGACACCCGGTGGGTTGCTCCGGTGCGTTCATCGCCACCAAGGCTATCTATGAACTCCATCGTACCGGTGGCCGCTATGCGCTGGTGACCATGTGTATCGGTGGTGGTCAGGGTATCGCGACCGTTTTCGAGCGCATCTGATCTTCATTTGCCTTTGATGAAAAACCCCGTCAGAGATGACGGGGTTTTTCATTTAAATGTCTGTCTTTCAGACAAAATCACTTGCCAAGAAGCTTGGTTTTCTCATAGAATCCATCGCTTTACTGCATTTATTTCAGGATTACTAAAAGATGGCCAACTCGGCACAAGCCCGTAAGCGCGCCCGGCAAGCTGTTAAGGCTCGCGCCCTCAACATGAGTCTTCGGTCCCGTCTGCGCACTGCCATCAAGGCAGTCCGCAAGGCTGTTGATGGTGGTGACAAGCAAGTTGCCCAGCAAGTGTTTGTTTCGTCCCAGCGTACGATCGACAGCATCGCTGACAAGAAGATCATTCACAAGAACAAGGCTGCTCGCCACAAGAGCCGTCTCTCTGCCGCCATCAAGGGTATGGGAGCCGTGGCCGCCTGATAGGCGTCCCTAAGCTGGGCGTTGTTTCGCCAACCTAAGGCGACGGACGTTTTAAATGGCCGTCGCGAAAATGCCGTTCAGGTAGCTCTGAGCGGCATTTTTGTTTAAGTCATCACTCGCTTTGCAGGGATGGTGAATCGCCCCGGGTTTCGAGTAGGCCGTTTGGTTTTAGTCAGGCCAACACAGCCTGACCGGTTTGGCTGCGGTAATAGTTTGCCTCAGCTTCAGCCGGCGGCATGTAGCCAATAGGCGCGAGCAGCCGATGATGGTTGAACCAAGCCA
>NZ_JAFLDT010000040.1 GCF_017302315.1 Zoogloea sp.
GAGGGCCGGGCGTGGCCTGGTGCCCACGCCCCGGGCTATCGAACTGCGCGACCGGGTCAGCCAGCTGGTGCAGGACGCCAACGCCGTACTGCGCCCGACCGAAGACGCCCGCCTCGGGCAACTGGAACGGACCTTCACCCTGCGCACCAGCGAAGGTTTCGTGGAGAACTTCGGGCCGGCGCTCATCGCCCGGGCCGGCGAGGAAGCCCCCGGCGTGCGCCTGCGCTTCGTGCGCAAACCCGACAAGGACAGCGCCCCCCTGCGCGATGGCAGCGTCGATCTGGAAACCGGTGTCGTCGGGAAAAGCGCAGCACCCGAACTGCGCGTGCAAGCCCTGTTCCGTGACCGCTTCATCGGCGTGGTGCAACCGGGGCACGATCTCGCCCGGGGCGAGGTGACGCCTGCGCGCTATGCCGCCGGCCGGCACATCCGCGTGGAACGCCCGGGGCAGGCGCGGGGCGCCATCGACGACGCCCTCGACGCCCTCGGGCTGACACGGCGGATCATCACCCTCGTCGACGGCTTTGCCGCCGCCCTCGCCCTGGCCCGGGCCTCCGACCTGATCGCCAGCGTGCCCGAACGCCACACCGGCATCCTCCGCAGCGGACTACACAGCTTCCCGCTGCCCCTGGCCCTGCCGGAGATCACCGTCTCCCTGCTCTGGCATCCGCGCCTGGACGCCGACCCCGCCCACCGCTGGCTGCGCGGCCTGGTGCGAGCAGTGTGCGGGGAACAGCGCTAACTCACCGTGCTGCCGCCCCGGCCTCTGGAGCGACATGCAGCACGTAGTCCTCCAGCCACGAGGACGCTGTCGTCACGACCACTGCATCGCCCTTCTTGAGGGCATGCCACTGGGCCTCCGGCAGGCAGATGCGCCACCTGAAGAACAGGCCTTCGGTATCCAGTTCGATACTGCTCTTGCAGGCTCCCATGCGATGGGAGCCTCCCTTGTAGAGAACCCGCGCCTGAAAAATCCGCGTCTCTCCTAGCTGATAGGCGGGCCATGCTGGCAAGACGGCGGCGAAAGGCAGGTAGTGCATGAAGACCAATAACGGAAACCACAGCAGGTAGAGATGAACCTGCTTGTTCGCCCGGGCATCGTTTCCCCACAGCCAGCGGGTCATCGCGAACGATGCAGCGATGGCCACCCCAAGCCCCACGATGGCCACTTCGGGTGCCGGGAAGAAGTTCACCCACAGCGCGAGAACGCCTCCGGCCACCACACCCAGAAGCCAGCTCACCAGGGCAGGACTGCTCTTCGGGCCGGCCGAGTCCGCGGGGGCGGCTTCGACAGGCAGGCCCCGGGCAAGCAGGGCAACCGCCAGGATGAGGATGCCGGCGCCCGCCAGGACGCCTGGCGCAAAGCTGGCCAGCGTTCCAACGAAAGCAGGTAGCAGCATTTGCCGAAAGCCCGGTATGCCCAGACGCAAGGGCGTGCCACAGGACTGGCACGCAAAGTTGCCCCCTGAACGGGTAGTCAGCTTTCGCCGCAGGCTGATGGGCTTGCCACCACACGCAGGGCAAGCGGGTCCGTGCAGGTTCAAGGGAGGCAACCCCAGTCACAAGAGAGGCGGAATTCTCCCGAACGAAGGCGGCCATGTCCATGCTTTTTGCATCATCCGACGATGACAGGTCGAACTCAAGCCCACGCGGGCAACGGCTCCATCACACGAAAGGGCCCGCCCCGACCGGGGCAGGCCCTGTTGCCAAACGGAGGCCTGGCGCGTCTTACTTGCCGCCGGTGGCCACTTCCTCAAGCTTGCTCAGGGAGACATCGCTCTCCTTCACGCCCTTGGGGTTGGCCTTCATGTTGGCCGACCAGGTGGTGGAGTGGTTGCGCTTGACGTCGATGACGTGGCCGACGACCGGCATCACGGCCTTGTAGCCATCCTCACCGATGTCCGGGCGGTTCTGGAAGATCATGTATTTCCAGAATTCACCCTTCTGGTCATACATCTCGCCCAGGTAGGGGCGCGGGAAATTGACTTCCATGTACACCACCTTCTTGCTGTAGGGGTGCTCCGGCGGCGGGGTGCCCTCGACCACGTACACCTCGCGGGGCTCCCACTCGATGTGCTTGGCCGGGAAGTAGTACGGCGCCTCGGTCAGGCCCACCGACGGGAACTCTGCCGGCGTATCGCGCTTGCTGTTGTCCACGCTGACCAGGGGGCTGTGGGCCACGGCCAGCACCCAGCGCTTGCCGATCAGCTTGTTGGCGCGGTACTTGGTGGGGAAAGCATCCCAGATGTCCCAGTCGTCGTAGAGCTGATCGGTGCCGCCGATGGGGTCCATCCACGCGCCGCCGGAGAGGCGGCGGGTGCGCCGCACGGACTTGAGGTAGGCCCAGGTGTCATCGGGCTTGGCAGAGGTGGCATCGTTGTAGCGGATGGAAAAAGTGCCCAGGCCGCGGATGTCCTGCGGGCTGGTGGCGAAGAGGTAGGTCTTCTGGGCGATAGTGCCGTCGCCCTCGCTCACCGGGCCGCCGTCCAGACGACCTTCCATGTAGTAGCGGCGCGACTGCCAGCGCTGCACGCGCTCGACGCCAGTGGCGCCGCTGATGAACACGAAGGAAATGTCACGCAGATCCATGGTGGCGCCGTAGGTGGCGGCGCGGAGGTTCCAGATCACCTTGTCGCCGGCCGTGGGGTCGTCGAGCTTGATGGTCTCGGGCGGGAAGGGCATGCCCGCCTTCCAGCCGCTCATGGTGCGGGTGGCCGGGTCGAACTTGACGTTCTTCGACTGCTCCTTGGTGGCATTGACGTACTTCGGGTCCATCTCGATCTTCTTCGAGTGGGCCAGCTTGATGGTCAGGCCGAACTTCTTGATCATCATCTCGAGTTTCTCGGGGACCATGCTGGCGATGGTCTTGCCCTCGAAAGTCTCGGTCTTGATCTTGTCGAAGTTGTCCTTGGTGATGACAAAGCCGGCCTGCAGCTCGCCGGCCTGGACATGGCCGATCACGCAGGCGCCAAGGCCGAGCGCGGCCGCCTGACGGGCAAAGCGCCGACGGGACTGATTCAGTTTCTGCTTGGATTCCATTCTGGTGTCTCCTGTCTGGTATTTAGAACTGGCGGGTCAAACGGAAGGTGAGCTGGCTGCTGTTGGCGAAATAGCCGAGCAGCTGCACGCCGGGGTTGGGGTCGAAGAGGGTCTTGCCCGAGCCGGAGGTCCAGAAGATGTCGGCCTCGGCCTTGGCCCGCCACTTGTCGCCCAGGACCACATCGACGCTGGGAATCAGGAAGCCGCCCCCGTGACTGAGGTCGACGCCGACCGCGATACCCGGGTTGATGGTGTCGCCCTTGTAGTTGAGGACGGTGAAGGCCGTCAGGATGGTGCTGTGCTCGGTGAGCGGCGAGCCGTAGGCGAAGAGGCGCACCAGATCCTCCGAGTCCTTGTGGCCCGTGATCCAGGTGTCGAAGATCTGCACCGACGAGAAGGACGGCCGGTTGGTGCCCAGCAGGTTCTCGAAGTGCAGGTTCTTGTCGGCCCGCAACATGGTGGTGACCGTGTCCTTCAGGCGGATGCCCCCCAGGCCCAGGCCGGCAGCAGCGCCGAGGGTCGGGGTGGTGAGCGCCCCGGTGCCGACGTTGTAGGGCTGATCCTTGGTGTAGGCGATCTCGGCGCTGAAGACCGTATCCAGGGCCGCGGAGTAACCGCTCACGGTGGCGCCGAAGACGTCGATCTTGGGATGGATCAGATCGAACAGGGGGCCGGCGGGCGCCTTCTTGTAGGGCGCGAAGACCGAGTTGGCCACCGGGTCGGCGGCAAAGGTCTTCACGTAGGCCAGGGAGTAGTTCAGTGAAGCCAGCTCGCCGGACCAGCGGATGCCGCCGGTCCAGTCGCCCTTGTCACCCTCCGGGTGCTTGCAGTCGTAGCTGGTCACCGCCGACAGGTCGTAGCCCCGGTAGGGCTGGAAGAACCAGCGCCCGCCACGGATATCGTAGGTGTTGCCGATGTCCTTGCAGCGATCCAGGCCCGGACGCACGTAGGCGTGGATCTGGCCGGCGGCCTCGGGCACATCGAGCTTCACACTGGCCAGCCACAGGGGCTTGCGCCATTCCTCGTTCTCCCCTTCGAAGAACAGGCGCCAGCTCAGGTCATAGCCATGCACCACATCCATGGCATGGAAGAAGTCCGACTCGCCCCATACGATCTGCTGCTTGCCGATGCGGAAGGTGGCCCGGTCGCCGGCCTTGAACTCGCCCCAGAACTCGCGCAGGTCGCCGTTGTTGTAGTTGTTGAGAATGCTGCCGTGGTCACCCCCCGTGGTGCCATTGATCTTGCGCAGGTCTTCCAGATCCTGCAGGTAGGGCGTCTTGGCCTCCCGGTCCACCCGAGCCACGGCCTTCCACTTGATCGGGCCGGTGGCGGCATCCGCATCGAGCAGGATGGAGCCGCGCAGCATCGACATCTTGCCCTTGTCGTTGCCCTTGGTTTCCGGGATGTCCTGCAGGTTGAACGCCGCCCAGCCGCGCACGTAGCCGCCCAGCCGGAAGTAGTTGCCGTCCTCTTCGGCCGCGCCGGACGGCTCCTCGGCGAGGGCCGGCGCACACGCCGCCCCCATGCCCAGGGCCGCGCTCATGGCGAGCGCCAGTCTTCTGTTTGCCTTCATGTGTCACCTCCACTTGTGTTGTTGTGGTCAAGACTTCTCCCTTCCCCCGCGGCGCACGCAGCGGGGGTCGGACGGGTACAACGGGAATCAGCCGATGCGGAGCGGCTCGATGTCGACGGCCTGCTCGATGGGACGCCGACGGGAGCCGACGATGAACTCGGGACGGAACACGTAGGCCATGGCCGGCATCAGGAAGAGCGCCGAGGCCGCCGAGATGAACAGCCAGATGGCGATCAGCACGCCCATGTCGGCCTGCAGGCGCAGGGACGAGAAGCTCCACAGCACCACGCTGGTGACCAGGGTCAGGGCGGTGATCAGCACCCCCTTGCCGGAGGTGGAGATGGACTTGAGGATGGCGCGGCCCACATCCTTGTGGTGGTGCAGTTCCTCGCGGATGCCATCGACGATGTAGAAGCTGTAGTCCACCCCCAGGCCGATACCCAGGGCCACCACCGGCAGGGTGTTGATGTTCATGCCGATGCCCTGCCAGGCCATGTAGCTGAAGGTCAGCGTGTTGGAGAGCAGCACCGGCACCATGAAGAACATGCCCGCCACGGTGGAGCGGTAGGTGACCATGCAGCACGCCACCAGCACCAGCAGGGCCAGGGCGATGGCCTCGATCTGGCCTGCCAGGATCACTTCGTTCACCGCCGCCAGCACACCGACCAGGCCCCCGGCAAGCAGGAATTCCGCCTCATCCAGCTTGTTGTTGGCCACGTACTCCTTGACCCGGGCAATCGCGGTGCGGATGGTCTCGCCCTGGTGGTCGCGGAAGAACAGGGTCACCGCACCGTTCTTGGCCTGGGGGTCGGCAAAGCGGTCCATGTCGCCGGGGTCGGCGCCGGAGACGAACATGTAAACCAGCTCGCCGTTCTCGTCGGCATTGCCGCCCAGCTCCTGGTAGCGGGCATTGCCTTCGCGCACCACGCGCTTCACCGCCGGCAGGATGTCGGCCAGGGAGATGCTGCCGCCCACTTCCGGCTGGGCTTCCATGTACTTCTGGAAGCGCTCCATGCCCTCAAGCACGCTGGGCTCCTTGAGAGCGCCCTCCTTCTTGCCCGACACCACCACGAACATGCGGTCGGACCCCTGGAACTTCTCGTTGATGGCGCTCGCGTCCTTGTTGTAGGTGGAGTCCGGCCACAGGATCGGTGAGCCCGGGTTGGCATCACCCACCTTCAGCTTGAAGGCGTAGATGCCCGACACGGCAAACAACACCGCCGCCCCCGCCAGCACGCCGTAACGCAGCCGGGAGGTAACGACCGCCGCACACAGGCCAAGCACCTTGTCCAGAATGGGATGCACATTGATCGGGTGGGCGTAGCGCTTGCGCACCCCGCACCAGGACAGCAGCACCGGGGTCAGGAGCATGGCGCTGAGCATGATCGACAGGATCCACACCGTGCCGATGTAGGAGATCTTCTCCAGCATCGGGATCGGCGTCAGGGCCACCACCAGCACGCAGCCGGCGTCCGCCACAATGGCCAGCATGCCCGGCTTGAACAGGTTGAGCAGGCTGGCCCGCGCCGCTGCCGCCGCCGAGGTGGCGCCCCCCGCCACTTCGTCATCGAAGCGCGACACCAGCTGGACCGAGTTGGAGATGGCCTGGGCGGTGATCAGGAAGGCCACCACGATGACCAGGGGGTCCAGGTGGAAGCCCATCAGCTTGGCCGCCCCCAGCGCCCAGATGGCGCTGACCAGACCGGTGATGAGGGGCAGCAGGGTGCCGTGCCAGGTGCGGGTGATGAGCAGCAAGAGCAGCACCAGCGCCCCGACGGTGACCATGAAGATCTGCAGGGTTTCACCGAGGTAGTGATTGACCAGCCCGTACAGGATGGGCTCGCCGACCACCCGCACCAGCACCCCGTCGCCCCGGGCCTGATCCGCAATCTCGCCAATCTGCTTGTAGGCCTTGAGGTAGTCCACCGACCCGTCGATGAAATCGGCGGTGACCAGCGTGGCGCGCATGTCGATGGAGACATACGGCCCATAGACCAGCGGATTGTTCAGCACCGCCTCGCGCAAGGTGGCGATCTCGCCGGCATCCTTGGGCAACCCGGGCCACATCAGGGGACGTGACTCGATACCCTCGGTGGAGGCCCGCACCTCCTTCATCTTCTTGGAGGCCAGGGAGGCGATCTGGTAGGTATCCACCCCCTCGACCTTTTGCAAAGCCTGGGTGACCTGCTGCACCTTCTTCAGCACGATGGGATTGAAGACATCCCCCTGCTCCACCTCCAGCATGATGCTGACCATGTTGGAGCCGCCAAAGGTCTGCTTGAACTGGTTGTTCACCTCCACGTAGGGATGGTTGCGGGGCAGCAGATCGCTGAACACTGTCTTTACTTCAATCTGTGCCGCCAGATAGGCCATCACGCAGGTGAAGCCGATGACCGCCGACACCACCGGCACCCGATGCTGCAGAACCAGATCGATCAGGCGTGCCAACGCCTTGAATGTCGCATTCTTCATTGCATTTCCTTGTCTGAATTGGGGGCGCTCAAGAAAGCGCCGGGCCGCCCCGGGCTTTCTTTCCCCCCGGGGGCAGGCCGGGCACAGCCAGGCCGTGGGGGTCGTTATTCGTCACGGCCGAGAATCCGCAGCTCATCCTTGTGCAGCACGGCCAGATTCGCCCCGGCCAGTACAAAGTCGTCCGCCGTGCGGACAACCTGGGTCCGCCACGAGAGGTCCTTGTCGGAGATGCGCCCGGCCTTCCAGTCGTTCGCTTCCGCACCGGCCTGCACCCGCATGCCCTTGTCACCCACGGCAACCCATTGGGCACCGTCCCAGATCACACAGTTGAGGTGCTCCCGGGTCAGGGGCGGCGCCTCCTGCCAGCTCGCCCCACCATCGGCACTGACCAGCACCGTGCCGGCGAGACCCACCGCCACCCCGTGCCGGGCGTCGCGGAAGTGCACCGACATCAGGCTGTTCTTGACCGGGCTGGACACCGGACTCCAGCTCTGACCGCCATCCGTCGTGCGCTGGATCTGGCCGAACTCGCCCACCAGCCAGCCGTTCTGGCCGACGAAAAAGATGTCGTTCCAGGCCTGATCCTTCTCGTCGAGCACCCGGGTCCAGGTGGTGCCGAAGTCGGTGGTCTTCAGCACGGCGCCGACTTCACCCACGGCCCAGGCCACACCGTCTGGATAGGCCCGCACCTGGAGCAGCTTGTTGGCCACCTCCGAACGGGGCAGCTTGACCTCCTTCCAGGTCTTGCCGCCGTCGTCGGTCACTACGGCCAGACCGCGATTGCCCACGGCCACGGCACGCCGGGCATCCCAGGCGGCGATGGACTGGAGGTGGGCCACCACCGGGCTGGCCTGCACCTCCCAGCTCTTGCCGCCATCGTCGCTGCGCACGATCTTGCCGTAGGAGCCTGCGGCCCAGAGGATCGAGCCACCCGGCGCGACCACCCCATAGAAAGCGTCACGACGCTCCAGGGGTCGCGCCTTGAGGGTGCCGATCTCGGGTTCTGCCTTCACGAAGAAGGCGGCATAGAGCAGCCCGCCGATGATCAGCAGCGGCAGGGACGAGGTCGTCACGGACGTCGCCACCCGCGCCCCCGTGCCCAATTTCCTGATCGCATTAAGCATGTCGGGCCTCCTGTGGTGACGCGCCCCGGGCTTCCCGTCCCGCAACCCATTTACCGGGCCGGCTGTGTTTCCACTCGCCCTCACGGGGCTGCCGACAGTCAAGATCAGTCTCCATACGCACTCCATTGCCTTTATTGGATTTATGGTGGAAACAGGCAGATCGCCATTTCCTTCATTGACTCCGGAACACTCGCCCGGCAATTCCGTCCGGCGTGGACGTATTGCCCCGACAATTCTCCGAACGCCCCCTTCTCTTGATTAGCAACTTGAATGCCAATATAAAAATTTATTGTTTTTTATTTAGAAACATATATTTATATATAAATCTCAAATACGTCCGATCTTGCGGCGTAGCAGCAAACCGATTGAAAGCGTCCGGTAATGCTTCGGGTCATCGAACGGCGGCCGGACGGCGGCGGACGTAATGGAAGGGAAATGAAGACCCCATTTATTCCCAGCGCATGGAAATGCACCAGGCAGGGATGAGATCGTTCGGGCACGAGGGGAGACAAACGCCATCGGTCGATGGCAATTGGGGATCTGCGGCAACTCGGGCGCGCCGAAAGCGCGCCACGGCCCTGCTCAGACGAGGCCGCTGTGCTCGATCACGTGATGGACACCGCCGATGGACAGGACGCCGGCGGCGATCAGCAGGATCTGCTCCACGGTCTCGCGCAGGCGGGTGCGACGGTGCAGACCCGGAATGAGGTCGGCAACCGCCACGTAGATCATGCTCGAACAGGCCAGCCCGAGCAGCACCGGCACCGCTCCGGTCACCAGGGGCAGGGCAAAGTGGGCCAACAGGGCGCCGGCAGCCATGGCCAGACTGGACAGCAGATTGAAGACCAGGGCCCTGGTCCGGCTGTAGCCGGCATGCAGCAGGACGACGAAATCCCCGAGCTCCTGGGGAATCTCGTGGGCGATGATGGCCGCCGCGGTGATCAGGCCGAGGGACGTGCTTTCCATGAAGGCGGTGGCGATGAGCAGGCCATCCACGAAGTTGTGGAAGCTGTCACCGATCATCACCAGCAGGCCGCTGCGCCCGTGGCCGTCGGCCTCGTGCCCATGGGCATGGCCGCCCCCCACCGGAAGCGCATGGTTGTGGCGCCACAGCACCAGCTTTTCAAGCAGGAAGAACAGGAGTACGCCCCCCAGGACCAGGGCACTGGTCCACTCGGCATCCCCCGAGGCCTCCAGGGCGTGGGGCAGGATCTCCAGGAAGGCCGCGCCGAGCAAGGCGCCCACGGCGTAACTGATGAGGCGGGACAACACCTGCGGGCTCAGGGCCGCGGTGCACAGGGCAGCAGCCCCGACGGAGATCAGAGCGCCGACGAGGCTCGTCAACATGCTCAGGGCAAAGGGCGTCATCGGGGGCGCATTCAAAGTAGGAACGAATTCATTCGCCCGCGGAGGCAGGACAAGGATCCCGGCTTCGCCGCCGGAAGGTGAGCGCTTTCGCCCCCACACGACCCAAAAAGGGCGGGGGCCGGACCGCGAACGGCCGGGCCGGCCCCCGCCAGGGCTAGGCCCGCAGGCGGGCCAGGCTTTCCAGGACAAACTCGGGACGCTGGGCCTCCGGGATTTCAGCGAAGTAGAACTGGGCCTGGGAGAGGGCCGGCAGGGGACTGCCGCTCCACAGGGCCGCACTCACATCCACCCCGGTGGACACCGGCTGCGGGGCCGCGATGGCCGCCGACAGCACGGCATCGAACTCCGCCAGCACGGGCGACGCCGCCACCGCCGCCCCTTGCGGACGCAGGGCCAGGGACCAGCGGTAGTGGTGCGCCACGTTGATCAACGGGCGGTAACGCTCAAGCTCCGTCTCGCCCATTGCCGCATCGTCGGGGTGCTCTTCCAGCAGCACCCCGCCCACCGGGCTGGAGGACACCGAACGGAGGAGGTCGGCCATGTACATGGCCGCGTCCTCGATCCCGTCCGGGTCCAGCTCGATGTCGCTGCGCCCCGCCAACAGGTTGGCGTGATACAGCCAGTGCTTCGGCGAGGGCATGGCCAGCACCAGGGGCGTCTGGCCGCGCAGGTTGGCGATGACCGCCTCCACCACCTCAGCCAGGAGCCGACGCGGCTCGTCCTGCTCCAGCAACTTGCGCAGCGGAAAGGACAGGCGCCGCTTGGCGCCCATCTCGGCGCGTACCTCCGGATGACGCAGCAGCCATGAATCGAAGAGCTCGCCGACTTCCACAACGGCCACGTCGGGTCGGAGCAAGCCCTGGGCCTGCGAAAAGTACGCCAGGTACTGGGGAGCACCCTGCCACGGGTCGCCCCCCTCCCCCAGCAGCAGCCGGCGGGTATAGGCCGATGCCTTCAGCCACACCCGCAGGCCGCTCCCGCCCTTGCCGGGCAGGCTGTCGGCGAGGCTCTGGCTCATTGCTTTTCACCTCCCATGGCGCCCAAGGCATGCAGACGGGCCTCCAGCTCGGCGATGCGCACGTCCTTGGGATGCACCATGTAGTTGGGGCGGGGCGTGTTGGCATCGCGGAACTTGTCGGGGCTGCCCATGTAGAGCTTGGCCACATCGTCGCCCCAGCAGCCGAAATACTGCAGGTGGGACGGCGGGGTCGGCTTGTTCCAGGTCTTGATGAACTCGGCGTAGGGCACGCCCCGGGCAATGCGGTCTTTGCGCTCGGCGTCACGGGCGGCGGCGGTGGCGTCCTGATTGACGGCCAGGGTCGCCGGATCGAACTTGACCTTGTAGAGGCGCTCGGCCACGCCCGGTGAGATCAGGCCTTCCTCGATGTCACGGATGACGCCGGCCGGGTCGCGCTCCAGCAAGTCACCGTAGCCGGCCCCCGCGCCCTGGGAGATCATGA
Organism: Zoogloea sp.; assembly: GCF_017302315.1. Classification (GTDB taxonomy): domain Bacteria; phylum Pseudomonadota; class Gammaproteobacteria; order Burkholderiales; family Rhodocyclaceae; genus Zoogloea. The sequence goes on from NZ_JAFLDT010000040.1 coordinate 11,037, forward strand.
ACAGCTCGCCACGCTTCGAGATCTCGAAACCCATGCCCATGTGGTGGGTGGTATAGGTGGCGTCCTCGAAGGGCTGCTCGTTCATGATCTCCTCGATGGAGTGCTTGAACTTATGCGGCTCGTTGAGCAGGATGTCATACACATCGATGCCCTTGACCTTGGAGAGCGGGTAGCAGCCGCAGGCATAGCCGCCGAACAGACCCTGGATCGGGGGGATCTTGGCGCCCTGGCAGGTGGTCATGAAGCCCCACTGCTCGGAGTCCTTGGTGGCGGCGATCATGGTGTAGCCCTGGCCGCCACGGTACTTGCCCGGGGCGATGGCATCGCGGGTCATCTTCTTGGAGACGAGTTGCAGGAAGGGCACGTCTTCCTCGTTCAGCTCCTGCTCGCCGATGTCCGCCATGGTGGCGAAGATCGGTGCCAGACCATGCTCACCGTCCAGGTCGGAGCGCGCACCAGCACCCATGCCGTTCAAGTCGGCGCACAGGTTGCCCAGGGTTTCGCCGTGCTGGCTGACCCCACCCCAGATGAAGGTGTTGATCATGTTGAAGGTGGGCGCATGCACCTTGGTGTACTTCTCCGGGCAGCTGTACAGGAACTTGGCGACGGCGTGCTGGCCGGCGGTGAAGCCGGTGAAGATGGACATCAGGCTCTGGGAGTTGGGGGCGTCGTAGGAGCAATTGACGATGGAGTGCGGATCGGTGATCACCTCGATGGGCGCAAACGCCGCCTGGCCCCGTGGCAGATCGGGCCACACGTAGCACAGGAAGACCTGCGCCAGCATGCCCTTCAGGCCTGCCACGATGGTGTTGGTGGGCCGGTTGGTGAATTCCGGGCTGGAGCCGCGGAAGTCGAAGATCAGGCGGTCGCCGGTCTTGGTGAGCTTGCAGTTGATCTTCACCACGCAGTTCTCGCGCAGGGTCGAGTCCTGGATGATGTAGGTGCGCACGGTCATGTCGGGCCATTGGCTGACCCGGCGCTTGACCTCGGCACGCACGTTCTCCATGGTGGTCCGCAGGGTGGAGATCAGTGCTTCGGGGCCATCGGTGTTCAGCGTCTCTTCGATGCGCTGCTTGATGCGCAGGCAGGCGAAGAGCTTGACCTTCATGTCTTCGTACTGGAGCTTGGGCTCGCGCACGGAGTTCTGCAGGAAGGTCAGGATGTCGCGCTTGATCTGGTAGTTCTCGACCACCTTGAACGGGCACATCTTGAGACCTTCGTCACAGGGGCTCTCGGCCATGGAGGGCATGCCGCCCGGCTCGATGGCGCCGTTCTCGCCCTCATGCACCGTGGAGGCCACCCAGCACACCAGCTTGCCCTTGTGGAAGATGGGCAGGATCATCGACTGGTCGGTGTTGTGCACGTTGCCGTAGCGGGAGTCGTTGTGGATGAAGCCATCCCCTTCGCGCACGCCCACGGTGGGCTCGTTAACCCAGTTCTTGATGATGAACTTGATCGGGTGATGCACCAGGGCCGAGAAGATCAGCACACCGCCGGCACTGGCAATGGCCAGGTCGCCCGAGGCGGAATACACCCCGGTGATCACGTCGCCCCACTTGGCACCGGGGGCGGCACCCATCTGCTCGACCATCTCGTAGCCTTCGTCACAGCCGGCCTGGATGCGGTCGCGGATCTTGGCGATGGTGTGGGCGTCGCCCACCTTGCGCATGCACTCGTCTTCCATTTCGGTCCGGGGCATCAGATCGTGGTTCTGCATGATCTCCGGATCGGGCCCCAGGAACAGGGTGGTGTCATTGAGGAACTTCTTGATCAGCGCCACTTCCTCGGGGCTTGGCGTCTTTGCCGTCACCGGCGTATTCATCTCGCTCATTTTCAATCCTGTCATTTGGTGAGGTTGAATCGGGGGTCCGCGGCGCTCAGGCACGCAGGAACCAGGAAGCACCCTGTTTCGCGGCAACGAAGTTCCAGCCCGGATTCACCAGGAAGGTGGTGACTTCGGAGGCGATGATCGCGGGGCCGGGGATCTGCACCCCCGGCTCGATGCTGTCGCGGCTCCACACCGGGGTGTCGAAGGCCCCCTCGTGACCGACGAACCAGCACTTGCGGGTGTTCGCGGGCACCGGCGGGGCCTTGCGCTGCTCGACGGGCACCGGCTTGATGTCCTCGAACTGCACCGTCTCGTGGCGGACGAAGGCGGCCACCCGGATGGTGTTGATGCGGATGCCCGCCTCCGGCGCCTGGGAGCCTTCGCCAAAGCGCTTGCCGTAGTCGTTGGAGAACTGGGAGATCATCGCCAGTACGTCGCCCGGGCCATTCAGCTCGTGCTTGGGGATCACTGCGGTGGTCTGCACCAGCTGGTTGCCGTAGCGCATGTCCAGCTCCAGACTGTGGTGGATATCCTGTTTGGCGACGCCCTGGCGCAGCAGATCCTGGGTGCCCTGCTCCTTGAGGTCGGCGACGATCGTGTTGAAACGGTCGTAGTCGTCGAACAGGTGACGGGTGTTCGAGTCGTACAGCACCATGTACAAGGACGTCTCGTGGATGTGGAGCTGATGCATGTTGCCCGCGCCGACCGCGGAGAACACCGAAGACAACGGGGGCGCCAGGATCTTGTCGATATTGAGGTTCTGCGCGATGCCGCAGCAGTGCAGCGGACCGTTGCCCCCATAGGCCAGCATGGTGAAGTCCTTGGGGTCGTAACCCCGCGCCCGCAGTTCGGTGAACAGGCCGTTGGCCATGTTGTCGTCCACCTTCTCGCGGATCAGCAGCGCCGCCTCGATCACGTCGCAGTCCAGGTCGTCGCACAGGGCATCTTCGACGGCGGCCTTGGCACGGCGCGGATTGAGGGGGATCGAGCCGCCCGCGTAGTTGGTGGGGTCCAGGTAGCCCAGCAGCAGGTCCGCATCGGTGACCGTCGGCTTCATGCCGCCACGGTCGTAACAGGCCGGGCCGGGGTCGGAGCCGGCCGACTCGGGGCCGCACTTGACCGTGTCGTACATGCGGTCATAGCTGGCAATCGAGCCGCCACCCGCACCCAGGGTCACCAGGTGGACCATCGGCACCGACACCAGCCAGCGGTCGATCACCGGGTTGAAGTCGTAGTGCTTGATGCCCCCTTCGACCACAATCCCGATGTCGTAGCTGGTGCCGCCCATGTCGGTAGCCACCACATTGCCCAGGTCGCACTGCATGGCCAGGTGCTCGGAGGCGCCAATGCCCGAGACCGGACCCGAGTGGATGGTCTGCAGTGCATCGGTGGAGTTGAGCTGCGCCATGCCGCCGGAGTTGTGGATGACCAGCATCGGCTTTTCATACTTGTGCGCACGCAGGTTCTGCTCCAGCGCCGACAGGGCGTGGTACATGGTGTTGTGCAGGTAGCCATCGACGATGGCCGAGGTTGCACGCACATACTCGCCTTTGCGGCCCGCCACCTGGTGGGACAGGATGATCGGAATGGCGCCGAGCAGGTGGGACGGATATTCCTCGAGCAGAATCTCCTCGATGCGCTGCTCGTGCGCCGGATTGACCACCGAGTTGACCAGGTTCACCACGATGATTTCCGCGCCGCGATCCACCAGCTCGCGGATCTGGGTGCGCACATCGTCCTCGTCCAGCGCCATGACCAGCTCGCCCTGGAAATCGACACGCTCGCGCACACCGCGAATCATGTGCGCCAGCACCAGCGGAACCGGGCGCTGGGCATTGGGCATGTCCTGCTGGCCCAGGTTGTCCAGGCCTTCGCCGTAACCGCGGGCACGGGACAGGGGCACGGTGGCTTCGTAACCAGCGGTGACCAGCATGCCGATCTTGGGGCCCTTGTGCTCGATGAGGGCGTTGGTGCCCAGGGTGGTGGCATAACGCACCGAATCCACCTGCGACAGGATCTCCTCAAGCTCCAGCCCCAGCACGTGGTAGGCCTTGCTCAGCGCTTCGTTGAAACCGAGCGCCAGGTTATGGTGGGTGGTCAGCGCCTTGGCTTCAATGTACTTGCCATCCCAGACCACGAAACAATCAGTGAAGGTCCCACCGATATCTACAGATACGCGCCTCATACTTTTTATCTCCTCGATTCTTTGATACCGGCCCGGTTGCCGCGCACCCGATGCGCGAAACCTGCGTGGCCGGTATGGGGATCAGTGGTTGTGGCCTTGGTCGGGGACGACCGCCGGTCCCACCACGGGCTCCTTGACTTCTTCACGCTTGGCCCACTGGGCGCGCAGCGCGGGGAGGTCCGGTTCCATGTCATGGAGGGGCGGGTGCCCCGGGATGGCGTACTCGGTCTCAACCATGGTCCCGCAGTGGGGGCAGTAGTACTCGAGGATGCGCACCCATTCCGGATCGGGGCTGAAGGTGAAGCGGTACTTCTCCGGATCGAGGATGGGTGGGTGGATCTCGCGGGGGTCGCGGTTGTACACCAGCATCCCTTCCTTGTAGCCCTTGGCAGCCGTGCCGATCGTGTGATCGCAGACCCGGCACTCCCACTGCTCGGTGTCCAGGTCGATGCGCAGGTATTCGGTCATCAGTACTTTCATTTTTCTCAGGCCTTTCTGTTGAGCAGGATGTCGCCCGCGTCGCTGATGACGAAACTCCAGCCATCCAGCACCCGGCAGGTGAAGTAGTCTTCTTCGAGGATCGCCGGGCCGGCGGCGTGGTCACCCGGCTTGAGCTGGGCCAGGCGATACACCGGCACATCGGTGCGCCCCTGGTCACGGGTCAGCACGTTGCGGGTGCCGTCAGCCTTCGCCGCTTCGCCCTGGACGAAACGGGCGCGCTTGCTGCCTTCACTGCGCAGGGACTTGACCGCGCGCAACTCCAGTTCGACGGACTTGGCCTTGGCCAGGCTGGCGGGAAAGGCCGCCGTGTCGCCAAGCTGGGCGATCAGATCCTCGCCGCCGTCCTGCTCGCCCACCAGCCAGGCTTCCACTTCGTACTCGCCCGGCCCGAAGCCTTCGGCAAACATGTCCCGGGAGGCCTTCACCTTGAGGGCCGCCAGGGCATCGCCCACGCCCTTGTCGCTGCGGTCGTCGAGCACCACCGCGTAACGCTGGGAGATGTCACAGGCGCCGATGCCGAAGGCGCTGAACACCGCCGCCAGCTTGGGCACCGCCACCCGGTCGATGCCGGCCTTCTCGGCCACCCCACAGGCATTGAGGGGGCCGGCGCCGCCGAAGGCGAGCATCACCGTGTCCTTGGAGATCTTGGTGAAGCGGTGCAGCTCGACGGCAATCTTGTCCTCGTAGGCGTGCTCCATCTGCAGCAGCGCATCGTCCAGGCCGATGCCCAGGGGCTGGGCAATGGACAGGCTGACCGCCGTGGCGGCGCGGTCCAGGTCGAGGCCCATGCCACCGCCGAAGAAGGACTTGGGATCGAAGAGACCGGACAGCAGGCTGGCGTCGGTGATGGTGGCCTCCTTGCCACCGCGGCCGAAGCAGGCCGGGCCGGGCACCGCACCGACGCTCTCGGGGCCGATGACGATGCGATTGTTCACCACCTTGAAGATGGAGCTGCCACCCGCGCCCGCACTCATGATCTCGCACAGGGGGTAGGACACGCTGATGCCTTCCACATGGCCGCGCTGCACCTCGGCGACCTTGCCGTTCAGGCACTGGCCGATGTCGGTGGTGGTGCCGCCCACGTCGATGGCCACCACGTCCGAGAGGTCGTAAAGCCGGGCAAAGGTCTTCATGCCCTCCATGCCGCCCCGGGGGCCGGAGCTGTAGGTCTTGATGGCCACGGTCTTGGCCACCCGGGAGGCGTCGCCGTCGTTGCGGAAGATCAGCAGCGGGTTCTTGGTGCGGTAGTCGCGCAGGCGGTTCTCCGCATTGAACAGGAAGGCCTCCATCGCCGGGTGCAGGAAGGAGTTGATCAATGCCGTCCAGGTGCGGCGAACCACATCCCGGTCGGTGGTGAGATCACTGCCGTAGAGCACCGGCACCGCCCCCAGCAGGTGGCGGGGATACTTGCGCAGCACCACCTTCTTGAAACGGGTCTCCAGATCGAGGAAGCTCGCCCCGTCAAAGCTCACCACCAGCCGGTTGGCACCGGCCGCCGTGAGCTTGTTGATCGCCTTGACCACCTCAATGTCGGCATCGGCGCCGGTCACGGCCCCGGTGTCGAGGAAGACCACCCGGTCGCCAACCAGGGCTTCGTAGACTTCAGGATCGTGTTCGGCAAGACGCACCGGCAGATCCCGGCCCTTGGCGTCGATGATCAGACCCAGGCGCGGCCCCTTGCGCTCGCAGATGGCGTTGGTGCCCTGGGTGGTCGAATAGCGGATGAGATCCACTTCTTCCAACAGGCGGGCCACGTTCTGCTCACCGTAGATGACGCCCGACGCCTTTTGCAGCCCTTCGAAGAAGCATTTGCTCAAATCGTAGGGGGTGGTCAACACCTTCGTCTTCTTGACGGTGTCGTCCATCATGATGCAGATATCGGTGAGCGTCCCACCGTTATCAATGTTGATTTGCAATGCCATACCGCATTACCTCCTGCCATCCTTTTGTGGATTGAAAGCGTTTCCAGTTCTTGGCCTGGAAACCGTGCTCTTCGGGGCGCCGGGGATAAAGGCTCCCGGACTGTCCGTACAGGGGTATGGCAAGCGGCGTGCCAGGGGAAACAGGAGATGCAAATTAGAACAAGTCTTTGATTTTATTTGGCAAAAAAATCAAGCCATCGAAGCCCGCAATTGATCGCCCGTTTTCCTTCCGGATACCCGTCCGGATTCCGGTTGAAATAATGCAACGCAACATCGAACGCCCGGAGCGGACGACGGGTGGGTGCTCTTTATTTCGGAATGGAATAGGCGGGAATTGCCGTACCCTGCATGCCGGGTAGCTTCCGGGCGGCTTTCCGTTGTGTGACGTTGAGTAGGCCTGGATCCAGACAGTCAGTGCGAAACTCGCCCTCCGGGCTCGGACAGCCACACCGGATTTCCCCGCCTGTCAGTGCGCTGATCGCTCATGAGCAATTGATCGGAGGCAATCAGGAAGCCTACCTCGCTCCCGAAATGCAGGCTGCAGTTGTGTCATATTGATAAGATCGTCACGATGGCTGCGGCGCTGGCAGAACGGACGGGAAGCAAGAGCCCAACCTGTCACTCGCGGAGGACGATGGAAGGCCATGGGCTGGTGACATTGAAAAAGAATGTTCGCGAGATCGAACCCATTGCACTGGCGACCCGTTTCAAAATCGTGATCGGCTGAAGAGCAACAAGATGAAAGGTAAGGCAATTCCAGAGGGTGTCATCACCGAAGCGGACACCTGCCGCGAGTTCGTCACACCCCGTTTGGTGGAGGCTGGCTGGGGAACTGCACCGCACACGATTGGCGAGCAGACAGCCAGAGCGGCGCAGGCCGAAGGCGACAGCCTGTACTGGCCCATTTACAACCTGGACATCAAGAACCCCAACGCCAAGGCCGGACTGGAGCACGCCGAGCCGAAAGACCTGATTGCCGCCATGCGTAGCCACGAGGCCGAAGTCATGCGCCTGCTGGGCGAGATCGAAGCCCTGGTTACCGAGGTGCAGGCATGACAGCACCCATCGTGCCGACCACGCCGAATCAGGCTGACTACGCTGCCGTTCACACCGACATCGTCGCGTTGCTGGACGCGGCGCGCCATGCTGCCGCACGCAGCGTCAATGCGCTGATGACCGCCTCCTATTGGGAAATCGGCCGGCGTATCGTCGAATTCGAACAGGGCGGGCAGGAACGGGCTGCCTATGGGGATGCGCTGATCGAGCGCCTGGCTTTCGATCTTGGCAGCCGGTTTGGTCGAGGCTTCAGCCGACAGAACCTGCAGCAGATGCGCCTGTTCTACCTGGCCTGGTCACCAGAGCACATCTCGCATACAGCGTCTGCGAAATTGCCCGTTCCCAACATTCGCCAGACGCTGTCTGGCGAATTGACGGCAAGCCCGCTGCCCGACACACGCAGGCAATCCATCGAACTCGCGGCACTGGCGCAAGCCTTTCCGCTGCCGTGGTCGGCCTACGTACGGCTGCTCTCGGTCAAGAACCCACAGGCCCGAGCCTTTTATGAAACCGAGACGCTGCGTTGCGGCTGGTCGGTGCGCCAGCTCGACCGCCAGGTCAGCAGCCAGTTTTATGAACGCACTGCACTGTCGCACAACAAGACGGCGATGCTGGAAAAGGGAGAAGTGGCCGAGCCTGGCGACGCCATCACGCCCGAGCAGGCTATCAAAGACCCCTTCGTGCTGGAGTTCCTCAACCTCAAGGACGAGTATTCCGAGTCCGACCTGGAAGACGCCCTGATTCAGCATCTGGCCGACTTCCTGCTGGAGCTGGGTGACGACTTCGCCTTTGTCGGTCGCCAGCGCCGCCTGCGGCTGGACGACACCTGGTTTCGCGTAGACCTGCTGTTTTTCCACCGTCGGCTCAAGTGCCTGCTGATCATCGACCTCAAGATCGGCAAGTTCAGCCACGCCGACGCCGGGCAGATGCACCTATACCTCAACTACGCCCGCGAGCACTGGATGAAGCCCGGCGAGAACCCGCCCGTGGGCCTGATCCTGTGCGCGAGCAAAGGCAGCAACGAGGCCCACTACGCGCTGGAAGGTCTACCCAACAAGGTGCTGGCAGCTGAATACCAGACTGTGCTACCGGATGAAAAGCTGTTGGCCGAGGAGCTGGACCGGACACGGCGGGAGTTGGAGGTGCGGCGGATCGGGCGCAGCGGTGATGTGGCGGGTGGCGAATGAAGGCGTGGCCCATGGAGCCCCCGGAGACATTGCGCTGATTGTTCGCCGATCGGTAGAGATTCACAACGAACGTTTGTACCCCGGGCTTGGAATCCGGTCGTTCGGTCGCAGAACGTCTCAGAAGCCTGCAGTCTCCGGCTCTTATGCCAGGAGCGCCGATGCCACACCTAACTCGGCTCTACCTGAGCACAGCACCAGCCAGATGCGCAAAGCCGGCACGGGCAACACCCGGCCAATTCAACGCAGAATGAAGGAAAGCCCCCCCGGAAATGCACCCGGGGGGACGAATCCATGCGGCCCCGAAAGGGCCACTACCTGCAATCAGACCCGATAATTGCGCAAGTCGTCCACGTAACTCTCGAGCCCGAAACGCTTGAGCTTCACATAGACCGTGCTCTTGGCGATACCCAGCTCCCGGGCCACCGCCGTCATGTTGCCGCGGCAGCCCTTGATGGCACGCAGGATGGCATCCCGTTCGGCGTTCTCGAGGCAGGTCAGGTCACGCTCATCCCCCTGCACATCAAGCGCCGCAGGGCTATCCCCCGCCAGCGTGGTCACCAGGTCGGCGGGCAGATCGGCCTCGGTCAGGACATGCCCGCGGGCGGTGAGCAGCATGCTCTCCATGACGTTACGAAACTCGCGGATGTTCCCCGGCCAGCCGTACTGGCGCAGCAGCTCAATGGCGCCGGGGGAAAGCACCCGCGGCTCCAGCCCATGCTGCAGGGACAGGCGGCGGAGATAGTAGTCGCCGAGCAGTGGAATGTCGGCCGCCCTTTCACGCAGGGAAGGAATGTTGATGCTGGTGACCGCCACCCGGTAGAACAAATCCATGCGGAAGCGCCCGGCCTGGATCTCCTTGCGCAGATCCCGGTTGGTGGCGGCGATGAGGCGGAAATTGACCTTGCGCGGCTTGTTCTCGCCCAGGCGATACACCTCGCCCTCCTCCAGCACCCGCAGAAAGTGGGGCTGCAGGTCGATGGGCATCTCACCGATTTCGTCAAGGAACAGGGTGCCGCCATCAGCCGCCTCGATCTTGCCGATCATGCCGCCCCGACGGGCGCCGGTGAAGGAGCCCTCGGTATAGCCGAACAGCTCGCTGGTGAGCAGTTCGCGGGAGAAGCCCCCGCAGTTGAGGGCCACGAAGGGCGCATCCCGGGTTGCACCGGATTCGTGGATGCAGCGGGCAAAGACATCCTTGCCCACTCCGGTCTCGCCCAGCAGCAGCACCGGCACCCGGGACTTGGCCAGTTGCTGGGCACGCCCCACTGCCTGCAGCAGGGCGGGAGATTCGCCCACGACACGCTCGAACGCCCCTTTCTCGGCCGCGTCACAGCTGAACACTGCGCTCGATACCCGGCCGCTGCCCACGCTCCGGCGACCGGGCAGGGTCAGCACGGCGCCGATGTGCTCGCCGTTCTGGATCACCGGCTCCAGCCATTCCTCGCGCATCCATTCGGGCCGCTCATCCGGTGCTCGCCGCCCCTTCTTCCAGGACAGGGACAGGGAGGCCAGACCGTCAGGGGCCACCGCCATTTCTCCGATGCCCAGATCAGCCAGCGCCGCGGAAGCCCGGCCATTGGCCTTGATGGCCCGACCGCGCCGGTCGAAGACGATGATGCCGTCGGCCGAGGTGCCGGACAGGCGATCCACGCAGCCTTCCAGCAGACGGTAGCGGATGCCCAGCTCGATCTTGGCGAGACGGTTCTCGATGCGCCCCGCGGTGGCCACCACCAGGGCCAGACTGTGGCGGCTGTAGGAAGCGCTCAGGCCGGACACGTCCACCACGCCGAGGATGGAGCCGTCGTAGGGGTCGCGGATCACCGTGGCCGAACAGGACCAGCGTTTGATGCCGGCGCAGTAGTGCTCGGCCGAATGGATCTGTACCGGCTGGCCCACCTCCAGGGCCGTACCAATGGCGTTGGTGCCGCAGGCCAGCTCGCTCCAGTTGGCGCCGGAGAGCAGATGGACATTCTCGGCCGCGCCCCGGGTGGACATGTCGCCTTCCAGGTTGAGGATGGTGCCGCTCTGGTCGGTCAGGACCATCACCGTGCCGGTCTCCGACAGGAAGTCCCGGGCCGAGGCCATGACCGGGGCACTGGCACTGAGCAACTCGCCGCACTCGTCCCGCAAGGTGTGCAGGGAGTTTTCGCCGATTGGCGGGGGTGCCTGATAGCGGCCCGGGTCGACACTGGCCCCCTGACAGCGCCGCCACGAATCGTCGATCAGGCGGCGGAGCGCGTCGGAAGCCGCCTCATCCCCACTGAGAAAGCGCTCCCACGAGCTCATGATGTGACCATCGTTCTCCGGAACGGAAAACATCTGGCCGGGAATTGTGGCAGCCATACCCACCCTCCTTTAAGTGTCTGTCCGACTGCGTCGCCGACATGGGCCCAGGCCCTCATCCAGACGCGCAGTTCTGTGTTGTGATCATCTTGTTATGTTCCCGCAGCCCCGCATTCGCGTGTATCCGCCGGAATTCGTCTTGCTGCTGCACTGGCACGCCAACGCCGGCGAGGGCGTGTGTCTCGTCACCCCCCGCATCGACCTGCATGGCGCGCCTCTCTCGGGCAGCGTCACACTCTTCATTCTGGACCATGCGCGTGCGCATTGCCGCAAACAGAGTTCACACAGGGATCGACACAACTACCAAGCATGCTTTGTGCCAAAGGCTTGAAGCCCGCCGTCGGCAGGAATATGGGGTGAAATCGAGTGGAATCCGCGGGGAAAGACAGGTCAGCGTCCGATTTCCGGACGCCCGGACCGTTCGAAAAACGGACGCCCGGAGTGCAGATCAGAAAAAGATTGGGGGCTTCCAGATAAAGAGGTACCCGAGGAAGGGAGAGGAGGATTCCTCACTGGATACTGCGTGCCCCCGAAAAGCCGGCGCCCGTCGCACACGGGCATGCCGGTTACTGCAACGCCACCACGAAATCGGCTTCGGTGTTGTCACGCACATCATCGAGGGTGGTGTCCGGCGCCAGATCCACCAGCGCCAGGCCCTCGGGGCGCACTTCGAAGACGCACAGATCGGTCACGATCAGGTTCACCACCCCGGCGCCGGTGAGGGGCAGGGAGCACTCCCGGACGATCTTGGCTTCACCCTTGGCGGTGTGCTCCATGATCACCACCACCCGGCCGACACCGGCCACCAGATCCATGGCCCCGCCGATGCCCTTGACCATCTTGCCGGGCACCGCCCAATTGGCCAGGTCGCCCTTCTCCGAGACCTGCAGCGCACCCAGCATCGATAACTGGATGTGACCGCCACGGATCATCCCGAAGGAGGCCGCGCTGTCGAAGAAGCTCGTTGTGGGCAGGGTGGTGATGGTCTGCTTGCCCGCATTGATGAGGTCTGCATCCTCTTCGCCTTCCCAGGGGAAGGGGCCCATGCCAAGCATGCCGTTCTCGCTCTGCAACTGGATCGACATGCCCGCCGGCACATGGTTGGCCACCAGCGTGGGGATGCCGATCCCGAGGTTCACGTAGTAGCCGTCGCGCAATTCCTGAGCGGCCCGCGCCGCCATCTGATCCCGAGTCCAGGGCATGTCTATTCCTCCACTGGGGCGGCCCGGCGGCGCACCGTGCGCTGCTCGATCCGCTTGTCCACCTTGTCCACAACCACGATGCGATCCACAAAGATACCCGGGGTGATGATGTGATCCGGGTCGATCTGGCCGGGCTCCACCAGGCTCTCCACCTCGGCCACGGTCAGCGCCGCGGCAGAGGCCATCATCGGATTGAAGTTGCGCGCCGTCATGCGATAGACCAGATTGCCTTCGGTGTCGCCCTTCCAGGCATGCACCAGTGCCAGGTCGGCACGCAGGCCACGCTCCATCAGATAGGTCTTGCCATCAAACTCGGCCAGGGGCTTGCCCTCGGCTATCACCGTACCGACGCCGGTGCGGGTATAGAAGGCCGGAATGCCGGCACCACCGGCACGGATACGCTCGGCCAGCGTGCCCTGGGGGTTGAACTCCACCTCCACCTCACCGGCCATGTACTGGCGGGCAAACTGGGCGTTCTCACCGGCATAGGAGCAGATCAGCTTATGCACCTGCCGGGTATTGAACAGCTTGCCCAGGCCCAACCCTTCCGCCCCCGGGTTGTTGGAGATGATCGTCAGCCCCCGCACCCCCGACGCCAGGACGGCGTCGATCAGCACTGACGGAATGCCGCACAATCCGAAGCCACCCGACATGATGGTCATGTCATCATGCAATACATCGGCCAGCGCCAGCGCCGCCGTCGAATAGATCTTTCTCACAGACACCTTGCGTCCCTTCTATTCAAAAATCGCCCGGTCTCATTCCCGAACCTGCCCGCCTGAAATCGCGCCCAAAGCCCGCTCCGAGCGGAGTTCAATTCAGCAAGAGCGATGCCAGCGCCGACAATCAATTGATTAAAAAGCGAAAAGCCGGCGGCGCAACGCCACGCCCGGGCCGCGCCAGGAATCAACCGTCCTGATAGCGGTCGGGCTCGACAGGCTTTCGTTCGGAATCCGGTCAAGCCGGCAACCGAACCACCCGCCTGGCATTTCCGTCACCAGCGTGATCGACTTGGCCATGGGTAATACGCATACCTGTTAGGCTGGGAGCCCCCCCGACAGACAGAAGCACGACGAAGACATAATTCGAAACGCAAGTAGAAGACCGCTATTCATGGCGGCTAGTTGAAGAGAGTTCCAGCAGCAGAACGCAATCAGACCCTCGACTTGCCGGGGATCTGAACGACAAATTGATTTGGCATCAATGCCGGATCGCGGGATGGGAGAATGACAATGACAAAAAGAGAACCTGCCGGAACGGCAGGAAGAAACACGGGCCTGCGCCTTCTCGGGCACCTGTTTTCCACACTGGCATGCGCCGGCATGCTCGCATCCTGCGGGGGCGGTGGCGGGGGTGGCTCCGCGGATGCCCTGCCAAGGGTTCAACCGGCCTCCGCCAGCCAGATCGTGGATACCGAATACGGAAAGATCGTCTCCGGCTATCTGGAAGCCTATTCGGCCGAAGGTGTCAGCACCACCACGGTCAAGGAGTTCGTGAGAAGCAGCGGCTGGAAAATCGTCGGTTATGTCGAAGCAGCGCGAATGTTCCAGATCGACACCGGTGAGACGAACTTTGCCAGCCTCGCGGCCGCGCGAGACAAGGCCATCGCCAGCGGCCACTTCGGAAGCGATGTCTATTACGTGACGCTGGTGGGCGAGAATTCCAACCAGTGCATCGATGCCTTGAAGGACAGCGCAACGTACTGGAACTACGATGCGGCATCGATCAAGTCGGCCTGGGCGCTATTGAACGGCAGTCCTCTGAGCCTGGTCCCCGTTCAGGTCGCTGTCGCTGACCAAGGCTTCACCACAACAACGGCGGCTGACGACCTTGTGCTGGACAACGTGTTTTCCGGCCAATCCGAGGCGGACTGCAAGAACGGATGCAGCAATCACGGTTATCACGTTGCCGGGATCATTGGCGCATCCGCGAACGAGAAGGGTATCGTCGGAATACCCAACGCGGTGACAAAGAATGTCATCAACGGCGCGGGCGGCGCGGACTCAAGCTCCCTGGGGGATGGAATCTCGTCCCTGGTCATGCAGGGGCCGAGAGTCCTCAACATGTCCATCGGAAACGGCGAAACGCCAAAAAGCGGTAGCGGCGTTGTTTCCGACGATACGAACAGGAAGATCCTAAGTTACGCCGAATCCTCGGCAAAAAACTTTGCGACCCTGCTCAAGAACCTGATTGCCAGCAACGCAAGCCAGGGAAAGCAAACGGACATCCTGATCGTGCAGGCGAGCGGCAACGCCGGAGCCTGGAGCTACAACGGCGCCCCGATTCCCAGTGAACGCAACGGCTTCGCCACAAGTGCGAACCCCCTGGATGCCTGGGCCAGACAGAATATCCACGAGAAGGCCCTCATCGTCGGCGCCTATGACAAGGACAAGAAGGTCACCTCTTACACCCAGCTCCCGGTAGGGGAACAGGGCAAGGCGAACTTCATCCTCGCGCCGGGGGATGCCATCTACTCCACGACGCGAAGCGGTCTGTGCGAAATGTCGGGCACATCGATGGCGACGCCCCATGTATCGGGTGTGGCGGCGCTTGTCTGGACGGTCAATCCCGGCCTCTCCGCAAATCAGGTTCGAAACATCATCCTGAACAACAGCGACGAGATTTCCCACCAGGGCGTGAAATACCGCGCCCTCAATGCCGAGAAGGCCGTCCGTGCCGCCCTGGAAACCCTGGGGAAGCCCACCGCCACGATCACGATAGTGACCCCCACGCCGACGGCCGGTACCCCGACTTCCTTCCGGATCAACCTGGGCGCCACACCAAACGGGGGGATCAACGAGGTGGAGTGGGATTTCGGTGACGGCTCGCCGCCGGCGCTTTCCGGTCTGGCGAGCGAGTTCCGCCATACCTATTCCGCCGCCGGAAGCTATGCCCTGAAGCTCAAGATCAAGGACGTCAGGGGTATCGAGAACACGATTTCCGGCAGTATCGCGGTCGCCGCATCCGCCGCGTCCGGGTCACTGGAGGCCGACGCCCTCTTTGCCGGGACGTATTACGACTACGTGGACAACGGCGCCGCGGGCAAATGCTATTACAAGACCGCGGGGAGCCCGGTGGGCGTCCGGACCTACTCAATCTCCGAAGAGGCCTATTGCCTGGAAAACGGCAAATGGAAGAAGCAGACCTTTACGGGTTCAAGCGTGATTCTCTCCGCTTCCGGCGACTGGATCGAACAGAAACCCCAGATCGTGGTGAATGGCAAGAACACCTATTCGGTAAGGTACGGTGGAAGCGAATTCCTCACCGGGGTCATCTACCCGGAGGGGGAGGATCGCTTCACCCAGGTGCTCACGCGGACGCGCAATGCATACAGGATCTACGCGGGCGTGGAGAACAACTACATCTACAAGAACATCTTCTCCCTGGCCCAGCTCGTGGATGACTGGAACAGCTCCCAGTGGAACTTCAACACGGGCGAAGGCCCGTGGCTCGGGGCGAACTCGGATCAATTCAAGTTCTATTTCCGCGGCGGTGGCCAGACAGCCGGCGGGGAGATCGACATCATTGATATCTCCCGCTCGCCGCCTTCGTTCGTGGTCACCACGATCTGGTCGCGGGTGCAGCTCGGGTCCGGCACCGAGGCCATCCTGCTCGGGCCGAAATCCAACCTGCTTTCCGGGCGCGACGGCGTGCAGAAGTTTTATGTCAAGAGGCCGGGCCGCAGCGGCGTCGAGGAGGGCGACATGGAACTGGCCGGAGGAAGTGATTCCATTCAGAGCATGACCAAATCGGGGATGAACGCCTACCTTGCCAGCATCGGCCTGCCGGCCGTTGCCAACTGAGAGGGTTTGAAGAAATCGTAGCAAGCGGTTCGAGTTCGCCCCGAGAAGCGCAGCCGTACAAGGGTACGGTGAGCATCGCAGGGACGAAATCGGGTCGCGCAGCAGATTTATTCACACCCGCTGGGCATCCTTGCCAGCGTTGTCCGCCCTCGTCGCCACGGGGGCGGACAACGCGCACCGTCGGGTCCGGACGGGCGGCCTGCGGGCATTGCGAATCAGCCCGGTGGTTCGCCTTCCAGCAGCGCCCGTAGTGCGGTCTTCAGCACCTTTCCGTAATTGTTCTTCGGCAGGGCATCCACGAAACGGTATTCCTTGGGCCGTTTGAAGCGGGCGATGCGTTCCAGGCAATGGCGGTCGAGTTCATCCTGCCCCACCCCGCCGGCGGCCGGGTCGAGCACCACGAAGGCCACCACCACCTCGCCCCAATCGGCGTCCCGACGGCCGATCACCGACACCTCGCGGACCGCGGGATGGGTGATCAGCACCTCCTCCACCTCCCGCGGGTAGATGTTGGACCCGCCGGAGATGATCAAGTCCTTCGAGCGGTCCTTGAGGGTCACGAAGCCGTGGGAATCCATGCAACCCATGTCGCCGGTCCATAGCCAGCCGTCACGCAGGGCGGCGGCGCTCGCCTCCGGATTGCGCCAGTAGCCGGACATCACCGTGTCCCCACGTACCACCACCTCGCCCACTTCATCATTGGGCAGGGTGCGCCCCTCCCGGTCGACGATGCGCACATCCACCAGGGTCTGGGCCACGCCGACAGAGGCGGCGCGCTGCGCCCAGGCGGGATCGGTGCGGTCCGCCAGCAGGCTGCGGGAAAGGGCGGTGATGGTCATCGGCGATTCGCCCTGGCCGTAGATCTGCACGAAGCGCGGCCCCATCACGTCAAGGGCCTCCTGGATGTCGTCCCCGTACATGGGCCCGCCACCATAGATGATGGTCTGGAAGCCCGCCGGGTCGGCACCGCTCTGCTTCACCCGGTCCACCAGGCGGCGGACCATGGTCGGCGCGGCAAACAGGGCCAGACGCCCGGGTTTGCGCGACAGGCTGATGAGCTCGTCCGGATCGAAGCCACCGGACTCGGGGATGACATGGCGGCATCCGCGCACGACGTAGGGAAAACTGTACAGCCCGGCCCCGTGGGAGAGGGGCGCGGCGTAGACCACCGCATCCCCGGGTGCCACCGGGTCCACGTCCATGAAGAAGCACGCGGTCATGGCCTGCAGGTTGCGATGGCTGAGCATCACGCCCTTGGGCTGGCCGGTGGTCCCCGAGGTGTAGAACAGCCAGGCCAGATCCTCCTGCGCGCGCTCCTGCACCGGGATGGCCAGGGCCGACACGGCACGCAGGTAGTGCCCGTCGCCAGGCATCAGCAGGGGCACGGTGGGGCCGCCCTCTTCGAGCGCTGCCGCCAGCCCCCCGGCCAGCTCGGGCGACACGCACACCAGGCGGGCCTCGGCGTTGCGGACGATCCACGCCACCTCGCGGGGGTGCAGCTTGGCGTTGACGGGCACCACCACCAGCCCGGCCCACAGCACCCCGAAAAGGCTCTCCAGGTACTCGGGGCTGTTGCCCATGTAGATCGCCACCCGGTCACCGGGTGCGAGGCCCAGGTTCTGGCGCAGGTAGCCGGCCAGCCGCGCCGCGCGAGCGGCGAGCGCAGCGTAGGTGAGCACGCACTTCGCCCCGACGAGGAGCGCAGGGCGCTCGGGGAAGGTCCGCGCCGAGCGGGCCAGTATCCGCGCCAGGTTCATTTTTCCCTCTCCAGTACGCTCACATAGCTGGCGACCGCCGCGCCGCCCATGTTGAACACCCCGCCCAGTTGCGCACCGGGCACCTGCATGGCATCCGCCTCGCCGACGAGCTGCATGGCGGCCAGGACATGCATGGAGACTCCCGTCGCACCGATGGGATGGCCCTTGGCCTTCAAGCCTCCCGAGGGATTGATGGGCAAGGTTCCCCCCGGGTAGACCGTGCCATCGGCCAGGCGATCCGCGCCCCGCCCGGGCCGGGCCAGCCCCATGGCCTCGTAGCTCAGCAATTCGGCAATGGTGAAGCAATCGTGGACCTCGGCAAAGGACAGGTCGGTCACCCGGCAGCCGGCCTCCACCAGGGCCCGCGCCCAGGCCAGGCGCGGCCCCTCGAAGCTCAGCAGGTCACGCCGGGAGATGGGCAGATAGTCATTGACCTGCACCCGTGAGCGGAAGCGCACGGCCCGGCGCACCCCGGCCAGCATCGAGGAATCGGCCAGCACCAGCGCCGCGGCACCATCGGACACGAGGGAGCAGTCGGTCTTGCGCAAGGGGCCGGCAATGCGCGGGTTGCGCTCGGATTCGGTATTGCAGAAGGCAAAGCCGAGATCCTTGCGCATGTGCGCCCAGGGGTTGCGGACGCCATTGGCGTGGTTCTTCTCGGCAATGCGGGCCAGGGTGGCCGAATGATCCCCATGGCAGCGGAAATACTCGGCGGCCAGTTCGCCAAACAGGCCCGGAAAGCTCAGGCCCCGGGACGCCTCCTCGCGCACGTAGGACGCGGCCCCCAGGATGCGGGTGACCTCGGCGCCGGACACGGCGGTCATCTTCTCGGCACCCACCACCAGCGCCAGTCGTGTCCTGCCGGACTCGATGGCATCGCAGGCCGCGAACACCGCCGCCGCACCCGAAGCGCAGGCATTCTCGACCCGCGTCGCCGGACACCAGCGCAACTCGGGGTCGGCCTGCAGGACCAGGGACGAGCAGAAGATGTCCGGGACGAAGCCGCCGTTGAGCTGACCCAGCCAGATTCCGTCCACGTCGCGGGCCGCCACCTCGGCATGGCGCAGCGCATCGCGGCTGACCCCGGCAATCAGGGCCTCCAGGTCCATGTCATCGAGCCGTCCAAAGGGCGAGTGCGCCCATCCAATGATGCTGACTCCCATCGTGTCTCCCTGCCTTGTGAGGATGCGGTGAAGGCCACCTGGCCATGCTGCCAGCGGGACACGTGGCAAGGGCCATGCCAAGGAGGGGAAAACACTTGGGCCAGCCAAACCATTGAATTCGCAAATCAAAGGGATATACCCCGGCCCCTGCAGGCGTGCTCCGCCCGAAGATCGACCGTTTTCCGAACGCCCCACCGACCGGCCTCGACCGCTTCCCGGTCGCGCCGCGGAGCCGCCAGCAGGCCAATCGGCGCTTTCCGCCCACCCAGAGGCTTGGCACGCGCCTTGCCATGACTGCAGGACCGAAACCACAACAACACCGGAGACATCCATGCAAAGATCCCGCAGCACCCCCGTCGACCGCATCCCCGTCAGCCTGCTCACCGGCTTTCTCGGCGCCGGCAAGACGACCCTCCTCAACGCCCTCTCCCAGGGGCCGGACATGGTGGGCACCGCGCTGCTGATCAACGAGTTCGGCGAGGTCGGTATCGATCACCACCTGGTCGAGAAAATCGACGAGCGCACCGTGCTGCTGGACTCGGGTTGCGTGTGCTGCAGCGTGCAGGGCGACCTGGTCCGGGCACTCAAGGAGCTCCACCAGCGCAGCTCCCGCCGGGAGATCGCCCCCATCACCCGGGTGATCATCGAAACCACCGGCCTGGCCGACCCGGTGCCGGTGATCTACACCCTGATGGAAGAGCGCTTCATCGCTGCCCGCTACGTGTGCGACGGCGTGGTCACGGTAGTGGATGCCACCCACGGCCTGGCCCAGCTCGACGCCCATCGGGAGGCCGTGCGCCAGGTGGTGATGGCCGACCGGCTGGTCATCACCAAGGGCGATCTGACCGATACCGCCAGCCGCGCCCGCCTCGACGCCCGCCTCGACAGCCTCAACCCGGGCGCCCCGCGCCTGGACGTGCGCCACGGGCGGATCAAGGCGGCTCGCCTCTTCAGCAGCGGCATCTACGCGCCGGCCGACAGGATGCCCGACGTGGCGGCCTGGCTGGGGGAGGAACGCAGCCGCGACGAGCAGGCCCGCGCCGCGGCCCTCGAAGCACCGGTCCGCTGGTCACGACACGCCGCACCCGTTCATGCAGCCCATGGTGCAGGCCGCCACGAGGACGGCGTCACCAGCTTCGTGGTGCGCTTCGAAACGCCGGTGCCGTGGTTCGGCTTTGCCCTGGCGATGGGTCGCATCCTGCAGGAGCACGGCCCCCGCCTGCTGCGGGTGAAAGGGCTGATGAACGTGGCCGGCGACACCCTGCCGCGGGTCGTGCAGTGCGTCCAGAACGTGGCCTATCCGGTGGTGCGGCTGCCCCACTGGCCCGAAGGGGGCCCCTTTGAGGACCAGCGGGGGCGCCTCGTCTTCATCACCCATGATCTCGACGACGCTGCTGCCCAGGCCATCCGCGACAGCCTCATGAACCTCCCCGGCGATGCGGCGGCCATCCGCATTGCCGCCGCATCACCCCAGCTCCCCACCCGCTGCTGGCTGAACGAGCGGATTGCCCCGAGCACCCCCGGCATGCCCCAGCTCGACGGCTGGCTGATCCAGCCCCGGCGTCTCAGGCACCGCACCGCCACCCTCTGATATCCGGACACTGCGTCCGGATATCGTCCATGGCACCCGCCGTCAGCCAAGGCTTTCCACAAGAAAACAAGGGCTTGGCCGTCCGGACCGGGCCTGCTACCGAATGGCATGCGAAATGCTGATGCCTTCCGGCCCGTCCCTGCCCCGCGGGGACGGGCCGACCCACTTCCCATGATTGGAGACATCCCTCCCATGAAAGCAGTTGTCTACGACGGTGCCGGCAGGAAGGCCCTCGAAGAACGCCCCATGCCCACGCTGAAGGACGCTACCGATGCCCCCGGCAGCGGGCTCCACCCGCCCCTCGACGCCTGCAAGACCTTTACCGCCAGCAGCAGGGCCCTGAAGCTCATCCTCTTGGCCTGATCGACCCGCCCTGGCCGTCCCCCCAGCGGAGGCGGCCAGGGCGGAATCCCCTTCTCAAACGGAGACCGACCAACGTGTTTGCCAACCGCAGGTGGCTCGCCCACCTGGGCCACTTTGCCGACGCCCTGGCGACCGGCAGCCCGCTTCCCACCCCTTTCAAGGGCGCCCGGCACCTGGAAAGCCTTGATGCACGCCTGCACACGGGGCACCAGGAAATCCTCGCCCGGGCCGGCCAGACGGCCCGCCGCCTGGCCGACCTTGAGCAGCAGATCGCCACGCTCACCCCGGCCTTCGAAGACGCCACCCGCCGGGCGGAAGATCTCGCGGAACGCTTCGACCTGATCAGCCGGGCCAGCGGCGAAGGCTTGTGGGACATCAACATCGCCAACGGCGACCCAAGCCACCCGGACAGCGTGGTGTGGTGGTCGAATCAGCTCCGCGAACTACTCGGCTTTGACAACCAGCAGGATTTTCCGGACCGCCTCGAGAGTTGGCGCGAACGCCTGCACCCGGAGGACCAGCAGGGCACCCTGAACGCCTTTGCCGCCCACCTGGCCGACGCCAGCGGCCGGACGCCCTACGATATCCGGTACCGCCTCGCCCACCGGAACGGAACCTACCGCTGGTTCCGTGCCCGCGGCACGACCCTGCGCAATGCCTTCGGAACCCCCTTGCGCGTCGCCGGCTCGCTGCTCGACATCGACGACAGCCTGCACCGGGAAACCCTGCTGGCACGCAGCCTGGAACGCTTCGAGCTGGTGCGCGAGCTGCTCAGCGATGGCCTGTGGGACATCGAGATCCGCAAGGGCAACGCCCTCGATCCGGCCAATACGGTGTGGTGGTCGCCCCAGTTGCGGCGGCTGCTCGGTTTCAGCGACGAAAGCGACTTTCCCAACACCCTCGACGCCTGGGCCTCGCGTCTTCATCCCGATGACCGGGAACGGGTTCTGAAAGCCTTCCTGGCGCATCTGGATGATCGCAGCGGGCGCACGCCCTATGACGAGTCCCACCGCCTCGCCCTGAAGAACGGCGAATACCGCTGGTTCCGGGCCTCGGCCCAGACCCGCCGGGCGGCGGACGGCACACCCCTGCGGGCCGTGGGCGCCCTGGCCGACATCGACACCCAGTTGCGCGAACGGGACGCCCGCAGCGCCCGGGAGAAACAGCAGGCCAAGCTGGAAACCACCCTGCGCCGCATCAACGAGCTGGTCGGCACCATCAAGGAGATTGCCGACCAGACCAACCTGCTGGCCCTCAATGCCGCCATTGAAGCGGCCCGGGCCGGCGATAGCGGCCGCGGCTTTGCGGTGGTGGCCGACGAAGTGCGCAAGCTGGCCGAACGCACCCGTGACACCACCGCGCGCATCGAGAGGATGGCCAGCGAAGAGGCTTGACCATCACGGGCCAGCCCCCGGTTGGCCTGCCCCTGGGGCAGGCCAACACGGCTCAGAACGAGTGGCTGATGCCGAAATCGAAGCCCGTCGTGCCATAGCCTCCCGCGGGGGAGCCCACGCCACCGGAATCCACCGCCGTGCGGGCCGGGTTGGGCTGGATCGAACAGATGCCGTTGGCACTGTTGTTGATCTTCGCCACGTCGGCATACACGTAGGTGCTGCGCTCCGAGAGGTAATACACACCGCCCAGGCCCCACTTGCGGCAGCTCGCATCCAGCGAGGTCTTGTCATCCAGGGCCACGTAGGAGGCACGGACCTTGGCCTTGTCGCCCAGCACCGGCGCCGACAGGCCGAGCATCCAGCTACGGTGGTTCAGCAGGGCGTTGTAGGTGGCGAAAGTGCCGTCGAAGACCTCCTTGTAGTTGTCGGTCTTGATGCTCTCCCAGTAGGCATGCACCTTCACCGGCCCGAAGTCATAGGCGCCGCCTGCCACCAGGATGTTGAGCTTGTGCTCCTCGCTGCCCTTGGCCTGGAGCTGTTCAATATCCAGGGTCAGGTCCAGCCCCCCTTTCGAGTAGGACGGGATGAAGGCCCACAGGCGCCCGTCGCCCTTGTTGCCCGGGCTCTCCTGCCCCACCAGGCTGGTGGTGTAGGCCGCCAGGAAGGACAGGCCGTTCCAGGAGGGAGAGATGTAGGCCACGGCATTGTCGGCGCGGGTCCCGTGCACCTGGATGGAGGCCATGTTGGCCACCGTGCCGTTGGCGAAGGGGTCGTACTTGCCGGCCACGCTGTAGCGCCCGCCGTCGATCCGCCCGAAGACCACCGTGCCCATGCTGCCGGCCAGGCCGACGAAGGACTTGCGCCGGAAGACGCTGTTGCCCTCGGCATCGCTGAGGGTGGATTTGCCATCGTCGATGGCAATACCGGCCTCAAGCTGAAAGAGGGCAGTGAGCCCGTTGCGCAGGTCGCGGCTGCCCTTCAGGCCGATGCGGCTCTCCGATTCGATGCCGCTGGCCAGCTCCGACTTGTGGCCGGCAAAGCGCGTGCCGGCCTGGGCCGCATAGGCACCGTTTTCACCGCTGCGGCTGAGGAGGCCACCGTCCAGGGTGCCGTAGATGGACAGGCTGCCCTTGTCGCCGTCCACGAGCGTGAAACCGCCTTCGGCGGCAGCAAGAGGAGAAAGGCAGGCGAGCAGGGCCGCGCCCGCACAGAGGGGCGCGTGGAGTGTGATGTTCATGGATGTTCCTGTTTCCGGATGCGCGGCAGCCGCATGCCCGGCCCTCCCGCAAGGGAGGCCGTCGTGCCGCCGCATGCGGCCGCGCTGGATCAGAGCGTCGGCGGATCAGCCGAAATGAATGACCGGCTTGATGATGCCGTCAGCCTTGGTGGTCATCATGTCCAGGGCCTTCTCGATCTCCGAGAACTGGAAATGATGCGTGGTAAGCCGGGTCGGATCGACGCGGCCACTTTCGATCAGGCGCATCAGGCGGCCCATGCGCTCGCTGCCGCCGGGGCACAGCAGGGTGGTGATGGTCTTCTCGCCCATGCCCACGCCCCACTCGGCACGGGGGATGTTGATGGTGTCACCATGACCGAAATAGCCGATGTTGGAGATCACACCACCGGCGCGGGTGACTTTCACGCAGTTCTCGAAGGTGGCCTGGGAACCCAGCGCGTCCATGGCCGCGTCGGCACCGTGGCCGCGGGTCAGGCGCATGATCTCGGCAATCGGGTCCTGCTCCTTGAAGTTGATCACCACATCCGCACCGTACTGACGGGCCAGCTCCAGGCGCGAGGGCACGCAGTCCACGGCGATCACCAGCCCGGCGCCGAGCAGGCGGGTGCCCGCTATCGCCATCAGCCCCACCGGCCCCATGCCGAACACCACGCCAGAGCCACCCAGCGGGATGCGGGCATTTTCGGCCCCCTTGAAACCGGTGGACATCATGTCGGTGGTGTAACAGGCGGCCTCGTCCGACACCCCGTCGGGAATCAGCGCCAGGTTGGCCTCGGCGTCATTCACATGGAAGTACTCGGCCATGTTGCCGTCCTTCTGGGCGGTAAACTTGTAGCCCCCGAGCATCACCTGACACTGGGAGGTGAAGCCGCGCTGACAGTTCTCGCACTTGTAGCAGGGCGTGATGGCATTCACCGCCACCCGCTGCCCGACGCGGAAGCCCTTCACCGCGCTGCCCAGTTCGTGGATCACCCCCACGGCCTCGTGGCCCAGCACCCGGTCCTTCAGCTCGCCGAGCCCACCTTCGATGGTGTGGCAATCGGAAGTGCACACCATCGCCACCGTCGTCCTGACGATGGCATCGTTCGGCCCCGCCACCGGAATCGGTCTTTCCATTACGGCCACATCATGCAGACCGCGCATCACCAGTGCCTTCATCGTCTTCGCCATATCACTCCTCCGTATATTTTGTCGCGGCGAGGTGGCGCACAACACGGCACCCTCCCGCCAGGCATTTGTCATCGGTACATACGGCCTCCCGCGGAGGGGAAAGCCACGGACCGATCTGCAAACAACGTGCCAACGGGATATGCAGGACAAGAAACACAAGCCCCACAAGGGCTATCGAGGGAGGAGGATGGACAAGTGCCCGGGTCAGGCATCCGATATTGCAACGCTGGAGTCCGGCAGCGTTCGGCTTTCGAACTGCAGACGTCAACAAGCAGCAGGCCCGATCAAGGGACCGGGCCTGCCGGGCAAAAGGCGGGCGAGGCCCTGACGGCGCTCGAGCCGCCCGCCTTGCCGAGCCGCGATCTGGTCAGGACAGGCGGCGCATCAGCAAGGCCAGCAAGCCGACGCCGGCCAACAGCAGCGTGTAGGGTTCGGGGATGGGGCTACCGTCGGTCCGGGCAGTGAGGGAAAGCACCCCGTTCACGTCCGACACGCCATACGAGAAGCCCGCCATAAGGCCTTCCACCTCATAGCTCACATCGTCCAGGCTCAAGCTGGCCCCCTTCAGGAAATCAAAGGCGGCCCCTGCCGACGGGCCAAAACCGCCTGTGAACACGAAGCGGATCAGGACGTTGTCGAGCATGACGGCGCCAGTCACGTCGAGTATGTCGAAGGCAGAGGGGCCGGCGATCTCGATCACGATCAGGCCGCCGTCCTGGCTGTAATCCCCCGCCACGTGCAGCGTGCCCGGGCTGTTCCCCGGCTTCACCGTGCCCCCCAGATTGGTCACATTGCCCGTGATCAGTCCGTTCCCGGTGAGGGTTCCACCGCTGCCCACATAGACCGTCCCCCTGACCTCCCCGCCGTTACGGACGTCAAGCACGGCCGTTCCGTGGTTCGGATCGTTGGTCTTGCTGGTGGCGATACCGACCAGGATGTCATGACTTCCCGCATCCAGCATGGACCCCGGCCCATCCACCTGAACGGTGGCGCTGCCAGCGCTGGAAACCGTGGACAGAAAGACCGTGTTCCCGACCGCGACGACACCACCTGCCTGCACGTTGAGCGTGCCGTTGCCTTCCCGGGCCAGGCTCATCATCCCGACGGATGCATCGAGCCGCGATCCGGCCCCCGATACGTTGATCGTGCCCACACTGCCCAGGCCACGGCCAATGCTGATGGCGGGAAAACCGGGCAGGGGCCCCGCCGCGCTGCTGTCCAGGGTGGCATTGAACTGGCCGCCCCCCGTGATATTGACGGTACCGGTGGAGGGCCGAAGCCCGTCCGCCTGCCCGACAAACAGCATGGGTGCACTCACCACGCCGCCGCTCACATTGAGGGTTCCGGTCGTGCCGATTGAGTTGCCCACCACCACGCTATTGTCCAGGGGACGGAAGACCGGCGCCCCGATCGTGCCGGGAAGGTAGTTCAGATTGAGCGTGGCGCCGACGCCAACCTCGAGCGTGCCCACCGGATTACCCGCAAACGGTGCATGGCCGGTAAGTTGCGGGTCGGTACTGCGTACACCGATGCCGACAAAATCGTAGGTCTCGGTACCACTCACGGACGCCGCCCCCACGCCATCCACCCCCACATAGAGGGAGTTGAATTCATTGACCACCGTCGGCAGCGCAAGGGCGCCCGTGGCGGGAAGGGCGATGGCCGCGGCCAGCACAATGCTGGCCATCCGCGGCATCAGGCGGGGGACTCGGGAAGGCAGGCTCATCATGTTCGGCACTCCTGAAAGTTCGTCAATCGGGGCCGGAACCGTGAGGGAGAAAACGCCCGGCCTCCGGTCCCTTCAGTCAGATGAAGTTGCAGAAAAGCCAGAGCATGAAGAGTGCCTAATTCATCAAAATTATTTGTTTCCCCATAAACACATTATTGGCATTGGTGCTCCACCCGGCACCCAATCCAACGACATATGCGCCAATCCGGGCAAAGTCACAAAGTGTAAATAAAACCGACACAGCGCCGGGTCTGCGGCAACCGGCAGAGGCCGCACGCGGGCAACCCGCCTCAGCCCGGTGCTGCCTGCTTGCTCTTGAAATACCCATCCAGCCGGGCGATCCATCCGGCCTTCTCGGCATCGGTGGCAAAGCTGGCTTCGAAGCTGTTGGCCGCCAGCTGGTAGGCGGCGGCGCTGTCC
>NZ_JAFLDT010000041.1 GCF_017302315.1 Zoogloea sp.
GCCCGGCCCGCAGCAGCCGCGTGGCACGGGATGCCGCCCCATCCGCCCTGGGCCTGGGCGCCGGCCAGCCCCTGCCCGCCACCGAGCGCCGCTATTTCGAGAGCCGCCTCGGCACCGACCTCACCGGGGTACGCATCCATCCGGACACCGAATCTGCAACCAGCCTGCGTGCCAACGCCTTTGCCGCCGGCCGCGACATCGCCTTTGCCCCGGGCCGCTGGCAACCGGGCACAGCGGAAGGCAGGCGCCTGCTGGGCCACGAGCTGGCCCACGTGCTGGAACAAGGCAGCCGCCGGCAGCCAAGCGTGCAACTGGACGAGGCCGCCAAGCCCGAAGACGCCGACAAGGCCGCCGAAGCCCTGAGCGAGGGCGTCAAGACCGTCGTGGAACAGGCCAAGGAGAACGAAGGGGTGAAGAGCGCCCTGCTCGACCCGGCCAAGAACTACGCCCTGCGCCAGTGGAACCCCCTGGGCACCGCCGAGAAGGTGGGGGTGGCCGGCTTCGGCGCCGGCACCTATGGACTGGCCCTGGGCGCCGGCCTGGCCGACCCCGCCGGACGCAAGCTGCTGTCGGACGTGAACCTGGTGGCGCCCCTGGGGCTGATTCCCTACTCCACCCTTACCGGCTTCAGCTATGTGCTGCCCGCCACCCCGGGCAGCCCCACCCTGTTCAAGGCCAGCTTCTCGGGGGACGACCTGCTGGGTCTGGCCCACCAGAAGGTTTCATGGCTGCCCCCCATGACCCTCAGCCTGGACCTGGGCTGGAGCGTCGATCCCTCCGGCGCGGTGAGCCTGAGCACCGCCAGCGCCGTGTGGGGGGTGATGCCCGGCGTGTCCTTGAAGCTCGGCAACGGCGCGGTACCTGAGTGGAAGCCCATGGTCACCGGCCCCGATGGTCAGACGGCGACCGTCATGAAGTCGGTGCCGGCCCCGGCGGGCAGCGCCGCAACGCCGGCCGGCACCGGCGTGTTCGTCACCGTGGATCTGCTCAAGGCACCCTTCGTCCCCGCACCGATCCGCTCGGCGCTGGGGGGAGACGTGAAGAAGTAAGACATGCTCACCAGGGCGGAACCCTCCCGCAATGACGCGAAGAAGCCCCGCGTCGGCGCAGCCAACGATCCGGCCGAGAGAGAGGCCGACCGGGTCGCAGACGCCTTGGTCGGCAACGCGCCGCCGCTGGCGCTGAAATGCTCGGCCTGCGGAGACTCCGGAGCGCCCTGTCCGGCCTGTTCCGGCAGCGCCTCCGTCCTGCGCCGCAGCCCGCTCGGGAGCACGCCCCCGTCCACGTCGTCCCACTCCTCCTTGGCTGCCGCTGCAAACGGGCCGTCCATGCCCCTGCCCGAGGGCGAACGCCGGCACTTCGAGCGCCGTCTCGGTGCTGACCTGAGCGGCGTTCGCATCCATGCGGACGGCGCGGCCCACAGAGCAGCCCGGGACGTCCGTGCCCGCGCCTTTTCCCGCGGACAGGACCTGTTCTTTGGCCCGGGCGAATACCAGCCACACACGGCCGGTGGACGCCACCTGCTCGCCCACGAAGTGGCCCATACACTCCAGCCCGACGCCGGGGCAGGTCTGCTCCGGCGCGCCCCCGGTGACGGAACCGAGGCCCCCGCTCCCGACCTAGCAGGTGGCACCGTCGCCCTCGAAAATGCGAGCGTGCTCTCCGATGTGCTCGCCAGCGATTCAGCCTACCAGCCGGAAGAGCCCTGGGAGGCCCTGTACAACATCTTCCGCAACCGGGGCAGCGCCCAGTTCGCCGGCATGCTGATCCGTCGCCTGATCGCCCGCCGGTGGTTCGAGGCCGAGGGCATCGAACCCGACAGCGAACCCGTTGAGATCACCCAGGCCGCACCGCCCGGGCCGACGGTGTTGCCCGAGCGCCCGGTATGCCGGGTGCTCGGTGTCGATGTGCCCCTGAGCGGCGGTCGGATCACCCTGCTCGCCCTGGATGAGGCCTTTGGAAACCAGCGCCTGGCCACCCTGGCCGGCGAGGCCGCCACCGAAGTGCGCCAGATCGGCGAGGCGGCTGGCCTCCAGGCCCAGGCTGCCGAGTACGCGACGGCAATCCCCGCCTTCAACACCCGCGCCCGGGCCCACTTCGCCGGCGTCCGGCTCAACGAGATCACGGCACTGCTCAATCAGGTCGCCGCGGCCCGCAGCTCGGCACGCACCCTCGCCGACAGTTCCGTCGCCAGCGGCTACGTGGGTGACCTGGACACGAGCCTCGGCACCCATGCCGATACCCTGACCACCCTGAGCACCGACTATCAGGCATGGCGCATCGCCAATCCCCGGGACGTCACCCTCAGCGAGTCGGCCGAGCAACGTACCACTGAAGCCATGGGCACGCAGCAGCAGATGCTCGACGAGGGTCATTACATGGCCGCGGCGGCGTGGGGTGAAAGTGCCAACGCCAATGCCATGGGCCTCGCGATGGCTGATCTGTTCGGCGGTCGCACCCAGCGCAACATCGCTGAATCCTACGACCGGGGCGAACTGTCCTTTGACGAGATGACCGATCTGCGCCACTGCGCCGCGGTACGCTCCGCCGTGGTCGGTGCCGTCACGGTGGCCCTGATGGTCGCCACCGCCGGGATGGGTGCCGCAGTGGTCGGCGGGCTCGGCCTCGCGGCCGAGGGCACGCTCGCCTTCAGCGTAATGGCCGGGGGGATCGAAGCGGGAACGGTCACGGTCGCCTCCATGGGTGCCGAGCACGTCCTGACCGGCGCCCGCGACTTCAACAACCCCTACGCCCAGCAGATCTGGCGTCAGGGTGCCTACACGCCGGAACAATACCTGTTCGGCTTCGGCATGGGCTTCGGCATCGGCGGGGCCGTGGGCGGCGGCGCCCATTTTCTGCGGGGGGCGGGCGGCGCCGGCTCCGAGCTGGTGCTTGCCGAACGAGGCCCCCTCGGCCTGCCGGCCTACGAAACACCAGGGCCATGGGCGCCCGTCCGTCGTCCCCCCGTTCTGACCGCGGGCGATTCGCCCCTCGTATTGCCCCGCAGCGAACCCGGCAAAGCGCCCTTTGACGTGCTCGATGTCCTCGACGATGCGGCGACCGGCACCCGCACGGTGCGGATCCGGCTCGAAAATGGCGAACTCGTCACCATGGTCGGCCATAGCGAGAGTGGCATGGGCTACATCCTGCGCGGCAACGGCGAGATGCTCAGCGTGGTCAATGGCGAAGTCACCGGCCCGACCCGGGGCCTGCTCGGGCCGGCCGCCGAAGGCGCCGCCGCCCCGACGCCGATGGTCTTCGAAGGCCCCTCCGGGCCGATCCGCCTGCCCGCCTCCGAACCCATGCTGCAGCTACCCGAGTACGCGGCCTCGGCGCCCCGGGGGCCGGCCGCCATGGAACTGTGGGGCGACACCCGTTGGGGCAGCTACGGCGGAAACTGGCAGATGCGCGACTCGGCCACCGGCGACCGGCGCATGGTGTGGCAGTTCGACGAACAGATGGTCGCCGCACGCCAGGGCGCGACACCCGCCGAAAGCCAGGTACGCTATACCCTGACCACACCGGAGACCTTCAGCGGACGCAATGCGGCTCAGACCGAAGTCATCCCCGATGTTTCCCAGACCGGCCGTCTCGGCCCGATGCCGCTGGAAGGCCCGCAACTCACCGAAGTGAAGCACCGCAACTACCTGCTCCCCGGGCTGGAGAACATGCAGGCCATGGACACGG
Organism: Zoogloea sp.; assembly: GCF_017302315.1. Lineage (GTDB taxonomy): Bacteria > Pseudomonadota > Gammaproteobacteria > Burkholderiales > Rhodocyclaceae > Zoogloea. The sequence goes on from NZ_JAFLDT010000041.1 coordinate 3,688, forward strand.
CCGGCTCCCTGCAGCGCATGTACCGGGCGGCCGGCATCGAAGCGACGATCAATCCGGCGGCGGCCAATTCGACCCTGCAGGTCGTCACCAGCCAGAACCTCACCGCCGAGACCCACAACCTCATCATTCGCGAGTTCACCCGCTGGTTGCTGCGTCAAGGCATACCCAATACCGAGGTCATGAACATCCTCGGGCGTATACGCTTCTCCACCGTCCGGCCCTATCAGATCCGCGGCGGAACCGTGATCAGGGAACCATGACCCCAAACGGCCCTTCCTTCTTTGAGCACCATCAGCTTGCCCTTGTCGGCGAGAGTCCCACGGGCATCCGCTCCGGCCTGCTGCTCGACGGCATCGACAGCCTGCTGCGCCATTGCGGCCTGGTGCCCGGGCGATACCGCCTGCTCCGCCGCGGAGAGGCCGCCTGTGAGGCAGGGATGATCGAAGGCCTTCAAGAGACCCTCAAGGCCGTGGGCGTGGAAGGCGAAGTCCACCCCCTCGACGGCGGCCCAACCCGGCTTGAGCCGGCGGCACTCACCGCTGCCCTTGCCGATCCCGAGGTAGTCGAGCTGCGCGTGGGCGGTGCCGGATGGGCGCTCTCGCTGCCCCTCCGGCCGGGCACCCTCATGGCGGTCAACACACGGCCGGACCTGCCCGCCGAACGCCTACCGGACCTGCTGAGCGGCCTCCTCGAAGCCTGCCAGGCCGACTGGGCGGTGGCCGACACCCCCGCCGCCCTCGCAACGCGACTTGCCGGCCAAGCCCAGCCCCCGGACAGGGCGGAAATCTCCCCTCCCCCCCTTGGCGCCTTCAACTGGCGCTGCGCGGACTGGCTGGCCGAAGTGGAATGCCAGCAGGCGAACCTGCCCGCCGGCGTGACCTGCGCCCGGGCGTTCAGTGGCGCCAGCGTCATCCAGGTGGAGCCGCCAACCCCCGCTACACTCGCCGCGCTGGGCGCAGCACTGCCCAACCTTGAACGGCCCTGGTTGCGCCCTCCGCTGCTGCACTGGCGGGCGGATGGCAGGGAGCCCCAGGCGATCCGCCCGGCCAGCCCCGCCCTGGCGGCACGGCAACGCTTCCTGGCCGCTCAGGTGAGCGCCCGCTTCGGCCTGACGCCGGATCAGCGCAGCCTGCACGGCGCGCTTGCCAGCCACTGGGCCGGCATCACCCCCACACCGATCCAGGATGAAGCCTTTTCGGCCTTTGTCGGCGAAACCGCAGTCTGCTGCGGAGGACGCTGGCATCGGGTGCTCGACCCCACCGTCGCCTTTCCCCTCACCCTCCTCGTCATCGTCGGGGAAAGCAGCAGCTTCAATCCCCACGCAGCCCTTCAGCGCTGGCGGCACGGTGGGATCAATCCGTTTGCGGCACTGGAGGCCTTTCTGGCTTCGGTGCCCGGCGGCCCCCCGCCACCCTGAAGACGTGACGGCCCCTGGCCCGCTGGTCAGCCCCATGCCATGCCCACCGCCACGAGCCCGGACGGCGGCCGACCTGACCGCCGACGGCGGGACGGTGGATCAGCACGACATCGACTCCCTGGTGCTGATGTGGGAAGAACGCCACCCCGGGCAGGTGACCAACCCGACCGGGCAAGGCAGCCTGTACCGGGTGGCGGAATCGTATGAGGGGTTGTTGGGGGAGCGAGTGACAATGCCCTGATCTGTCCATTTAAACCGACGCAGGACAGGGGCAAAAAACAAAAATGGAGCCTCGCCTGAATGGCTTGCTCCATTTTTGCTGCCTACCGGTTTCGGGATACCGGCTTGGCGGATATTACTGGTCGGGGAAAGAGGATTCGAACCTCCGGCCCCTGCGTCCCGAACGCAGTGCTCTACCAGGCTGAGCTATTCCCCGACGCTTTCAGTGCAGAGCCAGCGATGTTTTGCCAACTCTCAAAATCAAACAGCCGCACATCATATTGCAAATCCGACGTTTTGTGAAGCTTTTTTGAAGCATGTCGGACTTCAATACTTCCGTGCGACTGCGAACTTTGACAATTCTATCAAGGATTCCTTGAAAACGGAAGCCGGCAGCGCTTCCAGGGCTTCCAGCGCGAGCTGGGCTTCGGCTTCGGCGACTTTTCGGGTGGCTTCGATGGCGCCGGTGGCGCGAATCGCCTCCAGAACGGCCGGAAAATCGTCGCGGCCGCCGTTTTCGATGGCGGTTCGCACACAGGCGGCGTGTTCGGGGCTGCCGTGCTTCATGGCATGGATCAGCGGCAGGGTCGGCTTGCCTTCGGCCAGATCGTCGCCGATATGCTTGCCGGTATCGGCCTCATCGCCCGAGTAGTCGAGGACGTCATCGATCAGCTGGAAGGCGGTGCCGATGTGCATGCCGAAGGCCGCCATGCGGCTTTCGAGCGCGTCGTCCACGCCGCCCAGGATGCCGCCGAGCCGGGCCGCCGCTTCGAAGAGCTTGGCGGTCTTGTAGCGGATCACGCGGAGGTAGTCGTCCACCTCGACGTCGGCATTGTGGCAGTTGAGGAGTTGCAGGACTTCGCCTTCGGCGATCACGTTGGTGGCATCGGCGAGGACACGCATGATCTTCATGTTGTCGGCCCCGACCATCATCTGGAAAGCACGCGAATACAGGAAGTCACCCACCAGCACCGAGGCGGCGTTGCCGAACATGGCATTGGCTGTCTTGTTGCCACGCCGTAGCTCGGACTCGTCCACCACGTCATCGTGAAGCAGGGTGGCGGTATGGATGAACTCCACCACCGCCGCCATCTCACGATGGTAGCTGCCGGTGTAGCCGGCTGCACCCGCGGTGAACAGCACCATGGCGGGCCGCAGGCGCTTGCCGCCACTGCCGATGATGTACTCGGCCACTTGGCGGATGAGAACCACGTCGGAGTAGAGACGATCCCGGATGACGCTGTCGAGCGCCTTCATGTCGTCGGCGATCGGCGCGTATAGCTGCGAGAGAGACAAGGCAATGCCCAGACTAGAAAAAACGCGATGGTAGGGGCCGACCGCGATCCCGTCAAGCCGCCGGGATCAAGGAAATCCGGCACGGAATGGTTCAGGCCGGGTGCACGTGCAGCAAATCGGGCCGGTCGGTGAACACCCCGCCCACACCCCAAGACGCAAGCTGCGCGGCAACCTCCCGGGTGTTGACGGTATACACCATCATCCGGAGCCCGGCGGAATGGATGGCCTGGGCATGGGCCGCTTCAAGGCCATTTAAACCGACATTGAGCGACAGACAGCCAAGCTGCCGGGCCTGCACGAGGCTCGCCGGGGTGAAGGTGTCCACCAGCAGGGCTCTGGGCAGATCGGGCACGCACCGGGCTGCGGCATCCAAAGCTTCGACCGAGAAGGACGACAGCAGGACGTCCGGACGCCCGCTCGCGGGCAGGGCGTGGAGCAGCTCGCCCACCACGCGACCGGTTTCGGCCTCGGTGCCGGTTGCCGGCTTGATCTCCAGATTGGCCGCTAGCCCGAGCTGGCCGCAAACGGCAAGGGCAGCACTCAGGCTGGGGATCGTCTCGCCCGCAAAAGCGGGATGAAAGTGTCGCCCGACATCCGTCGCCAGCAGTTGCTCGGCGCTGAGCTCGGGCACGGCGCCGACGACACCGGCGGTGCGCATCAGGGTTTCGTCGTGGATCAGCACAGGAACCCTGTCGCGGGACAGCATCACGTCAAACTCGACCGCCCGACAACCCAGCCGGGCAGCAATGCGGAGCCCGGCCAGGGTGTTCTCGGGGGCCAGGGCACCACCACAGCGATGCACCAGCAGTGGGGGCCAGGGCCACCGGGACATGGCTGCGATCAGTCCAGCTGGCGGGAACGGGCCACGGCCGTGTCGAGCGCGAGCTTGGAGGGCTTGCGGTCTTCCCAGACCGATTCCAGCTCTTCCTCGATGATCTTGCGCACGGCGGCACGCTGGGGATAGGTGCTGGCCTTGCTGATGGACGTGACCTTCTTGTGGGTCAGTTGCTGGACGCCCACATGGATGTTGACGAGATCGGCTGCGAGCAGACGGCTCTCGGACGCCAGCAGGCCCGCCTGGTTGAGGGGCAGATAGCCGGCATTGCGCTGCCATTCCACCTGGCTCTCGGCGGTCAGCCAGAAGCTGACGAAGCGCGCCACGGCCTTGTATTCGGCCGCGCTCTTGCCGGCACCGATCCACAGGGCGGGGCCATCGGCGAGGGTGTTCTGGGGCGCGCCGTAGTAGTCCTCGTGGTAAGGCAGGGTTGCCACGCCAACCTCGAACGCGGCCTGGCGCTTGAGGGTCGGCCAGGCACCGGAGGGTGCGGTCAGCACGGCACATTCGCCCTTGGCGAAATGCTCGGTGGCTTCGTCTTCCCGACCGAAGAGGTGCAGATAGCGGGCCTTGACCCAGGAGGACAGCATGGCCACGTGCTTGACTTCGAGCATGCCGTTGATGGCCAGGGAGGCCTTCTTGCCTTCGGTGACCACCGGCTCGTTGTGCCAGGCGCTCATGTTCTCGACGAGGATCCAGGCCGGCTGGGCGGTGGTATAGGGGCAGGCCTGACCGGAAGCCACCAGCTTGCCGAGGGCACCCTGGAGTGCCTGCCAGGTCTTGGGTGCAGCTTCGGGGTCAAGCCCTGCCTCACGGAAGGCCTGCTTGTTGTAGAACATCACGGGGGTAGAGAGGGCCACCGGCAAGGCGATGAGGCGATTGGCGCTGTCGATGGGGGTCGGCGTCATCATGGCCGGGGCGCGCAGGGTTTCAAAGCGTTCGCCGGACTCCTTCATGACCTGGTACAGGGGGCGGTAGCGCTGGGGCCCGGCGAGGAAGCCCGGCAGATCGCGCTCACCAAGGATCATCAGGTGCGGGAGCGTCCCTTCGTTCCAGGTGCGCTCGTGGAGCACCACCTTGGCGTGGGGGTTGGCTGCGTTGTAGCGGTCAACGAGCTTCTGCAACTGGGCGCCCTTGTCGGCGCCGAGGGTGTGCACCAGCTCGATATCCTTCACGGCGACCGGAGCGGCCGCGGGGGCGGCCGGCTTGGGCGCCGGCTTTTTTGGCGCCGCAAGGGCCTGGGCGGAAAACAGGGTGGCGAAGGCGACACACAGGGCGCCACGATTGAGCATGTTCATGAGGATCCTGTCTACGGACGGAGATAAGGGGCAGTCAGCCCATGATTATAAGGAGATCAATGCTGCAGAAGCAGGGCTGATTCGTCGGCCTTGATTCAAGTCGTTGGCGGCAGGGCCGTAGACCCTTCAAAGCAACAGCTTCCATTCGCCATGAAATATCCGTCGTTCCGCTTTGTGCTGCTCATGACCGCCGCGGCCGCCCTGGCCACCGGCTGCGAGCAGCTGGGCATTCCCGACCCGGCCAAGACCAACGCCCAGGCAGAAGCTGATGGCAAGGCCATCGGGAGCGCCTGTCGCCATGCCGGGCGGGCCATCGAAGACTGTTTCACCCTCAACACCGCGGCGTCGAAGTCGGCGGTGTTTGCGGGCTGGAAGGAAATGAACGACTACATGGTGGAGAACAAGATCGCCGAAGTGGTTCCGCAGCTTCCGCCCCCCGCCCCGCCCATCCCGGCTTCCGGCAAGAAGAAGAAGGCAGCCGACCACGGCAGCGAAGAGGCCCCCAAGGACAAACCGTCGGATGCCGACGCAGATGCGCACGGTGCCGATGCCAAGGGCGAGGCCGAAGCGGGGCAGGAACCCGAGGTACGCAAACGACGCCGGTCGCGGGAGTAGCACCTCATCGCTGCCCAGCGACGCCAGGGTGCAAGAGGCTCAGGGCGCAGGGGCACTCAACAGCACGTCCTGGCGCGAAACCCACCAGACGATGAACTGCTCGACGGACATGGCCGGCGCGTAGAGATAGCCCTGGGCGCGGTCGCAGCCCATTTCCCTCAATACCGTCTCCGTTGCCACATCCTCAACGCCCTCGGCCACCACATCCAGGCCAAAGGTGTGGGCGATGCGCACCATCAGCTCGACGATGGAACGATCGTTCTCAGTGAGGGTGATTCGCTCGACGAAGGACTTGTCGAGCTTGAGTTCATCCACGGGCAGACGGCGGAGATAGTCCATGGATGAATAGCCCGTGCCGAAATCATCCAGCGCCAGGCGCCCGCCACCGACCCGCAGGGCCTCCAGGTTGCTCACCGACATGCCATCCCGCGATACCAGGCCACCCTCGGTGAGTTCGAAACACATCCGGGATACCGGCACCCGCCAGGTTTCGCAGGTTTGACGGATGAACAGGGGCAGTTCCGGATCCTTCAGGTCGTCGGCAACGAGATTCACCGATATGGCCACGTCGCAGCCCGCGTCCGCCAGCGTGGAAAGTACCTGGGCCGCCTGCTGGATCACCCAGCGCGACAACTCCCCCATGAGGCCGATGCGTTCGAGCACCTGCAGGATGTCAGGGGGAGAGGCACTCTTCTTGCCGTCCCTGTTCCAGCGCAGCAAGGCCTCAGCCCCGACCAGCCGGCGGGAAGGCAACTCCACCTGAGGCTGGAGGAAGAGCTGGAACTGGCGGGCTTCCAGGGCGCGGGCCACTTCCGATTCGAATCCCGCATCGCAATGACCGCACGCCGCGGAATCGGCGCTGTAGTGCTCAAAGGCTTTGCCGGAGGTTTTGGCCGCAATCAGGGCTGAACGGGCCGCCTGAATCAAGCCGAGCGGGTCGTTCGCGTGCTCGGGCGCCCACGCGCCACCCGCATGGAAGCGCCCGCGCTGCCCGGGGAAGTTGTTGCTCCGCAGCACCTCGCAGGCGTCAACCAGCTTGCTCCCGGCCAGCGACACCTGCGCCGAATGCAGAAGCTCGGGCAGGATCACCGCCCATTGATCTTCGCCAAGGGCGCACAGGATGTCATTGGGCCGCAGCACCGCACGCATGGCGTCGGAGAGCGCCAGCCGCAGGTGATCCCGTTCGTCCATGCCCAGAACATCTACGGAGCGCCCCCATTCGATGTCGAGCACCAGAAGCCCGAGGGTCTGCCCATCAGCGAGCCCGGACAAGCGCTCCGCCAGCAAGCTCAGAAAGCGCCGCCGGTTGGGAATGCCGAGAACCGCATCCCCGTCCTCGGCGTCCAGGCGGAAGGCATGTTCGTGATCGATGGAGACGTCCGACAACAGGCCGCCCAGGCACCAGCCCAGACGCACCAGGGCGGTCAGAATGTCGAGCTCAAGGCGATGGACCATCGCCCGATCGCTGAACAGGTGCTGCTGGCAGGATGCCAGCAAGGCCTCGATGGCGACGAAAGGAAACTCCGCCACGGCGCCACCCAGATAGCACTCGGACCACAACTCGACGATCCGGGCCGGCCAGGGCGGGGTGAAATCCCATTCGGTGATCCGTGCCAGCTCGACGCAGAATGCGCGCAGGGACGGCTCCACGCCCAATCTGCCCTCGCCGAGGTCGAAGCGCGACAACAGTGCGTCGGCCAGCTCGGCAGCACTGATGATGCGGCCAAAGGCGCGCACCGCCGCCTGCTCGCCCTGCCCGATGCCGTAACGCAACAGAAGACGCGCAAGGGCGTCCTCGTCAATGACCGGGCAGGGAGAACGCACCAGGTGAGGTGCCGGCGTATTCATGCGAGGTAGTAGGCCGACGGCTCCACCCCGAATGCGCCGGGTGGCAGGGCGCGGGTGATTTCGTAGGGCTCTCCGGTGGCACAGGACGGATCGTAAAGAAGATCCAGTGTCTGGGGGTAGGCATTGGGCTTCTTGTCCGGCCCGAGCAGGATCATGACGCGGGGCTTGAGGCGGCGGATACGGTTCTGGGACACCACCACAGCCACTTCGCCGGAATTGAGTTCGACCAGGGTACCGACGGGATAGAGCCCGATGCACTGTACGAACTGATCGACGATGCTGACCGAAAAACGCTTGCCCCGGAGGCCTCTGACGGCATCCAGGGCGTCCTGGGAACTCACCGCCACCCCATACGGGCGTTCGCGGGTCATGGCGCAATACACATCGCAGACCCCGGCAATCTCGGCCATCAAACCCACATCGTCCCCCTTCAGCCCAACCGGGTAGCCACTGCCATCACAGCGCTCATGATGGCGCTCGATGACCTCCAGCATCTGGGGCGTAGCATGGGGGCACGCCGCAAGGATGTGCAGGGAGAAATCCACATGGGTCTTGAAAATCTCGTACTCGCGGGGCGAAAGGGCCCCGCTCTTGTGGAGCAGACGGGCCGGGAGACGCAGCTTGCCGATGTCCTGCAGCAGCCCGGCCATTCCCAGGGTGGTGATCGAATCCTCTCCGAGCCCCAGGGCCCGGCCGAAGATCATCACGTGGGCGGCCACATCGAGAGAATGGTCGTAACTGTATTGGTCCGTCCTCTTGAGGCGCAGCAGCCACAGGAGGGCGTCCGGATTGCGGATGACGCTCAGCACCATCTCCGACACCACCCCGCGCAGCCGTTCCAGGTCCGGGTTGAGGTTGTTTTGAACATCCTCGGCAATCTCCGCGAGCAGTGCCTGGGCGCGCGTCACCACGGGCAAGGCTGCAACGATCTCTTCTTCCAGGGAGACCGTCGGCTCCACAAACTGCATCCCGGAGGGCGTGCCCAACGAAGCCGCGCCGGCCTCCTCGCCCGAGCGCCGACCCGATGCCCGGACAGGACGCTCCGCGTAAGTCGTCACGTGGGGATGCAGGGCAGACGGGGTGGCACGCCCTTCGCCGGGAGACGGCTCACCCACATTCAGGGTCCGCGGAGCTGCCCCTTGCGGGTAGATCCGGAACCAGGGCTCGGTGCCCGCCTCCCCGTCCCGGGCGCGCTCCGACCCCTCCCCCTTCAGCCCCCGCAGCAGCTTGAGCAAGGCGAAGAAGTCCAGGGGCTGACGGCGCTGCTCGGGCTTGACCAGGAAGCTGGCCAGATCGGCAGGTGCGCGGTTGGGGGGCGCACCCTCCTGCGCCGCAGGCGCGGCCCGCCAGGCATCACCGACCGACCGGGCGCGGTCCACGTACACAAAGCGGCACAACTGCCTGACCTGCGTCAGGGTCTCCTCATCCTCGATGAGAAAACCCTGGAGCATGAAAGGTGATTCGAGCCACGGGCGATCAAGCTCAGAAATGAACATGCCTCCGCGCAGATCCTGCACCGCGACAATTTCCTTCAACACACCCTCCGTGCAACCATTTCCGCTTCACAACACATATTTGTAGTCGGCATCAGTTTACGGCGCCGGACTGGAAAACTGGAGATGAATCGCATCGATCTCCTGCATGACCTGTGCATCAAGCAGGCGCTCACATGCATCGAGATTGGCTTCAAGCTGTGCCACAGAAGTGGCGCCGAGGATCACGCTGCCGACAAACGGCTGGGCTGCCACAAAGGCGATGGCCATTTCGGCCGGCGCCATTCCGTAGCGCCGGGCCAGCGCCGCATAGGCCGCAACCGCCGGCCTCACGCCGGGCTTGTCGTAGCGTTGTCCAAAAGCCGGAAACAGGGAGATGCGCCCCGGCGCCCCGGGATCATCAAGGTACTTGCCACTGAGGTGCCCGAAGCCCAGCACCGAGTAGGGCAACAGGCTGACCCGCTCACGGAAGCACACTTCGGCCAGCGACTGTTCGAATACCCGGTTGAGCAGGTTGAAGGCGTTCTGCACCGACACGACGCGCGGAAGGCCCAGCTCGTCAGCCGCCCGCAAAAACGACAGCAAGCCCCAGGGATGCTCGTTGGACAGGCCCACGTAGCGGATCTTCCCTTCGGCCACCAGTTCGGCGAGCGCCACCAACTGCTCCTCGATGGGCGTCGCCGGGCGCTCGTGCTCCGGCTCGAAACGCCACTGCCCGAACATGGGCTGATTGCGCGCTGGCCAGTGAAGCTGGTAAAGGTCGATGTAATCGGTGCCCAAGCGGGTCAGACTCGCCTCAACCGCCGCGCGGATATTGCTCCGGTCGAGGGACGAGGGACCACCCCGGATCCACGCCATGTTGCGCCCCGGCCCCGCTACCTTGGTCGCCAGCACCACGCTATCCCGCGGCCGGCCCCGCAGCCACGATCCGACAATGGACTCCGTGCGCCCATAGGTCTCGGCGCGGGCGGGCACCGGGTACATCTCGGCGGCATCGATGAAATTCACCCCGCGCGCGAACGCTGCATCAAGCTGCGCATGCGCTTCGGACTCCGAGTTCTGCTGACCAAACGTCATCGTACCCAGACAGACGGACGACACTTGCAGGTCGCTGGCGCCGAGTTTGCGAAAGTCCATGTGCGGCCTCCGGATCGATGGAAACTAGATAGACAACCCACGCTTCGCGGCGGGCTGCCCCCCGAGGGGGAACGCCTTTACCTTGGGGCGGCCCTGCGGCGAAGAAGGCCCCCACGCTACACCGCTTCGCGGCTTGCGCCCCCCCGAGGGGGAACGCCTTTACCTTGGGGCGGCCCTGCGGCGAAGAAGGCCCCCACGCTACACCGCTTCGCGGCTTGCGCCCCCCCGAGGGGGAACGCCTTTACCTTGGGGCGGCCCTGCGGTAAAGGCCGCTGGCCGCGATCGGGTATCATGCCAGCCACGCAGGCGCTGCACCGCGCATCGGTATTGGCGAGAGGGTGCGTTGCCGAGATTGTACACACCCACCACGCCCTTCCGCTCCTCCGCCCATGCAGCCCGCCCCTACACCCTGCCTTTCCACTGGCATTCTCGTCCAGTGCCGTCCCGGGTTCGAGCCCGATGCGAGCCTTGAGCTGCAGGCCGCCGCCCGCGCCGCGCGTGTCGAAGGCAGCATCACGGAAGCGATCAACAGCGGTTTCGCCCTGTTTCAATTGAGCGTGCCAGCCCCACGCGATGAGCTGCGGCGGCGCCTGGATCTATCGAGGCTGGTCTTCTCACGCCAGGGCTTCCAATTGGTCGGCAGCCTGGAAGATCTTCCCGAGAAGGATCGCCTGAGCCCGCTGATGAGCGCCATCACGGCACTGGGGGAGCGCTTTTCCGCGCTCCTGCTTGAAACCCCCGACACCAACGACGGCAAGCAGCAATCCGGCTTTCTGCGCCGTTTCGGCCCCCTGCTTGAAGAGGCCTTGGGCAAGGCCGGCCTGCTACGCAGCGATTCGCCCCACCTGCCCCGCCTGCATGTCTTCCTGGCCGATTCAAGACGCGCCCTCCTCGGCCTGAGCCTGGCCAGCGAGGGCTCGGCCTGGCCCATGGGCATCCCGCGGCTACGCATGCCCAAGGAAGCGCCCAGCCGCTCCACCCTGAAGCTCGCCGAAGCCATCATGGGCCTGCTGACGGCCGACGAGCAGAAAGCCACCCTCCGCCCCGGTCTGCTGGCGGTCGACCTGGGTGCCTCACCGGGCGGCTGGACCTGGCAGCTGGTAAGCAGAGGGCTGCGCGTCACGGCCATCGACAACGGCCCCATGGCGCCGTCGGTGGCCGCCACCGGCCTGCTGGAGCACCTGCGGGTGGACGGCTTCGCCTGGAAGCCCCGCAAGCCCGTGGAATGGATGGTGTGCGACATGGTGGAGCAGCCCTCCCGCATCGCACCGCTGATGGCCGAGTGGGTAGCCAGCGGGCGTTGCCGCCGCAGCATCTTCAACCTCAAGCTGCCCATGAAACGCCGCTATGACGAGATCGAACGCTGCCGCGCCCTGATCGACCAGCGCATGCGCGCCGGAAACATCAAATACATATTGAGAATCAAGCACCTTTACCACGATCGGGAAGAGGTCACGTGCTATCTCACGCGGCGCTGACAGCGCCGCGATGTATAATGCTGGACTATTTAAATGGTGCAGTGCACTAAATCTGCCGCACCCAGATCGTGATCACATCCATGTCGTTCTCCGAACTCGGACTCATTCCTGAAATCCTGCGGGCCGTCACCGAAGCCGGTTACACCGAACCCACACCCATCCAGCGCCAAGCCATTCCTGTCGTTCTCGCCGGGCACGACGTGATGGGCGGCGCCCAGACGGGCACGGGCAAGACCGCCGGTTTCACCCTGCCGCTGCTCAACCGCCTGGCGCGTCATGCCAGCAGTTCGACCAGCCCCGCCCGCCACCCGGTGCGTGCGCTGATCCTGGCGCCGACACGCGAGCTGGCCATGCAGGTGTATGAGTCCGTCAAGATGTACTCGAAGCACCTGCCCCTGCGCAGCACCTGCATCTATGGCGGGGTCGACATGAACCCGCAGATCCAGGAACTGCGCCGCGGCATCGAAATCGTCGTCGCCACCCCGGGCCGCCTGCTCGACCACGTCCAGCAGAAGACTATCGCCCTCGGCCAGGTCGAATTCCTGATCCTCGACGAAGCCGACCGCATGCTGGACATGGGCTTCATCCCGGACATCCGCCGGATCCTCGCCCTGCTGCCGGCCGCCCGCCAGAGCCTGCTGTTCTCCGCCACCTTCTCGGACGAAATCAAGAAACTCGCCGACCAGATGCTGAAGAACCCGCAACTGATCGAGGTGGCCCGCCGCAACATGGTCAGCGAGACCATCACCCACATCGTCCACCCGGTTTCCAGCGGGCTCAAGCGCAACCTGCTGGCCCACATCGTGCGACACGAGGACGAGGCCAACCAGGTGCTGGTCTTCGTGGATACCAAGTTCGCCTGCAGCCGCCTGGCCCACTTCCTTGAGCGCCATGGCATCTCGGCCGACGCCATCCACGGCGACAAGACCCAGCAGGCGCGTACCGAAACGCTCGAGAACTTCAAGTCCGGCAAGGTCCGCGTGCTGGTGGCCACCGACGTGGCCGCCCGCGGCCTCGACATCGAAGACCTGCCCTCGGTGATCAATTTCGAACTGCCCCACACCGCCGAAGACTACGTCCATCGCATCGGCCGCACCGGCCGTGCGGGCAAGTCGGGCAAGGCGGTCTCCCTCGTCAGCTCGGAAGAGCGCCATCGCCTCGCCGACATCCAGAAGCTCATCAAGCTCGAGATCAAGCAGGAGATCGTCCCCGGCTACGATCCGGAACCCGACTTCTTCGATGCGGACGGAAGCCGTCGCCGGCGTAGCGCCCCGGCATCCCGGCCCACCGACAGCGCCGCCGCGGCCGCACCCGCTGGCGAACGCCGCAAGCGCAGTGAGCGCCCGGAGCGCAGCGAACGCCCGGAACGTTCCGAGCGCCCTCAGCGCAGCCGTCAGCCCGCTCATATTGCGGCAGATGGTTTTGACTTCAGCAAGCCCTACGAGCAGAAGGGCGACATCACCTCGGCCAGCGGCGAAGGCAGTGGCGGCGACACCCCGGTTCCCGAGAAAGGCCAGCGCCCGATCGCCTTCCTGCTGGGCGGGCTCGGTCGCAAGCACTGAATACCCGGGCACAATTCAGTGTATTAACGAATTCTGATAGGCTTCTCTCCGCATTACACAACAAGGAGGAGAGAAGCATGAAGGGAAAACTTGTTTCGGCGGGACTGTCACTACTGATGGCCCTGCCTGTCGCGACTCAGGCGGCAGACCTGAAGCGTGCGGAGGAGATCGTTGGCGGGCGCTGCTTCCTGTGCCACGGTATGGAAGGTGAAGCAGCCTCGGCTCTCTATCCGCGACTGGCAGGACAGCACGCCGAGTACATTGCCAAGCAACTGGCCGATTTCAAGTCCGGCAAGCGCAAGAGCGACACCATGTCCGGCATGGTCACCGACCTGACCTCAGAAGAGATGAAGGCCCTCGGCGCTTTCTTCGAGCAGAAGAAGCCCAGCCACAGCGGCCGCACGGATGCCGATCTTGCCGCAGTGGGGCGTTACATCTTCACCAAGGGCAACCAGTATTCCGGCGTCGCATCGTGCACCTCCTGCCACGGCCCGAAAGGCTACGGAACACCGCAACTGCCACGCCTGGCCGGGCAACAGCCCCTCTATCTCGAGAACCAGCTCAAGCAGTTCAACAGCCGCGAACGCAACAACGACAACGCGGTGATGCACTCCATCGCATCCAAGCTCACCGAGCTCGAAGTGAAGGCTGTTTCCAGCTACATCTCGACGCTCGAATGAGCCTGCCCCGGCGGGGTCGGCATGCATCGTCGGCCGCCCTCGCTCACGTCCTGAAGGACGTTCGATTGACCTGTATCAGGAGTTCTCCGATTCGCCCCACCCACCGGCCGCTCTCGCGCGAAAATTAGCATTTTCTGATGCGGCCGGCCGGGGGCCGACTTTCCAGCCCGGTGCAGCGAGTTTTCGACCGGAGACCTCCATGAAGTTCCACCGCATGCTGGCCCTTGCCAGCGCACTGGCCATGCTTGGCCTGCCCGCGCCCTACCCTGCCCAAGCCGTTGAGCCCTCCACGGCAATTGCGCCAAAGGAAGGCTGGTACCACCAACTCGTGAACGCCAGCTTTGTGGCCGGCTACGCCATCCTGCCGAAGCCCGACGGGGTGATGATCATCGACTCCCGCCCCACCGCGCGCAAGTACGACCTGGGGCACATTCCGACCGCCATCAACATCCCGGACAGCCAGTTCGAGAAGCTTCTCGACAAGCTCCCTGCGGATAAGGACACCCTGCTGATCTTCTACTGCGACGGCCCCGAATGCCTGCTCAGCCACAACTCGGCCTTCAAGGCGGAGAAGCTCGGCTATACCCGTGTCCATGTCTATGCCGCCGGCTATCCCGACTGGCTCAAGCAGGGCCACATCGGCGCAGTCTCCGTTCCGTACATCAAGAAACTGCAGGATGAAGGGGCGCCCATGACGTTGATCGACTCCCGCCCCAAGGAACGTAAATATGACAAGGGACACATCCCCGGGGCCATCAGCATTCCGGACCTGCAGTTCGACAAGCTCGTGGACCGCCTCCCGGCCGACAAGGCAAGTCCGCTCTACTTCTACTGTGAAGGTCTCACCTGCACGCTCAGCTCCGACTCCGCCGCACGGGCCGTGAAACTAGGCTATACGCGGGTGAAGGTGGTCCCGGAAGGTTACCCTGAATGGGTTCGTCGCTACGGCCCCGGCCCCACCACCGAGGTGCCCGCCAAGCCGGCAATCCAGGTCGGACGCGACACCAGCACCATCACCGTGGCCTCCTTCGAGCGGATCTACCGCTTGGCACCCGACACCATCCACCTGATCGACGTGCGCGATCCCGCCGAGTTCGCGAAGGGCAGTTTCAAGGGGGCGCTGAATTTTCCTGTCAAGACCCTCGAGAGCCGCATCACTGAGCTGCCGTCCGACAAGCCCATCGTGTTCTTCTGCGGGGCGGGCGGGCGTAGCGGGGACGCCCATGACCTGGTCAAGCAGTTGCGGCCCCAGCTCGTAAGCTACTTCATCGACGCCGAGATCAAATGGACCGCGGACGGCGGCTACAGCATCACGGAGTGACGCCGGCAACGGTCGCCCGCCATCGGCGAGCGACCGTCCATCCGTGCCGCGACGAGTGTCGCCGGCACGGATGGGGCTCACACCAGCATGTCGGCCCAGATGTTGCGGGCCCAGGACAGCGCGTACTTGCCCTCCAGCTCATTGGCCGCAGCCGACACGCCCCCCGCACCCTGCACCGGCATCACCGTCTTCTTCGCCGCATCATAGAGATGAACCGAAGAAACGTGGATCACGTTCTTTGAATCCACGAAGCTGTAGCAGGTATTCATCACCAGAGGGGTCGAACTGGGCGCCTCGCCCGCCAACAGATTGATGATGGCGGCGGCCGTCACCTTGGCATGCTGGTTGGCCATGTGGCCCGACTTGGGCATGGTGGGTGCCGGGAAGATGGCATCGCCGATCACATGCACCCCCGGGGTATTCACCGACTCGAAGCTCAGCCAGTCGATATCCACCCAGCGGTTGTTGATCAGCTTGATGCCCGACTTCGCGGCGATGTCGCCAGCACGCTGGGGCGGCACCACGTTGAGCACATCCGCCTTGACCTTGTCGAACTCCAGCACCGCCGTCCGGCTGGCAGCGTCGACCTCGCGCAGTTCGCTGTTCGGGCGGTATTCGAGAATACCCTTGTACTTCTCGAAGGCCTTGGTAAACAGCCCCTTCTTGGAGGTGATCTCCTCGTTTGCATCCAGCACCAGCACCTTGGACTTCGGCTTGGTCTTCTGCAGGTAGTTGGCCACCAGGCAGGCTCGCTCATAGGGCCCCGGCGGGCAACGATACGGCGCCTTGGGAATGCTCAACGCATACACCCCACCATCCTTCATGTCCTCGAGCTGCTTGCGCAGGGCCACCGTCTGGGCACCCGCTTTCCAGGCATGCAGCACGGTGTCGCGGGCAGCCTCGGTCTCCAGCCCCGGCACCTGGTCATACATGAACTCGATACCCGGAGAGAGTACGAGCCGGTCGTAGGAGAGCACACCTCCGGACGCCAGCGTGACCTTGCGGGCACCGGCATCCACCGCCGTCACGGTGTCCTGCAGCACCTTCACGCCCCAGGTGTTGCGCAGGCCGTCATAGCTCATGGTGATGTCGGCCATCTGCTTGTCGCCACCGATCACCAGATTGGAAATCGGGCAGGAGATGAACTGGGGATTGCGCTCCACGAGGGTCACATCCACCCCCATCTGGCTCCACATGCGCAGGTATTTGGCAACGGTGGCGCCGCCAAAGCCGCCCCCTACCACGACCACATGGCCGCGGGCTTTCGATCCCATCGCACAGCCGGACAGGCCCGGTAATGCCACCACGCCACCAGCCAATGCGGCGCCCTTCAGAAACTCACGTCGATTCCACATGCTGCGCCCCTTCACTTGCGGGCGGCGAAGTAAGCCGCCACCAGCTCGAGTTGTGCCTCGGTATAGCCCTTGGAGATCTGATGCATGATCGTCGCCGGCTTGGCGCCCGAGCGGAAATCCATCAGTTTCTGCATGAGCTTGGCCTTGTCGGTACCCGCCAAGGCCTCGGCACCGGAACCGGCAACCGCCTTGCCGTCCGTACCGTGGCAGTTGGCGCAGGTGGCGGCCAGATTACGGGCCAGGTTGGGGTCGGCTTTTTCTTCGGCGTGCACGGCACCCATCGCACCGATCAGCCCCACGGCCAAAGTCCATCGAAGCAGCTTCATTGTCTCTCCTCCTTGATTCCGCCGAAGCGGTAAGCGATCAGTTTGCACTGCGTATTGTTCTCCGCAGCAACCTGCCGCAGCAAGCCGCCATGGCCGTCGAAACGCGGCCTATTTGATCCATGTCGTATTGCATCGCAACAATATTAGCAATTGACGATATTAGTGTATGGTTATAAATTGTTTTAGATCAAGGGGGGCGAGACCGGTCGACGGCACGCACAGACGATTCCTCCCGCGATTCCGACATCTGGAGACTGAGGGAGAGACAATTCATGGCCGACCAGCCAACCCAGAGGGGCCGGGTACGTCCCGCGCCCGAGAACTTTCTGACCGAGACGGACATCCTCGCGGTCAAGGAAGGCCGACGCGACTTTCTGCGCAACGCCCTGCTCACCGCCTCCGCCACCCTCGCCGGTGGTACTGCAGCCCGGGCGGCCGACGGGGATCCCAACATCCTCACCCTGCCCGCCTGGACCACCAGCCTCGGCCAGCCGGTCGCGGCGCGCCCCTACGGCCTGCCGTCCCAGTACGAAAAAGGGCTGCAGCGCCGCGAGTCCCCGGGGCTGACCCGGATGCCCCAGGTATCGGTGTCATTCGCGCCCCTGCAAGGGCTGTTCGGCATCATCACCCCCTCCGGCCTGCACTTCGAACGCCATCACCAGGGCTGGGTGGACATCGACCCTTCAAAGCACCGCCTGATGGTGCATGGCACCGACGACGGCTTCTTGAAGCAGCCCAAGGTCTACACGGTGGATGACATCCTGCGCCTGCCACCGGTGTCACGCATGCACTTTATCGAGTGCGGCGCCAACACCGGCATGGAGTGGGGCAACGTGGCCGTGCCCACCGTGCAGTACAGCCACGGCATGCTGTCCTGCTCAGAGTTCACCGGCGTTCCCCTGCGGCTGATCCTCGAAGACTGCGGTATCGACTGGAAGAAGGCGAAGTACGTCCTTGCCGAAGGCGCCGACGGCTCGTCGATGACCCGCACCATCCCCATCGAACTGGTTCAGTCCGACGAAGTCCTCGTCGCCTACGGCCAGAACGGTGAAATGCTCCGCCCCGAAAACGGCTACCCCCTGCGCCTCGTCGTACCCGGCGTCCAGGGTGTCAGCTGGGTCAAGTGGCTGCGTCGCATCGAGGTGGGCGACAAGCCCTGGGCCACCAAGGACGAGGCCATCCACTACATCGACCTCATGCCCGACGGCCAGCACCGTCAATACACCTCGGTGCAGGAATGCAAGTCGGTGATCACCACCCCGTCGGGTGGCCAGATCCTCCTCGACAAGGGCTTCTACAACATCTCCGGGCTGGCCTGGTCCGGGCGCGGCAAGATCAAGCGCGTGGATGTCTCGACCGATGGCGGCATCAACTGGCGCCCGGCCCGCATCGAAGGCCCGGTCAACTCCAAGTGCCTGACCCGCTTCAACATCGACTGGGTGTGGGACGGCAAACCCGCCATCCTCCAGTCCCGGGCCATGGACGAAACCGGCTACGTACAGCCCGGCTACGGCCAGCTACGGGCGGTCCGCGGCAGCAAGTCGATCTATCACAACAACGCCATCCAGTCCTGGAAGGTGACCGAAGGCGGGGAGGTGAGCAATGTCCAGGTTCTCTAAGGCCTCTCTGAGCGGTGCACTGGTGCTGGCCTTCGCCACCCTCGCAGGTGGTACTGCCTTGGCCGACGGAAAGTACAGTGGTGTCGGGCGTCCGGCCACCCGGGCCGAAATCCATGCCTGGGATATTGATGTTCGCCCCGACTTCAAGGGCCTGCGCCCGGGCAGTGGCAGCGTGGACCAGGGCCAGGAAGTATGGGAGGCCAAATGTGCCTCCTGCCACGGCAGCTTTGGCGAGTCCAACGAGGTGCACACCCCGCTGATCGGCGGCACCACCAAGGATGACATCAAGACAGGCCACGTGCTGTCCCTGGTCAAGGGCGACGCCCCCCAACGCAGCGCCATCATGAAGGTCGCCACGGTTTCCACCCTGTTCGACTACATCAACCGGGCCATGCCCCTCACCGCGCCCAAGTCCCTGAGCAACGACGAGGTGTACGGGCTGGTGGCCTATCTGCTCAACCTGGCGGAAATCGTGCCCGCCGACTTCGTACTGAACGAGAAGAACATCGCCGAGGCCCAGGCGCGCATGCCCAACCGCAACGGCATGAGCACCGACCACGGCATGTGGCCGGGCGCCCCTGCATCAAAGGGAGGCATCGGCAATGGCGGCAAGCCCGACGTGAAGAACACGGCCTGCATGAGCAACTGCAAGACCGAGGTGAAGGTGGCCTCGTTGCTGCCGGTCTATGCGGAAACCGCCCACGGCAACCTGGCCGAGCAGAACCGCGCGGTAGGCCCGGTGCGGGGTAAGGACACCAGTGGCAAGGCGGTCACCGTCGCCGCAGCCCCAGCCCCCCTGAGCGAGAACGCCGCGGCCGCCAAGCTCGCCAATGACAGCGGCTGCATGGCCTGTCACGGTGTGGCCAACAAGATCGTCGGCCCCGGCTACAACGAGGTGGTGGCCAAGTACAAGGGGCAGGCCGATGCCGAGGCGAAGCTCGTCGCCAAGGTCAAGGCCGGCGGTCAGGGCGTCTGGGGCGCAATCCCCATGCCGCCCCAGGGCCATCTCAAGGATGGGGACATCCGCAGCCTCGTCAAATGGATTCTGTCGGGCGCCAAGGCCCAGTAAATGCCGATCAACCTAGGAGAGAGACACATGAACATGCAACGCCGTGAAGCACTCAAGGCGGGTGGCGGGCTGGGCCTGTTCGGCCTGCTGGCCGCCGCCGGCCTGATCACCCCCAGCCAGGCCCGCGCCGAATGGAACAAGTCGGCCTTCGACGCCAAGACCATCGAGGAAACCCTCAAGGCCCTCGGCGCCACCGGCGCCCAGAACTCCACCGACATCCAGATCACCGCCCCAGACATCGCCGAGAACGGCGCCGTGGTGCCGGTGGGGGTGGTGTCGGCCCTGGCCGGCGTTGAGGCCATCGCCCTCCTCATCGAGAAGAACCCCAACCCGCTGGCGGCCAGCTTCATGCTGCCGGCCGGCACCGAAGCCTCGGTGCAAACCCGGGTCAAGATGGGCCAGACCTCCGACGTCATCGCCGTCGTCAAGGTGGGCGGCAAGTTCATCATGACCAAGAAGGAAATCAAGGTCACCCTCGGCGGCTGCGGCGGCTGAGCCCGGCAAGAACCCGATTCGGAAAAGGAATAGAAAATGGCAGATCCCATGAAGATTCGCGCCAGCGCGAAAGACGGCATCACCGAAGTGAAGGTGCTGATGAGCCACGAGATGGAAACCGGGCAACGCAAGGACTCCTCCGGCAACCTGGTCCCGGCCCATTTCATCACCGAGCTGTCGGCCGAGCACAACGGCAAGCAGGTGCTGGCGGCCCAGTTCGGCACCGCCGTGTCCAAGAACCCCTACCTGGCCTTCAAGTTCAAGGGCGGCGCCAAGGGCGACAAGCTGGCCGTAAGCTGGGTGGACAACAAGGGCGACAAGCGCACCGACGAGGTCGCCATCAACTGATCCGCAATCTCCGTCGCCACGGCCGATCCGGCCGGTGGCGACGGTGGCGCATCGCAGATGCAGCCCCATCATCAGACCGCCCCGAGGCGGCATTTCATACCCCACGAAGGAGGAAGATCGATGCGCGCAAGACTGCAGGCCGTCCTTGCGACGACCGCACTGGTTCTGGCCGGCTCGGCACTGGCCCAGGACTCGACCATGGACGAGATCGCCAAGTACCGGGAGATGCTGGCTGACGGCAACCCCGCCGAACTGTTCGAGCTGAAGGGAGAGGCCCTGTGGAAGAAGGCCCGTGGCCCGAAAAACGCCAGCCTTGAGCAATGCGACATGGGTCTCGGCCCAGGCAAACTCGACGGCGCCTACGCCCAACTGCCCCGCTATTTCCCCGACACCCGGAAGGTGATGGACGTGGAGTCCCGCCTCGTTCATTGCATGGTCAGCCTCCAGGGCTTCAAGGAGGAGGACGTCACCCGGCAGTGGTTCTCCCGCCCGGGCAAGGAATCCGACATCGAAGCGCTGGTCACCTACATCGGCGCCAAATCCAACGGCATGAAGATTGACGTGCCGGCACGTCATCCCGAAGAAGCCCGCATGGCCAAGGTGGGCGAGTACATCTTCTACCGCCGCAGCGGCCCGCAGGACTTCTCCTGCTCCATCTGTCACGGCCAGAACGACAAGCGCATCCGCCTGCAGGATCTGGGCAATCTCACCACCCAGGCTGGCGCGGGCGTCGCCATGTCCACCTGGCCCTCCTACCGGGTCTCCCAGGGCGCTGTGTGGACCATGCAGCGGCGCCTGATCGACTGCATGCGCCAGGCCCGCTGGCCCGAGCCCAAGTACCTGTCCGACTCGGTGATCGCCCTGCAGGTGTATCTGCAGAAGACCGCCAGCGGCACCGTCATGCAAACCCCCGGCATCAAGCGCTGAACGGAGAGCGACCATGAACTATCGCCTGATCGCCCTCGCGCTGATCACCTTTGCCCCCTTCCCGTCCCTGGCCCAGAGCAAGCCCGCTGGCGACATTGCGGCCCAGGCCGAGCAGATCTTCCGTAGCTCGTTCCGCGAAGACAACCCGAGCTACTGGATGAAACGGCTCGACCAGGATGACACCATGCGCCTGTGCAGCCAGTACAAGGACAACCCTCCCCCCCGGATCCGCCAGAAAATCGAGAAGGCCGAGATGGCCAGTGTCCGCTACCCGGTCGACGGCAAGCTCATCGGTGACTGGAAGGAAGGCGAGAAGCTTGCCGCCGTGGGTACAGGCGGTCATATCGGCTTCATCCAGCCCGACCCCCCGGGCCGGGTCCGCGGCGGCAACTGCTACGCCTGCCACCAGCTCGCCAAGAAGGAAGTGGCCTACGGAACCATCGGCCCCAGCCTCCAGCACTTCGGCAAGCTGCGGGGCAACTCCGAGCAGATCATCAAATACACCTACGACAAGATCTACAACTCCAACGCCTTCACCGCGTGCACCAACATGCCCCGCTTCGGGCTGCACAACTGGCTGACACCGGAGCAGATCACCCACATCGTCGCCTTCCTGGTCGATCCCGAATCGCCCGTGAACAAAGACTGACAACGGAGCCCAACGCATGTCCATGAACCGCCGGGATTTCCTCCAGGTGCTGGCCGTCGCCGCGGCCGGCGGCCTCAGCCTCCACAGCAACCCCTCCGAAGCGGCCAAGGCCGCCACTCGGATGTACGACCTGCCGCGCTTCGGCAACGTCAGCCTGCTGCACATGACCGACTGTCATGCCCAGTTGCTGCCCATCCATTTCCGCGAACCGGACGTCAACCTGGGTGTCGGCCCCATGGCCGGCCAGGTGCCGCACCTGGTGGGCGACAAGCTGCTGCGCCACTTCGGCATCCGCCCCGGCACGCCGGAGGCCCACGCCTTCACCTACCTGGATTTCGTCAAGGCTGCCAAAACCTACGGCAAGGTCGGCGGCTTCGCCCACCTGGCCACCCTCGTCAAGCAGCTCAAGGCCAGCCGCCCGGGTGCCCTGCTTCTCGACGGCGGTGACACCTGGCAGGGCTCCGGCCTGGCCCTGTGGACCAACGCCCAGGACATGGTGGACGCCTGCAAGGCCCTCACCGTGGACGTGATGACCCTGCACTGGGAAGCCACCTATGGCGAGGCCCGGGTCAAGGAGATCGAGGAGAAGGACTTCAAGGGCACCGTGGACATCGTTGCCCAGAACATCAAGACCGCCGACTTCGGCGACCCGGTGTTCAAGCCCTACGTGATCCGCAACATCAACGGCGTGGCAGTGGCCATCATCGGCCAGGCCTTCCCCTACACGCCCATCGCCAACCCCCGCTGGCAGGTGCCCAACTGGAGCTACGGCATCCAGGACGACAACCTGCAGAAGGTGGTGGACGAGGCCCGCGCCGCCGGCGCCCAGGCCGTGGTGGTGCTGTCCCACAACGGCATGGACGTGGACCTGAAGATGGCCAGCCGGGTGCGCGGTGTGGACGCCATCCTGGGCGGCCACACCCACGACGGCGTGCCCGCCCCCGTGATCGTCAAAAACGCCGGCGGCCAGACCCTGGTCACCAATGCCGGCTCCAACGGTAAATACCTGGGCGTGCTCGACCTGGAGGTGAAGAGCGGCAAGGTCACCGACTTCCGCTACAAGCTGCTGCCGGTGTTCGCCAACCTGATCCCCGCCGACCCGGCCATGGACGCGCTCATCAAGAAGATGCGCGCCCCCTACGAGGGCAAGCTGGCCGAGAAGCTCGCCGTCAGCGAAGGCCTGCTGTACCGCCGGGGCAACTTCAACGGCTCCTGGGATCAGCTCATCCTCGACGCCCTGCTGGCCGAAAAGAACGCCGAAATCGCCTTCTCCCCCGGCTTCCGCTGGGGCACCAGCCTGCTGCCCGGCGACACCATCCGCATGGAACATCTGCTCGACCAGACCGCCATCACCTACCCCTGGACCACGGTGACGATGATGACCGGCGAGCAGATCAAGACCGTGCTCGAAGACGTCTGCGACAACCTCTTCAACCCCGACCCCTACTACCAGCAGGGCGGCGACATGGTGCGGGTCGGCGGGCTTGAGTACGCCTGCGACCCGATGGGTCGCATGGGCGGCCGCATCTCCGACATGCGCCTGGGTGGCAAGCTGCTGGAGGCCGGCAAGACCTACAAGGTCGCCGGCTGGGCACCCGTATCGGAAGACGCCGCCAAAGCCGGCGGCGAAGCCGTGTGGGATCTGGTGGCCCGCTACCTCAAGGGACAGAAAGTGGTCCGCGCCCGTCCGCTCAATCTGCCGACCCTGAAGGGCATGGCAGGCAACCCCGGCATGGCTTGAGGAAGACGACGATGGCCCGCAGCAGACCCTCTCTCCCCTCCCGGCTGCACGCCATCGTCGCCCTCGCCGCCACCCTGCTGCTTTCGCTGGCACAGGCGGGCGATGCACTTGCCCAGGCCCTGCAGCCCATTCGCGTCTCCGAGCACGCCTGGTATGTTCTTGGCGACTCCGGCATGGCTTCGGGAGCCAATCAGGGCTTCAACAGCAATGCTGGTTTCGTCATCACCCGGGATAGCGTCATCGTCATCGACGCCCTCGGCACCCCGCCCCTGGGCGATGCCCTTCTCGCCGCCATCCGCAAGCTCAGCAGCAAGCCCGTGAAACGGGTCATCCTGACCCATTACCACGCCGATCATTTCTATGGCCTCGCGGCCTTCAAGGCGGTGGGCGCCGAAGTGTGGGCCCATGAGGCCGGCAAGGAGTACTTTGGCAGCGGTGAAGCCGCGGCCCGCCTTGCCCAGCGCCAGAAAGACCTGTTCCCCTGGGTGGATGAAAACACCCGCCTCATCCAGGCCGACCGCTGGCTCACCGGCGGCACCCGCTTCGAAGAGGGTGGCCTGCACTTTCGCATCGACATTCTCGGCCCGGCCCACGCCCCCGAAGACCTGGTGCTGACGGTGGAGGAGGACGGCGTGGTGTTCTGTGGCGACATCCTGTTTGCCGGCCGCATCCCCTTCGTCGGCAATGCCGACAGCAAACGCTGGCTGGCTGCCATCGACACCCTGGCTGCGCTCAAGCCGAAGGTGCTGGTCACGGGTCACGGCAGGCACTCGACTGACGCCGCGGCCGACCTCAAACTGACCCGCGACTACCTGCTCTACCTGCGCGAACAGATGGGCAAGGCGGTGGAAGAGATGGTGCCCTTTGAAGAGGCGTATGCCCGCACCGATTGGAGCCGCTTCAGCAAGGTGCCCGCCTTCGAGGCCGCCAACCGCATCAATGCCTACGGCAGCTACCTGACCCTGGAACGCGAATCCCTCGCTCGATAAGCCCATGAAGCTGCTCGCGCGCCTGGCCCTCCTTGCCGGCCTGCTGCTGGCGGGGGGCGTCGGCGTGCATGCCCGCGGCCCCCTGGAATCCAGCCTGCACGAGGCCGGTGGCAACCGGGCGGATCTGCTCTACGTGGTCCTCTTCAGCCTGCCCGACTGCCCCTATTGCGTAGCCGTCAGGGATGCCTACCTCCCTGCCTTGATTGACGACCCGCGCTTTCGGGGGCGGGTACGCATCCGCGAGGTGAGCATCAGCAGCCCGCGCCTGCTGACCGACTTCAACGGCGACAGGATCGCCCACACCGACCTGGCGCGTCGCTACAAGGTGAAGTTCGCGCCGACCGTACTCTTCCTGGATGCCCATGGTCAGCCCCGGGCCGATGCCCTGCTGGGCGGCGACAGCGTCGGGCTGTATGGCGGCTATCTGGAGAATCGGGTCATGCAGGGGCTGGCCCGATGAGCCCCCCGCGGCATTTCACTTGAAGTGGTAATAGCGATGATTCAGCCATGCCACCACATGCTCTTCGTCTTCGGGAAACCAGCCGGTCTTGAGCTGGCTACTGCAAAAGCTGACCTGAGCGCTGAGCTTGGCCTTGCTGGTCACCTTGCGGTCGCTGCGGGTGTACAGGGCCGACCCATCACCGCCCACCAGACGCTGATGGCAGGTCGCGCAGGCATGTTGCTTCACCATCTTCTCGCCGACCGCCGGATCACCGGCCCGGGCCAGCCCGGCAAGAAGCAAACCGGCCAGCAGGAAAAACGTTCTTGAATACATGATCAGCCTCGACAGGGGTTGGCACAAACAAATCATCTGGAGGAAGTATGAGACATTTTGCGATGGCTGCACTGCTGGCATTGAGCAGTCTCTCCCTGTCGCTCCCGGCCCTGGCCGAAGGCGTGGACGCCAGCACGCTGCCCGACTACAAGCGCTCCCGCCTGCAGCTCTATTTGACGCCCCAGGAGGCTTTCGAGATCCTCGGCAAGGAACCGGCCCGGACCCTCTTCCTCGACGTGCGCACCCGTGCCGAAGCAATGTATGTGGGCATGCCCACCCCCGCCGATGCACTGGTGCCCTATGTCGAACACCAGGAGATGATGACCGACTGGGACGAGCGCCGCCACATGTACCAGCTTGAGCCCAACAGCGACTTCATCCAGGAAGCCGAGATCCGTCTCAAGGAAAAGGGCCTCGGCAAGACCGACCGGGTCATCCTCATCTGTCGTTCCGGCGACCGCAGCGCCCGCGCCGCCGACCTGCTCGCCAACGCCGGCTTCACCCGCGTCTATAGCATCGCCGAGGGCTTCGAGGGCGACTCGGCCAAGGATGGACCCAAAGCCGGCCAGCGCATCGTCAACGGCTGGAAGAATGCCGGCCTGCCGTGGACCTACAAGCTGATGAAGGCGAAGATGTACTTTCCGCGCTGAAACGTCCCCTGGCAGGGCCATCGCACCCTTGAGTCCGTATTTCTGCGGATTAGCGCGCTTGCTCGGACCCATCACCACTGGCCTCGATTTGTTTGAGCACCCGGTCAAAGTCGCTCTCAAATAGCCGGTCCTGGACGATGCGGTATTTTTCGAACTCGCTCTCAGCATGCGCCTTGGCCATCTCGGCGCTGACC
Source organism: Zoogloea sp. (assembly GCF_017302315.1). Lineage (GTDB taxonomy): Bacteria > Pseudomonadota > Gammaproteobacteria > Burkholderiales > Rhodocyclaceae > Zoogloea. The sequence goes on from NZ_JAFLDT010000041.1 coordinate 30,024, forward strand.
TTCCCTGCGTCTTGCAGAATGTCGCGATCAGTGAACTCGAGGAAGGCATCCAGCCGCTTGGCCCAGTCCTCCATGGTCATGGGAATCATGCGCTGCGCCCGTTCCTCGGCCAGGTCAAGATAGGCATTGACAATGCGGCCCAGGGACTCCATTTCTTCACGGCTCAGATAGTTTTTTGCGACCACTACGTCGTTCTTGAGAATCTTGCCGTCCGGTGCCTTCTCCCAACTGCTCAGCCCCATGTGAGGCTGAGTGGAATCCGCGCGGCGGACGATCAACTCCGCCGCTGTGTGACCATGTATCGCAAAGTGAAGTTTGTTCTGCACCTTTGCGAAGAATGCTTTGGTGGTGGGAGCATCACGGTTGTAGTCCATTGCCGTGGCATAGATGTCGGTGATCTTCTGGTAGAACTTGCGTTCTGAAAGCCGGATCTCACGAATCTCGGCAAGCAGGCGCTCAAAATAGTCCTCATTCAGAAAGGCTCCGTTCTCTAGCCGCTTCTTGTCCAGCACGAAGCCCTTGATCGCAAACTCCCGCAGCACGCCGGTAGCCCACTGGCGGAACTGCGTGGCACGCACCGAATTGACTCGGTAGCCCACCGAGATGATGGCATCAAGGCTGTAGAAATCGACGTTCCGCGCAACCTCACGGCTGCCCTCGGTTTGAACTGTCCGGAATTTCCGGAGCGTTGCCTCCCGCGCCAGCTCGCCGGATTCGAAGATATTTTTCAGGTGCTCGCTGACCGTGCGCACATCGACGGCAAACAGTTCGGCCATCAGTTTCTGGGTAAGCCAGACGGTCTGCTCCTCGTAGCGTGCCTCAATGCTCTTTTCACCCGCCTGACCGGTGAAAATCAGGAATTCGGCGGTGCTGTTGCGGATGAGTTTGCTACTCGCACTCATTTCTTGCCCGCCAAAGTGCGGAACTGGCTAACGGCGTCAATCGCCTGCTCAACCTCCAGCTTCGGGATGTTCGGCGCGCTGGGGTGTGAATATCGGCCATCTTTACCACCAACTTTTTCCGCCTCATCAGCGCCCCCGGCGCGCACCCATTCATCGACGTCAGAAACCTGAAATTTCCATAGCCGCCCAACCCTGTGCGCAGGCAGACCCTTGCGGTCGATCCAGCGGTAGATGGAATCGCGCGTGACACCCAGATGCTCAGCAATTTGATCCACAGAGACCCAGGGCTTAGCAGTCATGGCACGTCTCCGACAGCTTAGGTTTAAACAGCATAAAGTCGGCTTAAGTCGCAAGGAAAGTAAGTTATCAGCTAGGCGGATGAAAAACGAGCATCTGACGTCAAAGGCATTTTCGACTACATCAAACGCAATGCCACTCCGGCCGAGAAACCGCTCAAAGGTCTGCTCGACGAGATTGTTCTGCAAATCACGCACGCCAGAGCGTGAGGGTCAAGATCGCCATCGACATCCAGGCCGACCAGCGCATCGCCAATGGCTGCAAGAACGCCGGCCTGCCATGGACCTACAAGCTGGTGAAGGCAAAGATGTACCTTCCCCGCTGAGCGTCCGCCCCGCGGCCGGGCCTAACCCAGCCCGGCGAGCTGGTTCTCCTGCTCCAGCATCTCCCGCACGGTGTAGCTGGACGGACGCTCGGGATAGCGGCATTCGCCCGCCCTCACCCCCTCCCCATCGCTGCCATTGAGCAGCGGGCACTGGCTGAAAAGCTCGGCCACCCAGTCGGCAAATGCCCGCACCTTGGGTGACAGGTGACGGTTCTGGGGATAGAGCACGGACATGGGCAAGGGCGGCGATTTCCAGGCGGAAAGAATCTCCTTCAAGGCCCCGCTCTCCAGGTGGGGCAGCGCCATGAAGCGGGCGGGCTGAATCAGGCCGAAGCCTTGCAGTCCGCAGGCGTTGTAAGCATCGGCATCGTTCACCGCCACACGCCCGTTCATGCGGACTGGAACGCTGACACCGTCCACCATGAAGTCCCAGTCGAAATTGCGGCCACTGACGCTCGAAAAGTAATGCACCGCATGGTGGTGCTGGAGATCGTTCAGGGTCATGGGTTCCCCATGGCGCTCGAGATAGGCAGGCGCGGCACAAGTCACGAAGCTCAGGCTGCCGATGCGCCGCGCCACCAGGGTCGAGTCCACCAGTTCGCCGGCCCGGATCACGCAATCCACGGCCTCCTGCACCAGGTCCACCGGCCTGTCCCCGATGCCGATCACCAGCTCCACGTCCGGATAGCGCTCGTGAAACTGGCACAGGCGGGGGATCAGGATGTGCCGGCCGATGGGCCCGGCCACGTCCACCCGCAGCCGGCCCCGCGGTCGGCGGGCCGCATCCTGGAAGGCGGCTTCCGTTTCTTCCAGCTCTTTCATGATGCGCACGCAGCGCTCGTAGTAGGCCGCCCCGTCGGCGGTCAGGCTGACGCTTCGCGTGGTGCGGTTGAGCAGGCGCACCTTGAGCAGGTTCTCAAGCCCCTGGATTGTGGTCGTCACGGTGGCCCGGGGCAGGCTCAAGTTATCAGCCGCGCGGGTAAAGCTGCTGGCCTCCGCCACCCCCATGAACACCTTCATGGCCTGAAACCTGTCCATCTGCCCGCCTTTCCGTTGAGGCTTCAAAACGAAACCCTTCATCAATTATTAGCCCATGCCGAATAGTGAAGTCAATGAATAGATATTTATCCCGCCAAACCAAACAACCACAATTCACTGATCCAGGCTGCCCGCTCGCCCGCCGAACCGTCCATACCCGACGGACAGAGGCCCCCACCCCCAAGGCGCAGCCCGAGGCCCCGATTCCAAGAGAACAGAGAGGACACCATGAACACTCCCAGCCCCCGCGCCCTCCCCCGCCGCCGGCTCATCGTTGCGGCCGTGCTGGCCGGCTTCGTCATCACCACTGGCGGCATTGCCGCCTACACCGCCCATGCCGACAGCGCGGCGCCTTCCGTGAGCCAGACGACCCCGGCTACCCAGGTCGACACAGCCGAGGTGGTGCACCGCACCGTCACCGAATGGGCGGAGTTCTCCGGCCGCCTCGAAGCGGTGGACCGGGTCGAGATCCGCCCCCAGGTCTCCGGCATCCTCACCCAGGTGCATTTCAGGGATGGCACCGCCGTACGCAAGGGTGACGTGCTGTTTACCATCGACCCCCGCCCGTTTGCCGCCGAAGTGGCGCGGGCCGAAGCCCAGCTCGCCGCGTCCGAATCGCGGGTCGCCTACACTGCCTCCGACCTGGCCCGCTCCGAACGACTGATCGCCGACAATGCCGTGTCCCGCCGCGATCTGGAAGAGAAGCAGAACGCCGCCCGGGATGCCACGGCCGGCGTACAGGCGGCCCGCGCCGCCTTGCGCATCGCCCGCCTCAATCTGGAATACACCACCATCAAGGCCCCCATCGACGGACGCCTGTCCCGGGCCGAGGTCACCATCGGCAATCTGGTGAGCACGACCGGCGGCCCGGCCCTGACCACCCTGGTGTCGTCCGACCGCATCTACGCCGCCTTCGACGTGGATGAGCAGACCTTCCTCAAATCGGTGAACCCGGCACGCACGGCCAAGGGCACCAGCCTGCCCGTCCATCTGGGCCTCGCCGACAATGACGGATACAGCGCCCAGGGGCGCATCCACTCGGTGGACAACCGCCTCGACACCACCTCCGGCACCATCCGCGTGCGGGCGATTTTCGACAATCCGGAGGGTCGCCTGGTCCCCGGTCTGTATGCCCGCGTCCGGCTGGGCAGCGAGACCCCGCGGGAGGCTGTGCTGATCGACGACCGGGCTGTCGGCACCGACCAGGACAAGCGCTTCGTGCTGGTGGTGGGCGAAGGCAACCGCACGGCCTATCGGGAAGTCCGGCTGGGCAAGCTGCAGGAAGGATTGCGCGTCGTCGAGGACGGGCTCAAGCCGGGCGAGCGCATCGTGGTCAATGGCCTGCAGCGGGTCCGCCCGGGCGATCCGGTGACGCCCCACCCGGTGGCCATGGAGGGCAGCGCCCCTGTTGCCGCCGTGGCAGAGCCCCGTGCGCTGAAGACGCGCATCTGAGGGCCGCCCCATGAACATCTCCAAGTTCTTCATCGACCGCCCCATCTTTGCCGGGGTGCTGTCGGTCCTGATCCTGCTCGCCGGCCTGCTGTCGGTCTTCCAGTTGCCCATCGCCGAGTACCCGGAGGTGGTGCCGCCTTCGGTGGTGGTGCGCGCCCAGTTTCCCGGCGCCAACCCCAAGGTGATCGCCGAAACCGTGGCCGCGCCGCTGGAGGAGAGCATCAACGGCGTGGAGAACATGCTCTACATGCAGAGCCAGGCCAACAGCGACGGCAACCTGACCCTCACCGTGCATTTCCAGCTCGGCGTCGACCCGGACAAGGCCCAGCAGCTAGTGCAGAACCGGGTCTCCCAGGCCCTGCCGCGGCTGCCGGAGGACGTGCAGCGCCTGGGCGTGACCACCGCCAAGAGCACCCCCACCATCACCATGGTGGTACACCTCACCTCGCCGGACGACCGTTATGACATGACCTACCTGCGCAACTACGCGGTCCTTAACGTCAAGGACCGCCTGGCGCGCATCAAGGGCGTGGGCGAGGTGGGCCTGTTCGGCTCGGGCAACTACGCCATGCGGGTGTGGCTGGACCCAGGCAAGGTGGCCGAGCGCGGCCTCACCGCCAGCGAGGTGGTGAAGGCCATCCGCGAGCAGAACGTGCAGGTGGCCGCCGGCGTGATCGGCGCGCCGCCCAACGACCGCCACACGCCCCTGCAGCTCAACGTCAACGCCCAGGGCCGGCTGAAGGACGAAGCCGAGTTTGCCGGGATCATCCTCAAGACCGCCCCCGATGGCGGCGTCACCCGCCTGGGTGACGTGGCCCGCATCGAGCTGGCCGCCGCCGAATACGGGCTGCGCGCCCTGCTCGACAACAAGCCCGCCGTGGCCATCCCCATCTTCCAGACGCCGGGCGCCAACGCATTGAACATTTCGGAGCAGGTGCGCGAGACCATGGCTGAACTGGCCAAGGACTTTCCGCCCTCGGTGCAGTACAGCATCGTCTATGACCCGACCCAGTTCGTGCGGGCCAGCATCAAGGCGGTGATCACCACCCTGCTGGAGGCCATCGCCCTGGTGGTGCTGGTGGTGATCGTCTTCCTGCAGACCTGGCGCGCGTCCATCATCCCGCTGCTGGCGGTGCCGGTGTCCATCATCGGCACCTTCTCGCTGATGCTGGGTTTCGGCTACTCCATCAACGCCCTGTCCCTGTTCGGGATGGTGCTGGCCATCGGCATCGTGGTGGACGACGCCATCGTGGTCGTCGAGAACGTGGAGCGCAACATCGAGGCCGGCCTGTCGCCCCGGGAGGCCACCTACCGGGCCATGCGCGAAGTGTCCGGCCCGATCATCGCCATCGCCCTCACGCTGGTGGCGGTGTTCGTTCCCCTGGCCTTCATGACCGGCCTCACCGGCCAGTTCTACAAGCAGTTCGCCATGACCATCGCCATCTCCACGGTGATCTCGGCCTTCAACTCCCTGACTCTGTCGCCGGCCCTGGCCGCCCTGCTGCTCAAGGGCCACGACACGCCCCCCGACTGGCTCACGGTGCAGATGCAGCGCTGGTTCGGCGGCTTCTTCGCCCGCTTCAACCGCTTCTTCAATCGCAGCAGCGAGCGCTACGGGCGCGGCGTCACCGGTGTCATCAACCGCAAGGCCTCGGCCATGGGCGTGTACGCCGTGCTGCTCGGGCTGACCGTGGGCATCTCCTACCTGGTGCCCGGCGGCTTCGTGCCGGCCCAGGACAAGCAGTACCTGGTGAGCTTCACCCAACTGCCGGCCGGCGCCTCCCTGGACCGTACCGAGGCCGTCATCCGCCGCATGGGCGATATCGCCCTCAAGCAACCCGGCGTGGAGAGCGCCGTGGCCTTCCCCGGCCTGTCCATCAACGGCTTCACCAACAGCTCCAGTGCCGGCATCGTCTTCGTGACTCTCAAGCCCTTCGCCGAACGCAAGTCGCCCGAGCTGTCGGCAGGGGCCATCGCCGGCGCCCTCAACCAGCAGTACGCAGCCATCCAGGAGGCCTTCATCGCCGTCTTCCCTCCGCCGCCGGTGATGGGCCTGGGTACCGTGGGCGGCTTCAAGATGCAGATCGAGGACCGGGGCAGCCTCGGCTACGCCGAACTGGACAAGGCTGCCAAGGCCTTCATGGCCGCTGCCGCCAAGGCGCCTGAGCTCGGCCCGATGTTCTCCAGCTACCAGATCAATGTGCCCCAGCTGGACGTGGACCTGGACCGCACCAAGGCCAAGCAGCAGGGCGTGGCCGTCACCGACGTGTTCGACACCCTGCAGATCTACCTGGGCTCGCTGTACGTGAATGACTTCAACCGCTTCGGCCGGGTGTACCAGGTGCGCGCCCAGGCCGATGCCGACTTCCGTGCCCAGCCGGAGGACATCGGCCGCCTCAAGACCCGCAACGCCAATGGGGAGATGGTGCCCCTGGGCTCCCTGCTGCGGGTCACGCCCACCTACGGCCCGGAGATGGTGGTGCGCTACAACGGCTTCACCGCCGCCGACATCAACGGCGGCCCGGCGCCGGGCTTTTCCTCGGCCCAGGCCGAAGCGGCCGCCGAACGCATCGCCGCCGAGACCCTGCCCCGCGGCGTGAAGTTCGAATGGACCGACCTCACCTACCAGAAGATCCTGGCGGGCAACGCCGGCGTGTGGGTCTTTCCCATCAGCGTGCTGCTGGTCTTCCTGGTGCTGGCCGCCCAGTACGAGAGCCTGACCCTGCCCCTGGCAGTGATCCTGATCGTGCCCATGAGCATCCTCGCCGCCCTCAGCGGCGTATGGCTAACCGGGGGCGACAACAACATCTTCACCCAGATCGGGCTGATGGTGCTGGTGGGGCTGGCGTGCAAGAACGCCATCCTGATCGTCGAGTTCGCCCGGGAGCTGGAGCTGCAGGGCCACAGCCCGCGGCAGGCCGCCATCGACGCCAGCCGCCTGCGCCTGCGCCCCATCCTGATGACCTCCATCGCCTTCATCATGGGCGTGGTGCCGCTGGTCACCTCCACCGGCGCCGGCGCCGAGATGCGCCACGCCATGGGCATCGCAGTGTTCTTCGGCATGTTGGGCGTGACCCTGTTCGGGCTGTTCCTGACGCCGGTGTTCTACGTGCTGCTGCGTACCCTGGACAAGCGCCACCCCCTCCACTCGGCCGCCGCCCACGAAGCGCCGCTGGTGGCCCCCGTCCATGCCCATGCCGGCCAGGAGTAAGACGATGAAGCTGCAAACCCTTCCCCTGCCCCGCCCCGCCATTGGTCTGCTGGCCAGCCTGCTGCTTCTGGCGGGCTGCTCGGTGGCACCCGTCTACGACAAACCGGGCATTGCCACCCCGGCCGCCTTCAAGGAGGCGGCCCCGGTCGACACCAACTGGAAGCCCGCCGAACCCGCCGACAGCGCCGCCCGGGGCGAGTGGTGGCAGGTCTTCGGCGACCCTGTCCTCGACCGTCTGGAGCGGGACGCCATCGCCGCCAATCCGGACCTG
>NZ_JAFLDT010000042.1 GCF_017302315.1 Zoogloea sp.
GCACACCTAACGGCGGTGATGCGGGCACGTCGACCGGGCCGCTGGCCGTATTTCCCGGCGATTCACGTTGTTCACCAAGTGGAATTTTCTGCCAAACGTGATCGGGTGAGATATGAAGGACCCCCTCGGGGGGCAGCGACCCCCACGAAGTGGGGTGAGCGTGGGGGCTCAAGCCAGCCGCCGGGCCGCCCCAAGGCAGGCGCCCACCCCCTCGGGGGGCAGCGACCCCCACGCAGTGGGGCGAGCGTGGGGGCTCAAGCCAGCCGCCGGGCCGCCCCAAGGCAGGCGCCCACCCCCTCGGGGGGCAGCGACCCCCACGCAGTGGGGCGAGCGTGGGGGCAATAGCCACCCGGCACCTCTCTCGACCGATACACATCCTCCCCTCCCAGGATCTCGGTCGTGTTCTTCCCCTTCGCGAGGGCGGCTCGCGAAGGGGATTTTTTTGGTGACAGGCGCTGAAGTGGGAAGCCGCCCTGTTGGGTCGAATTCATCCGATTTTCCTCGGTTGCCCTCCCCGAGCCAGACGTAAACCCAATGCTGACGCGGGTTTGCCCTCCACTGGAGGTATCACCCGATGGGTGAAGCAGAAGGGATTCATGGGACGCACTGAGGGCGGCTGGAGGAACTGTGGGGGCGACTTCAGTCGCCCGCGGACTTTGATTAACGGCATGCCTGTGATCGACGCGCGGATGGGCGACTGAAGTCGCCCCTACAAGTCGCCCGTACAGGAGAGACCGTATCGACCGTCAGACGACGCCTCAAACGGAGGGAATCAGGTTCATTCCAGCGCGGACTGGGATGAACGGCATGTCGATGATGCAGTGAATCGGGGCCGAATGAAGTCGACCCCACGCCTTTTGCCGGACACTGAAGGAGAAGCGCATGAACGTACTGATAGTCTTTGCCCACCACGAACCCCGTTCCTTCAACGCCGCCATGAAGGACGAGGCGGTGCGCCTGCTGGAAGGGGAGGGCCACGCGGTGCAGGTGTCCGACCTCTACGCCATGAACTTCAACCCGGTGGCCAGTGCCACCGACTTTGGCGAGCGGGCCAACCCGGACTACCTCGTGTATGCCCTGGAACAACGCAACGCCTTCAACAAGGGCACCCTGGCGCCGGACATCGCGGCCGAGATCGACAAGGTCAAGTGGGCCGACCTGATCATCTTCAACTTCCCGATCTACTGGTATGGCATGCCGGCGATCATGAAGGGCTGGGTGGACCGGGTCTTCGTCTCGGGCTTCTGCTATGGCGGCCGGCGCATCTATGACAAGGGCGGGCTGAGGGGCAAATCGGCCATGCTGGCCATCTCCCTGGGCGGCCAGGCCCACATGTTCGGGCCGGATGGGATCCACGGTGAGCTCGAGGTGATGCTCCAGCCCATCCTGCGCGGCATGCTCGGCTACGTTGGCCTGACGGTGCTGCCGCCCTACGTGGCCTGGCACGTGCCCTACGTCAGTCCGGAGGCCCGCGTGGAGATTCTCGAAGCCTACCGCCGGCACCTGCTGACCCTGGATGCCCGCCCGCCGCTGCGCTTCCCCTCGGTGGACGATTTCGATCAGAACCTGCGCCCCCGGTCTGCGGTAGATTGAGGGCTCAGACGACCTGGAGTTGAACGCAATGGATTTTCCCGAAAACCGCTTCAAGCGGCGCCTGCGGGCGGGCGACGTGCAATATGGCCTGTGGCTGGGGCTGTCCGAGGTCTTCAGTGCCGAGATCTGTGCCGGCGCGGGCTTCGACTGGCTGTTGATCGACGCCGAGCATGGCCCCAACGATTTGCGCACGATCTTCGCCCAGTTGCAGGCGATCGCCCCCTACGACACCCAGCCGGTGGTGCGCCCACCCCAGGGCGACCACGTACTGATCAAGCAGCTCCTCGAGACCGGGGTGCAGACCTTGCTGATCCCCATGGTGGAGTCCGGTGAGCAGGCCGCTCACCTGGTCGAAGCCATGCGTTATCCGCCGGCCGGCATCCGCGGGGTGGGCAGCGCCCTTGCCCGGGCCTCGCGCTGGGGGCGGATCGGCGACTACACCCAGCGCGCCAACGACGAGATGTGTCTGCTCGTGCAGGTGGAAACCCGTGCCGGCATGGCGCAACTGGATGCGATCCTGGCCGTGGAGGGCGTCGATGGGGTGTTCTTCGGTGCCGCCGACCTGGCTGCCTCCTGCGGTCTCCTGGGTGAACCCAACCACCCGGACATCGTGGCCATGATCGAGGACGGCCTTCGCCGCAGCGCCGCTGCCGGCAAGCCCGGTGGTGTGCTGTGCGGCGACCGGGAACTGGTGCATCGCTACCACAGCGCCGGAGCCCGCTTCATCGCCGTGGGCGTGGATTCCCTGCTGCTGGCCGCGGCCACCTCGGGGCTGGCGGCGTCATACAAGCACGGTGAGCCGTATGCTGGGCCGGGGGGTGGGTATTGAGCTTCGGAACGCTCGTGCCCTTCCGGGCCGGCTTTCCCGTGTTTGGCGTATCGTTGGCCGGGTCTCGCCCCGGCGGGCGACTGACTTTCTTGCGTCGCCAAGAAAGTCAGCAAAGAAGGCGACCCGGCCACCCCGGTCATTCGCTGCGCGAATGACTGCCCTGCGCTGCTCCCAGCAGGCGGCCGGCGCGGAACTCGCCCTTCGGGCTCAGACAGCCGCGCCGGACTTCCCCGCCTGCTGCTGCGCTGCTCGGCGGGGCGGAACGGGCTTTTCGGATGCACCGAGCCTCTACGGACGGAAAGGTCGGCACTGGCCGCTGATCACCTGCATCTTCTTTCCCCTCTGGCGCGCCGACTGGAGGGTTCGGCAGGCGGAAAAAGGGCTGCGCATGTTTGAGCCCGCAGGGCGAGTTTGCGCAGACCCCGCCTGACGGGCCCGGAAGGGCGAAGGTGGGGTTTCGCGGAGCATGCTCCGCGCCACCGTAGCCGGTCGGATGTGCAAATCCGACCGCGGGCGGGCACCCCCGCAGGGGGCGCGACAGCGGGGTACGTTTTCTTGCTTTCTTCTTTGTCGTACAACAAAGAAGAAAGTCGGCCGCCGGGCCGAGACCCGGCCAATGTGACGCAATACAAGGGAAAGCCACCCGCCACCCGGCGGCTCAGAGCGCCCGCGCGATCACCATCCGCTGGATGTCGGACGTCCCCTCGTAGATCTGGCTGACCCGCACGTCCCGGTAGTGGCGTTCCACCGGGTAGTCGGCGATGTAACCGGCGCCGCCGTGGATCTGGATGGCGTCGGAGCACACCTTCTCGGCCATCTCGGTGGCAAACAGCTTGGCCATCGACGCCTCCTTCAGGCAGGGGTGTCCGGCGTCCTTCAGGCTTGCGGCGTGCAGCGCGAGCTGGCGGGCGGCCTCGACCCGGGTGGCCATGTCGGCCAGGCGGAAGGCCACCGCCTGGTGCTCGATCAGGGCCTGGCCGAAGGACTGGCGCTCCTTGGCGTAGGCCGTCGCCGCCTCCAGCGCTGCCCGGGCGATGCCGATGGCCTGGGCGGCAACCCCGATGCGCCCGGGCTCCAGGCTCGAGAGGGCGATGCGGTAGCCTTCGCCCTCCTTGCCCAGGAGGTGGTCTGCAGGGATGCGGCAGTCCTCGAGGATGATCTGCGCCGTGTCCGAGGCATGCTGACCCATCTTGTTCTCCACCCGGCCGACGATGTAGCCCGGCGTGTCGGTGGGGACCAGGAAGGCCGAGATGCCCCTCTTGCCGGCCGACTTGTCGGTGACGGCGATGACGATGGCAAGCTGGGCGTTCTTGCCCGTGGTGATGAACTGCTTGACCCCGTTGAGCACCCACTGGTCGCCGTCGCGGGTGGCCGTCGTGCGGATGGCCGCGGCGTCGGAGCCAACGTGGGGCTCGGTGAGGCAGAAGCAGCCCAGCCATTCGCCGCTGGCCAGGCGCCCCAGATAGCGTTCCTTCTGCGCCTGGGTGCCGTAGTTCAGGGTGATGCCGCAGGGCAGGGAGTTCTGCACGCAGGCCACCGTGGAGGTGGCCGCGTCGCCGGCGGCGATCTCCTCGATGATGAGCACCAGCGAGACGTAGTCCAGCCCGGCACCCTGCCATTCCTCGGGTATGACGATACCGAGGCCGCCGAGGGCGGCGAGCTCCTTGAGCGCTTCCGCCGGGAAGCGCCGGGTCCGGTCCCATTCGCTGGCGAAGGGGGCCAGACGCGCCTGCGCGAAGTCGCGCAGGGTGTTCCGGATCATTTCCTGTTCCTGGGTGAGGATCATGGCCGGGCTCCCGTCACAGGATTTCGATGGTCATGGCCGTGGCTTCACCGCCGCCGATGCACAGGCTGGCCAGCCCGCGCCGCAGGCCCCGGGCGCGCAGGGCATGGATCAGGGTGACGAGGATGCGCGCGCCGGTGGCGCCCACCGGATGGCCCATGGCACAGGCGCCGCCATTCACATTGACCACCTCGGCCGGCAGCCCCAGCTCGTCCATGGCCAGCAGGGTGACCACCGCAAAGGCCTCGTTGATCTCGAACAGGTCCACGTCACCGACGCTCCAGCCGGCCCGCTCGAGGGCGCGGCGGATGGCCGGTGCCGGCGCAGTGGGAAAGCGGCCGGGCTGCTGGGCATGGGTGGCGTGGGAGAGGATGCGGGCCAGGGGGGTTAAGCCACGCCGCTGGGCTTCCGATTCGCGCATCATCACCAGGGCTGCGGCGCCGTCGGAGATGGACGAGGCGTTGGCGGGGGTGATCGAGCCGTCCTTGGTGAAGGCCGGCTTGAGCTTGGGGATCTTGGCGATGTCGCAGGTGCCCGGCGTTTCGTCGTCGCTGATGAGTTGCTCGCCCTGGCGGCTGGGAATGGCAACCGGCGCGATCTCGTCGCGGAAAGCCCCGCTGGCCACCGCGTGCTGGGCGCGGCGCACCGATTCGGCGGCGTAGGCGTCCTGGCGCTCCCGGGCGATGCCGAACTCGGCCGCCGCCAGGTCGGCAAAGTAGCCCATCAGCTTGCCTTCGTAGGCATCCTCCAGGCCATCCAGGAACATGTGGTCGAAGGCCTGGCCGTGGCCCAGGCGGTAGCCGCCGCGGGCGCGGGTCAGCACGTAGGGGGCGTTGGACATGGACTCCATGCCACCGGCCAGGCCCACGCTGCAGCTACCGGCCAGCAGCATGTCATGGACGAGCATGGTGGCCTTCATGCCCGAGCCGCACATCTTGGTCAGGGTGGTGGCCGGCACCGAGTCCGGCAGGCCGGCGCCGAGCACCGCCTGGCGGGCCGGCGCCTGCTTGACGCCGGCCATCAGGCAGCAGCCGAACACTGCTTCGTCCACCTCCTGCCCCAGCTCGCCGAGGCCGCTGAAGGCGCCACGGATGGCCGCGCTGGCCAGTTGCGGTGCGCTGAGGGGGGTAAGGCAGCCCTGGAAGGCACCGATGGGGGTGCGGCGGGCGGCAACGATCACGATGGAATCTGGCATTGTGTTCTCCTGGTGGTCTTGTTATTGGGGTGCCTCGAGTGGCGCGGCCTAGTCTAGGAGGCGGCCTGCCTGCCTTCCCACGTCAAAAACCCTCAAAATACGTGCGCGGATTTACCACCCCGGCCGGCCTGGAGGCGGCATGCGACGATGGAGAAGGGCACGATCTCGATGGATTTCGTGGCGGAGGCCCTGCTGGTGGCCCGCCAGCGCGGGCTCGACATTGCCGCCCTGGTGGCCGGCGCCGGCTTGTCGCCGGAGCTGTTGGCGATTCCCCAGGCCCGGGTGTCACCCGAGCAGTACGGCGCCCTGTGGCACGCCCTGGCCGACGCGCTCAATGACGAGTTCTTCGGCATGGATTCCCACCCCATGCGGCGGGGCAGCTTTGCCATCCTGTGCCATGCGCTGCTGGACTGCCCGACCGTGGGGCGCGCCATCGAGCGGGCTTTGCGTTTTTTCTCGCTGGTGCTCGATGATCTGAGCGGCCAGCTCCGGGTGGACGGTGCCCGCGCCGAAGTGGTGCTGTCCGACCGGGGGCCGCCGGGCCGCCTGTTTGCCCACGGCACCCTGTTCGTGGTCCTCTACGGGGTGGCCTGCTGGCTGGGGGGGCGGCGCCTGCCCCTGATGGAGGTGAATTTCTGTCAGCCCTGCCCGCCCAACCTGGCCGAATATCGGCTGGTCTTCGGCAACACGCTGCGTTTTGGGGCGGCGGTGAGCGCCCTGGCCCTGGATGCCCGGCTGCTTGGCCTGCCGGTGATCCGCGATGCCGCCGCGCTGCGGGGCTTCCTGCGCCAGGCGCCGGCCAACTTCCTGGTCAAGTACCGCAGCCAGGCTGGCGACGTGGCCCGCATCCGCGGGCTGCTGTCGGAACGGCCCCTCGCCGAGTGGCCGAGCTTCGAAGCGCTGGCCGGCGCCCTGCACACCACCCCGTCCACCCTGCGCCGCCGCCTGGAGCGTGAGGGCGCATCCTTCCAGGTGATCAAGGACGACCTGCGCCGCGACATGGCCATCGACCTGCTGTGCAACTCCACCCGGTCGGTGGATGAGATCGGCTTTGCCCTGGGTTTCTCCGAGCACAGCGCCTTCTACCGGGCCTTTCGCCGCTGGACGGGGGCCAGCCCGGGGGAGTATCGGGGCAAGACTGCGGGTCTTGCGGGGTAGGGAGTGGCGCGCCAGACCGTGGTCTTGCCAAATTTGCCAATGAACCCAGGCTTACGCCATGCGCACGATGAACATCTCTCTCCCTGACACCTTGAAGTCCTTTGTGGACGAACAGGTCAATCAGCGCGGCTACGGTACGAGCAGCGAGTATGTGCGCGAGTTGATCCGCAAGGACCAGAATCGTATGCATCTACGCGGCTTGCTGCTGGCAGGTGCGGCGTCCAGTCCGACCACCCTGGTCGACGCCAGCTACTTTGAAGGCCTGCGGGACCGGGTACGCAGGAGTGCCAAAGCCGGCGCTCAGGGGTAAAAGCAAAGCCGGTCATCCCGCGTGAGCAGGCCAACCGGGACGTGGACGAGGCCGTTGCCTACTATCTGCGTGAGGCGGGTGACGGCGTGGCGCTTGGTTTCATCGATGCGCTTGAGAAGGCCTACGGCCACATCGGTCGCCACCCGGCCACCGGCTCTCCGCGTTACGCCCATGAACTCAACTTGCCCGGCCTGCCGTATTGGCCGCTGGCACGCTACCCGCACCTCGCGTTCTACGTCGAGCACCCGGAACACATCGATGTCTGGCGTGTGCTGCACGGCCAGCGGGACATTCCAGCGTGGATACCGGAGCCCGACACCTTGTTTTGAGGCACGCCCTTACACATCAGCCGCTTACGGCTAATGCACCGTACACACCATGCAGGGGTCGAAGGAGCGCACCACGTGCTGGATCAGGGGCGGGGCGCCCTCTCCGGCGGGGAGGCCGACGAGGGCCTGTTCGAGGGGGCCGGGCTGGCCCGCTGCGTCGCGGGGAGAGAAGTTCCAGGTGGTCGGGGCGATGATCTGATAGCGCGCGATGCGCCCGTGGCGAACGCTGAGCCAGTGCCCGAGGCTGCCGCGCGCGGCTTCCGTGAGGCCGACGCCGTCGGCCTCGTCGGGGATCTCGCCCTGGGTGCAGAAGGCTTCGCCGGGGGTGAGCTGGCGAGCCCAGCTTTCCATGGCCGGTACGAGGCTGGCGAGTTCGATCATCCGGGCGCTGATCCGTGCGGTGACGCTGCCGCCGTGGCTGGCCACGAATGCCTGGAGCAGGGGGTGGCCGGCAAGTAGCTGGCGGGCCAGGGCGCCGGTTTCGGCAACCTGGCCGGCGTAGCGCGGTGCCTTGCACCAGGTGTAGGCGTCCGCCTTGTCGGCGGCGACCCGGGTGTGACCGTTGGCCGGGGCTACCGCATCGCTGCCGTACAGCCAGGCGTGGCGGTGGTCTTCGCTGATCCGCCCGATGTCCAGGGGCTCGGAAGTCATGCCTGCGGACAGCAGGCCCGGGGGAAGCAGATCGTAGGCACCGAAGGACAGGAAGCGGTCGCAGGCTCGGCCGGTCTGTTCCAGGCGCAGGGTGCGCGCGGCCCGCAGGAAGGCCGGAAAGTCGCCCTGCCGGGCCTCGGCCCAGGCCTGCAGCGCGTCGATGGAGCCCAGGGCCGCGACCGCCTCCAGGGCATCGCCGAACAGGGTCTTTTCGAGGAAGGCACGAAAATCCCGGATCTGGGCCAGCACCCGGATGCGCTCGGCGCTGCTGATGGCCCGCGTCGTGCCGCCCGGCTGCAGGGCCAGGGTGTGGGGCCAGCGGCCGGCGAGGAAGCCCATGAGGCGCAGGAAGCCCGCGCGGGCGGGGAGCATGTCTCCCGACGCCGTTCCGTTGAGGGCGGCGAAGCGCTCCGAGACCGCGCCATGCCAGGCGTGGTGGGCATAATCGGACCGGGCAAAGTCCGGCATGAAGAAGAGGTAGAAATGGGTGAGGTGGTCGGCGAGGTTTTCGGTGGCCTGGATCAGGTGTCGGGCCAGGCGGCCATTGGGCGCCGGCACGATGCCGGCGGTGTCGGCCAGGGCAAGGGCGGCGGCGGCCGACTGGGCGACGGAGCAGATGCCGCAGATGCGCGGAACGATGGCCAGCGCATCCAGGGGGGCGCGACCCACCAGGATCTGTTCGAACCCGCGGAACAGGGGCGAATTGACCCGCGCGGCGGAGACCTGTCCGCCCTCCACGTCGAGCTGGAGTTCGAGGTCGCCTTCCACCCGGTTGAAGGGGCCGAGCACCAGGCGGCTCATTTCTGTTCCGTCCGCTTGATGGCTGGCGCGACCACCGGGTGATCGGCCACGGCGTTGTCCCGCACCCGCCGCGGCGTTGCGGACTTGGACAGCGCCGCGAGGGCGACAAACCAGGCCTTGGGCATGTCGGTGGGCAGGCCGATGGGAATGCCCGCGAGCTTCGGGGTTTCGGCGAAGGGATGGCCGGGCGCTTCGAAGTCGGGCGAGGTGCAGGAGATGCACGGAAAGCCGCCGCGCACGCATGATCCGCTCCCGTTCCAGGTGCGGGTATTGCAGTCGGCGTGGGCCTGGGTACCCTTGCAGCCCATGTTCTCCATCAGACAGCCCAGGTCGGAGGGCTTGGTGGCGCTGGCCTTGAATTCGTAAAACTCGTTGCGGGGGCACCCATGGTGAACCAGGTGTTCGGCATAGAAGCGGGGGCGCTGGAGGGCATCCAGGTCGTCGGCGGTGAAACCCTCCAGGGCCAGCTTCTCCAGGCTGTCCACCACCCAGCCGGGGTGGGTTGGGCAGCCGGCGATGTTGATGACGGGCAGGCCGGCCCGGCTGGTGAAGGCCTTGCCGAGAAGGCCGCCCGGTGCATCGCCTTCATACTGCAGGCCGCAGGCCTCCAGGGGGTTCTCGGGTGACGCCGCGGAGAAGCCGCCGAAGGCGGTGCACGAGCCGATGGCGAAGACCCAGCGGGCGTGGCGCGCCAGGCGTCCCACCCAGTCGGTGAGCGGTCGCCCGTCACCCGCCATCAGGTGGAAGCGGCCGGTGCCGTTGGGGCCGCGCAGCATGGCGCCCTCCACACACAGGATGTCAAAGCCCGTCCGGCCCTCGGCCAGATCTTCCAGCAGGGTCAGGGCCTCCCGGTCACTGGCCGCGGAAAGGGCGGGGTGCCAGACGATGTCGATGCCGGCGTCGCGCAGTTCGGCCAGGAGGGCGCGGGGTTCGCTGCACAGGAGGGACTGGGTGCACCCTCCGCAGCCGCCGCTCTGCAACCACACAAGGCGCAACATCAGGCCGACTCCAGGCCGTGGCGCACGAGCTTGGCACGCAGCCCCACCCGGGACAGGCCGAGCTCGCGGGCCACCCGCGACTTGTTGCCGTCGTGGCGCGCCATGGCCTGCCGCAGCACCTGCATCTCCAGCCGGTCCATGCGCTCTTTCAGTTGGCCGTGGCCGTTGTGGGTGACGAGGGCTGAATCGTCATCGTCGTCGCTGCGGTGTGGGTCCGGCCCGGGCAGATCAAGGGCGCGCAGCAGGCGCGGTGAGAACAGGCCGGCGCCAAGCTCTTCGCCCTCGCTCAAGGCAACCATGCGCAGGATCTCGTTCTGCAGCTCGCGCACGTTGCCGGGCCAGCGGTACTGCGCCATGACATGGCGGGCCTCGACACTGAAGCCGGTGACCGTCTTGCCCAGGGCGCGGGCGCTGCCGGCCAGCAAGTGCCCGGCGAGGGCCGGCAGGTCCATGGGGCGGGCGCGCAGGGGGGGAACATGCATCGAGATGGTGGCGAGGCGGTAGTAGAGGTCTTCGCGGAATCGGCCGGCCGCCACTTCCTCGGCCAGATCCCGGTTGGTGGCGGCAATGACCCGCACATCCGCCTGCACGGGCCGGCTGCTGCCAAGGGGGCGAAACTCGCCCTCCTGCAGGACGCGCAGCAGTTTGACCTGGAAGGCCGGGCTGGTTTCGCCGATCTCGTCGAGAAAGAGGGTGCCGCCATTGGCCTGCTGGAAGAGCCCGATGCGGTCCTCGACGGCGCCGGTGAAGGCGCCGCGCTTGTGGCCGAAGAGTTCGGCTTCGAGCAGGGAGTCGGGCAGCGCGCCGCAGTTTTCGGTGATGAAGGGCTGGTTGGCACGCCGGCTCTCGTAGTGCAGTGCGCGTGCCACCATCTCCTTGCCAGTGCCCGACTCGCCGGTGACCATCACCGACAGATCGTAGGGTGCAATGCGCCGGACCAGATCGCAGAGCTCTTCGAGGGGGCTGCCCGGGGCACGGATCAGCCCGTCGAGGCCGAAGGTCTGGCGGGCGCGTTCGCGGCGGTCTGCAACGCGCTGGCGCAGCACGGGCTCGGCGGTGCGGAACTCCAGGCTGAGGCGCTGGTAGTCCTGCTGCAGGCGCCACAGTTCGGCCGCCTTGGTGATGGTCAGGAGGAGTTGCTCGGGCTGCCAGGGCTTGAGCAGGTATTGCCAGATGCCGGCCTCGTTGACCCCGGCAATGATGTCCTCGGCGTCGGTGTAGCCGGAAAGGATGAGGCGCACCGTGTCGGGCCAGCGCTCCCGCACCAGACGCAGGAACTCGACACCGGTCATGCCGGGCATGCGCTGGTCGCACAGTACGATCTGCACCCCGCCGTGGAGGGCCTCCTGGGCCATCATGGCTTCGCCTTCCTCGGCACTGGAGGCGCACAGAACCCGGAAGTCCTCTTCCAGGGTGCGGCGCAGGGCCTCCTGGGAGCGCACTTCGTCGTCAATGACCAGGACAGCGGGCGGCTTGGCAGTGGGCATGGGGCGCGTGGGGTGGGCGGTGCCTGGGGGAAAGGGGGGGCGGTTGTCGAGCATGATAGTCGGCCTGCGCAGTAGATCGGGTCACATGCGCTCAGCAGATGCGAGGTAGCTGGTCGCCATTCAACCAGTCCACGATGCGCCGCCCGCCTAGGGTGGTGGTCATCTGGACGAAGCGGTGCGTGTCGGCCTGGACCGTGCCGATGCGTGCCGCCCGAGCGCCGAGGGGGTGGGCACGCAGGGCCGCCAGGGCGGCATCGGCGTCGTCGGGGGCGACGATGGCGAGGAGCTTGCCTTCGTTGGCCACATACAGGGGGTCGAGGCCGAGGAACTCGCAGGCGGCGGCGACGGCCGGGTTGATCGGCAGCGCGGCTTCGTCGAGCACGATGCCGACGCCGGATTGGCGGGTGATCTCGTTGAGGGTGGTGGCGAGGCCGCCCCGCGTCGGGTCACGCAGGGTGTGGACCCGGGCGCCGGAGGCAAACAGGGCCTCGGTCAGTCCATGCAGTGCGGCGCTGTCGGACACGATGGGCGTTTCGAAGCCCAGGTTTTCACGGGCGGCCATGATGGCCATGCCATGGTCGCCCAGGGTGCCGGAGATCAGCACCACGTCCCCCGGGCGGGCATGTCGGCCCGATACGTCGCGGTCGGGGGGCAGGCTGCCGACGCCGGTGGTGGTGATGAACACGCCGTCACCCTTGCCGCGCTCGACGACCTTGGTGTCGCCGGTGACGATGGGGACGCCGGCCACGCGGCTGGCCTCACCCATGCTTTCGACGATGCGGGCAAGGTCGGCGAGGGGGAAGCCCTCTTCGAGGATGAAGGCCGCGGACAGCCACAGGGGCCGTGCGCCCATCACCGCCAGATCGTTGAGGGTGCCGTGCACCGACAGGCTGCCGATGTCGCCGCCGGGGAAGAAGAGGGGGGAGATCACGTGGCTGTCGGTCGCCATCACCAGCCGGCCATCGGCGCCGGGCAGCACGGCGCCGTCGTCACCCTGGGCCAGGAAGGGGTTGTCCAGGTGGCGGGCAAACAGCTCTTCGATGAGCTGGGCCATGGCCCGGCCGCCCGAACCGTGGGCCAGATCGATGCGGCCGTGTTTGAGATCGAGGGCGCGGCCAAGACTGCTGCGGGTTTTCGGCGCGGGCATGTCAGGCGTCCTTGTAGCGGCCGTAGGTGTAATGGGCGGCGCAGGCGCCTTCGGAACTCACCATGCACGAGCCGACGGGGTTCTCCGGGGTGCAGGCGGTGCCGAAGATCCGGCATTCCTGGGGGCGTTTGACGCCACGCAGGATGGCGCCGCACTCACAGGCCTTGTGGTCGGCGACGCTCCGGTAGGCCACCGGGAAGCGCGCCTCCGCGTCGAAGGCCCGATAGGCCGGCGCCAGGCCCAGGGCGGAGTCGGGAATGGTGCCGAGGCCCCGCCACTCGAAGTCCGGACGCCGCACGAACACCTCTGCGACCAGCGCCTGGGCCTTGCGGTTGCCCTCGTGGCTGACGGCGCGCACGAACTCGTTCTCGACCTCGGCCCGGCCTTCGTTGGTCTGGCGTATCAGCATCAGGATCGCCTGCATCACGTCGAGGGGCTCGAACCCGGCGATCACCACCGGCTTGCCGTAGCGCTCGGCGCAGAAGGCGTAGGGCGCGCTGCCGATGATGGTGGACACGTGGGCCGGGCCGACGAAGCCATCGAGGGGAACGCCCCCCGCACTGGCCGGCGCTTCCAGGATGGCGGTCATGGCCGGCGGGGTCAGAACATGGCAGCACAGCACCGAGAAATTGCCCAGGCCGAGCGCCGCGGCCTCCCGGATGGCCACCGCCGTGGGGGGCGTGGTGGTCTCGAAGCCGATGGCGAAGAACACCACCTGCCGGTCCGGGTGCTGCCGGGCCAGGGCCACCGCATCGGCGCTGGAATAGACCATGCGGACGTCTGCACCGCGCGCCCGCGCCTTCAGCAGCGACAGACCGTCGGAGGCGGGCACGCGCAGGCAGTCGCCGTAGGTACACAGCATGACACCGTGGTCGAGGGCCAGCCGGATGGCCTGGTCCACGCGACCGATGGGGAGCACGCAGACGGGGCAGCCCGGCCCGTGGATCATGCGCACGTTGGCGGGCAGCAGATCGGCAACGCCATAGCGCGAGATGGCGTGGGTGTGACCGCCGCAGAATTCCATGAAGTGATAGTGGCGCCGGGGGTCGGCGGCGCGGGCGATGTCGGCACCGAGCTTGCGGGCCAGTGCGCCATCGCGGAATTCGTCGATGTATTTCACGGCGCGGTGCTGCCATCCAGCTCGGCAAAGAGGGCCAGGGTGCGTGCGGCTTCGTCCGGGTCGAGCTTGCTGAGGGCAAAACCCACGTGGACGATGACGTAGTCGTCCAGGGCGACGTCCTCGACCAGGGCCAGGGAGATCTCCTTGCGTACCCCGGCCAGGTCGACCACGGCGAGATCACCGTCGCGCAGTTCGACCACGCGGGCGGGAATGGCTAGGCACATGATGAAAGGCTCCGGGTAAGCGTGGTGGGGGGCAATGTTGGGCGCATGGTCGTTCAGGCGCCCCGGAGCCGGGCCAGTTCGCGCTCAAGGCTGTCGATCCGGGTCTGCTTGACGGCGCCCAGCTCGGTGTCGAGCCAGGCAAGCCAGGCGTCGAAGCCGTCGCCCCGGGTGGCGGAGACGGTGAGTACCTGGAGCTGCGGATTGATGCGCCGGGCGTAGGCAATGGCCTGATCCACGTCGAAATCCACATAGGGCAGCAGATCCATCTTGTTGATGATCATCAGGCGGGCCGCATGGAACATGTCCGGGTATTTGAGCGGCTTGTCGGCGCCCTCGGTGACCGACAGGATGGCCACTTTGGCCGCCTCTCCCAGGTCGAAGGCCGCCGGGCAGACCAGGTTGCCCACGTTCTCGATGAACAGGATGCCGCCCGCCGGCAGGGCGATCTGCGCCAGGGCCTGGCCCACCATGTGGGCGTCCAGGTGGCAGCCCTTGCCGGTGTTGATCTGCAGGGCGGGCACGCCGGTGGCGCGGATGCGCTCGGCGTCGAAGGCGGTCTCCTGGTCGCCTTCGATGACGGCCAGTGGATGGTGGTCCTTCAGGGCGGTCAGGGTTCGGGTGAGCAGGGATGTCTTGCCCGACCCCGGGCTGGACACCAGGTTGAGGGCAAGGATGGCCTGCCCAGCCAGGTGCTCGCGGTTGGCGCGGGCGTAGGCGTCGTTCTTGCCCAGGATGTCCTGCTCGATCCGCACCATGCGCGCCTGGCTGAGGCCGGGCGCATGGGCGCGCGCGGGGCCCTGACCGTAATGCAGGGTGCCGGCGGGCACGTAGGGGTGGTCATGGGTGTGGCTGTGGCTGTGCCAGCTTCCGTCGGCATGTTGATGCCAGTGGCCCTGGCCGGCCGTGGCCGGCGGGTGCGCGTGGGTCTCCCCCTCGTGGGGGTGGCTGTGGCGGGTGCCGTCGGCATGCTCATGCTCGTGTTCGTGGGGGGGCTGCCCCTCGATGCGGGTCTCACCCGCGCCGCACCCGCAGACTGTACACATGGCTGGATCCTTCCTGTTCTTTCACTCAATCTCGATTTCGCGAACCTGCATGTCGGTGCCGCCGGTCGGCTGGATCTGGAACCTGCCGCAGTGGGGGCAGGGTGCGTAACGTTCGCCAAGGGCCACCGTCTTGCCACAGGGCATGCACCAGCCACTGCCCTGTATCTCGTCAATGACCAGTTCCGCACCCTCCGCCACACTGCCGCGGGTGACCACGTCGAAGCAGAAGGCGAGGGCGGATGGCTCCACCGAAGACAGCCGGCCGATTTCCAGGACCACCTGCTTGACCCGCCGGGCGCCTTCCCGGCGTGCCGTCTCCTCGATGATCTGGAGGACGCCTTCGGCGAGGGACATCTCATGCATCGGTCAACTCCAGTTCATGGGGCACGCAGGGGTCGAGGGCCAGGATGGCCAGCGCAAGGGCTCGCCGGGCCGCTGCGGGGTCGGCGAAGGGCGCCGCGCCGAGCACGCGTGTCAGGCAGCCGGCGTCGGCAAAGTGCGCATCGGTCGGTGCCCGTATATGGTAGTCGCGGATGAGGCCGCACTCCAGGCGCATTCCGTGGCCGAGGAGGCCACGGGCGGTGAGGGTCTGGGCCGCACCAAAGCTGGCTTGTGCGCGGGCGGCGACCGGGTAGGGGGCCGCTTGCCGAAGGGCGTCCAGGTCACGTCGGGCAGCGGCAAGCAGCGCCTGGTAGGCGGCTGCGGCCGACGGGGGGGTGAGGGTGACGGTGGCGGAGGGCTTGTCGAGGCAGGCCGCCAGCCAGGCGTCGGCGTCCAGGATGGGCGGCGGGCTGGCGGGGGCTGCGCCCAGGCGAGCCAGGCAACGGCCGGCGATGCTGTCTGGGGAGGGCGGGGCGCCACGGTCGGAATGGGGGCCGATCAGGATCTCGGCAAACAGGCCCTCCGTGGCGGCGGCGAGATCCGCTCCCGTGCGGGCCGCGCGCCAGCGCCTGAAAGCATCGGTCGCCGGCGCCAGGCCGAGGGCGACCGGCCAGTCGAGCAGCAGGCGCCACAGGCGTTCGTGCAGGCTCTCCGCCCACAGGGGGCGGGCGTCCATCGCAGGTGGGGCCTCACCGCGGGCCGCCGCCAGGGCGTGTCGGGCGGCCAGCGCATGGGCCTGGCCGCACAGGCTGAAGATCAGCGGCAGGGTGGCGAGAACGCGCTCGGGGGGCTGGCCGATGAACAGGCGTGTGGCGGGGGGGCGTTCGAGGCAGGCGCTGAGGCCCGTGACGTAACCGTCGACAAAGCGCCCGGTAACCTTGAGCCGTCCGGCCTTCATGCCCCGAGCCCGAGGAAGCGGCGGCGTCCCGGGGCCCGGGCTGGTTCCTCACGGGCAGCCGGCGCCTCAAACAGGGCGGTGACGGCTGCCCGGGCGACCTGGCGGGCTTCGTCGTGGCTGCCGAACTCGAGGGCCGGAGAAAACAGCGAGCACAGGTGGAATTCGCCCAGGCTGTCTTCGCTCGCGCGGGTGAATTCATAGTCGCCGGAGGGGAAGCGCCACAGGCACTTGCCGTCAGCGCCGGCCCTTGGCCAGGGGGCTTCGCCGTCGGGCAGGCAGAGGAGATTGATTCCCCAGGGCGTGATCAGGGCGCCGGCCCAGTGTCCCGTCGGGGTGCGCCGGAAGTCGACGGCCTCCACGCCAAGCTCCGGGTTGCAAAGGGGCAGGCCGGCCATGCGGCCCGTGGCGATGGCGCGGAAGGCGGCTTCCAGGCGGGCGGCGGGCGAGGGAACGGACATGGGGTGATTCAGTCCGTGACCCGCATGAATTTGTGCTGGCCGGCTTCGCAGCCCGGGCAGACCCAATGGGCCGGCAGCGCCGAGAAGGGCACGCCGGGCGGGATGTTGCCCAGGGCATCGCCGTCGGCGGGATCGTAGACCCACCAGCAGATGCCGCACTCCAGTCGGGCGTCGGGCGGGAGCGCGTCGCGGCTGCCGAAGAAGGAGGAAACGTCGCCCGACATCAGGCCGGCTCCATCATCAGGGCAAGGTACTCGCCCAGGCGTTCGAGGGAGTCCGCGAAGTCCTCGGGGGCGGCGAGGGCCACCTCCGGCATGTCGGTGACCTCGATGGTGTTGAGGATCAGGGTGTCCATGCTGTTGAAGTACTGCACCCACCACACGTTCTTCAGGCGCGTGCTGGTGATCCGGCAATTGCCATAGCCCCGTGACAGCAGGGACACCTCCCGATGGCCGAGCCAGCCGTAGAGGGTGTCGAGGTCGGTGTCGGTGACGGGCAACAGCGTCAGGTTGATCACGTGGGCCATCTGACCCGGTCGCCAGCGGGCGGCCTGGGCGCGCAGCTCCTCCACCAGCGCTTCGGCGTTCATCACCCCCTCGGGGTAGTGGGGGGGCGCCAGTTGCGTGGCACCGGTGGTGCGCATGAGATCGGCCAGAAGCGCCGGAATCGGGCTGGCTTCAAGGGTGTCGGCCACGATGCGTTGTTCCGCATCCAGGCGCAGGATCCGCCACAGGCCGGCGAAGGCGGTCTCCTGGACACGCCAGTGTTCGGGTGCAACGGTGAAGGCGCTGACCTCGCCGTAGCCGAGAGACTGGGTGATGACTTCGAGCACGCCGGCTTCGAGGCCGCCCAGATCAAGGCGGGCGGCCGGTGCCCGGGCAAAGCGCTCGATGCTCAGGGTTTCCAGGTAGGGGCCGAGGATGGCTGCGGCGGCATGGATGGTGTCCTGGCTGGCGTTCTCGGGGATGCGCGGGGCCGAGAAGGTGTCCATCTGCGGCATGGGCAGGTAGGACGGGGCGTCGTCGCCCTGGGTGCCGGGGCCGATCAGGCCGGGAATGCCGGCGAAGTCGCCGAGGATGGCCCCTGCCGGGACGACGGGAATGGGAAAGGGCTTCATGCGCAGGCTCCGTTGGTGGCGGCGACGACCGTGATGGCAATGGGTCTGGGTTGGGCCGGCCCGTGCAGGAGGCGATCCACTTCGGCCTGGTATTCGGCCCAGTCGCGGATGCCGTTGAGGCTGCCCAGGTAGGCGCCATCCCGCAGGAAGACAACCGCGGGTGCGCGGCTGACCCCGTAGCGGGCCATCAACGGCACGCTGGCAGCGGCGTCGGCTACCCACGGGCTGACCGTGTCGGCAAAGGGGCGAAGGGCTTCGGGCAGGATCACGCAGGCATCGAGGATCTCGGGGTTGCGCTGGGGGTCGTCGGTGAGCAGCAGGGCGACCAGCCCGCGGGGCGAGAAGGCGTCGGTGTCCTCGGGCAGCACGGGCTGGAAGCCGTGATGCTCGACCATGCGGGCGATGCCCTGGCGGAGACGGTCCAGGGGGCTGGCGCCGGCCTTCAGGGGGGGAATCATGCGGAGTCCTTTCGCAGGAAGTCGGGGAGTTGCGGCTCACGCTCCACCAGGTCGGCGAAGTACGCGTCCAGGTCCGTGATGCCGCTTTCGGCCGCGCCCAGGGCGGCGAGCGCCTGATTGATGGCGTTGGCACGGGCTTCGTCTATCACTTCGCGCGCTGCATCGAGAAAGGTGATGAGCCAGGTGCCGACCGGCTGCGGGCCGACTAGCGCCAGATCGACGAGTGTTTCTCCGTGCGGCCCTTGGCAGCGTGCCCGGTAGGGGCCGGATTCGATCACCTGCATGGGAATGCCAAGACACATGTTCAGTCCTGCTCCAGGTTGAGGAAACGGGCATCGCCCAGCCGGCAGGCGACGCTGGCATCCGGGCGTCCGTCCTCGTAGGGGCGCAGATCCAGGGCGGCGTGGTTGATGCGTTCGCCATCCACCGTGCGGGGGGCGGGGACAGCGCCCCAGCGTTCCAGCCAGCGCAGGCCAAGGGCAAGGGCATCGGGCAGGCGGCCCTTCACCACCTCGCGCAGGCTGCCGCCGTAGTCCTCCAGCTCCTCCGGCTGAACGCCGATGAGCACCAGTTCGCGGGGCAGCTTGCCGGTCAGCTCGGCGGCCATCAGGACTTCCTGAAAGCCGGTCTGGTGCAGGCTCATCTTCTTGGCACCCATGAAGCGCGGTACCGCGTCGCCGACCACCTCCCGCAGGGTGGCGGGGGGATCGCCGTAATCGACGGCGTCGAAGACGAGCAGGCAGTCGGCCTCCTGGACGTAGGGCAGCAGGTAGAGGCCCTGGGTGCCGCCGTCCATCAGGCTCACCTGCTCCGGAAACTGCCAGGCGTCGTTGAGGGCCTCGACACAGCGCACCCCAAAGCCTTCGTCGGCCCACAGCAGGTTGCCGATGCCGAGGATGAGGACGCGGGGAGGGGAGGCGGAAGTCACGATGGGGGCTTTCTGTAACGGATGGAGTTACACATCAAGAGCCGTGCCAGTTTTGCGATGGCCCCTGGCAGTCCGGAAAAACCTTGTGCTTCAAGGGGATGAAAATGGCATCCCGATCTTGGGGTGGTAAGGGGCTTGCCGGTTCGGGTGTGTTCTGGAAGGTGAGTGATCACCGGGCACGGCTTCCCTTGTCGTCGATGGAGGCGCGAAATTGCCGGCGGGCCTGATGCAGATCCCAGGCATTCTGCAGGCCCATCCAGAACTCGGCGCTGGGGCCGAAGTAGAGGGCCAGGCGCAGCGCGGTGTCGGGTGTCATGCCGCGTTTGCCGAGGACCAGCTCGTTGACGCGGCGGCGCGAGATGGCAAGCAGGCCGGCCAGGGCTTCCTGGCTGACCCCGAGGGGGGCCATGAAGCGCGTGGCCAGAAAATGCCCCGGGTGCATGGGCGTGCGACCCGGGGCCAATACAACGCTGCGGGGGAGGGAAATCATCAATCCTTGAACATGCGCCAACCGGAGATCATGGTGGAGATGAGCGACTGTCGGCTCATGATGTCCTCGCGGATGGCGGCATACACGTGAACCAGGACAAAGGTCATCATGATCCACATACCCAGGCGGTGCAGGCTGTGCAGCTGCATCGAGCCACCCACGGCGGGAATGACCCACCCGAAGAGCTGGTCCTGCCAACTGCCCAGTCCGACCCCTTCGCTGTACAGGGCAAAGCCGGTGATCACCATGCCCACCGCCAGGACCGTGAAAAAGAAGAACATCATCAGCTGGGCCATCGGGTTGTGGCCGACGTACTTCTTGGGCGTCTTTTCCAGAAAGAGATACCAGCGCAGTTCGAAGAACACCTCGCTCCACCACTGCCCGTTGCCGATGGGCAGCATGAAGATCTGCCGCGCGTGATGATTGCCGACGAAGGCCCAATAGAGGCGGCCAAGCAGGCCGACAGCAAAGATGTAGGCCGCGCTGAAGTGGGCAAAGCGGATGTAGCCGAGCAGGAAGTTGTCGGAGGCTTCGCCCGGCAAGGTCGGCAGCGGCTTGCCGATGAAGTAGCCACTCACCGCCAGCACCACCATTGCCAGGGCATTGACCCAGTGCCACAGGCGCACCGGTGCTTCATAGACGTAGATCGACTTGACCGAGCGACCAAGCCGCTCGGCCTCCAGCATGTCCTGTTGTGACAGCATGTTCAGGCCTCCAGGGGGGTAGCGGGCGTGAGGGGCATCATGGCGCGGTGCCTGTCCGGCGCGCTCAGCGCACCTTGACCGACGACAGTTCCCGGCCGTCGGGACTCATCACGTGGGTCGAGCAGGCCAGGCAGGGGTCGAAGGAATGCAGGGTGCGCAGGATCTCCAGCGGCTCGTCGGCCTTGGCCACGGGCGTGTCCATCAACGAGGCCTCGAAGGCGCCGATCTGACCCTTATGGTCGCGGGGGCCGCCATTCCAGGTGGTGGGCACGACGCACTGGTAGTTGTCGATCCGGGTGTCCTTGATCTTGATCCAGTGGCCCAGGGCTCCGCGCGGCGCTTCGGTGAACCCGGCGCCCTTGGCCTCCTTCGGCCAGGTGGAGGGCTCCCATTTCTCGATGTTGGCGGTGTTCAGATCCCCCGCCTTGAGATTGGCGATCAGTTTGTCGAACTGCTGGCTCTGCAGCTTGACGCAGTAGGCTGTTTCCAGGCCCCGCGCCGCGGTGCGCCCCAGGGTCGAGAACAGGGCGCTCACCGGCACGTCGAGCTTCTTGAGGGCGCCATCCACCAGCGCGTGGATCTCCGGGTACTGCTTGGGCTGAAGATAGCCCAGCACCATGCGCGACAGGCAGCCCACCTCCATGGCATGGCCGCGCCAGCGCGGGGCCTTGATCCAGGAGTATTTGGCGCCTTCGTCGAGTTCCTTGATGTTGGTCTTGGTGCCCTTGGTGTTGGGGCCGAGCACGAAGTTCGGCTCGGTGACGCCGTCGAAGGGGTGCAGGCCCTTGGTTTCGTCCGGGTACTTGTACCAGGAGTGGGCGACGAACTCCTGCACCTGCTCCGGATCCTTCAGGTCCACCGGATGGATCTCATCGAGCTTGCCGTTGATGATGGCGCCCCGCGGCAGCAGCAGGTTGGCCGACGAGTAGTCGTTGGCCTTCTGGGGGATGTCGCCATAGGAGAGCAGGTTCTTCGACGACAGGCCGCCGCCGTACAGCCAGCCCTTGTAGAAGGAGCCGATGGCAAGCAGATCGGGGATATAGACCTGTTCCACGAACTCGGTGGCCCGGTCGATGATGCTCTTGACCAGGTTCAGGCGCTCCATGTTGACCGCACCCACGGCCCCCGTGCCCTCCAGGTTGATGGCACAGGGAACGCCGCCCACCAGCCAGTTGGGGTGGGGATTCTTGCCCCCGAAGATGGTATGGACCTTGACCAGCTCCTTCTGGAAGTCGAGGGCTTCCAGGTAATGGGCCACCGCCATCAGATTGGCCTCGGGTGGCAGCTTGTAGGCCGGGTTGCCCCAGTAGCCATTCATGAAGGGGCCCAGCTGGCCCGATTCGACGAACTTCTTGAGGCGGTTCTGCACGTCACGGAAGTAGCCGGGCGAGGACAGGGGCCAGGAGGAAATGCTCTGGGCCAGCTCCGACGTCTTCTTCGGGTCTGCCTTCAGGGTCGACACCACATCCACCCAGTCCAGCGCGTGCAGATGGTAGAAATGCACCAGGTGATCGTGAATGTAGAGGTTGAGCTGCATCAGGTTCCGGATGGTGTTGGCATTTTCCGGGATCTGGATGTTCAGGGCGTCCTCGACGGCGCGCACCGAGGTCAGGGCATGGGTGCCGGTGCACACGCCGCAGATGCGCTCGGTGAAGGCCCAGGCGTCGCGGGGGTCGCGCCCCTTGAGGATGACCTCGAGGCCGCGCCACATGGTGCCGGTGGAGACGGCATTGCGAATGATGTTCTTGTCATCGAGGTTCACTTCCACGCGCAGGTGGCCTTCGATGCGGCAGACCGGGTCAACGACGACCCGCTTGCCGGAGTTGTCGAGCTTGAAGCCCTGGGTTTCATAGGCGGCCATTCACTTTTCTCCTGCGTGTTCGGTTTCGCCGGCCTTGCGGCGTGCGCGTGCGAGGGCGGTCACGGCCGCATGGGCCGCCACGGCCGCCCCGACGGTGCCGGCCGCTGCCTTGCCGATGGTGTCGGCATTGGATTCGACGCCGAACTGATGGATGTTGGTCACCCGGTCATAGAAGCTGCCCTTGTCCCAGAAGCCTTCTTCCGAACAACCGATGCAGCCGTGGCCGGACTGGACCGGCCAGCTCACGCCACCATTCCAGCGCATGGACGAGCAGGCGTTGTAGGTGGTGGGGCCCTTGCAGCCCATCTTGTAAAGGCAATAGCCCTTGCGGGCCGCTTCGTCGTCCCATTGTTCGACGAACTGGCCCGCGTCAAAGTGGCCGCGCCGATAGCATTTGTCGTGGATGCGCTGACCGTAGAACATCTTCGGCCGCCCTTGCCGGTCAAGCTCGGGAATGCGGTCGAAGGTGAGCATGTAGGTGACGACCCCTGTCATGACCTCGGCGATGGGCGGACAGCCCGGCACGTTGATGATGGGTTTGCCGGAGATCACCTTGTGCACCGGCGTGGCCCGGGTCGGGTTGGGCTTGGCAGCCTGCACGCAGCCATACGAGGCGCAGGCACCCCAGGAAATCACCGCCTTGGCATCGGCACAGGTTTCCTTGAGCACTTCGACAAAGGGGCGGCCACCGTGGATGCAGAACATGCCGTCCTCGTTGAGGGGCGGGTTGCCCTCGACGGCAACAATGTAGTTGCCCTTGTACTTCTTCTTGACCTCTTCAATGATGGCTTCCGCCTGGTGACCGGCGGCGGCCATCAGGGTGTCGTCGTAGTCGAGGGACAGCATCGACAGCACCACATCCTTGGTCAGGGGATGGGCCGAGCGGATGAAGGACTCGGAGCAGCAGGTGCACTCCAGGCCATGCAGCCAGATCACCGGCGTGCGCGCCTTGGTCTCCAGCGCATGGGCGATGCGCGGTGCCGCGGCGCTGCCCAGTCCGAGGGACGTGGCCGTGAGACTGCAGAATTTCAGGAAGCTGCGCCGGGTGATGCCCTGGCGCCGCAGCACTTCATAAAAGGTTTCGGTCACGGGTGGTTCCCCCTCGTTGTTCTGGCGTCAAGTCGAGGGTGGAATGAGCAACGGCCGTGCCATGGGCCACGCCAGGTCGCAGCCCTTTGAAAATCATGGGCTTGCACTGGGTGGCGGGTGGGCATGGAGGCGGGCGGTGGAAGCCTGCTTGCCGATCTCCATGGCAGGAGTGGCAAGGTGCCTTGCACCTTCGGGGCGGCGCACCCCGCCCGAAAGGGTGGGCTCAGTGGCTCCTGACGGGAAGCGTCAGGGTGAACACCGCGCCCCCGTCCGGATGGTTGTGGGCGGTGAGCTGGCCCCCGTGGCGCTCGACGATGCCGTAGCTGATGGAAAGCCCGAGCCCGGTGCCCTGGCCGACCGGCTTGGTGGTGAAGAAGGGCTCGAAGAGGTGCGCCATGTGTTCGCTGGCGATGCCGGGGCCGTTGTCGCGGAAGATGATGGTCAGCCAGCGGTCGCTCACCATGCCGGCAATGTGCAGGCTGGGCTGCGGGGTGGTGGCGGTGGCATCGCAGGCGTTCTGGATCAGGTTCATCACCACCTGCTGCAGTTGCCCCGATGAGCCCTGGCAGAACAATCCTGGTGGCAGATCATGGGACACCTGGAAGCGGGTCGGCGCACTCTGCACCACCCAGCGCACCGAGCGCCGGATCACGTCGGCCAGATCGACCGAGTCCCGCGCCGCCTTGTCGACGGCCGAGAAACGCTTCAGGGCATCGACGATGTCCCGGGTGCGCTCAGCGCCTTCGATCATGCCGTCGATCAGGGGCTGGAGATCGCGCTTGATGGCGTCGATACCCAGCTCGGCCCGCAATGCCGCCAGGCCCGGATCGGCCGCCGCCGCCGTGCCGTGCACCGCATCGAGGTATTTGTCGAGGCGTGTCGTGTAGCGCCGCAGGGACAGCACATTGCCGAGCACGAAGCTGATGGGGTTGTTCAGCTCGTGCGCCACACCCGCAACCAGGCGGCCCAGGGAGACCATCTTCTCGGCGTGCAGAAGCTGGCTCTGGGTGCGTTTCAGATCATCGTGGGCCTGGCGCAGGGCCTCATAGGCACGGCGCAACTCACCAACCGGGCGCCCGGTGACCACCATGCCGACGAGCTTTCCGGTTCGGGACAGGCGGGGCGTCCAGTTGAACGAAACCGGCACCAGGGCACCGTTCCCGGCCCGTAGCTGGAGCTCGCAATCATGGGCGCCGGCCTGGCCGTGGCTGATCAGCAGCTCGCGGGCCTTCGCCGTCTCGTCGCTGTCACTAAACAGATCGAACACCGGGGTGCGGAGGAGCTGCGCCGAGGCCTTGCCGGTAAAGCGTTCCAGCGACGAGTTGACCTCCTGGATGGTGCCGTTGCGGTCGCACACGATGAGGAGGTCGGAGATCGAGGCGAGAACACTCTCGATGAACTGGTGGGACTCCTCAAGCGCCCGGTTCTTTTCCTCGAGCGCCACTTCATGCTCGAGCAGGTCACTGTAAACCTGATCCATCTTCTGGATCACCTCTATCCACGCCAGCTCCCCAAGGTCGCCGGACGCGGGGGCTGGGTCGGCGGAAGGGCCGGAAACGGGCGTGCTCATGGCGGCAGTCGGCTGGGCAGGGGCAAAGGGCCATCGGGGGGCTATGGGGAGGGATTGTAGAGCAGGTGCTCTAAGGGGTGCGCCCCAATGGCATTTGCTGCAAAGCACCTAAACCATCGTCTAATATCGCCCCCCTTCGTTTCCTTATAACTTTCCCCTGCACGGTTGAAATGCCCACTGCCTTCAACCGGCCGATCCGGCTGCCAATGAGTGGTCGGGCGCGAGGGGGAGCTGCAGGGCTCCTGCATCCCGTTATGAAGGAGACATCAATGGCTGTACTCAATCGGATGGACTGGTATGACCTGGCCCGATCCACCAACTGGACACCCAAGTACGTTACCGAGGACGAACTGTTTCCGCCCAAGCTGTCGGGCGAATTCGGATTGCCCCTGAGTGCCTGGGAAAGCTACGACGAGCCCTACAAGCAGACCTATCCCGAATACGTGAAAGTCCAACGCGAGAAGGACGCCGGGGCCTATTCGGTGAAGGCGGCCCTGGAGCGCAGCCGGATTTTCGAGAACGCCGATCCGGGCTGGAAGTCGGTGATGAAGGCCCACTACGGCGCCATTGCCCGGGGCGAATATGCGGCGGCCAGCGCCGAGGCGCGGATGATGCGTTTCTCGAAGGCGCCGGGCATGCGCAACATGTCGACGCTGGGCTGCATGGACGAGATCCGTCACGGCCAGATGCAGCTCTATTTCCCCCACGAGCACGTGTCCAAGGACCGGCAGATGGACTGGGCCTTCAAGGCCTACGACACCAATGAGTGGGCGATGATCGCGGCCCGCCATTTTTTCGACGACATCATGATGACCCGGGACGCCATCAGCGTCTCCATCATGCTGACCTTCAGCTTCGAAACCGGCTTCACCAACATGCAGTTCCTGGGCCTGGCGGCGGATGCGGCGGAGGCGGGGGACCACACCTTCGCCAACCTGATCTCCAGCATCCAGACCGATGAGTCGCGCCACGCCCAGATCGGCGGCCCTGCCCTCAAGGTGCTGATCGAGAACGGCCACAAGGCCGAAGCCCAGAAGCGCGTGGACATTGCCGTGTGGGGCGCCTGGAAGCTGTTCTCGGTGCTCACCGGTCCGATCATGGACTATTACACCCCCCTGGCGCACCGCAAGCAGTCCTTCAAGGAGTTCATGGAGGAGTGGATCGTCGCCCAGTTCGAGCGCGCCCTCACCGACATGGGCCTGGACCTGCCCTGGTACTGGGACATCTTCCTGAAGGACATCGCCCAGACCCACCACGGCATGCACCTGGGCTCCTACTATTGGCGCCCGACCCTGTGGTGGAACCCGGCCGCCGGCGTCACCCCTGACGAGCGCGCCTGGCTGGAAGAGAAGTACCCCGGCTGGAACGACACCTGGGGCCAGTGCTGGGACGTGTTCATCGACAACGTGGTGGACGGCAACATGGCCAAGGCCTACCCGGAGA
Source organism: Zoogloea sp. (assembly GCF_017302315.1). GTDB lineage: Bacteria > Pseudomonadota > Gammaproteobacteria > Burkholderiales > Rhodocyclaceae > Zoogloea. The sequence continues at coordinate 26,066 of NZ_JAFLDT010000042.1, forward strand.
CGCTGCCCTACGTTTGCAACATGTGCCAGCTGCCCATCCTGGGCGTGCCGGGCAAGGGCTGGGACGTGAAGGACTACCCGCTGGAGTACAAGGGTCGCCTCTACCACTTCGGCTCCGAGGTGGACCGCTGGGTCTTCGAGCAGGAGCCCGAGCGCTACGCCGGCCACCTCTCCATCGTCGACCGCTTCCTGGCCGGGATGATCCAGCCCATGAACCTGGAGGGCGCCCTGCAGTACATGAACCTGGCCCCCGGCGAGATCGGCGACGACGCCCACGACTACGCCTGGGCCGAGATCTACCGCGCACTCCGCGAGACCCGCAAGGCCAGCTGAGCGCACGCGAATAAACCTGCTGCGCGGCCCGATTTCGCCCCTGCGCTTCTCGGAGCGAACCCGGACCGCTCGCCACGGTTTCTTCACACGCTTGGTTGCATCCACTTCCTGTCGTACCGCCCGGCCTTGGTGCCGGGCCGCGCACCACCCTACAAGGAGACTGCCGTCATGGCCCTGTTCCCCCTGACCTCCAATTTCGAAGGCGACTTCGTTCTGCAACTGCTGCCCGTGGATACGGAGAACACCATGGATGAGGTGGCGGCCGCCGCCGCCGTCCATTCCGTCGGCCGCCGCGTGCGCGACCGCCCGGGCCACATCCTGCGCGTCCGGCTGCACGGTACCACCGAGCTGCTGCCCCGCACGCTCAAGGTGGCGGATGCCGGCTTCCGGCCCACCGAGACCCTGGACATTGTCTGGCAGGCGCCGGGTACCGCCTGAGAAGGGAGAGCAACATGAGCTTCACCAAGGTATGCACCCTCGACGACGTGTGGGAAGGCGAGATGGCCCCCTTCACCGTCAATGGTCACGAAGTTCTGCTGGTCTGTGCCGAGGGGGGCGAGATCAAAGCCTTCCAGGGCATCTGCCCGCACCAGGACATCGCCCTGGCCGAAGGCAAGTTCGACGGCAAGAAGGTGATCTGCCGCGCCCATTTGTGGCAGTTCGATGCCGGAACCGGCAAGGGCATCAACCCCGATGACTGTGCCCTGGCCTGCTACCCGATCCGCGTGGAAGGCGAGGACGTGCTCATCAGTACCGAGGGTGTCGAGCCTCTCTTCGCCCATAGCTGATCCCCATTTCAAACCGGGCGCCAGCGCGCCCGGGCACCGACAAGGAAACACCCATGAGCACTACAGCATCCGGGCAGGCCTATCACAACAATCTGGTGGGGCCGGTGATGCGTGCCGGCGATCTCGCCCAGGCCGTCATCGAAGCCGCCCGCACCGACAACCCGGGCAAGGAGATCTTCGTGGACGACAAGCGGGCCTACATCCGCATCCACGCCGAGCAGGAAATGATCCTGAACCGGGCCACCATCGAAGAGGAGCTGGGGCGGCCCTTCCGCATGAATGATCTGGAGGTGGACCTGAGCTCCTTCGCCGGCCAGATCGAGAGCCGTGACGACTCGGTGCGCTTCTTCTTCAACAAGACGCTCTGATCCGCCCCCCGGAAACCACAAGAACGACACGAGGAGACACCCATGTCCGAAATTCAAGTCCTGAAGCCCCAGAAGACCTGGAGCCACCTGGCCGTCCGCCGCCGTAAGCCGAGCGAGTACGAGATCGTCAGTACCAACCTGCACTACAACGACCGGGACCCGAACTCGCCCTACGAGCTGGACCCGGGCATGTTCATGAACGAGTGGTACAAGAAGCACACCTTCGGCACCGCCCTCAAGCATCCCGACTGGAACGCCTTCCGCGATCCGGACGAGGTGGTCTATCGCACCTACAACCTGATGCAGGATGGCCAGGAGACCTACGTCTTCGGGCTCTTCGACCAGTTCAGCGAGCGCGAGCACGACAAGGCCCTCGACCCCCGCTGGGCCGGCACCCTGGCGCGCCTGTATACCCCGGCGCGCTACCTCTTCCACACCCTGCAGATGACCTCGGCCTATGTGGGCCAGGTGTCGCCGGCCAGCACCCTGACCAACTGCAACTACTTCCAGATGGCCGACAGCCTGCGCTGGGTCAGCCACACCGCCTACCGCACCCGGGAACTCTCCCGCACCTTCGCCGACAAGGGCTTCGGCGAGGACGAGCGGCGCTACTGGGAAGAGGACGCCGCCTGGCAGGGCTTCCGCGAGCTGATGGAGCGGACGCTCACCGTGTGGGACTGGGGCGAGGCCATCGTCGTGCTCAGCCTGGTGGTCAAGCCGGCCGTCGAGGAGGCCGTATTGCGTCGCCTGGGTGAGGCCGGCCGCCACAACGGCGACACCCTGCTGGGCCTGATCACCGACGCCCAGCTGATCGACGCCGCCCGCCACCGCCGGTGGACTGCGGCCTTCGTCGCCATGGCCTTGCAAACCCCGGGGAACCTGGAGCTCATCAAGGGCTGGATCGCCAAGTGGGAGCCCCTGGCCGACCAGGCCATCGACGCCTACTGCGGTGCCTTGCCGGATGTGCCCAACGCCGCGGCGGCCGCCAAGGCAGCCACCCGCGACCTGCGTCGCGGAGCGGGGCTCTGAGACCTTTGCCGAAGGCCCTTGCCGCGGTCATCAAGGCCGCGGAGTGGCGCCGGAGAGACACCATGAGTGACCCAGTAATCCACAACGAGCGGGACGGCAGCCGCTTTACCCAGCCAGCCGGCGACACCCTGCTGCGGGCCGGGCTGCGGGCCGGCATCGGCCTGTCCTACGAATGCAACTCGGGGGGCTGTGGCGGCTGCAAGTTCGAGCTGCTCGCAGGCGAGGTCGAGACCCTGTGGCCCGACGCGCCCGGCCTGGGCGAGCGGGACCGGCGCCGGGGCCGGCACCTGGCCTGCCAGTGTCGTGCCCTCGGCGATGTCTCCATCAAGCTGGCGACCGGCCCGGAGTATGTGCCCCGGATCCTGCCCCGGCGGCGTCGGGCTGTGCTTGTCGGCGTGAGCGACATCACCCACGACCTGCGGGAATTCCGCTTCACGGCCGAAGGGCCGGCGGATTTTCTGCCCGGGCAGTTCGCCATGCTCGATCTGCCCGGGGTGGCGGCGTCCCGCGCCTATTCCCTGTCGAACACCCCCAACGCGGCCGGAGAGTGGCATTTCCAGATCCGTCGGGTTGAGGGCGGGCAGGGCAGCGGCGTGCTCTTCGACGGTCTGCAGCCGGGGGCAGAGGTGGGGCTGGATGGCCCCTATGGCGTGGCCTGGCTGCGCACCGATTCGCCCCGCGAGCTGGTGTGCGTGGCGGGGGGCTCCGGCCTGGCGCCGATGATCTCCATCGCCCGGGGGGCGGCGGAGGCCGGCATGCTGGCCAACCGGCGGCTGCATTTCTTCTACGGCGCGCGGGAACCCCGCGACGTGTGCGGCGAGCCGATGCTGGCAGCGCTTGAGGGATTCGGTGAGCGCATCACCTACTGCCCGGTGGTCTCCTCCCCGGGCGCGGGGGGCTGGGCGGGGGCCACGGGCTTCGTGCATACCCGCCTGCCCGAGGCGCTGCCCGCACCGCTGGCGGACTACGAGTTCTACTTTGCCGGCCCGCCGCCCATGACCCAGGCCCTCCAGGAAATGCTGATGGTGAACCACCGGGTGCCTTTCGAGCAGATCCATTTCGATCGATTCTTTTGAGGTTCCGCGAGGAACGGATGTGGAGACAAGAATGAAAACAAGACAAGGGAAGGGACAACATTCACCGCGCGGGCTGCGGATCGCGACGCTGGCTGTGGCCATCGCCGCGGCCGGTGGTACGGCCCACGCCACCGATGTCTTCCGGCTGGAAGGCTTTGGCGCCATCTCCCGGGGGATGGGGGGCGTAGCCACGGCCCTGGACGTGGGGGCGGCCGGCATGATGACCAACCCGGCCACCCTGTCGCTGATGCCCGCCGACAACACCGCCCAGATCGGGCTCGATCTGGTCACCACCGATATCGACGTTACCAACCGGAGCACCGGTGAGCACGTCCATTCGGGCAATCACAGCCAGAACCGTGGCCCCTATTACGCGCCCCAGGCGGCCCTTACCCGGCGCGTGGGGGAATGGACCTTCGGCCTTGGTGCCTTTGCTCAGGGCGGCCTCGGCACCGAGTACGGGCGCAGCAGCTTCCTGTCCCGGGCCACCGGCGGCATTGACACCGGCCTCGAGAACTCCAGCCGCCTGCTGGTGCTGAACATCCCCCTGGCGGCAAGCTTCCGGGCGTCGGAGGCCCTGACCATCGGCGGCAGCGTCGATGCCATGTGGCAGGGCCTCAACCTGAACCTGCTGCTGGGCGCAGACCAGGTGGGCAGCCTGATCGGGGCGTCGCGGGTGTCCGGCTCCCTGCTGCCGGTGCTGGGCGGGCTGCCGGATCTGCGCGGCGCCCACTTCAGCCTCACCCGCAACTCCCCCCTGGCCAGCGGCGTCAACGCCTGGGGCTATACGGGGCGGATCGGCATGACCTACGCCCTGACGCCGGCAACACGCCTGGGGGCCGCCTATACGAGCCGCAGCCGCATGGGTGACATGGAAGGCCGGGCCACCCTGACGGCCATCGACGGCGTGGCGGGGCAGATTCCCCTGGGCGGCAAGATTCGCATCCGCGACTTCCAGATGCCGGCCGTGGTCAACCTGGGGGTCAGCCATCGGGTCAACGATCAGCTCACCCTGGCGGCGGATGTGTCGCGGGTCTTCTGGTCCAGCGTGATGAAGGACATCAAGGTGGGCTTCGTGGCTGATGCCGGCGGCGACCTGAACATCCTGCTGCCCCAGAACTACAAGGACCAGACCATCCTCGCCATGGGCGCGGCCTGGCAGATGGATTCCCGCTGGACCCTGCGCGGCGGTCTGCGCCTGGCGCGCTTCCTGTTCGTTGTGCTGCATCGCCTGCTTGCCGTAGCTCTCGATGCCCTGCGCCTGCTGGCCGACCCATTTTTCCGCACCCTCGGGCAGCGGCTTCGCCAGCCAGCGCATCGCGCTGGCGGTCCACGACGTCGTCGACTCCTGCACCTTGCCCTGTACGTGGTCGATGCCGGCCGACACGTTGCCGGCCTGCAGCCGCACCTGCGCGGTCAGTTCGCCGCCGGCGCTCACGGTGCCGCTGACGACCTTGCCGGTGGTGCCGGTGACGAAGGCGTTCGCCTGCCCGTGCAGCTGCGCGGTGTAGTTCAGGCCCTGGCCGACGACGTGCAGCCCCTGCTCGGTCGCCTGCCCCTGCACCTTCACCACTTCGCCGACGTTGCGGCCGACGCGCGCGCTCATCGCGGTCGCGCTCAGCACGTCGGTCAGCGGGCCGGCGTAGGCGCCGAGTTCGCTCAGCGCCATCTGGTCGGGGCGATTGACCAGCCGACCCTGCTCGTCGCGGGTCTTGGGCGAGAGCAGCGGCTGCAGTTCGCCGGCCGCGGTCGGCAGATTCTTCAGCGCCTGATTGCCGGAATGGGTCGACAGGTAGTCGATCGCGCCCATCGCCGACTTCTGCGCGTCCGGCGGCAGCATCCCCGACAGTTTGCCGGCGACGAACTCGCGCGCACCGGGCTGGGCCATCAGCGAGGTGACGTCGTTCGCCAGTCGCCCGGCCTCGGCGCGGCGGGCCGCGTCGAGCTTCTGGATGCCGGTCTGGCCGTCGGTCAGCATCTCGCCACCGACCTGGTAGGCATCGACGTTGCGCTTGGTGTCGTACACCTGCAGGCCGTGCTCGTCGGCATAGCGCTTGGCGGTGTTCGGATGCAGGCCCGCGGCGTTGAACGTGGTCGTCTCCACGCCGGTGACCGCGCCGGCCGCCGAGGCCATGCCGCCGCCCAGCGAATGGCCGGCGATCTCGAACTGGAAGCCCTGCACGCCCTTCAGCCTGCTCGCGGCGTCCATCGCGCGGTCGTAGTAGTCGGTCTTCAGGCCCAGCCCCTGCGGGACGTTGTTGGCCAGGAAGTCCTCGGCCGCGCTCTCGCGCTTGCCGCCCGGCGCGGCCGGATCGACGATCGCGCCGGTCGAGCCCTTGAAGACCAGCACCGGCTTCGCGTCGGCGCCGAGCACCGATTTGTCCGGGAGGTAGATCTCGGCGCGGTAGCCGGAGCCGTCGGGATGCAGCATGTTGTCGATCTGCCGGCGGTCGAGCCCGGGCGCCAGCGCCTGCAGCATCTCCGGATGCTCGCTGGCGCGCGTCCAGCCCACCGGCGGCTTGCCTTCGCCGCGGGCCGAGACATAGACGTCAGCGGCGAGGTCGGCCATGCGCTGGGCGTGATAGCCGCCGGCCAGACGGTCGGCGCGGCCGGTCTCGCCGGCGGTGCGCAGGTCGGAGACCAGCTTGTCCTGTGCCTCGCGCTCGGCGCGGACGCTCTCCCGGGTGGGCTCGGTCATGGCTTCTGTTCCCTGAACGCGTGGTTCACCATCCTCGCAAAGCCCATGCCGCGCCACAAGCCGGCCGATACCGTCCCCCCGGATTTTCTGCTATCAAGGCCGCATCCCCCGAACCGATGCCGCCATGTTCCCGTCTGTCGTCCGCCGGGCGCCGCCACGCTGGGCCGCCGCGATCGCCCTGAGCCTGGGCCTCTGCGCCTGCTTCGGCCCGCTGCCCGCGGCCAACGACGCCAGCCGTTCACAGCACGCCGCCGAGCGCTATTTCGACGGCAAGGCGCTGGATCTGGCGATCGCCGCCGAGCATGGCGATGCCGGCACCGTCCGTCGACTGATGCGCGACGAGAAGGTCGATCCGGACACGATCTTCGCCAAGGGCGAGAACGGACAGGGCATGCCGTTGGTCGCCTGGCCGGTCTACACGGAGAATCCCGAAGGCCTGAAGGCGATGCTGGAGAACGGCGCCGACCCCAACGCCCGCCGTCCCGAGCGCATCGACAAGCGCTACGACGATGGCACCGAAAGCCACAAGTTCCGCTACAACAACGCGCTGGTCTACGCGGCGCAGGCGGACGACCCGATCTACCTGAAACTGCTGCTCGACCACGGCGGCGACCCGAACACCGTCAACACCAACGACGAGCCGCTCACCTTCGTCGCCTTCCTGCACCAGAACCAGTGGCAGAACGTGAAGCTGCTGGTCGAACGCGGCGCGAAGGTGAACGATCCGTCCTTCTACCCGGGCTCGCCGCTGGAGTGGTACGCCGGCCGGGGCGGCTTCGAGCAGACCTACTGGCTGCTGCAGCACGGCGCGGACCCGACCAAGAAGGTCAAGGGCACCGCGCCCGCGCCGACCGATGCGAAGGGCACGCCGCTGCCGCAGCCGGACGCGCCCGCCGACGGCTTCGCCTGGGTGAAGTACGGCAAGGACGGCAAGCCGGTCTACGTCGACGGCATGCCCATCGTCGAGAACATCTACTGGCATCCCGGCAGCCCGAAGACGGTCGAATGGCAGCGCAAGTGCCAGCACTGGCTGCGCGACCGCGGCATCGCCCGCCCGCCGATGCCGGCGAGCCTCCGCACGATGCGCAAGTCGTTCGGCTTCCCGACGGACGAGAAGGACATCCCGCCGCTCTGACGGCCGGTTTCCAAAGGGATGTCCGAAAGGCTTTCCGATGGGCTTTCGACGATGACGCAACCGCCGCCGCTGCCTGCGACGCCTCCGACACCCGAAACGGATGCCGCGCGCCGGCCACGTCGCCTCTGCGCACGGGTGTTCCTGCTCGCCGCGGTGCTCGAATTCGCGGGCGCGGTACTCGTCGGCACCTGGCTGGCGCGCGACTGGTCCATGCAGTGGCACGAAAAGACCTTCGTCGACAGCGTGTACCTGTCCTAGGGCGGCCTCCTGATCCATGCCTTCGGCAAATGGGGGCTCATGGCCGTACTCGTGCTTTATTTTGCCGCCGGCGCGCTGCTGCTTTCGATCACGGCCGCCGTGTTTCGCGCGTCGGCACGTCCGCGGCTGCTGTCGTCGCTCGCGCTGCTGTGTCTCGTTTTCGTCCCCGCGGGAACGCTCGCCGGCCTGCACGCGCGGCGCCGGCTCCGACGCTAGTGCACGCGACATCGGGTCGTTCCGGTGTCGACCGGAAAGGCGCGGGGTACGATGCCGCCACCGCCATGTCCCCGGAGACGCCATGCGCCGCTTCAGCCTGACCGGCTTCATCTTCGTCGCACTCGGCCTCCTTGGCACCGCCGGCGCCGCCGAACCCGACCGCCGCATCGCCGTCACCATCGACGATCTGCCGTGGCAGCGGATCGCGGTCACGCCGCCCGAGGCCCTGCAGCCGCGGCACGAAGCGCTGATCGCGCAGCTGAAGCAGGCCGGCGTGCCGGTGATCGGCTTCGTCAACGAGGACAAACTCGAGGTCGACGGCGTCGTGCAGCCGGCGCGGGTCGCGATGCTGCGCGACTGGCGCGACGCCGGCTTCGCGCTGGGCAACCACACTTACGGGCACGTCGATCTGCACGAGGTCGGCATTCCCGCCTTCGAGGACGCGATCGTGAAGGGCGAGCGCGTGCTGCGCCCGCTGCTGGTCGAACGCGGCGACGCCCCGCGCTGGTTCCGCCATCCCTACCTGCGCGCCGGGCAGACCGATGCCGACAAGCGGGCGGTGATCGATTTCCTGGCCGAGCACGGCTATCGCGTCGCACCGGTGACGGTGGACAACGGCGAGTGGGTCTGGGCGTTCGCCTACGAGCGCGTGCTCGACGGCCAGCCCGACACGCCCGAGCGCACGGCGACGCTCGAACGCCTGCGCCTGGGCTACGTGCCCTACATGCTCAACAAGCTCGACTACTACGAGCGGCAGTCGGAGGCGCTGCTCGGGTACGCGCTGCCGCAGGTGCTGCTGATCCACGCCAATACGCTGAATTCGGTTGCCTACACCGAGTTGGTCGCCGGCATCCGCCGCCGCGGCTACCGCTTCGTCACGCTCGACGAGGCGATGCGCGATCCCGCCTATGCGCGGCCCGACGGCTACCACGGCCGTTACGGCCCGAGCTGGCTGCACCGCTGGGCGATGGCCGAACAGAAGCCGAAGACGTTCTACGCCGGCGAGCCTGAGGTACCGAAATGGGTGCTTGACCTGGCCGGCGTGGACGGCGAGTGACCGCGAAGCCCGGCGTCATTCAGGGCTTGCGGTACAGGTGCACGAAGCGGTCGGTCTTGCCGCGTATCGTCGGGTCGAACACGTTCTTCGTTCGGTCGTCGTCGGGATTGCGCAGCACCGCGATGCTGCCGACGAAGTCCAGGCCATGCGCCTTGAAATCGCGGACGGCGAACGTTTCGTCGATGCGATGCAACATCTGCGCATCGGCGCTGCCGCTGCCCTCGCGCGCCACGTGGTCGACGATCAGCAGCTTTCCCCCCGGCTTGAGCGCGGCGACGATCTGGTCGATGAACTGGCCGGCATCCACCGCCGGCCAGCCCTGCGCGGGATCGACGTAGTACAGGTCGTGGTAGGACATCACGATCAGCGCGCCGTCGAGCGCATTCCTGCCGAGGCCGAGCGCCTCGTTCGGCACCACCGAGCGGCGCACGTTGGGCAGCCGGCCGTCGGCGAAGCGGGTGGCGAGCGCGTCCTTGGCGAACGCCGCGTACGGCGGGTTGTTGACCAGCAGCACCCTGCCCTCGGGACCGACCACCTCTGACAGGATCTCGCTGTAGTAGCCGCCTCCACCGAACACGTCGGCCACGGTATCGCCGCGACGGAAGCCCGCGAGACCGAGCACCGCATCGGGATGGTCGCGCAGGTCGCGGGTGCGGTCGTCGGCGCTGCGCGCGGGCGAGGCCAGCGCAGCGCGCACCACCTGTGCATCGCGAACGGGCGCATGCGAGCAGCCGGCGGCGGCGAGCGCGAGGATGAGCAGGGCAGGCAGGCGCATGGGGGTCTCCGTGGACGAGGCCTCACCCTGCCATTGCCGCCCCCGTCCGCGCACCGGCCCGAAGTCATGGCGCACGTTCCCGCCCGATCGTGCAAAGCGTGACCTTTTCCGCGGCCCGTCTCATGCGACGAGACGGCGGGCACGGCACAATCCGCCCATGCAGCTGTCCCGCAAACTGGCCGTCCTGGCCGACGCCGCCAAGTACGACGCCTCCTGCGCCTCCAGCGGCGCCGGCGGCCGCAATTCGCTGAAGTCCGGCGGCATCGGCAGCACCGAAGGCATGGGCATCTGCCATTCGTACACGCCCGACGGGCGCTGCGTGTCGCTGCTGAAGATCCTGCTGACGAACTTCTGCATCTACGACTGCGCGTACTGCATCAATCGCGCCAGCAGCAACGTGCCGCGGGCGCGATTCACGCCGGACGAAGTGGTGCAGCTCACGCTCGATTTCTACAAGCGCAACTACATCGAGGGGCTGTTCCTCTCCAGCGGCATCATCCGCAACGGCGACTACACGATGGAGCAGCTGGTCGAGGTCGCGCGCAGCCTGCGCGAGGACCATCGCTTCGCCGGCTACATCCACCTGAAGACGATCCCCGAGGCCTCGCCCGAGCTGCTGGCGCTGGCCGGTCGCTATGCCGACCGCCTGAGCATCAACATCGAGCTGCCGACCGAAGCCGGGCTCAAGAAACTGGCGCCGGAAAAGCAGCTGCCCGGCATCCGCGCGGCGATGGGCACGGTCTCGGCGAAGATCGAGGAAACGCTGCAGGCGCGCAAGCCGGCGACGACCAGCAACGCTTCGCCGAAGCGGCGCCGTCCGCCGCGCTACGCACCGGCCGGACAGAGCACGCAGATGATCGTCGGCGCCGACGATGCCGACGACCGCAGCATCCTGCTCACCTCCAGCGGTCTGTACGGCGATTTCCGCATGCGTCGCGTGTACTACTCCGGCTTCAGTCCGATTCCGGACGCGTCGTCGTCCCTGCCGGTGAAGCCGCCGCCGCTGCTGCGCGAGCACCGGCTCTACCAGGCCGACTGGCTGCTGCGCTTCTATGAATTCGGCGTCGAGGAGATCGCCCCCGACGCCAAGGCCGGCGGCAGCGGCATGCTCGACCTCGACATCGATCCCAAGCTGGCCTGGGCGCTGCGTCACCCGGAGAAATTCCCGGTGAACCTCAACACCGCGCCGCGCGAGATGCTGCTGCGCGTGCCGGGTCTGGGCACGCGCAACGTCGACCGCATCCTCATCGCGCGCCGCCACGGCCGCCTGCGCCTGGAGGACATGGCGCGGCTGCGCGCGCCGCTGCAGAAGATGTTGCCCTTCATCCAGCTGCCCGACCACCATCCGCGCAAGCGTCTCGACGACCCCGCCTCGCTGCGCGCGCAGCTCGCACCGAAGCCGCGCCAGCAGGATCTGTTCGCGTGATGGACGGCAGCCGATGAATCGCTTCCGCGCCGAAGTCGAACCCGGCTGGGATCTCGGTGCCTGGCGCAGACTCGCCCGCGCCGGGCTGTGCGCAGGCATCGCGCCGGAAGACATCGACTGGGACGGCGATGCGCAGGCGACGCTGCTGGCCGCGCCGGATCTCGCCACTGCCGCCGCGCTCCGTCCCGCGCCGCAGGTGCCCACCGCGCTGTTCGAACTCGCCGCTGCAGTGCTCTGCCATCGCGACCCGCAGCGCCATGCCCTGCTCTACCGCATCGCCTGGCGCATCGCACAGGGCGAGAAGCACCTGCTCTCGCGCGTGACCGATGTCGACGTGCGCCGCGCCTCGG
>NZ_JAFLDT010000043.1 GCF_017302315.1 Zoogloea sp.
CATGCCGCAGCGCCCGGGACCGAGGCCCGCAAACTCGGACCCCGATCCCGCGTCTCGGATCGGCGGTTCTGGGTCTCGGGTCGAGCCGGCGGAACAAATCGGTTGAGGGGGCTGGGTCGGTCGTGCCGTCTGCGCGGGCGCCGCGTCGCCCGCCCGAGCCAAGGCGGGGGCCAACCCGGGAACCAGTGAGGCACGTCCGATTCGCGGGCCGGGTTATCGGGTCACGCGTCGCTCATCTCGGGACGAGGGTCAACGGGACGTCGATCTGCTTGCCGTCACGCTTCACACGCACGACCACGCTCGCGCCCGGCGCGTATCCGCCGTCGAGGGACGTTCCCAGGACCCGGACCAGTTCGGGCGTGTCGCGGGTGGGCTTGCCATCGATGCTGATGACGACATCTCCGAGCTTCAGCCCCGCACCGTCCCGGCGGACGACTTCGACGACGACCGGTCCATCGCCCGCGCCGGTCTCGACGACCACGCCCAGGCTTGCGCGTCCCGAGGCGAGCTGCTCGGGCACCTCGGGCATGGCGCGGACGTACGCGCGATAGCTTTTCTCGACCTCGTCCATGGGCATGCGCAGCGCCGCCTCGAACGCGCCGCGCGTCGCCTCTTCGGCGTTGACGCCGCTCCAGCGCCGCGTGAACTCCGCGTACCAGTCGCCCAGGCGCTGACGGTCGCTGATGAACATGAACAGCGTCCGGGCCTGCGCGTAGTTGGCCATCGGGCGCGTGCCGATGAAGTGATCGCGGTCAAGCGAGGTCAATGCCGCGATGGTCAGCAGGCCTCCCGCCTTGGTGAGCCTTTTGGCGGTGTTCGTGCGGTACGACGGCGCCGGGCGCAGGCTGCCGTCCTTGAGGTCGTAGTCCTCGACGAGGGAGCAGAGCCCTTCCTGCAACCAGACGGGATGGATCTGGCCCGCGCGGACGCACATGCGCCAGTGCAGCACGTGCATGAACTCGTGCCGGAGCGTTGAGCCCAGATCGCGGGCGACGAGCCTCTTGGTGTCGTGGTCGTACGCGCCTCCGACCGCGGCGTAGCCCCCGGGCGCCATGGGCTTGGCCCCGAAGTACCACTCCTGCCAGCGCTCGAAGCCCGCCTCCAGGTGGGTGCGGCTGGTGGCCACTTCGGCGAGCCCGCGGTAAGACAGGACACCCAGCACCGCAAAGATGGCCAGGGCCACCATCAGCTCGATCAGGGTCAGGCCGCGTTGGGCGGGCAGGGAGCGCTTCATCGCAGGGGCCGGGCCACGTAGCCGGTGAGCCGGGCGATGGCATGGGTGTCGGATTCGGGGGCGAAGACGCTCACGTCCACCCGGCGGAACAGGGGGTTGGCGGTGCTCTTGACCTCCTCGCGCCAGCGGTAGGTTCGCCCGGCCTGATCGGCCGTGCCCTCGTTGGTGCCGGCGCCGGGCCAGGCGCCGGTGGCGCGCAGTTCGGCCAGCCGATTCTCGGCGACCCAGTCGCCCACCAGGCGTTCGCGCAGCTCTGCCGCGCTCTGGGCGGTAACGCCCATGGCGCGGAAGGCCGCGGTCAGGGCGATAGCCAGGATGGCCAGGGCAACCAGGGTCTCCAGCAGGGTGAAGCCGCGGGCGCGGCCGGGCTGCCGCCTCATGAGGCGGTCCGGCCCGGCATCTGCAGCAGCACCTCGCCGTTGGCCTTGCCTGTCAGGCGGGCTTCGCCGCCGGGTGTGGTGACACGCAGCTCGTATTCAGGCGCCTGCGAGCCGAACTGCAGGCGGGCTGCGCTGCTCTCGCCACCCCCTTCCAGGCGCAGCCCGCCCCATGCCAGGCCTGCCGGCAAGGCCTTTTCGGTGAATACCGGCGGGTCGTTGAGGGGGCGCCAGTTGTCGTCGGGGTCGAGGGCCGAAAAGCGGTAGCCGTCGGAGAGCAGCTCCAAGGCAATCGGCCGGCCGCGCACGATGGCCCGGTCGGCAGTGGCTTCAAGGACCAGACGCAGGCGCTTGAGGGCCTGATCGGAATCACGTCCGCGAAGGCTGTCCAGGCCCACGCTGAGCCCGGTGGCCATGATGCCCATGATCACCAGCACGACCATCACCTCGATGAGGGTGAAGCCGGTGCTGCGCCGCCGTCGGGGCGTGGTGTCCATGGGGCGGAAGACCACTACAGGCTCCAGGAGCCGATGTCGGCGTCGAAGCCTTCGCCGCCGGTCACGCCGTCGGCGCCGAAGCTCATCACGTCCACCTCGCCCTTGAGGCCGGGCATGACGTACTGGTAGGGCTTGCCCCAGGGGTCGAGGGGCAGCTTGTCCAGGTAGGACTTCCAGTTTTCCGGCACCGGGGCGGTGGTCGGCTTGGTGACGAGGGCCTGCAGGCCCTGTTCGCCGCTGGGGTAGCGGCGGTTGTCGAGCTTGTAGAGCTTGAGGGCCTGCATGATGGCCGAGATGTCCTGGCGCGCGGCCACGACCCGGGCTTCGTCCGGGCGGCTCATGACCTTGGGCACCACCAGCGCAGCCAGCACGCCGAGGATGACGATCACGACCATCACTTCGATCAGGGTGAAGCCGCGGTTGCGGCGCAGGGTCTTGAGCATCGTGGTTTCCTTACTTCATCAGGGTGTTGATTTCGATGATGGGCTGCATCACGGCCATCACGATGAGCAGCACGAAGCCGCCCATGGCCAGCAGCAGCACCGGCTCGAGCAGGGCCGTGAGGGTGGCGGTACGGTTTTCCAGTTCGGCCTGCTGCAGTTTGGCGGCCCGGTCGAGGAGCTCGTCGATGCGGCCGGTGGCCTCGCCGTTGGCCAGCATGTGGATCAGCAGCGGCGGAAACTGGCGGCTGGCGCCGAGGGCCTTCGACAGGGGCTGGCCTTCGCGCACACGCTCGGCGGCTACGCCCACCGCATCGGCCAGGGGCAGACGGCTGATCACCTGGCGGCCAGCCTCCAGCGCGGCCAGCAGGGGAACGCCGCTCCCGGCCAGGATGGCCAGGGTGCTGGCAAACCGGGTGGCATCGAGGGTGCGCAGATGGCGGCCCAGCACCGGAAGGCCGAGCAGCCAGGCGTCCCAGCGGCGGCGCACGCTGGTGTCGCGCAGGGCCGCACGGCCGGTGAAGAAGGCGCCGGCCAGGGCCAGCACCATCAGCCAGCCCCATTCCCGCAACAGGGCGCTGACCAGGATCAGGCTGCGGGTGAGCAGGGGCAGGGCCTGCTTGCCCTGCTGGAAGACGGACACCACCTGGGGCACCACGTAGGTCATCAGGCCGACGATGACCAGCAGGGCCACGCTGGCGACGATGGCCGGATAGAGCAGGGCCTGGAGGGTCTTGGTGCGCAGGGCGTGGCTGCGGTCCAGGTAGTCGGCCAGCTGGTTCATGACCTTGGCCAGCTCGCCGGATTTCTCGCCCGCCGCCACCGAGGCCCGGTACAGGGTGGAGAAGGCCTGGGGGTAGCGATCCAGGGCGGCGCGCAGGCTGTAGCCGGCCAGGATCTCGGAGCGCACGCCGGCCAGTAGCTGGCGGGTGCCCTCGGTTTCAGCCTGCTCAATGAGGGCCGCCAGGGCCTGCTCGACGGTCAGGCCGGAGGCCAGCAGGGTGGCCCACTGGCGGGTCAGCAGGGTGAGGTCGGCATCCCGGAGCTTGCGTCTGACCGTCTTGTTGCCGGCGGCACCGTGGGCCACGGACGCCACCTCCAGCGGGTAGAGGCCGCGTTCGCGGAGCAGGCCGCGTGCCGCCTTGCCGGTGTCGGCTTCGAGGACGCCGGCGGCTTCCTTGCCGGCGGCATCAAGGGCACGGTAGCGGAAGGCGGTCATTCGCGGGTGACGCGGAGCAGTTCTTCGGCCGAGGTCAACCCGCTGGCCAACAGGCGCAGGCCGTCGTCGCGCAGGCTGCGGGTGCCGTTGGCGATGGCGTGGGCGCGCAGTTGGGCTTCATCGGCGCCGGTGTGGATCAGGCGCTGGAAGGTCTCGTCGGCGACGATGAGTTCGTAGATGCCGCTGCGCCCTGCGTAGCCGGTGCGGGCGCAGTCCGGGCAGCCGGCGGCGCGCCATAGCTGCGCCGGGGTGTCCGGCCCGAGCAGCTCACGGTCGGCTGCACTGCTGGGGCTGGCGCTGCGGCAGGCAGTGCACAGCTTGCGCACCAGGCGCTGGGCCAGCACACCACGGAGGGTGGACGCCAACAGGAAGGGTTCGACACCCATGTCCACCAGCCGGGTGACCGCCGAGGCGGCGTCGTTGGTGTGCAGGGTGGCCAGCACCAGGTGGCCGGTGAGGCTGGCCTGCACGGCGATCTGGGCGGTTTCCAGGTCGCGGATCTCACCGATCATGATCACGTCCGGGTCCTGGCGCAGGATGGCGCGCAGGGCCTTGGCGAAGCTCAGCTCGATGCGCGGATTGACCTGGATCTGGCCGACGCCGGGCAGGTCGTACTCCACCGGGTCTTCAACGGTGACAATGTTGCGGCGCTTCGCGTCCATGCCCTGCAGGGCGGCGTAGAGGGTGGTGCTCTTGCCCGAGCCGGTGGGGCCGGTGACGAGGAGGATGCCGTGGGGTTCCTTGAGCAACTCGGCGAAGGGCCTCACGGTGTCGGGGGCCATGCCCAGGCTGTCGAGGCTGCGCTGGCCGCTGCCCTTGTCGAGCAGGCGCAACACGATGCGTTCGCCGTGGGTGGTGGGCAGGGTGGACACGCGCACGTCCACCTGGCGGCCGGCCAGGCGCAGGGCGATGCGGCCATCCTGGGGCAGGCGCTTCTCGGCGATGTCCAGGCTGGCCATGATCTTGATGCGCGAGGCCATGGCGGCGTGGAGGGCCCGGTGGGGTTGGGCCACGTCCACCAGCACGCCGTCGCGGCGGAAGCGCACCACCGAATTGCGCTCGTAGGGCTCGATGTGGATGTCGCTGGCCTGCTGGCGCACCGCCTGGGTGAGCAGCGCGTTGATCATGCGGATGATCGGCGCGTCGTCCTGGGTGTCGAGGAGATCCTCCACCGTCGGCAGCTCGGTCATCAACTGGGTGAGATCCACCTCCTGGCCCACGTCGGCGACCACCTCGGCGGCATTGTCGTCGGTGCCGGAGTAGGTTTCGGCGAGGCGTGCCTCAAAGGCTGCACGGGTGACGCTCTCGATCTGCAGGGGCAGGCCCAGGCTGCGCCGCACTTCGGCCAGGGCGGTCAGGTCGGCCCCTTCGCGCATGACCACCTCGGCATGCTCGCTGCCCAGGGCGGCCACGAGGATGCCATGGGCCTTGGCGAAGGCGTAGGGCAGGGCGGGGGCGCTCATGGGGCGTAGGCTGGCGTGTCCTGCCGGGGGGTGGATATCGCCGGTGTTGCAGGGGGCGGGTTGTCCTTGGGGCGGTTGAAGGGCACGGCCGGTGGCGGGCTTCCCGGCGGCGGAAGTTCCGGTGGGCTGGGTTCGCCGCGCATCAGGGCGTCCACCCTGTCGTTCGCACGTTGCTGGCCGATCACATAGTTGTAGCGATCGGCGGAGATGCCCTGAATGCTGGCCGCGTCACGCAGGATGACCGGGCGCAGGAAGACGATCAGGTTGGTCTTGCCGCGCTTGCGCGAGTCGTAGCGGAAGAACTGGCCGAGATAGGGCAGATCGCCCAGCAGCGGGACTTTTTCCTGGCCACCGCTGTAGGTGTCTTCCACCAGGCCGCCCAGGGCAATCATGGCGCCATCATCCACCAGAACGGTGGATTCGATGGAGCGCTTGGTGGTGGTGGGGCCGGTGGTGCTGGTGGCGGTGGAGTCGATCACCGAGGAGGCTTCCTGGTAGATCTGCAGGCGTACCGTGCCGCCCTCGGAGATCTGCGGCTTGACCTTGAGGGTCAGGCCCACATCGCGGCGCTCCACGGTGGTGAAGGGGTTGGCCGTGGCGGTGTTGCCGGTGGTGGCGTAGGTGCCGGTGACGAAGGGCACGTTGCGACCGACGACGATCTTGGCCTCCTCGTTGTCGAGGGTGACGAGGTTGGGCGTGGACAGGATGTTGGCCTTGGTGTCGGACTCGAGGAAGCGTGCCAGCATGTTGAGGTTGGCGATTTCGCGCCCGCCGACGGTAATGGTGCCGCCACCCAGCAGCAGGTTGAGACCGTTGCCGGGGAGCGTGGTGGCGCTGCTGGAGGCCAGGCTGGTGGCCAGATTGAGGATGTTGTTACCACCGCTGTTGAAGGTGGTGCCACCGAACACGGCAGTGGAGCCAAGCTTGCCGGCCTGCCACTGGATGCCGATTTCTGCGGCCTTTTCGGTGCTGACTTCGGTGATCAGAGCCTCCACATACACCTGGGCGCGGCGGCGGTCGAGCTGATCGATGACCTTGCGCAGATTGTTGTAGATGGCATCCGGCGCGGTGACGATCAATGCGTTGCTCATGGGGTCGGCCTGGACGATGCCATTGCCGGTGGCGCCTGCTCCGCTTCCCGTGTTGCTGCTGGTGCCGAAGGACGGCGTGTTGCCGACGTTGCTGCCGGTCCCGGTGGAAGTGCCGCTGCTCGTGCCGGTCGAGCTGGGTGCGAAGCTGCTGGTGGATGTGCTGCCGCCGGTGCTTCCCTGGCCACTGTTGCCGGCCTCGCCGGAGAGCACGGCCCGCAGGGTCTGGGCGACCTTGGTCGCCTCGGCGTTCTTCAGATAGACCACATGGATATTGCCAGCGGCACCCGGCTGGTCCAGGTTGGCCACGAGCTGGCGCACGGCGTTGAGCTTGGACGGGTTCTCGGAGCGCACCAGCAGGCTGTTGGTGCGCGGGTCGCCGATCACCGAGACGCGCTGGCTGGCGTCGCCACCGACGCCGGGCGTGCCGCCAACGCTGCCGCTGCCGGCGTCGTTGAGCAGGCGATTGACCGTCTGGGCGAGATCAAGTGCCGAGGCATGCTTGAGGTTGATGACCCGCATGTCGCCCTGGGGAACGTCAATGGATTCGATGATGCGGGCGATGCGGCCGATGTTCTCGGCGTAGTCGGTGACCACCAGGGAATTGTTGCCCGGGTAGGCGGTGACGGTGTTGTTGGGGGACACCAGGGGGCGGATCACCGGTACCAGCTGCGAGGCGGACTCGTGTTGCAGGGTGAACACCTGGGTGGTGAGGCGGTCACCGCCGCCGGCGCCCTGGCCCTTGCCCACAGGTACGGCGTGGAGCTTGGCGTCAGCCTCGGGAACGATCTTGGTGACGCCCTGGCCCTCAATGGCGGCGTAGCCCTGCAGGCGCAAGGCCGAGAGCAGGATGGAGTAACTCAGGTTGCGCGGCACCGGGCGCGCCGTGACGATGTTGAGGGTGCCCTTGACCCGTGGGTCCACCACGAAGTTGCGCCCGGAGATCTTCGAGATCGCCTGGATCACCGCGCCCACATCCGCGTTCACGAAGTTGAGGGAAACAGTCTCGCCCGCGTCCGCAGGGCCCTGGGTGCTGGGGGCGGCGGTGACGGCAAGGGGCATGGCCATGGTAGTGGCGAGGCAGGCGGCGAGGATGCGACGGGCGAACCCCTGGCGGCGGGCTGATTTCATTGGCTGGGGACGGGTTGAACCGGAAAGCCGGCAGGCAAGGGGCGGGGCCCCGAGTCCGGTGCTTCGGTGGTGTTGTCGATGGTGGATGCGCCCTGCTGGAGCTGCGGAAGCTGGGCAATGCCGGCGGGAAGCGGTGAGGCTGTTGCTGGGCTGCTGGCGCCCCGCTCGGCAAGCCGGATGGTTTGACGCACGCCACCCGTGGTGATCTCGACGCTGCCGGCCTGCACGCGCTCAAGACGCACCCCTGAATGGATGTCCTGACCTTCAACGACACCCTGCTGGGGACCGCCATCGATGCTCAGGATGGCCCAGCCGGGTCGGCCGCCGGCGCCGGTCACCACGGCTTGCAGGGTGTAGCGGGCAGGGGCGGCGTTGACCGGGCCGGCCGCGGTGCCAGTGCCCTGGGCTCCACTTCCCATCAAATGCCGGCTCGCGATGGCCTGGGCCGCAAGCTGCGGGTCACTGGGGCTGACTACGGGCAGGGCCGGTGGGCGTGGGGCACTGAACCGCCAGAACAGATCGGCGACAACCCAGGCTGTGACGGCCATGGCCACACCCCAGGCCAGAGCAGGGCCTGAGCGCGTTACCCACGGCAGATGGAAGCGGGATGGGTCGAAGCGGTCTGAGAGTTTCATCGGGGGCGCAGCACAAAAGGCCGACAATCTTAGCCGGCCTGTGTTACGGGTGAAAGCGCCACGTTGTCGCTGAGTGTGCAGGCCGCTTTCCGCCTGGCCGCGAACCCTCCTCAGGCCGCGATGCCCACCACCAGTGATGCGCTGTAGCCGTTGGTCGTGGTGCCACTGATGGAGGCCATTTGCTGCTCGGTTCCGTCGCTGAAAACGTTGTCACTGGCGAAATTGATGGCGGCAAGATTGATGGCGCTGTTGCCATAGCCGCTGGTGGCGTAGACCTCGTTGCACGTCGCGGTCGGGAAGGCGATCTGCGAGGTCTTCACCTTGTTGGCGGCGCCAGTGGCACTGGCCAGGCTGGGGTAGACCTCGAAGTGCATGTGGGGCATGCGACCGGCGTAGCAGCCCGGGAAAATGGTCAGGAAGGTGACTTTGCCGTTGCTGTCGGTCTGCTGCACACCGCGGAGGAAGTTCTCACCCGTGACGCCGGTGCTGTACAGGGAGTAAAGGCCGTCGCGGGTGCAGTGCCACAGGTAGATGGCGTAGCCGGCAAGGTTCGCACAGTTTCCCGCCGTATTGACGAGCTGCAGGGTGAGGGTGACGGGGATTCCGGCGGCGGTACCGGTGGCGCCGCCAACGCTGCTGCGGATGTCACTGCGAACGATGCCGGACAGGCTGAGGGCGTTGGCAATGCCATTGCTGTTGTAGTTGGAACCGTCGCCCGGGTAGGGGCCGGCCGTCTCTTCGGGGATGATGGTGCAACTGCTGACGGCGCTGGAGGTGTCTGACGAACCGGCGCCCGTCGAACTCCCGACGCCGCCAATGCTGACCTCCGCTCCGCCGCCGCACGCGGCAAGGGGGGCACTGGCGCCTGCAAGCAGCCAGCGCAGAACCTGGCGCCGTTCCGGGGCAGTGCGGAGCAGGGCTTCCAGGTCGTTGGCGAGGGCACGGCGGGGAATGGGCATGGGGAAGCTCCGAAAGCAGTGGGGGTGCCGGGTTGGCATCTGATCGGAGGCGAGTGTAGGTGGGGCTTGGGTTAAGTCATGTTGCCCGGGCGTAAAGGGATGTAAATAAGGTGCTTGGGAGTGCCGCTTGCCAGCCCAGGGCGTCGACCACGCGGGCGAAGTCTCCGTCGACGGGGGCGAGCAGATCCAGGGGCTGTCCGCTCAGGGGGTGGACAAGCTGCATCCGGGTGCACGCCAGCAGCATGCGCTGGCAGCCGAATAACTCCTGAAACAAGCGGTTGTGGCGGCCCTTGCCGAAGGTGGCATCGCCGATGATCGGGTGGGCGATGTGCTTGAGGTGACGGCGGATCTGGTGGCGGCGCCCGGTCAGCGGGGTCAGCTCGACCAGGGCGTAGCGACTGGTCGGGTAGCGGTCTACCGCATGGGGGAGCTCGCAGGTGGCCAGGCGGCGGAAGTCGGTGACGGCGTCCTGGGCCTCGTCGGTGTTGCGGCTGCCCACCCATTCGGCGTCGTCCCGGCGACGGGTGAGGGCGTGATCGATGCGCCCTTGCTCGGCCGGGTGGCCCCGCACCACGGCCAGGTAGGTCTTGCTCACTTCCTGGCGTTCGAACTGGCCGCCCAGGTGGCGGGCGCTGTCCTTGTCCAGCGCAAAGACCAGCACGCCGGAGGTGCCCCGGTCGAGCCGGTGGGCGGGGTGAACGTGACAACCGAGCTGGTCGCGCAGCAGTTGCACCGCAAAGCGGGTTTCGTGGCGATCCAGCTCGCTGCGATGGACCAGCAGGCCGGCGGGCTTGTGGATGACGACCACGTGGTCGTCCTGGTAGAGGATGGGCAGCATGGGCGGAATGGTAACCGGGGACTGCGTCCCCGAGCGGGCCAACCGATCCGGTAGCATTCTGCTGCATGTTGCAGTGAACCAGGCGCTGCCGGCTGAGTCATACTCGCCCTATGCAGAATACCTTTACCCTCTCTCCGGACGGCGTGCTGGCGTGCATCCACGCGGCGCTTCCCCCCCAGCGCCAAAACCAGCGGAACCTGCCCGGGCTGGCGACGCGTTTGTCCAATCTCGTCTTGGCCGAGCACCTTCCCGATCGCCTTGATGCCTGGCGTTCCATGACCACCTGGCTGTCGGGCGGCTCCCTGTGGAGCGACGTGTACATTGACTCGGCTGACGTGCATGGGTCGGCGACCCAGCGTTTTGCGGTGCTGATGGATGTGCTGGCGGCCAATCCGGAGCTGGCAGCGGCCGTTCGTACCGCCCTGCGCTGCATCCTCGAGGAAACCGAGGGCGCCAACCTGTTTGGCGAGGTCGGCATTCCCAGCGACCGGGGCTTTCTGTCGGAGTTCGGCGACCGCCTGACCTCCAAGCTGATTCCCTCGCCCCGGGACGATCACGATCTTGGGCACCTGATGAGCCGTAGCTACCAGAGCCGGCGTGACCTGACTCTGATCCGCGGGTTGCAGCCCTCTACCCTGCTGCGCGCGGTGAATATCCTCTTCCCGGCCGACATGCCGGAGATGACGGCAGCCCTGGAGTGCGCCATGGCCGATGGTTTCCGTCTGCTCCTTGCCCGCGTGCAGGGTCAAGGCCTGTCCCTCAAGCTGCGTGTCCGCAGCCAGCCCGGGCCAGTGGCCAGGTCGCCGTTCAAGCGCCTCGCCGATAGTGGTGAAAACCTGCTGTGTGCCTGGGAGCAGGCGCGCCTCACCGGTGATCTGCTGGAAGCTTGGCACGATGACGTGGTGGCCTGCCGGGCGGAGATGCAGCTGATCTCGACCCGTCTCGAGTCGGAAGGCATCAGCGTGGACATCGTCTATGGCCTGGATGTGCTGGAGCGCTGTATCGCCCGTATGGAGGCCATCGTGGCGGTCATGAGCACGGGGCGGGAGGCGCCGGGGCCGGTGTTGCTGCTCCTCCAGCAGCTAGCCTACGCTGCCCACGACAGCACCAGCCTGCGTCACCTGGTGCGCAGCAACCTGCAGCGCCTGCAGCGGCGCATCGTCGATCGGGCCGGCAAGACCGGCGAGCACTACATCGCCGAGACGCCTGCTGATTACCGCCATATCTGGGCCGCTGCGGCCGGAGGCGGCTTGCTCACGGTGGGAACAGCGGCCATGAAGATGGCCATTGCCGGTGCCGGTCTAGCCCTGTTCATGGAAGGGTTCGCGTCCGGCCTCAACTACGCCGTGAGCTTCCTGATTCTCCAGGCCCTCGGCCTGATCCTTGCCACCAAGCAGCCGGCGATGACCGCCGCGGCCTTCGCCGCGATCATCCGCGACCGAAAGGGCAGCGAGCGCCTGGAGGTGATTGTTGACTACGCCACGTGCATCTGTCACTCCCAGCTTGCTGCCACCATCGCCAACGTGGTGGTGGTGGCAACCGGCGCCTACGCCTTTGATGAGATGTGGCAGTGGACCACCGGGCACTCCTTCCTCAGCACCGCCGAGGCAACCTACGTCTTTCAGGCCCTGAGCCCGGTGGACAGCGGCACGGTGTTCTATGCGGCCCTCACCGGCTGCATCCTGTATCTGGCCGCCCTGGTGGGGGGCTGGGTGGACAACTGGGCTGTCTATCACCGTTTGCCCCAGGCCATCGCCGAGCACCGCTTCGGCCTGCGTTTCGGACGCCTGCGCATGATCCGCCTGGCAGGCGTTGTGTCACGCAACATGTCGGGCTGGGCCACCAACATCTCCCTGGGCCTGATGCTGGGCATGACGCCGGTACTGGGCAAGTTCTTCGGCCTGCCCCTGGACGTGCGCCATGTGACCCTCAATTCCGGCATCCTAAGCCTCGCCACGGCGTCCCTCGATGTGGAGTGGGTCGGGACGGGGCTGTTGTCCCTGGCGATCCTCGGCGTGGCGGTGATGTTCGTGCTCAACCTGGGGGTCAGTTTTGCGCTGTCCCTGATGACGGCGGTGCGCGCCTATGACCTGTCCCGGGACGACCTGCGGGATCTGGGGCGCCGCCTGTGGCACCGTCTGCGCACCCGCCCGCGGGATTTCATCATGCCGCCACGCCGCTCTGCGCCGCCAGCAGCCTCGACTTAGCGATCCCCGGCCGGGCGCCTCAAGCTTGCGTGCTGGACGCCGTTAATCCGGCACAACTTCAGGCTCCACCCGACCCCTCAGGGGCGTGTGTGCCTGTTTTCAGCCCTCGCCGTCCACGAGTCCCGCTGCGGCTGCCGCCGCCTGAGAGTCCAGCATGAACGCGCCAGAACGAAACCTGCACCTGAAAGCGCCCGCCTCGGGGGAGCTCGCCCGAATCGTCCGCGTCAATGAAGAGATCAAGGCCATTGTGTCCACGGCCTTCCGGATCAACCTGATGGCACTCAACGCGATCTTCCTGGCCAAGCGGGCAGGCAACGCGGCGTTGGGCTTTGGCGTGCTGTCGAACGAGCTGCGCCGCTTTGCCCAGGATCTCACCCGGCATATGTCCTCCCTCCGCGACATGACTTCCGGCTCCGTGGGCAGTGTCACGGGAGTCGTCCAGCATCAGCGTACATCGGCCATTCTTGCCCAAGCCATCCGCCTGAGCGGCGACGGGGTGCCGGGCGTGCGTGAAGCTCGCCGGCGCGGTGCTGCGAGGTTGGCTGAACAGCAGTCGCGTCTGCGCTCCCTCGATCTACGCCTTCGTTCGGCTGTGGAGGAGACTCAGCAGCTGGTCGAACTGGGGGGTGTGCTGGCCCGTTCGGCCAAGATCGAAGCGGCCTACGGGGGGAGCTTCAGCCCGGCGCTGATGCAGGTTTCAACGGATTTCGCCGAGGTCATCGCGCAAATCAAGCGATCACTGGAAATTCTCGGCAAGGAACGCCTTATTAAGGACTAGGAGACCATGAAGCAGGCCCATTGCATCTATCAACAGGACGACCACCGCTGGCTTGCCATTGCACGTGATGCCACCAAGCCTGGCTACATCATCGACACCAACGAGTACGTGGTGTTGAGCGGCGAGGAGGCGCTTCTCTGCGACCCGGGCGGCATCGAGATCTTTCCTTCGGTGTTCTCCGCGCTTTCGGCTGAATGCGATCCGACCCGTCTGGCAGGCATCTTTGCCTCCCATCAGGACCCGGACATCATTTCTTCCCTTGCTCTTTGGCTCGAGTTCAAGCCCGATCTCAAGTGCTACATTAGCTGGCTGTGGCAATCCTTCCTGCCCCATTTCGGCGGCCAGGAAAGCACGTTTGTCCCCATCCCTGACTCGGGCATGCCGATCCGCCTGGGCGCGCTGGAACTGCAGGCCATTCCGGCCCACTATCTGCACTCTTCGGGCAACTTCCATCTCTACGACCCGAAAGCGAAGATCCTCTTTTCGGGGGACGTGGGGGCAGCCCTGCTGCCGGCTGACGCCAGCAACCTCTACGTTGAGGATTTTTCCCGCCACGTTCGCCATGCCGAGGCGTTCCACAAGCGCTGGATGGGCTCCGATCGGGCCAAACGCGACTGGTGCGAGCGGGTTTCCCGCCTGGAGATCGACATGATGGTGCCCCAGCATGGGGCCATCTACCAGGGCGCTGACGTTCAGCGCTTCATCAACTGGTTTGCCGCGCTGGAAGTCGGCGTCCTCAAGGGATAGAGTCGCGGGGCCCGCGTTGGCGGGCCCGGCGTCCCGGTGGGCGTGTCGCCGGACATACCGGATCTGGCGACATGTACCTGGCCCTCAAGCACTTTCATCTCACTTGTGTGGTTCTCAGTATTGCAGGCTTTGCCCTGCGGGGCTGGTGGTCCATCACCGGCTCGCCCCTGTTGCGGGCCAGGCTGACCCGGACCCTTCCCCATCTGGTGGACTCATGCCTTTTGGCCAGTGCAATCGCAATGGCCTGGATCGCCGGTTTCATGCCGTTCGTGGATGACTGGCTGACCGCCAAGATCGGGGGTTTGCTGCTTTACATCGGCCTCGGCGCGCTGGCCCTCAAGGCCACTCGGCCCCGGGCGCAGCGGGCGACAGCCTGGGCCGGGGCGCTGGCCGTGTATTCCTACATCCTTGCGGTGGCGATGACCAAGAACCCCTTGGGCTGGCTCGCCCTAATGTAAGCCGGCGACTCAGGCGGCGTGGTGGCTGAGGATGCGCTTGAGGCCCGGCGTGTCGAGAATGCGGATGTGTTTCTGCTGGACGGCCACCAGACCTTCGTCCTGGAAACGGGAAAAGGCGCGGGAGACGGTTTCGAGCTTGAGCCCCAGGTAAGAGCCGATTTCGTCACGGGTCATCCTCAGGTGGAACTCCGACGGCGAAAAGCCCCGGGCCGTGAAACGCTGCGACATGTTGAGCAGGAAGGCCGCGAGGCGTTCTTCTGCGCGCATGGAGCCGAGCAGCATCATCACGCCGTGGTCACGGACGATCTCGCGACTCATGATCTTGTGGAACTGGTGTTGCAGGCTTTCCACCTGGCGGGACAGTTCTTCGAGCCGGCTGAAAGGGATCACGCAGACTTCGCTGTCTTCAAGGGCGATGGCGTTGCAGGAGTGCTGCTCTCCACTGATGCCGTCTAGGCCAAGAACCTCGCCCGTCATCTGGAAACCGGTCACCTGATCGCGTCCGTCCTCAAGGATGACGTCAGTCTTGAAAGAGCCGGCGCGAATGGCATAAATGGCCTCGAAGGGGTCGCCTGAGCGGTAAAGGTGCTGTTGCCGCTTGATTTTGCGGCGACTCCCGACAAGTTCGTCAAGCTGATTGACCTCACGGGGATCAAGTCCGAAAGGCAGGCACAGCTCCCGCAGGTTGCACTGGGAACAGGCTGTCTTGATCTCCACTGCCGTTATTGGCACTACCGATTTCATCTGCACGTGCAATCACCTGAACTTTGTGGTCATTCTAAGGTTTGGAGCCCTTTGATCCACATCAATACGATTTTTTGACGATTCTGCGATTGTCTCGTGCAACCAACAGAAGCCTCTCCATGAACACGGCACAAAAAGATCTGATTTTCGACCCTGTCCTCATTCGCAAGTTCGATGTGAATGGGCCTCGCTACACGTCCTTTCCCACCGCGGACCGCTTCGTCGAGGCCTTCAACGCCGAGGCACTTGGCGACTGGTTGGGCAAGCGCACGATCGGCGGAATCGGCAAACCGCTCTCATTATACTTCCACATCCCCTTCTGCAATACGATCTGCTACTACTGCGCCTGCAACAAGATCATCACGAAGGACCATGGGCGTTCTGCCAAGTATCTGAATTACCTTGAAAAGGAAGTCGATCTCCAGGTGGCCAGCCTCGAAGGGCCACGTGAAGTCCTGCAGCTTCACCTGGGTGGCGGCACGCCCACCTTCCTGTCCCATGACGAGTTGCGGCAGTTGATGGGCATCGTCAAGAAGCATTTCACGCTTGTACCCGATGGTGAGTATTCCATCGAGGTTGACCCCCGCAAGGTTGATGAAGCCACGGTTGCGCTGCTCGCCGAGCTGGGCTTCAACCGGATGAGCGTGGGTATCCAGGACTTCAATCCGGATGTGCAGCAGGCCGTCAATCGGGTGCAGAGCGAGGAAGAGACCAAGCTCGTCATCGATGCCGCCCGTGCCCATGGTTTCAAGTCGGTCAGCGTTGACCTGATCTATGGTCTGCCCAAGCAGAACGTCATCAGTTTCAACCGCACCCTCGAGCAGATCCTGGCCCTGTCGCCCGATCGCCTCTCGATATACAACTACGCCCATCTGCCCAGCCTGTTCAAACCCCAGCGACGCATCATGGATGCCCAGTTGCCGTCAGGCGAGACCAAGCTGCAGATCCTTCAGCTCGCGATCCGCCGGCTGACCGAGGCGGGTTATGTTTACATCGGCATGGACCATTTCGCCAAGCCGTCCGACGAGCTCACCACCGCCCAGCGCCAGGGTCGGCTGCATCGCAACTTCCAGGGTTACTCCACCTATGCGGAGTGTGATCTGCTGGCCTTCGGTGTGTCCGCCATCGGCAAGGTGGGTCCGACCTATGCGCAGAACGTCAAGACCCTTGACGAGTACTACGATATCCTCGACTCGGGCCGGCTCCCCGTGCTGCGTGGTATTGAGCTGACCCCGGATGATCTGCTGCGCCGGGCGATCATCCAGGCGCTGATGTGTCACTTTGAGCTGTCCATCGAGTCCATCGAGATCGCGCACCTGATCGACTTCCGCAAGTATTTCGCGGCCGAACTGGCTGATCTGCAGGAAATGGAAAAAGGCGGCTTGCTGACCATTGATGACCAATGGATCTCGGTACTGCCGGCCGGCCGCATGCTGGTTCGGGCGATTGCCATGGTCTTCGACCGCTACCTGCGCTCTGATCGTGAGCGCACCCGCTACTCCAAGGTGATCTGAGCAGACCGGCCCGGTCGGCACCGGGCTAGAATGCCAAGGCAAGTGCGATTTTCTGCGCCCCGTGCTTTCGCGGGGCGCTTTGCTTCCAGGTCTCGACCATGCCCGAAACCGGTTATCTCGCAGTCTTTCTCATCGGCCTCCTGGGGGGCACCCACTGTGTTGGAATGTGTGGTGGCATCGTCAGCGCCCTGACGGTGAACACTGTTCGCATGCCCGGCGAGTCACGGCGTGAGTGGCCGTTGCATCTGGCCTACAACATCGGTCGAATTGCCAGTTACACCGTGGCCGGGGCGGCCATGGGCGCCATCGGCACGGTGGGCATGCTCTTCAACGACATCCTGCCCATCCAGTTGGGGCTGTACGTGGCTGCCAACCTCATGCTCATCGCGCTTGGCCTTTACCTCACCGGTTTCACGCGCGCCTTGTCAGGTGTCGAGCAGCTTGGTAGCCGCCTGTGGTCGCGCATCCAGCCTCTGACCGGGCGCTTCCTTCCCGCCCGGACCGTGGCGCAGGCCCTGCCGCTGGGCTTGCTGTGGGGCTTCCTGCCCTGCGGTCTGGTTTATAGCGTGCTCGCGACCGCGCTCGTCACCGGTGCCGCGGAGCGGGGGGCCATGCTGATGCTGGCTTTTGGTCTTGGTACCTTGCCCAATCTTCTTCTGGCTGGCCTGCTGCTCAAGCGCCTCAAGGATGTGGTACGGAACCGAGTCGTGCGCACGGGGTCTGGAATGGTGGTGCTGGCCTTTGGCGTGTATGGCCTGGTGACGGCGCCGACCCTCGGTAGCAACCTTTGGAACGGGGTTGTCTGCCACTTCTGACCCGGGCGTGGAGTGGAATACGGTGAGCCGGACGTGCGTTACGATTTTTCCGTGAGCGGCATGACCTGCGCAGCCTGTGCGGCGCGACTGGAAAAAGTGCTCAACCGCCTCCCCGGCGTCGAGGCTACCGTCAATTTCGGCACCGGCAAGGCCAGGGTGATGGCTTTACCTGACGCACCCCCGGCAGCCGACATGGTGGCCGCCATCCGCAAGGCCGGGTTCGATGTTCCTCCCCGTGCACTCGACCTCACCCTTGCCGGCATGAGCTGCGCCGCCTGCGCCGCACGCATCGAGAAAGTGCTCAATCGTCTGCCCAGCGTCGAAGCGAGCGTCAATTTTGCTGCAGAAACAGCTCGGGTGCGTTACACCCCCGGTATGGTCGAGCCAGTGGCGATCGTTGCCGCCGTGGCAAAGGCGGGCTTTACCGCCACCCCCGTTGCGGTCCGCGACCGGGATGCCGACAAGGCCCGCAAGGCAGTCGAGGCGGCTACCGAGCTGCGCCTGTTCTGGTTGTCGGCCGGGCTCAGCCTCCCCTTCCTGATCCAGATGGTGGGCATGCTCGGCGTCGACATGGCGAGCGGCCATCATGCCGATCTGCTGCCGCGCTGGCTGCAGTGCCTGCTGGCCACGCCTGTGCAGTTCTGGATCGGGCGGCGTTTCTACACCGGCGCTTGGTCGTCCCTGCGCGGCGGCGGGGCCAATATGGATGTACTGGTGGCCCTGGGCACCAGCGTGGCCTATTTCTTCAGCCTGGCGGTGGTTGTCCTTGGGCGCCACGACTTGCATGTTTACTTCGAAGCGTCGGCCAGCATCATCACCCTGGTGCTCCTCGGCAAGCTGCTTGAGGCCCGGGCCCGCGCCCGCACCTCGGCGGCCATCGAAGCCCTGCTGCGCCTGCAGCCGCCGACGGCCTGGGTCGAGCAGGCTGGGCAATTGGTAGCGGTGCCGGTGGAGCAGGTGGTGTTAGGGACAGTTTTCGTGCTCCGCCCCGGTGACGCGGTGCCGGTGGATGGCGACGTGCTGGAAGGCGAATCGTCTGCCGACGAGGCCATGCTCACCGGAGAAAGCATTCCGGTGGTCAAGGCGCCCGGTGATCAGGTCTTTGCCGCCACGGTGAATGGTGACGGCGTCTTGCGCTGCCGGGCCACCGGCGTCGGTACCGAGACGCTGCTGGCGGGCATCGTGCGTCTCGTCGAGCAGGCCCAGGGCGGCAAGCCGGCCGTGCAGCGCCTGGCGGATCGGGTTGCTGCGGTCTTCGTGCCGACGGTGGTGGTCATCGCCCTGGTCACCTTTCTGGGCTGGTGGTGGTTCGGCGGCGAACTGGCCCCGGCGCTGGTCAATGCCGTGGCCGTGCTGGTGATCGCCTGCCCCTGCGCGCTGGGTCTGGCCACGCCGACAGCGGTGATGGTGGGGACGGGGCAGGGGGCCCGCGCCGGCATACTCGTCAAGAACGCGGAGGCGCTGGAACTGGCCGAAAAGATCAAGGTGCTGGTGGTGGACAAGACCGGCACGCTGACCGAAGGCCGGCCTGCCGTCCTGGATGCGCGGATGGCCGCCGGTGTCGTACGCGAGGATTTGCTGGGTCTGGCAGCAGGGCTGGAGCAGACCAGCCACCATCCCCTGGCCCGCGCAGTGGTTGCCGCCGCACGGGACGCCGGTGTGGCGCTAAGCCTGCCCGAGGCCGTTCAGGCCTTCAGCGGCAAGGGTGTCACCGGACGGGTGGGCCACCGGATGGTGGTGGTGGGGTCGCCAGACTTTCTCGCCGGACAGGGTTCACCTCTTTCAGCGGATCTGCTCGAACCCTTGCTTGCCGCGGCTTTGACGCCCGTCGGTGTGGCTGCAGACGGCAACGTTCTAGGCGTGCTGGGGCTTGCCGATCCGCTGCGTGCCACATCGAAGGCGGCGGTGACACGCCTGCAGGGCCTGGGGGTAAGGGTGGTGATGCTGACCGGCGATCACCCGGCGGTGGCGGCGCGGATCGCCGCCGAAGCCGGGATCACTGAATTCCGCGCCCAGGTCATGCCGGAGGGCAAGGCCGAGGCCGTGGCGGCACTGCGTGGCGAAGGACTGGTCGGGATGGTCGGAGACGGCATCAACGATGCACCGGCGCTGGCGGCGGCCGACGTGTCATTCGCCATCGGCGCGGGCTCCGATGTGGCCATCGAGGCTGCCGACCTGACCCTGGTGCGCAACGATCTGGCCGGGGTTGCCGATGCGATCTCCCTTTCCCGGGCAACGCTGGGCAAGATCCGCCAGAATCTGTTCTTTGCCTTCATCTACAACATCCTTGGTATTCCGGCGGCGGCCTTCGGCTTGCTCAACCCGGTGATCGCCGGTGCGGCGATGGCCATGAGTTCGGTGTCGGTGGTGAGCAATTCCCTGTTGCTCAGACGCTGGCGTCCGGGAAAATCAGACTGAAAGGAAACATGATGGAAGAAGTGCTCATCAAGGTGGCAGGCATGAGCTGCCAGGGCTGCGTGAAGAACCTGACCGGCGCGCTGTCGGCCACGCCGGGCGTGGCCAGCGTGGCGGTTTCGCTGGAGCAGGGGGAGGCACGGGTTGGCTACGACCCGGCCCGGGTTTCGGCCAATGCCCTGCGCACGGTGGTGGAAGACTGTGGTTTTGACGCGAGCTGAGCGGATTTCCGCCATCAGGGTTCATCCGATGTGAGCACGCCTCACATATAATGCTGCGCTGTCTTACATCTAATAACGGGAGGTAGTGATATGGGTTTCGATCAGGTCAAGGCCGGCAAGGACGTTCCGAACGACATCAACGTGATCATCGAGATCTCCGCCCAGGGCGATCCGATCAAGTTCGAAGTGGACAAGGATAGCGGCGCGATCTTTGTTGACCGTTTCATGGGTACGTCCATGCGTTACCCGATCAACTATGGCTACGTGCCCCACACCGTCGCCGGCGATGGCGACCCGGTGGACGTGCTGGTGGTCACCCCCTTCCCGCTGGCCCCGGGCGTGGTCATCCGCTGCCGCCCCGTTGGCGTGCTGAAGATGGAAGATGACGGCGGTGTGGACGCCAAGGTTGTGGCTGTTCCCGTCTCCAAGCTGACCCCGCTGTACGACAAGGTCCAGACCACCGACGACCTGCCCGAGCTGCTGATGAAGCAGACCGTGCACTTCTTCGAGCACTACAAGGATCTGGAGCCGGGCAAGTGGGTCAAGATCCTGGGCTGGGGCACCGTCGAGGAAGCCAAGCAGGAAATCGTGAACGGCCTGGCTGCTGCTGCCAAGTAAGCCTTCGCCTCCGCTGCTGAAAAAGGCCCGCTGCACGCGGGCCTTTTTCTTGCTCTTCAGGCCGCCTGCCCGGCTGCATGGCCCGAGGCCCAGGCCCACTGGAAGTTGTAGCCCCCCAGATGGCCGGTGACGTCCACCACCTCACCCACGAAGAACAGACCCGGCACCTCCCGGGCCTCCATGGTCTTGGAGGACAGGGCGCGCGTATCCACCCCGCCCAGGGTGACCTCCGCCTTCGCGTAGCCCAGCGTGCCATTGGGTGTGATTGCCCAGCCGGAGAGTGCGGTGGCAATGGCGTCCAGCTCCCGGGCGTTGAACTGGTGGGTGGGCTTGTTCCAGCCCCGCTGTTCGCACCAGGCCTGGGCAAAGCGCTTGGGCAGGCGTTCGGTGAGCAGGTTGGCCAGCAGGCTCTTGCCGCGGGCGCGCTCCCCCAGCCAGTCGCGGACGTTCTCGGCCGGAAAGAGATTGACCGTGACCTGGGTGCCGCCGTCCGCCTCGCCGTAGTCCCGGGCCTGCCAATAGGACGAGGCCTGCAGGATCACCGGCCCGGACAGGCCCCGGTGGGTGAACAGCAGGTTCTCCCGGAAGCGCCCGGCGCCACATTCGGCCACCGCATCGAAGGCCATGCCGGAGAGCTCCTTGTAGATGGCGAGCTCTTCGGGTGGCAGGGTCAGGGGCACCAGGGCCGGCTTGGGGGGAATGATCGCGAGCCCGAACTGCTCTGCGATCTTGTAGCCCAAAGGGGTGGCGCCGATCTTCGGGATGGCCAGCCCCCCGGTGGCGACCACCAGGCTGGCGCAGGCCAGGCGCCCGTGACTGGTGTCCAGGATGAAGCGCGCCTCGGGCGTGTCGCCGGCGACCAGCCCCTGGAGCGCGCACGGCATGGCCCAGCTGACGGCACCGTCCTCGCATTCGGCGCGCAGCATGTCGATGATGTCCTGGGCCGAGTCGTCGCAGAAAAGCTGACCGTGCTCACGCTCGTGCCAGGCAATGCCGTGGCGATCCACCAGCCCGATGAAATGCGCCGGTGTGTAGCGCGCCAGGGCCGAGCGGCAGAACTGGGGGTTGCGCGACAGATAGTTGCCGATGCCCACATCGAGATTGGTGAAGTTGCACCGTCCTCCGCCGGATATCCGGATCTTCTCGGCCAGCTTGGGGGCGTGGTCGAGGAGCAGCACGCGACGCCCACGTTTGCCGGCCTCGGCGGCACACATCATGCCGGCGGCACCGGCGCCGATCACGATCACGTCGTAGCGGGAAGTCCTGGTAGGGTGGTTCATTGCGACGGGGCGAGGAGAGCGGTAACGGGCCCGGAGGATAGACTGCGCCTTGCGTTACGGCAAACACCGCGCAGAACGTCATTTGCAGCACCGCCTTCCCCTGCTAGGCTTCCGGGATACAGGAATGCTCGCCCGCGCCGTCGGCGCGGAGAAAAAGGGACATGACGAGATGGGACAGAAGGTGCGCGTAGCCGGTCGGCCGGCCAGGTGGGCACTGTGGGGCGCAGGTGTTTTTGCGCTGGTGGGCGTGGTGGGCTTCCTGGTTGCCCCGCCACTGGTCAGGTCGGTGGCGCAAAGCACCCTGTCCGATCTGCTACACCGGCCGGTGACCATAGAGGGCGTTTCCATCAATCCCTACGCCCTGTCGGCGGAAGTCCGTGGCTTTCGCATGCAGGAGCGGGACAGCGATGCGACGGCGGCCAGCTTCACCTCCCTGTATGTCAATGTTGAGCTGGAATCCCTGTTTCGGGGTGGGGTGGTTGTCGAGGAGCTGAAGCTTGTCGAGCCGGTGGTCAGCGTGGTTCGGCTTGAGGGCCGGCGCTTCAACTGGTCGGACGTGATCGACGAGATCCTCAACAAACCGGACGACGGTTCCACCAGCCACTTTGCCGTCAATAACATCCGTGTTGAAAAAGGGCGGATCGATTTTGACGACAAGCCCGAAGGCAGCAAGCATGCCTTGACCGATCTGGAGCTCGGCCTGCCCTTCGTCTCCAACATGCCGTCCCATGTATCCACCTTTGTCGAGCCCCTGCTGGCGATGAAGGTGGATGATGCCCCCTTTGAGCTTCGTGGCAAGGCCCTGCCGTTCTCCCCCAAGCGCGAATCGCTGGTCAATCTGCGCATTGACCGGTTTGATCTGACCCGTTTCGTGGATTATCTCCCCGTAGAGAAGACCTTCCGCCTGCCCGGCGCGCGCTTCTCCAGCGACCTTGAGCTGCGCTTTGCCCAGCCGCCCAATGCCGCTCCCGATCTGAGCGTGAAAGGCACGCTGGGCCTCGATGACGTGGAGGTCCAGCATGCGGATGGTCGCCCGGCCATCAAGCTGGCTGCGGTGCGCGTGGGGATCGACAAGCTTGCTCCCCTGGGCGGCGAGCTGGCCCTTGGCACGGTGTCCGTCGACAAACCCGACCTCAGCGTGAGCCGCGGCCGGGATGGTCAGCTAAGCCTGCTGGCGCTGATTCCCAAGCAGGCCCCCTTGCCTTCAGACAAGCAGGCTGCGCCCGCTGCTCCCTCATCCAGGACGAAGCCCTTTGCCCTGTCCCTGGCCGAGTTCAAGCTGACGGGCGGTCGGGTCCACATCACCGACGAGCTGCCCGTCAGCCCTTACCAGAAGACCCTGCAGGATCTGCATGTATCCCTGCGTCAGTTGCGCTTGCCGGGCAGCGAGCCGGCCGCGCTGGATTTCGGCTTCGGAACCGGGTCGGGTGAGACCTTCGAGCACAAGGGCAGCTTGGCGATCGCGCCGCTCAAGGCCAGTGGCACACTGGTAGCGGCCGGTGTCGATGTGCCGGCGCTGAAGCCGTATTTCGAAGCCGCGCTCAAGCAGGCCGAGGTGTTGTCGGGCAAGGTCGATGCGCGCGTGGCCTACGACGTGTCCCTGATTGAGGGCGAGCCCAAGGTCGGGCTGAAGGCCGAATCCATCAAGCTGAGTGATCTGAGTGTCCGCCTGAAGGGCGAAAAGCAGCCGCTGGCGCGCCTTGGCCTGCTCGAGCTGCGGGATGCGGAGGTGGATGCCGCCGGCCGCAAGGTGACGGTTGGCGCGGTCGCAGGCAATGCCACGCGGATCGACCTGGTGCGGGGCCGGGACGGGCTGTTCAATGCCCAACGCCTGACGGGCGAGGCCGCGGCCGGGAGTCGGGCTCCGCCAGCAAAGGTGGCACCGTCCGTAGCCGCTGGCGGCGGTGCTCCGCCGAAGGATTGGCAGGTGGAGATCAAACGTGTCGCCCTTGATGATTGGGGGGTGAGGCTCGAGGATCAGACCCTGGCGCCAGCCGTGGTGCTCAACGTGGAGCCCCTCAGCTTGAAGGTGGAAGGTTTGTCCACGGTGAAGGGGAGCAAGGCAAAGCTGAATCTCCAGACCTCGGTGAACAAGCGCGGCCGCGTTGGTGTTGTCGGCACGCTGGGGCTGGCGCCGCTGGCTGGCAGCCTGGACCTGGACCTGAAAGCCGTGGATCTGGCCATGCTCCAGCCCTACGTCACCGAGAAGGTCAAGATCGCGATCACCCGCGGAAATGTCACCTCCCGTGGCCGGCTGGCCTTCGAGTTGCCGGCCGTCGGTGGGGTGAAGGGCGGTTTCAAGGGCGCAGTCACGGTGGGCAACTTCGCCTCGGTGGACAAACTCAACGCGGCGGACTTCCTCAAATGGAAGTCGCTGTACTTCGGTGGCATGGATATCCGCCTGTCGCCGCTGGCCGTGAGCATCGACGAGATCGCCCTGAGTGATTTCTATACCCGGCTGATCCTGGATGCCCAGGGCGGGCTCAACATCCGTGAGCTCACCGCGCAGCAGGCCATCGAGAAAAAGGAAGCGGCCGCGGTGAAGGCTGCGGCTGAGGCCAGCGCACCCGCCCAGCTACTTCCGCCCATCCTGATCAAGCGCATTACCCTGCAGGGGGGCAACATCGCCTACAGCGACCGCTTCATCCGCCCCAACTATGATGCCAACCTCACAGGCATGGGCGGGCAGCTCACGGGGCTCTCGTCGGACCCCGGCACCATCGCCGAACTCGACCTGCGCGGCAAGGTGGACAATGCTGCGCCCGTCGAGGTGGTTGGCAAGCTCAACCCTTTCCGCCAGGACAAGGCGCTCGACATCCACGCTTCGGTGAAGGACTTCGAGCTCTCGGGCGTGTCCACTTACGCCGCCAAGTACGTGGGCTACGGTATCGAGAAGGGCAAGCTCTCGGCGGATCTGAAGTACAAGGTCGAGGATCGCAAGCTCACCGCCACCAATGAAATCTTCCTGGATCAACTGACCTTCGGCGAGCAGGTGGACAGCCCCAGCGCCCTCAAGCTGCCGGTGCTCCTTGCGGTGTCCCTGCTCAAGAACAGCCGTGGCGAGATCGACCTCAAGCTGCCCGTGGGGGGCTCCCTGGACGACCCCGAGTTCAGCGTTGGTGGGCTTGTCTTCAAGGTCATCGTCAACCTGATCGGCAAGGCCATCACTTCACCCTTTGCCCTGCTCGGCGCAATGCTGGGTGGCGACAGTGAAGAATTGGCATGGGTCGATTTCGATCCAGGCTTTGCCCGGCTGCCCGAGTCGGCGGAGGCCAAGCTCAAGGCCATTTCCCGGGCCATGACGGACAAGCCGGGCCTCAAGCTCGACATTGCCGGGCGGGTGGACACCTTGAATGATCCTGAGGGGCTCAAACGCGCCCTGCTGCTTGGCAAAATTGAGGCCCTGAAGGTGAAGGACATGGCCCGGAAGGGTGAGTCGGTGGAGGAGGGGGGGCGGGTGTCCATCTCTCCCACGGAGTACCCCGTGCTCCTGGGCCAGGTATATGGTGCCGAGAAGTTTGCCAAGCCCCGCAACATGATCGGATTGGCCAAGGAGCTGCCGGCCGCCGAGATGGAGAAGCTGATCCTCGCCAGTATCCAGGTGGGCGATGACGAGTTGCGGCTGCTCGCCCAACAGCGCGCCCAGGCGGTCAAGACCTGGTTGCTGGAGCAGGGCAAGGTACCTGCCGAACGTGTCTTCCTCCTTGCGCCCCGTAGCGGGGACGATGGGAAGCACCCCAAGGCCCGCATCAGTCGGGTCGACTTCTCCTTGCGCTGAAGGACGACGACGCATGAGGCTCCAAAGACTGGATACGGCCGCTCGGCAGGCCGCCTTGGTTGATCTGGCGGGATGGCAGTTGCTTCCGGATCGCGATGCCATTCACAAATGCTTTCGCTTCGCCGACTTCAGCCACGCCTTTGGCTGGATGACCCGGGTTGCGCTGATGGCCGAGAAGCTGGATCACCATCCCGAGTGGTCCAATGTGTATGGCCGCGTGGAGGTCACCCTGAGCACCCATGACGTGGGTGGGCTGACCGTGCTTGACCTGGAACTGGCCCGGTTCATGGACGCTGCCGCGGCGCTATGCGGCGGCGCGGCATGATTGTCTGCGCCGAGGGTGCTAACCTTCGCCCACCGGATCTGTTGGTTTCATCGATTTCGGCATTCATGGAGTCCGGGCCGACAAAAATAATCCGGACAACCCGAGGGAGAACACAGCCGATGCACCTGACCTTTCACTGGAGTGGAACCCTGCGTCGTTCGCGCCTGCGCACCGTGTCGTCGGGTGACGAACAGGCGGAAAGCCGGCGTACCTGGAAGCGCTTTCCTTACGGCGACCGGATCTACCGCTACGGTGGCACAGCCCTTCAGAGCAATTGGTCACGCCTCCATCGGGGCGATCGGGAGCCCTATCCGTCTTTAGACAGTCTTGATGCCCTGCTGCGTGCCAACCCCGCCCTGGCACCCGGCGTCCCTTCGGCGGAAGTCCTGGTCCCCATTCTTGAGGACGCCTGGAGGGCCTACCATGCCGGTGATTTTGCCGACGCGGTGGATCGTGGCCTGGCCGCCGGGCCCGTGGGTCTGGTCGTTTCCGCGCGGGCTGCTGCCGTCTATGCCTCCCACCTGGAGGAGGATGAAGCGCGGCGGATCGCCATCCTGAAGGGCGTGGTGGAATCGTGCTCGGCCTTGGTGCAACTGGCGCCAAACTGGGCCAACGCCTGGTATGTCCATGGATTGGCCCTGGGGCGCTTCAGCCAGAACATCTCGGTGGTTCGGGCCCTCTCCCAGGGGCTGGGCGGCAAGGTCAGGGACAGTCTGCAAAGGGCCATAGACCTGGAGCCCGGGCATGCGGATGCCCATGTGGGCTTGGGGGTCTATCATGCCGAGGTGATCGACAAGGTCGGCGCGTTGATGGCCGCCTTCACCTACGGTGCACGCCGCACGGCCGTGACCGAGCACTTCGAGGCCGCCCGCGCCCTCCATCCCCAATCCCCGGTGGTCCTTGCGGAATACGCCCGATCCACGGTGCTGGCCTTCGGCAACCTGCATCAGGGGCGGGCCCATCAGATCTTCGGTGAGGCTGCGGCCTGCCAGCCGGCCGATGCGCTGGAGCGCCTTGATGTGGAGTGGGCCCTCGGCGAAATCGAGTAGCCCTCCCGATCATGCCTTGGCACGTACCAGACGTGCCTTTTCCCGGACCCAGTCGCGTTCCTTCTCGGTCTCGCGCTTGTCGTACTGCTTCTTGCCCTTTGCCAGGCCCACCGTCGCCTTGACGCGCCCCTTGTTGTAATGCAGATCCAGGGGCACCAGCGCATAGCCGGCCCGCTCCACCTTGCCAATGAGCTTGGAAATCTCTTCTGCGTGAAGCAGCAGCTTGCGGGTGCGGGTCGGGTCCGGGTGGATGTGGGTCGAGGCCGACTCGAGTGGTGTGATATGCATGCCGACGATGAAGATCTCGGCGCCGCGGATCACCACGTAGCTTTCCTTGATGTTGGCGCGCCCGGCGCGAATGGCCTTGACTTCCCATCCCTCCAGCACCAGGCCGGCTTCGTACTTGTCCTCGATGAAATAATCGTGGAAGGCCTTGCGGTTGTCGATGATGCTCATTGGCGTAGGTTTGAACGGGCGCGTAAAATCGCGCATTTTAACAGCTCGGTAGTCCGCTCGCGCCCCAATGGCAGCCGTCAAGAAAATAGTCCTGATCGAGTTCACGCCGGCCCAGATGTTCGATCTGGTGGATCGCTGCGAGGATTACCCGAAGTTTCTGCCCTGGTGTGGCGGTAGCGAGGTGCAGTCCCGCGACGAAAAAATCACCCGGGCCACCCTTCACATCAACTACCACGGGATCAAGTCCCACTTCAGTACCGAGAACGACAAGGACTATCCCCGGCATATGCACATCCGCCTGACCGACGGGCCTTTCACCCACCTTGACGGCAGTTGGGATTTCACCCCCCTCGGGGATGCGGCCTGCAAGGTGGAGTTCAACCTGCACTACGAGTTTTCCAGCCGTCTGATCGAGAAAGCGGTTGGCCCCGTGTTCAGCCACATCGCCAATACCTTCGTCGATTCCTTCGTCAAGCGCGCTGCGCAGATCTATACCAAGGGCTGAAATGAGCGATTCAATCAACGTGGATGTCTGTTACGCCCGGCGGGACGCCCAGGAGATCGTGCATCTTCGTCTGCCCGAAGGCAGCACAGTGCAACGTGCCGTCGAGGCATCGGGCCTTCTCCAGAAACACCCGGAGATTGATCTTGCCAAGGGCAACAAGCTCGGCATCTTCGCCAAGCTGGTCAAGGCCGATACGGTGCTCCGGGACAAGGACCGGGTTGAGATCTACCGCCCGCTGATTGCCGACCCCAAGGAGGTTCGGCGCAAGCGGGCTGAAGAGGGCAAGGTGATGAAGAAAGGTGGCGGGCCGGCGGAGGAAGCCTCGGGTTGAGGCCCTGGAAGTGATTGCCTACTTGCAGTTACGTTCCAGCGTGGCCCGGGTGTGCTCGGCCTCGGCGGCGCGCTCGTCATCATCCATCATGACGACTTCCCCTGCGTCGTTGTAGCGGCCCATGCGCTGGCCCCCGGTCACGCCAGCCAGGTAGCGGCGAAGGTCTGCGCACTCCTTCTGCTTGCGTTCGTCTTCCGCCTTGTCCTTGCGCGCCTTGTCTTCGGCTTCGGCGGCCTCGGCCCGGCGCTTGCGGAACGCCTGTTCCTTCTCTGCATAGCTCTCGGTGTTGACGGCACGTCCGCTGTTCTGGGTGCTTGCGGGCGCGAGGGGGGCTTGCCGGATGGTCCGCGTCTTTGCCTCGGCGGGCGGCATGTCCGAATAATGGACCTGACCATTGGCGTCTTTCCAGCTGTAAATGCTCTGTGCGGCAGACAGGGTGGTCGTGCAGGCAAGCAGCACGGGGAGCAATTTGTGGACCATTGGGTCTCCGTCAGGACAAAGCTTTTGCCGGTCGGCGGCAAGCTACGTATAATACGGATTTGATTCAAGGGATTAAAGCCATGCGAGTGATTCAGAAGGCGCTGACGTTCGATGACGTCCTTCTCATCCCCGCCCATTCGAGCGTTCTCCCGCGCGACGTCAGTCTCCAGACGAAGCTCACGCGCAACATTACCCTGAATATTCCCCTGGTGTCCGCTGCAATGGATACCGTCACCGAAGCGCGCCTTGCCATTGCGCTCGCGCAGGAAGGCGGAATCGGGATCGTTCACAAGAACCTGACCCCGAGACAGCAGGCGGCCGAGGTGGCCAAGGTAAAACGCTTTGAATCGGGCATCCTCAAGGATCCGATCACCATTCCGCCCACCATGACGGTCCGCGAGGTGCTCACCCTGACCCGCACCCACAAGTTCTCCGGCCTGCCGGTGGTGGAAAACGGCAAGGTCATCGGCATCGTCACCAATCGCGACACCCGTTTCGAGACCAATCTCGACCAGCCCGTTGCCGCCATCATGACCCCCCAGGCCCGCCTGGTCACGGTCAAGGAGGGGGGTAGCCTGGATGATGCCCGTGCTCTGATGCACAAGCACCGCCTGGAGCGCGTGCTGGTGCTCAATGACGAGGGTGGTCTGGCCGGCCTCATCACCGTCAAGGACATGATGAAGTCCACCGAGCATCCGCTCGCCGCCAAGGACACCCTGGGCCGCCTGCGTGTCGGCGCGGCCATCGGCGTCGGTGCCGGCACCGAAGAGCGTGCCGAACTGCTGGCCGAGGCCGGCGTGGATGTGATCGTCGTGGATACCGCCCACGGTCATTCCCAGGGCGTGCTCGATCGGGTTAACTGGGTCAAGAAGAACTTCCCTCAGGTGGAAGTCATCGGCGGCAACATCGCCACAGCAAGCGCCGCCCTGGCGCTGGTGGAGGCCGGTGCCGATGGCGTGAAGGTCGGTATCGGCCCGGGCTCCATCTGCACCACCCGCATCGTGGCGGGTGTCGGTGTGCCCCAGATCACGGCGGTGGACAACGTCGCGACGGCGCTTGCCGGCTCCGGCGTGCCGCTGATTGCCGATGGCGGCATCCGCTACTCCGGTGACATCTCCAAGGCCATTGCGGCGGGTGCCAACGTGGTCATGCTGGGTGGCCTGTTCGCCGGTACCGAAGAAGCGCCGGGCGAGACCGTGCTGTTCCAGGGTCGTTCCTACAAGTCCTATCGTGGCATGGGTTCCCTGGGCGCGATGCAGCAGGGCGCCGCCGACCGTTACTTCCAGGAGAACGATGGCAACGTGGACAAGCTGGTGCCCGAAGGCATTGAAGGCCGTGTGCCCTACAAGGGCGCCGTGACGGCGGTGATCCACCAGCTAATGGGCGGTCTGCGTGCCTCCATGGGCTATGTGGGTTGCGCCACCATCGATGAGATGCGCTCCCGCGCCGAGTTCGTCGAGATCACGTCTGCCGGCATCCGCGAGTCCCACGTCCACGACGTGCAGATCACCAAGGAAGCGCCGAACTACCACGTGGATTGATGCTTCGATCCCGTGTTGCGGACAAGGGCAGCCTGTTGGCTGCCCTTGTCCGTTCACCACCTGGCGTGTCATGGCTGACAGGTATCATCTGGAGCCTCGCATCATCGCGCTGAACCTATCGCGCCGAGCACACTCCACACCTCCATGCTGACCCGAACCTATCAAGACTCCACCTCTGCCGCGGCCGCCCTTGCGCCGGTTGTCGAGGTAAGCGGCCTGTGCCGCACTGTAAGCGCTGACGACGGCGCGTCCCTGCGCATTCTCGATGATGTGTCCTTCCGCATCCTTGCGGGCGAGGCCGTAGCCATTGTCGGCGCCTCCGGCTCCGGCAAGTCCACGCTGCTCGGTCTGCTGGCCGGGCTGGACGAACCGAGCAGTGGCGCCGTGCATATCCGTGGCCAGGATCTGTTTGCCCTCGACGAGGACGGCCGGGCCGCCCTGCGGGGCGCCTGCGTGGGCTTCGTCTTCCAGTCCTTCCAGCTCCTGCCGGCCCTGACCGCCCTCGAGAACGTGATGCTTCCGCTTGAGCTGGCCGGTCGCGGCGATGCCCGTAAGGAAGCGGAGCTGTGGCTGAGCCGTGTCGGGCTCGGCGCCCGCCTGGGGCACTATCCGCGCCAGCTTTCGGGGGGCGAGCAGCAGCGCGTCGCCGTCGCCCGGGCCTTCGCGCCCCAGCCGGCACTGGTGCTCGCCGACGAACCCACCGGCAACCTGGATGTGGCCACCGGCGACGCGGTCATCGAGCTGATGTTTTCCCTCAACGCCGAAGCCGGCACGACCCTGGTGCTGGTTACCCACGACAATGCCCTCGCAGCCCGCTGTGGTCGGACATTGCGTCTGGCTGCGGGTCGGCTAGTAGAAGGGTGATCCCGAGGAAACACCCAATGTGGGCGACTGAAGTCGCCCCAACAGGGAAGGCTTTCGCCGGCGTCGTGCAGGGGCGACTTCAGTCGCCCGTGGACGGAATGACCAAGGCTTGCATGAGACGATCAAGCCTTGAAACCGCTCAGTACCTGCCCGGAGCCCGTCTCAGTCCAGCAGGAAAGCGCTTTCCTTCAGTCCGCAGCGCTTGAGGATGCCGCGCGCCGCGCTGATGCCGCTGCGCACTGCCGCTTCCAGGGTGGCGGGGTAGGGCGAGGCCACGTAGTCCCCGGCAAGCCACACGCCGGCTTCCGGTGTGCTCGTGGCGGGGCG
Source organism: Zoogloea sp. (assembly GCF_017302315.1). Taxonomy (GTDB): domain Bacteria; phylum Pseudomonadota; class Gammaproteobacteria; order Burkholderiales; family Rhodocyclaceae; genus Zoogloea. Next base: position 31,335 of record NZ_JAFLDT010000043.1, read on the forward strand.
GACCACGCCCGGTACGCACGCAAAGGTGGCCCGCTTTTCGGTGATGGTCTTCGACCACTTGAGGGGAGGCAGGCGCCCGAGGGCCTCCTGGAGCTCGGCCACCAGGGCGATCTCCAGCGCCTCCTTGCTGATTTCCTGATGGGCGCCGCTGGCGCTGATGACCACCCCGACAAGCCCTTCCGGGCCGCCCAGCGCTGCCCGGTCGAAGGCCCACTGGCCGTAGCCACCGCTGAGTCCGATCATGGGGTCGGGGAAATGCACGGGGCCGTCAAAGGCCAGCCAGCTGGTGACGATGGGTTCATGGCGGAGGGCGCCGATGCAGGCGGTCACCGGTGCCATGGCCGGCAGGGCTTCCACCAGTGCGGCCACGTGGTAGGGCGCCGTGGCGATCACCACGTGATCGTAGAGGCTGCGCCACGGGTCGCCGTCCAGGCGGTAGCCGTCGTCGTGGCGTTCGATGGCCTTGATGGGCTCGGCGGTGCGCACCTGATGGCCGCGCATGGCCAGCCAGCGCGAGGCCGGCACCGGAAAGAGTTCGGACAGGTCCACCCGCGGGATCAGCAGATCCGAGGCCGAGGCGGACGCGGCCAGGCTGTCCTGCAGCACGCGGGCAAACACTTGCGCCGAGGCCTCGCTGACCGGGGTGTTGAGGGCGGCGATGCACAGGGGCTCCCAGATCAGCCGGCTCAGGGTGTCGGTCTGGCCGGATTCGGCCAGCAGCGCCGCCACCGGGCGATCCGGTTCAACGCGATAGGCCTGGCGCTTGAGTTGCCCCATCAGGCGGGCCATGGCGCGCTTGTCGGCCCAGCTCAGGCCTTTGGCGCGCAGCAGGCCGAGAGCCAGATGGAAGGGCGCGGGCAGGGGCGCGGCACGCAGCTCGCACAGGCCGGGATAGACCAGGGCCAGGCGCCGGGTTTCCAGGACGCCGGGCTTGACGCCCACCAGACGCAGCATGCGCAGGGTCTCGGCGTAGGCGCCAAGCAGGATGTGCTGACCGTTGTCGAGGCTGTAGTCGAGCGCGTCCACCACCCGGGCACGTCCGCCCAGGGTGCGCGAGGACTCGAAGAGGCTGACCCGCGCGCCGCCCCGGGCCAGGGTGACGGCCGCCGCGAAGCCGGCGTAACCGCCTCCGATCACGGCCACCTGGGGGGGCGAACTCATCCCTTGAACCAGGTCATGCCCGCCAGCCAGATCTTGCGCAGGGGCGTCAGGGAGGTGCGCCGGTCGAGGACAAGGAAGCCGTCGGCCTCGATCTCGTCGAGCAGGCTGCGGTAGATGGCGGCCATGATCAGCCCTGGGCGCTGGGCCTTGCGGTCTTCGGCGGGCAGCTGGGCAAAGGCCTGGTCGTAGAGCTGGCGGGCCCGCTCGGCCTGGAAGCTCATGAGCTTGCGGAAGTCTTCCGAGTACTGACCGTCGAGGATCTGCCGGGCGGGCACGTTGAAGCGCTGCAGCTCGTCGATGGGCAGGTAGATGCGGCCACGGCGGGCGTCCTCGCCCACATCGCGGATGATGTTGGTGAGCTGGAAGGCGAGGCCCAGGTCGTGGGCGTACTTGAGGGTCTGGCGGTTGGTGTAGCCGAAGATCTCGGCCGACAGCAGGCCGACCACGCTGGCCACCCTGTAGCAGTAGAGGTGCAGGGCCTTCCAGTCCAGGTAGCGGGTCTGCAGCAGGTCCATCTGCATGCCGTCGATGATCTCGAGCAGTTGCTCCCGGGGCAGGTTGAAGCGCCGGGTGACGTCTTTCAGGGCCAGGCCCACCGGGTGCTGGGGCTCGCCGTCGAAGACCAGGGCCACCTGCTGGCGCCACCAGTCGAGCTTGGTCTGGGCGATCTGCATGTCGTGGCACTCGTCCACCACGTCATCCACCTCACGGCAGAAGGCGTACAGGGCGGTGATGGCCTGGCGTCGCTCGGGGGGCAGGAACATGAAGCTGTAGTAGAAGCTGGAGCCGCTGCTGGCGGCTTTCTCCTGGCAGTAGGCGTGGGGGTCGCTCATGGGGATCACCGGGTGGCGGCGCGCCAGGCGAGGCGCAGCCAGTCTGTCTTGCCGAGGGTCGGCCGGCATTTGAAGATGTCGTAGCCGTTGGCCTCGATCTTTTCAAGCACGGCCAGCCCGCCCTGCACGATGAGGCGCAGCTCCCAGCCGATGCGGCCTGGCAGGCGGTGGGCCAGGGGGGCGCCGTGCAACATCATGGTGCGCGCCCGCTGGATCTCGAAATCCATCAGGGCGGAGAAGGCGTGGGTCACTTCGCCGGCGGCAATGCACGCCTCGCTCACGCCAAAGCGGGCCATGTCGGCCTGGGGCAGGTAGATGCGCTGCTTCTGCCAATCCACGGCCACGTCCTGCCAGAAGTTGATCAGCTGCAGGCTGGTGCAGATCTGGTCGGACATGGCCAGGTTGTCCGGGGTGTCGGCCTGGTACAGGCGCAGCAGCAGGCGGCCCACCGGGTTGGCGGAGCGGCGGCAGTAGTCGCTGAGCTCGGCAAAATCGGCGTAGCGGGTCTTGCCCACGTCCTGGCTGAAGGCATCGAGCAGGTCGCGGAACAGGCCGGCCGGCAGCTTGAAGGCCCGCATGTTGCGCCCCAGGCGCTCAAAGATGGGTATCAGGCCGGGGTCGTCGAAGGGGCGGCCCTGCTCGATGGCGAGCAGCGCCCGGCGGTAGTCATTGAGGCGGGCCAGGCGCATCACCGGCAGGGCGTCGCCCTCGTCGGCAATGTCATCGGCGCTGCGCGCAAAGGCGTAGATCGCCTCCACCGGCTCGCGCAGGTGCGCGGGCAGCAGAAAGGAGGCAACCGGGAAGTTTTCGTAGTGGTCGACGGGCATGGGCGCGCGGAGTATACCCTGCGCAGGTAACGGAACCGACCGTTCCCGCCGCCCTCTGATACGCCATGCTCGAAATCGAAAAGCTGTCCCGCCATTTCAATGGCCGCGCCGTGCTACGGGAGGTGTCCCTGCAGCTTCAGCCCGGCGAATACGTGGCCATCGTCGGGGAGTCGGGGGTGGGCAAGTCCACCCTGCTCAATCTGGTGGCTGGCCTGGATCGACCCGATGGTGGCCGACTGTGCCTGGACGGGGAGGACTACGGCCAGCTCGACGAGGACGCCCTGACCCGCCTGCGCCGGGACAAGCTGGGCTTCGTGTTCCAGGCCTTTCACGTACTACCCCACCTGACCGTCGGCCAGAACGTGGCCCTGCCCCTGTGGCTTCAGGGCCAGGACGCTGCCGCCGCCGCAGCGCCGGCCCGGCAGCTACTGGACGCGGTGGGTCTGGCCGAGCGGGCCGATTCCTGGCCGCGGGAGCTCTCCGGCGGCGAGATGCAGCGCGTCGCCATCGCCCGGGCCCTGGTGCATCGCCCGCGCCTGGTGCTGGCCGACGAACCCACCGGCAACCTGGACCCCGCCAATGGGGAGAAGGTGCTGCGCCTGCTGGCCGCGCGCATCCGCGAGGCCGGGGCCATCGGCATCCTGGTCACCCATTCCCTCGAGGCGGCGGCCACCGCCGACCGGGTGCTGCGTCTGACGCCGGAAGGCCTGCGCGGATGAGGCTGGCACCGGTCTTTCTCGGCTCGCTGGCCCGGCGCCGCATGGCCACGCTGTTTTCCCTTGTTGCCATCGTACTGGGCGTGGCCCTGGGCATGGCCGTGCAGGCGGTGCACGAGGCCGCGCTGAGCGAGTTCGGCCGTGGCTTGCGCACCCTGGCCGGGCAGGCCGACCTGCAGGTGCTCGGCCCGCGCGGGGGCTTCGACGAGGCGCTGTATCCCCTGCTGGCCGCAGCCCCGGAGGTGGCCGACGCCAGCCCGGTGGTGGAGGTCGATGCCCGTCTGGCGGGGCGGGAAGAGAGTCTGAGCATTCAGGGCGTGGATCTGTTCTCCCTGGCCCGGGTGACACCCCGGCTGCTGCCCCGGGCGGCGGACGAGGGCGAGCGCTTTGCTGCCCTGGCCGACGACGCCCTGTTCCTTACCGAGGGCGCGCGCCAGGCCCTGGGCGTCAAGGCGGGGGATGTGTTGCACTTCCAGGCCGGGTCGGGCCGGCGGGCCCTGCGGGTGGCCGGCGATCTGCCCGGGCTGGAGGATGGGCGCCGCCTGGCGGTGATGGACATCGCCGGCGCCCAGTGGCA
>NZ_JAFLDT010000044.1 GCF_017302315.1 Zoogloea sp.
ACCACCCCCGCCGGTAAATCCAGGGCGTAGAGCCACAGGCGGTTATGGGGCGACAGGCGGACCCGATAGTGCACCTGCTGGCTACGCGTCGTGATCTGGGCCTTGAAAGCAGATGGCGCCAGCCCGCCGGCACGCATGATTCCGCGCCCGTCACCACTAGCGTAGGCTGCGTCGAGCCTCCACTCCACACCGTCGTAGTCGTAGTAGACCGGCCCTCGCCAGTAAAGCTGGCTCAGGGCAGGAACCCAGTTCCGGAACTCGGCCACCAGAACGGGGGTGCTCGGCGTCACGTCCGTCTGGGCCTGCCCTGGCTTGAGGCGGGCGCCTACACCCAGCCCCTCACTGGAAAGCTCTGGGCTGATGGAGAGGGGCAAACCAAGACTCAGCCCGATGTCCCAGAGGGGGCCGGGGATGCGGGGAAAGAACAGGAAGAGCACCGCAGCCAACGGCAGACAGGTCAGCAGCCGGCGCGACGCGGGCTTCAGCAGCGGGCCTGGGTCCGACGTAGTCCGGCTCAGGCTGAAGACCAGCAGCAGCAGGGCTACCAGGGCGAGCACGGAGCCACCGCCGTCTCCCCACTGCAGGGTGCCCAGGGCCACCACCAGAAACGCCACCAGACTGACCAGCGTGAGTTCCCGACGGCTCGATGCTTCGGCCCACTTGAGGGTAATGACCGCCAGCACGGCCAGACGCAGGGTCGACGCCGCCAGCCAGCCTTCCTGCTGGCTCCCGACGAACAGGCACAGGGCTAGCAGGACCAGCCGCCCGAGCACCGCCAGGCGCCCTGCTGGTAGCCGCCGGCTGAGCAGCCCCACCACCAGCAAAGGCCCCGCCAACGCAGGAAGCGCCGGAAAATGTGCCACACCGGCGAGCAGGACGAGGGCCAGGCTGGGCAGCGCGTCCCTCCCGGAGGCGTTGAAGTGCGCCTGGGGGAAGCGCGGCAGGGATGCGACAGACAAGGACATCAGCGACCTCCGTTGAGACTCCAGGCCCCGGTGTCTTCCTGACTCTCGACACCAATCAGCCCCAAGGAGAAGGGTTCGACAGCCCGGACCTGACCAGGCTGTCGATATGGGTAGGGACGCACCCGACGGTCGTTCGGCAAGACAGCAGCGGACGCGGAACGGGACGGCGTCATGATGCGCTGACGCCCCTGGCGCCACGGAGTTCGAAGGCAGCCAGCGCACTCAGGCAGACCTGCCGTTGCACGTGGCCCCTCGCGGGTGGAATCCTCACGGCCTGCAGCCCCAGCCCGAACTCCCGCCCCTGGCGATCCGCCTCGACGATCCACAGTGCCAACTGCGACAGACGGGCCTCCAGATCCCCTGTGCAGGCCCCGTCCCTCAGCCACAGGGCATGCCCTCCCCGCGAGCCGTCGAAGCGATTGACCGCGGGCTCACCGCGCCGGGCGAAGGCCCGCCAGTTGATGTGGCGCGGGCTGTCGCCCGGCGCGTAGGGGCGAAGCCCCTGGAAATCACTGGCCTCATTGCTGTTATGGGCCGGGTCTGGATGGCCTTCTGGCAGCGGCAAGGCACCATCGGGCCGGGGATAAACCACCGCGGAGCAGGGCGGCAGCGGCCGTGACGCACACCACAGGCCCAAAGGCCAGGTGCTGATGAGCCGGAAGTCCGAAAAGACAGGCAGCCCCCGAGCGAGCACCGGCCGGACAATGCCGACCCCGTCACCCGATTGCAGCAGCCCTTCAGGCGGCCCCTCGCGCCCAGGTACGGCCAGGGCCACCCGATGCCGGGGTCGCGTAAGTGGGCCCACCAGAACTACGCGAAAGTCCGCCTCTTCGCCGGCAAAAGCATGGGGCGCGGGTCCCCAGCGCAGTGTCAGGCCCGCCAGGTTGCGCCACGCGTCCCAGGCAGCCTGCAGCCACAGGGCCAGCAGGATGAAGGCCATGCCGAAGATCAGGTTGCTGGCGTAGTTGATGGCGGTCGCCAGCAGGACCAGAACCACGGCCAGACTGCCCAGACCGACGCCGGTGGGGAGGAGGGATGCGCGCCATCTCATGGCAGGGTCACTTCCCGCAGGATCCCCTCTGCGGCGGCCTGCGCGTGGGGAGCATCGGCAAGCCCAAGGCGGTGTACGACCGTGGCGGCAAACACCGCATGCACGTCGGCGGGCAGGACATGCCCGCGGCCATCTAGAAATGCCCAGGCCCGCGCCGCCGCCAGCAGCGCCAACCCCCCGCGCGGAGACAAGCCCCACCCCGCGCGGGCATCGGCCCGGGTGTGATGCACCAGCGCCAGGATGTAGTGCAGGAGGGCATCGGACACATGCACGGTGTCGGCCGCAGCCTGTAGGGCTAGCAGGCCCGGAGCGTCAAGCTCCGGGGACAGCTCACTGATCAGATCCCTGCGATTGGCACCCCGCAGGATGTCGAGCTCCGCCCCCCCATCGGGATAGCCCAGGGACAGGCGCATGAGAAAACGATCGAGCTGGGCCTCGGGCAAGGGGTTTGTGGATAGCTGGTCAACCGGGTTCTGGGTGGCGATCACAAAAAAGGGACGAGGTAGCGGGTGGGTCACCCCATCGCAGCTCACCTGCTGCTCCTCCATCGCCTCCAGAAGGGCCGACTGGGTCTTGGGGGAGGCCCGGTTGATCTCATCAGCGAGCAAGAGCTGGGTGAAGAGGGGCCCCGGGTGGAAGACGAACTCGCCCCGATCACGGTCAAACACCGCGCCGCCGGTCAGATCCGCCGGCAGCATGTCATTGGTGAACTGGACGCGGGTAAAGCCCAGGCCCATGACCTTTCCGAGGGTGTGGGCGAGCACGGTCTTACCCATGCCGGGCAGATCCTCAAGCAGCAGGTGGCCGCGGGCCAGCAGACAGGTGAGCGCCAGCCGGACCACCCTGTCCTTTCCCAACAGGATGCGGTTGATGGATTCCAGGGCCACGTTCAGGGAAGGCAACGCAGCGGCATCTGCGGGCGGCAGATCGGCGAGTTTCATGGTTTTTCCTTTGCAGTGGCGAATGCGTCAGAACTCAAAGCGGGCTCCGACATAGGTGAATCGGCCCCGGTTGGGGCCCCAGATCTGAGTGACGTCCACACGACCTCCCGCATCTATCCATAGGTATCCGTCGTGCCGGGTCTGGCGGAAGTCGGTAAGGTTGTCGACGCCGGCAAACACCGCCCACTGGGGGGAGATCGCGTACTGGAGACGCATGTCGATCGTCCAGAAGGCAGGGCTGCGGTCAGGCTTCAAGGTGCCGTCGAAGTTGTAGCGTGGCGCCTCCCGGTAGTAGAACCGAGACAGATCCTGGGGGGCCGTCCAGGTAGCCCGGGCGAAGAAATCCCAAGAACCGTAGTCCCCGGACAAAGTGAAGTAGGCGCGCTTCTCGGGTCGTGCGAAGGCCAGGGTGCCTACCGGAAAGTCGTAGCGGGCCAACTCGACGGCAGCGCTGGCGGCCAGCCACGGGAAGAACTGGTAGCCGAGCTGGGCGTCGGCCCCCTTCACCTTGACCGGTTGATCGGCACTGCGCAGAACGGAAATGGGGTTGCCGTGCACATCCGTGGCATTCACATCCAGCCACGCCAGGTTGTCGAGGCGGGTCAGGTGGGCATTGCCGACAAACTTCCAGGGGCCGTCCTGCCAGTCGAAGGTGTACATCAGGTTGCGGGATTTCTCGACGCCGTTGGTGGCGCGGACGATCTGCAGCGTATCGAGGATGCCATGGTCCTGCTCGAAGTAGCTGGTCGGAGCCCGATAGCCCTGACCAGCGGAGATACGGCTGGAACTGTGCTCGTCGTGATGCCACAGCAGATTGAGCCGTGGCGACAACTGGGTGCCGTAGGTGCTGTGCCGGTCCGCCCGCAGATTGAAGGACACCTCCAGGCGATCATCGAAGAGGGGGTAATAGGCTTGCACACCCAGACCCGGCGTGCGGTAGGTGTAGTTGTCGAGCCCGTCGGCCCGCCCGCCGTCGGGCAGGGTCGCCCGGGAGCGCAGATCCTCGTAGCGGAAGTCGCCCTGCAGGGTCCATACCCCGCCGGCGAGTGGCGTCTTGAGGCTCGCCATGAGGTAGGCCTGGTTCTGACCAGCCAGGTAGGCGCTCCCCTCGTAGAAGGAGTCCTGGTCATGCCGGGCGTAGCCGGCGGCAAGGCCGATCAAGCTCTCCCCAAGCCGCCGCTCACCAACAACATAGGCGGACTGACGCTCGGTGAAGATGATCTCGGACAGCCCGGCACGCCCATCCGTGTAGCGGATCGGGCTCCCGTCAGCGGGGCTCAGCCATCCGTCGGCGAAGGTCGAAGCGTGGTGCCCCCGGGAGAAATCGAAGGGATTGCCCTCCCGGCTCGCCTTGATGGCTGCATAGTCCCGTCCAAGGGCGCCGCCCCCTCGCTTCTCGTCTACCGCGTCGATGCGCCCGCGCAACTTGAACCCACCCACGTCGTCGGCGAAGAAGCCGAGCCCACCGAGCTTGCGGGTGTAGCCGGCGTACTCCGAAACACCGTTTCCGTCGCTGTCCACCGAGTGGTGGGTGTTGTAATGGACGTTGGCCATCACGGCTCCGCCGTTCATGGGCTCGGCGATCTGGGCGTCCAGGCGGCGATGCCCAAAGCTCCCCGCCACGGCCTCTACCAGGCCTTCGCGCTTTGTGGGTCGTCGGGTAACGATGTTGACGGTGCCAGCCAGCGCCTCGCCGGTCAGGCCAGAGGCGCCCGCACCTCGCATAAGCTCGATGCGCTCGACCCCACGCAGGCCGACCGAATCGAGTCCATAGGCCTGGGATACGGCCGAGAACAGCGGTACGCCATCGATCAGCAGGGTGGTGTAACGCCCGGGCAAGTTGTTGAGGGAGATGAAGCGGGCGTTACAGATCGAGCACTCCACTTGGACGGCCACGCCCGGACGCTTGTCGAGGGCCTCGTTCAGATTGGTAGCGCCCTGCCGCAGCGCCTCGTCAGGTAAGCACACTTCAACAGGGGCCACCTCATCCCGTAACCAGGGGCGGGCACGTGGCGCCCCGCCCGGGGACACGCGTTGGGTATGCACCGTAATCGCATCAAGGGTGGCTTCGCCAGCATAGGCGGAGCCTGCCTCAATGAACGGAAAGACAAGGAAAAGGCCCCGCAGGAGTCGTGCGGATGTCATCACAGGGACTCCAGGAAAGTAATCAAGGCAGCTCGGTCCGGACGGCTTAACCCCATGAAACGGGCGCGGGCAGGTGCTGCTTCGCCCTCATGCCACAGAATGGCCTCGGTCAGGTTGCGAGCGCGCTGGTCGTGGAGGAAGGCACTGTGATGGTTGCTGCGCTGGGTCAAGCCGATGCCCCACAGGGGCGGCGTCCGCCATTCGGCGGGCCCCGCATCGTTGTCCGGGCGACCTGCCAGCCCCGGCCCCATGTCATGCAGCAGCAGATCCGAGTAAGGATGGATGATCTGACCCCGCAGCCGGGTAATCGGGTGAGTGCCACCGGTCTTCAGCGTATCCACATGACAGGCGTTGCAGCGGATGTCGGCAAACAGACGCTCGCCACGCTGTACCCGGGCGTCGTCGACATTCCGCCTGGCAGGCACGGCGAGTAGCTGAAGGTAAGTCGTAAGAACCTGGAGCTGCTCTTCCTTGAGATCCGTGTGCCCCTGCCCACCGTTCTTCGGAGCCCCGGTGCAGGCGGTTTGACCGGGCAGGCAGAGCTCCCGGGGATGGATGGGGGAGGTCATCCCCATGTCGTTGAAGGCGGCGCCGGCCGTCTGGGCACGCAGGCTCGCTTCGTTGGCCTTGAGGGAGAAGCGGCCGATCACACGAGCACCGGTCTCCGGGTCCGTGACCCAGTTCGGTCTGCCCGACACACCATCCGGATCAAGCTCCTGGGCCTTGGCGAGCCCCAGGAGCGTCGCTGTGTCGATGGCTTCAAGCAGCCCCATGCCCGGGAGGCGCGGCGCACTGCGCGCCTCCAGGATCAACCCGGCCGGGAGGGGGCCGTAGCCGGGGTTGTCCACTCGATAGCGTGGATGGCGCAGACTAAAAGACTCTCCGTCGGGAAAGGCACCTGGCACCTCATCCCAGGTAATCACCCCCATCCCTTCTGGTGGCACACCTGCCACGGACTTGTCACGTAGCTGGGCATGATAGCCCGGTGGTGCCATGTAGCCCCCCTTCCCATCGGGAACGCTCAGGCGCAAGAAGATTCCCTTCATCGGTTCTCCGGTCTGGTAGGGTGTCTCCACCGGGCCGTCACGAAAATGGCAGGCGCCGCAGGCATTGGCGTTATAGAGCGGACCCAGCCCCTCCGGCGTGGTGGCAACACCGCCCGCCTTCACCGTCGTGGGGTCGCGACCGCTCGCCGCACGATAGGGCTGCTCGAACAGGCCATCCCCATCTTCAAAGCGCTTTGCATACTGCCACGGCAGGTTGTCGGCAGGCTGCCCGAAAGGCTTGTACCCCTTATGGAAGGTGGTCATGTCACCGCCGGACAGTACGGCGGGGTTTGCAGTGCGGATGTGCGCCAGGCTGCCGTCGCCATAGCCGCTACGCCACGCGTATTCGGACTTCCACAGGGTCCAGCCATAGGTGCCACCAGCCAGGGCCAGCATTACCAGCCCGAGGAGCAGCCAGCGGGATCGGGGGGGGGGAAGGTTTGCAGTCGTCGTGCTCATCGCTTTGTATGCAGTAGTGGCGTGTCAAAAGGCATGCTGGAACCCCAGGCCCGCCGACCAGCTCAACCATCGGACTTCGTTCAGCCGGGTTTCACCAGTGCTGCCAGCGGCGCCGAAGAATTCGTCAGTACCGTCCGTGATGCGGAAGTGCCGCCAGTGGAAGTTGGCGGTGACGGCCGAGCCGGGCTGGATCTGCCAGGCCAGCGCGGTGCTGGTGGCCCAGCCACTGCCGTTGCCCTCGTGACGGAAGCTGAGCGGGTGGGCGAGGTCGCCGCGCAGGTTCCAGTCGGCCTCGGCGCGGTAATGGAAGCTGTGACGCTCCACCTCAGCATCGACAGTGAGACGTTGGATGGGCTGGAACCGCAAGCCCATCCCCGCCCAGGGGCCCCACCACCGCGGCTTATAGCTGCTGGTGAGTCCGGCGAAAGTGCCCGTGCTACCCTGCCCGGTTTGAAAACGATCCGCCAACGCCTGGTTCCAAAGTACGGTCTCGCCGTAACGCATGCTCAGATCCTGGGTATGGCGGGCATAGCCGATCCGGGGGGTGAGGCTGAGCACCTGGGCAAGCGGGAACCTCCAGCCGACCGAGCCACTAAAGTCCAGGGACTGCCCGCCACCGGGCTTCGAGTGAGAGCGTGACCACTCACCGTTACGGTTGTCCAAAGCGTAGTCTGAATCGCGCACATCGCCCCAGGGGCCGGCATGGGCGTATGTGATCTCGCCCTTCAGGCTCAGGCCTTCGTGGCCTACCCACTCCCCACCCAGGCGCAGCGCCGCAGAATGTTGGCGCCACGCCAATTCCGAAAGGATGTTTGGCGTGTCGCGGCCTGAGCTGCTACTGGCGATGTTCCAGCGCAGCTTGTCGTGACGATAGCCCAGGCTCACATCCACATGCCCCTGCCCGACCGAATCACTCCAATCGCCCTCGATCCGGACCGAACGCGGCCCATCTACCCCCGGCACCATCAAGGTGGGCGCTTCGGTGGCAGGCCCGGCCGCAACAACGCGGCTTCCCCGCCCATCAAACACAGTCAGCACGGCGCCCTCCAGCGGGTCTTCCGCGCGGGCAAGCAGCGGCATCAAAGTGACCAGCCACCACCATGTCCTTCTTGTCGACTTCATGGGCGCACCTCCCGGGCCTGATCAAAAGGCTGTCGCGAGATCGCGTAGGCCCAACTCCATGACTCGCCCCCCGGAGCCCCCCTAAGACGCTGACGCTCAACTACCACCGCCTCCCACTTGCCGGGAATGCGCCCGGGGCCTACGTCCACGGTCACGCTGCCGAGGTTGGCAAGCTGCAGCGCGGTCACGTAATAGCCATCTCGGCTCCAGCTTGCCGCTGGGCGGATCATCAGGTTGATATCACCACTGGACAAGGCCTCACGACCGACCAGGGCAACCGGCGCGAGCCGATCCGGTGGCGCTGCGGTTGGGTCCGTATTGCGCACGGCGCGGGCTGCCGCACGGGCCAGGGAGACAAATAGTTCATCACCCTGCTGCCGGATCGATACCGGAGGAGGGGTGGCGCTGCCGGGAGAGCGGCTCTCGGGCAGATCGACTCGGGTCGGCGGCGCTTTGCCGTCCTGCAGGGCCTCTGCTTCCCGAGCCTTGTCCCGGGACACCCGGTCTGACTCATCACCGTTCTCCATGACCCGCGGGGTGATGAGCAGCACAATCTGGCTGCGCGAGTGGGTCTTGACGTCCTTGCGGAACAGCACGCCGATGCCCGGGATGTCACCCAGCACAGGCACCTGCTCGCGGGCCACCGAGTTGTTCTGCCGGATCATGCCGCCCACCGCCACGGTCAGACCGTCCTGGGCGTGGGCGGTGACCTGCAGATTGGCCGTGTTAACCGTGTCGATGGGAAACTGGAACACGTTGCCGCCCGTGGTGGGCAGGGGAATGGTAGCGTCCCCGGCCTTCAGCGTGGAGCTGTCCTGATCGATGGTCAGGGACACGGAGCGATCGGCGTTGATGCGCGGCAGGATGGTCAGGGTCTGGCCGACATTGCGTTTCTCGGTCTCGACGGTGATGGTGGTGTTGGTGGCGCCGGTGGTGCCGGTCTGGGTGTCGGAACTGGCTCCCACGGTGAGCACCCGCTCGTCACCGATGAACAGCCGGGCAGGCTGATTGTTGGACGCCACGAGCATGGGCGAGGCCAGCACGCTGACCTTATTGCGCGCCTCCAGCAACTGCAGGCGCAGACGGATGGCGTTGCTGACGATCTGCCAGACCATGGTCGGGTCATTCTCCTCGGCGAAGTTGCCCGACGAGATGGCATTGCGGGCGTAGGCCCCGCTGGTGCCGGACACGGCACTGTTGGTTATGTTGCCCAAACCGACAGGGCCTGCTGAGGTGGAGCGCCCGCCGACGCCAATGTCGAAGATGGAACGGAAATCGTTGTCGAGGGTGACTTCGAGGATCTTCATCTCCAGCAGAACCTGCTTGGGCTGGCGGTCCATGTCGGCCACCAGCCTCTGGATGCTGGCGAGGGCATCATCGTCGCCGGTGCGGACAAGCAGCAGGTTGTGCTGCCGGTTGTAGGTGACCTGGATGGGCGGCCCCCCTTTTGTGGAGGCGGCCAGCACGTCGGCGGCATCCACCACCGGGTTGCCCTTTTCGTCTAGCTGAACATGGCGGGCGATACGGTCCTGCCCCATCGTCACCAGTTCCTGGCCAGGATTGAGATTGCCAGCCAACGCAGTGCTGGTCGTCCCGGCACCAAAGTTGCCCTGGATACCCGTACCGCTCCCGCCCACCCCGGAGGCATTGCCGAATCCGCCTGCAGCGCCAACCCCTCCGGTGTTGCCAACACCCACCCCCCGCGCGCCCAGCGCCTGCTGGCCCGCCACCCCCACAGTACCGACGCCCGTACCCGTGGGGGTGCGCTGCGTGGCCCCCAGACTGACCGGAGGCTGCTCCTCGACGGGCATCGAGAGCGAGACCCGGTTGCCATACAGCGCGCGGATGGCGTTGGCGATACTCACCACATTGGTGTGGCGCAGGGTAAAGCTGCGGGTCACCTCGTCCCGGGCGATGGCGATGTCACGCTGGTATTGCTCCGCATCCATGATGAGGAAGGTGCGGGTGGCAGGGTCGTAGCGATACCAGACGCCCGCCGCGCGGCTAAGATTGCGCACCATGCCCTCCACCGTGACATCGCGCATGTAGAGGCTCACCAGCTTGTCGGCCACCTTGCTGGTGACCACCACATTGGTCTTGCCGATCTGGGAGATCAGGCGGGCCGCGTCATCGAGGCGGACAAGGCGCAGGTCCAGGTCGCCAGGAGTCGTCAGCGGTGCCGCAGCGAGCGAGGCGTGCCCCTGGCCGGCGGCCTGAAGCGACGGGATACAGACAAGCAGGGCCAACGCCAGGGCCGACTGGCGATGGAGGCGGGTACACATCCGGAGGCTCATCGGATGATCACCTTCAGCTGGGGGGCGCCCTTGCCGATCAGCTCGACCCGGTCCGCATGCACACTAACCACGTAGCGCTGGCCTTCAAAGTCAATCTCGTCCTTGTCGCGAACGGTCATCGCTTCCATCGTCGGGTCATCCTGGGTACTGGTGATCTGGGCAATCCGCCCCAGCGGGCCGGACGCCAGCGCCTTGAGGCGCCAGCTGCGGCTGATGCGGCTCCCGCCCACGCCGGGCGCCGTCACCCGTGGGCTCACCTCCCGCAAGCGGGGCGAAACCTCGAAGGGGTCACGATCAACGGACGCGACAGATGGGGGCGCAGATAGCTGCGCCCGCAGCGGCACCTCATCCGTGTCACGGGACTCCCGCCCGGCCTTGGCGCCGGTTCGCCGGCCGACCGCGTCCGCATAGCGGCGCAGCGTCTCCAGGTCTTGGGCCATGGACGGCGGCGCCCGCTCAATGACCGACTCGAGGTTCTGGGCGGCAGCGCTTGCCGCGAGCAGGGTCAGGGGAAGTGCGAGAGTCAGGCGATGCATCAGCCGCCCCCCGTGGAGACTGCAAGGACAGCCTGAAAAAACGCGTAGTAAACAAAGCCCACGATGCTACCTACCAGCAAGGTCAGCACTGGCTCGATGAGGGAGGACAGCAGCTTGACCCGACCATCCAGCTCACGCTGGTAATGGGTTCCAAGGGCCTCCAGCACGGTATCCATCTGCCCACTGCGCTCGCCTATAGCCACCATGTGGCGCACCAGCCGTGGCAAGGCCGGCTGCTCCAGGGCGATGGCCAGGCTCTTGCCCACGAGTACCTGCTCGGCGGCGGCGCGGAAGGCAGCGGCAAAGCGGGCATTGCCCATCACGTCAGCGACAACACGGATACCCTCCAAGGCGGTCAAGCGGCTCTTGATGAGCATGCCCAGGATCCAGGTGCCCTGGGCCATGGACGCAAAAGTCAGCGCGCCCCCTACCACTGGTAGGGCCAGCAGGATGCGATCAAGCACCAGCCGCGGGCCGGGGATGCGGTGCAGGATGAGCAGGCTTACGACAAGCACGACCAGCCCGCCCCCAACCACCCCGCCCCAGCGCTGCAGCAGGTCTGCCATATCCATCATGGTCTGGGCCGCCCACGGCACCGCCTTGCCACGGGCATTGAGAAACTGGGCAAAGCGGGGCACAACCGAGCTGACCAGGTAGTAGATGACACCGGTGGCAGCCAGCACGACGATGCCCGGATAGACCAGGGCCGTGGTGAGCTGCCGCCGGACCTCGGCGCGGCGCTCGAGCATGGACGACAGGCGCTCGAACACCATATCGAGCTCGCCGCTGGCCTCGCCGGCTTCGATCAACTTCACCGCCACCCGGGGAAAGAAGGCCCTCTCTTCGGAACAGGCGGCCGAGAAGGAGGTACCCCGCTGTATACGGGCCGCAATGCGCGACAAGGCATCGCCCAACCGCGGCTTGGACGTCAACTTTGCGCTGGCCTGGAGGGTTTCCAGGATGGTATGGCCGGAGCGCAGCATGAGCTGCATCTGCCGGAACAGCATCTGCAGGTCTCGTAGCCCCACCGGCAGCAGGTAGCCAAGACTGCGCAGGGCACCGCTCAGTATCTGGCGCCACCCCGCTGCACCGGCACCATCACCCGCAGCCAGTTCCAGCACCCGCAGCCCCAGGCCCCTTACCCGGGAACGGGCATCGGCCAGATCGTGGGCGTCAACCACGCCCCGCGACTCCTGCCCTTGGGCATCAAGCGCTACATAGGAGAACACCGCCATCAGTCGGCACCTGCCAAGTAGGGCCTGACCTCGGCCAAGCTGGTGATGTGAGACAGGACCTTGGCCCGTGCGTCGTCGGCCAGGCGCCAAAGGTGGGTGGCACGGCGGGCAATGTCCCGCTCTCGGCCGCCGTCGGCGATGGCCTCAGCAAGGTCGCCATCCACCCACAGGGCCTCAAACAGGCCCACCCGTCCGCGATAGCCACTGCCCAGACAATGAGGACAACCGACTGGCACAGCCAGATCGCCCACTTCACCATCCGTCCGCCCGAGCCAATGCAGTTCCTCCGGGGTCGCCGGTCTAAGGGTAGCGCAGTGGCGGCAGAGCTGACGCACCAGGCGCTGGGCAATCACAGCCCGCAAGGTGGCCCCCAGAAGGAAAGGCTCACAGCCGATGTCGGCCAAGCGGGTCACCGCCCCGGCGGCGCTGTTGGTGTGCAGGGTGGCGAGCACCATGTGGCCGGTGGTGGCAGCCTTCAGGGCCACGTCGGCCGTATCCAGATCACGGATTTCTCCCACCAGAATGACGTCGGGATCGTGACGAAGAAAGCTGCGCAGGGCATCAGCAAAACCGACCTTGCCGCTAACGGGTAACTGGGAGATGCCAGGGATCACCTGCTCGACAGGGTCCTCAGCGGTGAGGATGTTCAGGCTGTTGGCATCCAGCTCCCGCAGAGCGGCATAGAGGGTTGTGCTCTTGCCCGAGCCGGTGGGACCGGTGACGAGCACAATCCCATGGGGGTGGGCCAGGGCTTCCCGTAGACGGCCCGCCATCTCGGCGGGCATGCCGAGGGCGTCCAGACTGAGGCGCCCCGGATCGGATTTCATGATGCGGAGGGTCAGGCGCTCACCGAACTTGGTTGGGGCGCTTGCCACACGCATCTCCACGGTCTCGCGGTCTCCGAGGGGATAGGCGATGCCTCCATCCTGAGGAGCCCGGGACTCGGCGATGTCCATGCCGCCCAGCACCTTCAGCCGGGAAATCAAGCCATCGCCCAGATCCCGGGGCAGCACACCACCGAACTCCTGCATCCGCCCGTCTACCCGCAAGCGGATCCGCACCCCTTCGGGAAGAGACTCCACATGAATGTCCGAAGCGCGGAGCAGGCGGGCCTCCTTGATAACCTGCTCGAAAAGGGCCACCGGGTCCAGATCACCGCCCCCACGCCCCACCTCGCCCCCACGCAGTCGGCGGACAAGAACGGCCAGCGCATCGGCATCGGCCAGTGCCAGGGGCAACGGGCCCAGCACCCGTCGCGCGGCATCTATGCCAATTACATCATCCGGATCCCCTACCGCAAGGAGCAGGCCCGCTCCGTCAAGGGGCCGCATCGGGACCATGGGGTGGCGACGCAGCAGCGGCGCGGGCAGGCGGGCCAACGCATCTTCATCGGCAAGCCACGTACCAGGCCGACAGAAAGGCAGATCCCGGACCCGGGCCAGAGCCATGACGAAGGCCGTGTGTGGCAACCCCAGCTCCCGGGCAAGGGCCTCGAGCAGGGACTGGCGGGCCAGCCGCGCCTGGGGGCGCAGACGGTTGAGCAGCTCGTTGTCAAACAGGCCAGCCTGCAGGCCGGCATTGATAAGGGTGGTCTCGGCGAGGCTCATGGACGCTGGCGTTGGCGGATACACGCCACAAGGTTGTCGAAGCCATGCCGGTCCCGTGCCAAGGGGCGGGCCGTATCAGCCTCCACCAGGCGCTCCTGGACCAGCAGGGCCAGAGATTGGTCAAAAGTCTGCATGCCAAGCTCCATGCCCGACTCGATGGCGGAGTAGATCTGGTTGCTGCGCCCCGAGGCGATCAGGTTGGAGATGGCGGGCGTGACCCTCAGAACTTCTACCGCGGGCACCCGACCGACGCCGCCGCTACGCGGCAGGAGCTGCTGGGAGACCGCAGCCTTCAGCACCATGGAGAGGCGGTGCCGCGCTAGGGATTGCTCCTCCCCGGGAAAGGCGCCGACGAAGCGCTCGACGGTGCCGGTAGCGTCGGCGGTATGCAGCGTCGAGAACACCAGGTGGCCGGTCTCAGCAGCCACCAGGGCGGCCCGCATGGTCTCGGTGTCGCGCATCTCACCCACCAGGATGACGTCCGGGTCCTCCCGCATGGCAGCCTTCACGGCACTGGCGAAGTCCGGGGTGTCAGTACCCACCTCCCGGTGGCTGACAACGCTGCGCAGCGGGCGATGCACGAACTCCACCGGATCTTCGACGGTGAGGACATGGCGGGCACAGTGGGTATTGATCTCATGGATCAGGGTGGCCAACGAGGTGCTCTTTCCGCTACCGGTGACACCGGTGACCAGCACCAACCCACTGCCCAGGTAAGCCAACTCCCTCAGGTGCTCGGGCAGGCGCAGCTCGGTCAGGCTGGCAAAGCGCTCGGGCAGGTGCCGGGCGACCAGGGCCAGCCGCCCCAGGCTACGGAACACATTGATCCGGAAGCGATCGCCGCCGGCGGTGGTGTAACCCAGATCCGCGCTGCCCGTCTGCATCAGACGCTGCAGCCGGGTCTCCCCCAGCAGCGGCTGGACAAGCGCCTGCATGGCGTCGTCGTCCCATGCCCCATGACCGTGGGGCGTGAGTTCGCCCTGACGGCGCAGGAAGGGCTGCCGGCCCGCCGCCAGATGCAGGTCAGAGGCGTGGGCCGCGATGGTCTCCAAGAGCAGGGTATCGAGGTCACTCATGTCTTCAGATGGCAAATTGCAGTTCCACATCGAGCCACTGTTGAGGTGCGGTGGCGGGTGTGCCGGCGGGAGCGGAACGCACCCGCACATCGGCTTTGACCGGTGCCGCAATATGATCAAGGCCGCCCAAGCCACCCAGGAACTGCATTAGTCCCCGGTAGCTGGCTCGGGCCCTCAGGCGGATCAAGGGGCGCTTGTAGGGATTGCGCCCAGCCGCTTCGGCAAGGAGCTCGGGGGTGGGGGGCCGGTTCTGGTCCCCCTCGCGGATGAATACGTGTTCAAGGGACTGCACCTCCATGTCACCACTTTCAGCCAGGCTGATGAGCTGGCTTTTCAGGGCAAGCATGCCTTCGGTGTCGTCCAGATTGAGCAGGCGGCCACGCAGGGCGGTCTGGCGCGCCTTGAGTTCCTCGATGCGGGCGCGCAGGGCATCCAGCTCCTTGCGAGCCTGCTCAGGGCTCTGCCCGCCCAAGTCGGGCAGAGTCTGGGAGTTGACCTGTTTTCCTGTGCCGGCCTTCTGCCGGGCACGCTGCTTCTGCTGCTGGTACTCCATCTCCTTGAGTCGTCCGCCCGAGTGGGGCCAGGCCAGCATCACGTAGAGCCCGATCAGCAACGCCACCGCGAGGACCAGGGCCACATTGCGGTTCCACGAGGAGAACGCCTGCCAGCGCTGGTAGAGGCCGTTCATGGGTGCCCTCGGCGAGCAGGCAGCGCGTCGCCGAGCTCCTCAGCGACCGGCACCAGCCAGAACGACACTTGGTGACCGGCCTGCTTGTTGCGCCCCTTGCTCTGACGGACCTCGGTTTGGCTGACACCGTAATCAAGGGCTGCCACCTCGCGCTCGGCCCGGCTCGCAAAGGAATGGGCGGCGGTATAGTCGGGTGACCAGGCCTCCACCTTGATACGGGAGAAATCGCCAATGTCAGCCGCGTGGTGGACGGCATCCAGGACCACCTCGTCACCCACAGCCCGAGCCAACCCCTGCAGCAACTCGGGGAGATGCTTGCGCATGTCGTCGATCCCCTGCAGCCGGTCCACCTCGTTGGCCAGAGGCGCCAGCTCGCCGCGCGCAGCTTCGAGATCGCGCTTGAGGGTGTTGAGATCATCGATGAGCTTCTGCTGCCGGCCAGCCACCTCAGCACTCTGGCGGGCCTGGGCCTCGGCCTGTTCAAATTGCGCCTCGATAGCCCCCAGACGCAGGCGCTGGGTCAGCTCCACCCCGGCCACCCCGGCCAGCGCCGCACCAAGCACCGCTGCGCGGATGAAGTCCGGACGTTTCCAGATCGGGCCGGCGAGGCGATCAGGACGCACGAGGGGCAACCAGGCGCGCGTGCCGAACTCAAGAAGGGGAATACGCTGCCAGAGAGCATCCCAGATGGCTGGGCCATCCTGTGGGACAATCCCCTCTCCCCCCCGGGACTCCAGATCGGCACACAGGTTTGCCGCTGCATCGGAGGACAGGCTTTCGAGCAGCCTGAGCTCGATGCTCTCCCGCCCGGTCTCCAGCCAGTCCTCGATCAGGCGGCCCACCCAATGCCCCGACACCGGCCTCTCCAGCCTGCTCTCGACTCGCAGGCCGGTGATGCAGCCACCCTGCCACCGGATGGCCGCGACGAACTCTCCCCACCACTCGATGACGATGCCCGCCCCATCCGCCGCGGGCATCAGCCCCACCAGGGGTAGCGCACCGACCAGTGCCATTCCACGGCTTTTCAGCCTCTCATCCCACTCCCGATATAGACGCTGCCCGACCGCAGCCCCGAGCCATACAGCCCGTCCGTCCCGGTCCTTGCTACCGTGCCAAGCGCAGGCGAACTCGGCCTCCAGGCTTTGCAGGGACTCCTGCATGCGCAGGGCCCGCTCAAGCGCGTCCCGCTCAATGAGCCCCAGCTCCAAGGCCAGTTCGCCAAAACGCATGGGTTGGCTGCGCCCCCCCTCCCGGCGCAGCGCCAGTTCAAGCCCCAGGCGCTCACGAGCCGCTTCATCCATAGCCCCCTGGGCAGAGAGCACTGCGCCTATATTCCAGAAGGCGCCGAACTCCGCCACCGAGGGCTCGATCTCGCTACGCACAAGCTCATGCATTTGAGCGGGCTGACGCGGCTTATCCGGCGTCACGGGTAGATCAATGCGGGCTGGCACCACAAGACTGGACGCAAGCAATACCCGGGTCGGGATCGACTCACCCCTGGCTGCCAGCTCGGTACACACCGCCTCCACCGCAACAGCGAAGTCAGCGGACGGTGAGCTCGCCTCCCCGCCCACCTGCCAGTCCGACCCCATCTGGGTCAGGATGCGCGCCCTCAGGCCCACGGGGGACCACACCAAAATGAGGCGCCGCCGCTGAAGCGTCCGCTGGAGGCGCAGGTGCCAGCCTGCCACGGCTGGGCGAACAGGCCGCCACTGGACAAGGCTGCGAAGACGACGGACCAACACGCTGCCGTTCATCGGATGACCAGCTCCACGTCGGGGAGTTGGGTAGCTGAAAACACACTCACCGGGGTAACACTGGGTGCGCCCGGGCTGTAGAGCCCATCCGTGCTGTTGTGAGGTGTGGTGTCGCTGTCCTGGACCAGCACCAGCACATGCCGCCCGGCGGGGATGCGGGCCACAGCGGTGTTGGCCGTATCCCCCGGATAACACCCCGTCGCCGCGAAGGCGAGCGGCGTAGCAGTACCGCTTACCAGAGGAGAAAGGAGGGACGCGGTGAACGGAGTAGAGGTGTAACGCAGCCAGCGTCCGCCCGATGAGTCATTGCGGAACACCAGCAAGCTCGCCCGCCAAGTGCCTGCTACGATATCGGCACCGCTGCGATTTACTAGGCGTACCGTCCACCCGCCAAGGGGGCTCGACCAGCTCCCCGCGTCGAGATCAAAGCCCCGGTCGGTATCCCACTCGGTGACGCCGTTGCCCAACTCGTTGTGGGCACCGAGGCTGGCCACGGCCAGACTGCCTGCACCCGCCGTGACACGCCAACCGAAATTGAGAACGTCGTCACCGGCCGCACGATTGCCCCACCCGTCCCGAAACACGCCGTTGACTGCAAGGCCCGCCAGGTAGTCTCCCCGGTGCCCCTTCACAAGCAGACCGCCCTCGCCAGCCAAATCGACCACATCGCTGCCTTCGCTGCTGCAGTCGCTACCCAGCGGACTACGATCAAAACGCGCCGTCAGCACGCCCCGCTGCGCCAGACCGGCGGGGCTGGTCACGAGCTGCTGCAAGTTTTCAGGCAGCACCCCGTTGTCGCTGACGAAGCCCGACAGACGAAACTCGCCTGCCCAGACCGGCGTAGCGCTGCCGACGATCGCGCGACGCAGCACCTCGAGACGCCGCTGGGTGTCGTCATGGCGGATCTGCGCCCGGTCCTCACCCACATAGCTGAAGGACGCCAAGGTGACCGCCGACATCACGGCGATGACCACCAGCAACTCGATCAGGGTCAGGCCACGGGCACGGAGGAGGCGGAAGGGAACAGGCATCATCCGGGCATCACTGGCCGAAGCTGATCACGACCAGAGCCGGGCCGAACTGGTTGTTGTAGACGTGGTAAGCGTAAAAATCCCTGCTATCACCCACCTTCAGTTCCTTGGCAATGCGCGCGGCGGCACCCTCCTCCACATACGCGGCGAGCAACTTTTCTCCACCGTAGTCGAGGCCGATGCGCTGACTGACCTTGGGCTTGGTGCTGATCTGGAGCATGTCCAGCGCCCTGTCCAGGTAGGCCGTCTTCTGGGCCTGAGGCGGAGCAGCCAGGCGCGCCGTGAAACGCACCCGGACAGGATTGAAGATGGCCCGCTGGCCCGGATCCATGCGGCTCTGGGGCACCAGGGCTTTGAGGTCTACGGTCTTGAAGGCCGCCGTCGGGTCCGGCGCGGCGGCAGGCTCTGCGGCCTGAACACCCAGGAAAGGGAGGCTCAGGGCAAGGACAGCAAGAAAGGATGACAGTCGTTGGATGATCATGAAGAGCCTGCTGGTAGTCAGGGCTGAAGACACAGGACAAGGTCGTCCCGGCCATAGCCATTGCTTTCGGAGAGGTTGGGCTCGCACGCCGAGGCCAGATTGCGCCCGCCATAGCGCCCATCTGCCCCCCAGTACACAACACGCGGGTGGTCGCCATCGGCCAGACCGAACGCAGAAAAGGGGCGGGAGTGACGGGCCAATTCGTGATCGGCGGCGACATAGCCAGGGGTCTCGCGTCGCACGCTGCGCCAGCCAAGGAGGCAGTTGTTGCCGACATCGGCGTCCTCCTGGGTGCCGCAGTCGACATAAGACGGTCCTGCCGCGCCGAACGACGGACCCGCGCCATAGGCAGGCAGATCCAGCAGCTTGCTGCCCACTGTCGGCTGTCCTTGCCCATCCGGACCGGAGCCTCCCACCAGCGCTCGGCTGTTCAGATCGCTGCCGTGATCCACCCACAGACGGGCGGCACCAGGTAGATAAGGGCCATTCCAGCCCCGTCGACTGTCGGCATCATAGCGATACAGGTGCCCCAGAGGATGGTTGGCGCATAGAGGCGGCGCGTTATAGAGCATTGCCATATTTAGAGGGGAGGCAAACCAAGCGTCTCGCTGCGCATCGTCGGGCGGGGCCTCGCTCCACGACCGGGGAATCCCGATAACTCCCACCCCGCTACAGTCCGTGCGGGCAGGATCCAGCGCGTTCGGGCTTTCGACGACACCCGCAGCGGAAAGCACGAACGGGCCCTGGCCGGGGTAGTAACCGGTATCGGCCCTGAAGCGCTGGAGTGCCTGAGCGAGAGTCTGTAGCTGTGTACGGGCAAGCTCGTCCTGGGCCTTGTCGCCCACCCCCAGATAACTGCCCCAAGCAACGGCCGACAGGGCGGCAAGTACGGTGCAGACAATGAGCAGCTCAATCAGGGTGAAGCCGGCGAGACGAATGCGCAGCGCGATGGGAGCGACCCCTGGAGGGGACATGGGAAACCTTGGTAAAAAAGGAGCCGGCGGCGCGGGCATGCCGCCGGCTGCAAAATGCGGGCCGAGGAAGCTCGCAGACAGAGTAACCCCACCGGGGCCGAAGCCCCGGGTCATGCAGAAAGACCAGAATTAGGTCGGACGAACGTTGTCGAACTCGCCCAGTTCCTCGTCCTTCGTGTCGCCGGCGCCGTCGATGATGGCTTGCAGGGTCGCCTTGCCGTTGGTCGGGCTGGTGGAGTCGGTGGTCACGTTGAAGAGGACGATGAAGCGGTTGTATTCACCCGCGGCGGTGTGCCGATAGATGGGCACGTTGGTGAGGGCGCCGTAGTTGGTGGGCTTGAACAGGGTCGAGTCGGGACCGACACCGAACGCGAAGAGACGCTCGGTGGCGGTGGCGTTGACCCGGACGTTCTGGGTCTGATCCCACAGCACCAGGCTCGGCGTACCAGTGATAGCAGCGCTGCTCACGGCACCGCAACCATTGGCGGTTGCCGGGCGGAAGATGTTCTGCGGCGTCACGTCGTTGGCCTTGCTGGCGATGATCGCCTGAACCCCTGCGGCGTTGTTCGTGCAGGTCAGGGCACCGTGGGTCACCGACTCATCGAGCACCCGTACGCTGTTGATGCCCACAGCGTTGAGGGCAGCGACCTCATCGGCTGTCAGGGCTGCGGTGGCCAGGTTGGCAGCCAGATCCGCATTGAGAATGACAGACAGCGCAGTACCGGTCAGGTTACCCGTGGGGCTGGACAGGAGCGAATCCCAGTTCGTGGGGTATTGCTGGGCGTTCAACTGATAGAAGGTCTGGATACCCTTGGACAGCTCATCCATCATGGCCACGTGCGCCGCCGCATTGGCTTTGCGGTCAGTGTCGTGCAATAGGGTGGTGGCAGTGCCCGCGATGGCGGCCAGGATGGCCACAACAACCAGCAGCTCCAGCAGCGTGAAACCACCCTGCTTGCGCTTCATGGTTTCGAGCTTGCGACGCAGGCCACGGCCCTTGACGGCGGACGCGTCGATGGATTCGATCTTGGTTTTGAGTTCGGCCTTGGACAGACCCATCAGACTGACGAGATTCATATGGACTCCGAATTAAAGGATTGAGTGCAGCGCCGGATTCCCTCCACGGAAACTCCTGCTACGGGGTACTTGGATCAACGCCGGACAACCGGCTTCAATAGGCTGCGACCCCACGTCGCCAGCATTTCATCCTCTGCCGAGCCCACCTCAGCCAGAGAAATACAACTTATCGCCCAAGCCTCAATGGGCCGAAGGGCAATCCACTACATATCGGTACTGCCTGCCACAGTGAAGGATGACCTCCTTTTGCCCGCGGCGAAGAATGCGGATCTCGACCCGGATCTCGGCGAATCCATCATGACTGAAGGCCTCCGCGTAAAGCTCCATGAACTTCTCGAGCACCGGGGCGCTGACTGCGAGTTCCGGCAACATGCTCATCTCTTGTTTGACCCCCTAAATCAGGACTACGCCGCCTCCGTATCCGCCACCGGAAACCTAATTTACGCAGACCATTAAATGGTAATGATTCTCATTATATTTATTGTTACATCGTCTGGCAAGCATCTTGTCAGAGAATTACTTACAAGCTTTCTTCGCGGAGCGGTGGCAAGCCCCCTTGCCACCGCGCGCTGCCGCGTCGGCAGCCGGGCTCAGTGAAGATCGAAGCGCTGCGCGCAGAGCCGCGGGAGAGCCGCCCCTCCATGCCGCGAGGGATGGCGGCTGAGGGCCGCAAGGAAGGCGCTGCGCGTGCGCTGGAGGTGGGGCAAAATCGCCTTCCTGGCAGATGCTGAAGGCGCCTCGGCAAAGAGCAGCTCCAGCTTGCGGTGCGCTCCAAACCAGTGGTGCAGGGCCCAATGGCTCCGTCCGCCACGCTCAAGGGTATCGGCCAAGCTGTGCCGGGCAAGGACATAGGCTGTCGCAGCCTGATCGCGCTGCCCGCCACAATCAAGCATCTCCCTGGCCACCTCCAGCGCCCGGCAAAAATAGGCCTCCGCTGCCACAAGATCACCACGCCGGTAGCAGAGGGTTCCGCCCGCCATTGATTGATGCCAACAGGCCATCGCCTCGATGTGGCGATTGTCCTCCGGCACTTCTTCAGGGAACGGGACGTACATGGGGATGTATGCGCTCAGAGGCTTCCGACAAAGACCAGGGCATCGGTATTTGCAAAACCTGGCACAACCACATGCAACTTGCGGGTGTCACGGTCGAAATATGCACTTCCCGGTCTCAGCATGGGGAATGGACAAACGCCGGAGACTGGGGCCAGGACAACCGTATAGATCAGCAGTGAGGCGTTGCTGGCGGTCAGGCTACCCTCCAACCTGCACTCCTCGGACGCAGTGCTTACATCCAGAGTGACGGAGGCGCTTTTCGACTTTTCCGACTCCTTTGATTTCAGCACGGCAGCCACCGTACTGCGCAGCGGCGAGGCGACCGCACCTTTGAAATCCCCCTCGGGCACCCCACCGTTCAGGGGCTGCGATTCGTAGCGAACGTCATAACCCAGGGTTATGGGGAAGGACGTCGCAACACCATCGACGGTGGCCGCAGGGATTGTGCCCGTGCCGCCAAAGCTGGCTTTCTCGGCATAAGATCCCGCAACAAGCAGAGGCCGCACTCCCAGCAGTTCGAGGTTGAAATCGTGGCCCGCGGGGCTGGAGAAGTTGCCGTTCATTGCCACAAAACTCCCCTGGAACACCCCTCCCAGGACGGCCGGCACGCCGGGCTTCGAATACAGCCACCAGTAAGTTCCATCAGGCAGGGACCAGCCCATCACACTCCGGCCGTCCCCGGCACCCCCCCTCCACAATCCCTGAGCTCCCCAAGCAGAGGTTCCGGGAGACGATGCCGGAAGCAACTCGCCCGCACCCGGACTGCCCCCACCGCCACAGGCGGAGAGCGCGCCGAAGAGAGCGGCGGAAAAGAGTCGTTTCATGATTTTCATATTCTGGGCACGGGCGGCCAGCAAACGGTTCAAGGCCGAACTACAACCATACGGGCTATCGCCACGCATCAAAAAGTGGGAGCAAAATACATATATGAGAATAATAATCATTAATGTTTGAGCAGACAACACTCTCCGCCTCTTAACGCCAAGCCACTCGATTCCCACCCGTGAATTCCGCTATAATCCAAGTCTAGATTCGAGGAGCGCTGCAAGACCGCCGGGTGCAACGCCCGCAGTCCCAGGCTCGATGTCAGTGCCAGCACATCGGCACCAGCAACCGCGCTCACCCGTCCATGCTTTGTTTGCAAACCCGTGCCGGGCACGGGGAGACGTGGTGAGCCCTCGATGATCAGCCACCCGTAGTCCCTTCCCGGCCACACGTTCGAGGAGTTCTCATGAACACTGTGGCTGAAAAGTTCACCGATTTTGTCATCGCCGATCTCTCCCTGGCCGACTGGGGCCGCAAGGAGATCAAGATCGCCGAAACCGAGATGCCCGGCCTGATGGCCATCCGCGACGAGTTCGCCGCGGCCCAGCCCCTCAAGGGTGCGCGCATCACCGGCTCCCTGCACATGACCATCCAGACCGCCGTGCTGATCGAGACGCTGACCGCCCTCGGCGCCGAAGTACGCTGGGCCTCGTGCAACATCTTCTCGACGCAGGACCACGCCGCGGCCGCCATTGCCGCCCAGAACATCCCCGTGTTCGCGGTCAAGGGCGAGTCCCTCACCGACTACTGGGACTACACCCACCGCATCTTCGAGTGGGCCGACGGGGGTTTCTCCAACATGATCCTCGACGACGGCGGCGACGCGACCCTGCTGCTGCACCTGGGCGCCCGCGCCGAGAAGGACCTGTCGGTCATCGCCAAGCCGTCCTCCGAAGAAGAGACCATCCTCTTTGCCGCCATCAAGGCCAAGCTGGCCGTGGACCCGACCTGGTACTCCGTGCGCCTGGCCGCCATCAAGGGCGTCACCGAAGAGACCACCACCGGCGTGCATCGCCTGTACCAGATGCACCAGCGCGGCGAGCTCAAGTTCCCGGCCATCAACGTGAACGACTCGGTCACCAAGTCCAAGTTCGACAACCTCTACGGCTGCCGCGAATCCCTGGTGGACGGCATCAAGCGTGCCACCGACGTGATGATCGCCGGCAAGGTCGCAGTGGTGTGCGGCTACGGTGACGTGGGCAAGGGCTCGGCCCAGGCCCTGCGCGCCCTGTCGGCCCAGGTGTGGGTCACCGAGATCGACCCCATCTGCGCCCTGCAGGCCGCCATGGAAGGCTACCGCGTGGTCACCATGGAATACGCCGCCAGCCTGGCCGACATCTTTGTCACCACCACCGGCAACTTCCACGTCATCACCCACGACCACATGGCCGCCATGAAAGACCAGGCCATCGTCTGCAACATCGGTCACTTCGACAACGAGATCGACGTCGCCTCCATCGAGAAGTACCAGTGGGAAGAGATCAAGCCCCAGGTGGACCACGTCATCTTCCCGGACGGCAAGCGCATCATCCTGCTGGCCAAGGGTCGCCTGGTTAACCTGGGCTGCGGCACCGGCCATCCGTCCTACGTGATGTCCAGCTCCTTCGCCAACCAGACCATCGCCCAGATCGAGCTCTTCACCCGCAGCGCCGACTACCCGGTGGGCGTTTACACACTGCCCAAGCACCTGGACGAGAAGGTGGCGCGCCTGCAGCTGAAGAAGCTCAACGCCCAGCTCACCGAACTGACCGACGAGCAGGCCGCCTACATCGGCGTACCCAAGCAAGGCCCCTACAAGGCCGAGCACTACCGCTACTGAGCCCGGCACCCCGGGGTGGGCTCACCCCGCACCGCTGCCGTGATCCACGCCCGCCCGGCATGCCCTGCCGGCGGGCCTGCGAGGAACCACCGTGTCCACCAAGACCCCCATCTCCATCGAATTCTTTCCGCCCCAGACGACCGAGGGCGCCGACAAGCTCAAAGTCGTGCGCAGCAAGCTGGCCGTGCTCAAGCCCGAGTTCTTCTCGGTTACTTTCGGGGCCGGCGGCTCCACCCAGGAACGCACCTTCGAAGCGGTCTCCGAGATCCAGCGCGAAGGCCACCAGGCGGCGCCGCACCTGTCCTGCATCGGTTCCACCCGCGCGCATATCCTCGAGATCCTGCAGCGCTACCAGAGCAGCGGCATCCGCCGCATCGTCGCCCTGCGCGGTGATCTGCCGTCCGGAGTGGGTTTTGCCGGCGAACTGCGCTTTGCCAACGAGCTGGTGGAGTTCATCCGCGCCGAGACGGGTGATCACTTCCACATCGAAGTGGCGGCCTACCCGGAATACCACCCCCAGGCCCGCAGCCCCCGGGACGACCTGCTGGCCTTCAAGCGCAAGGTGGACGCCGGCGCCGACTCGGCGATCACCCAGTACTTCTACAATCTGGACGCCTACCTGCACTTCCGCGACGAGTGCACCGCCCTGGGCATCGGCGTGCCCATCATGCCAGGCATCATGCCCATCGTGTCCTTCTCCAAACTGGCGCGCTTCTCGGATGCCTGTGGTGCGGAGATCCCGCGCTGGATGCGGCGCAAGTTCGAAGCCTTCGGCGACGACAGTGACGCCATCAAGGCCTTCGGTCTCGACGTGGTCACCGAACTCTGCGAGAGATTGATCGCCGAAGGGGCACCCGGCCTCCACTTCTACAGCATGAACCAGGCGGGGCCGACGCTCGCCCTGTGCCAACGCCTCGGGCTTGCCGCCTGAGAAGCCGCCGCCCCGCTCACCCGGGGCGACGGTTTCAAGTTTTGGCAGACCATGCCGATATTCGGGGAAATCCTCATTCCCCGATCATGGACCTGCCACTCCCCTTCCACCCCCCACTCGGGCCGCCGATCCCCGATCGGGACAGGGTACACAGCGAGCTCATCGCCCGGTCAACGGACGGTTGTTTCGTTACCGACGCGCGCGGTTGCTTCGTTGCCGCCGACGACACCCTGGCCAGGCTTCTGGGTCACAACGTTCGTGACCTCATCGGACGCCACACCACCGATTTCGTCCACGCGGGAAGCCGGGGCCTGCTGCGCCGCCAGATCGAGCGCATCGCCAGCAGTGATCGACGCAACTACCGCCTTGAACTCATGCACCGGGACGGCAGCGTCATCCCCACCCTGATCAGCACCATCACCCTCTACAACGAAGCGGACGGCTCGGTCAGCGGCTCCGCCGGTTTCATCACCGACCTGCGCGCCGTCGAAGCCCTCGCGGCGCCCCACGAAGCCGAGCTGCGCGCCATCCTCTACAACCTGCAGGACACCTACTACCGCACCGACGCCTCCGGCCGTCTGCTGCGCCTGTCCCCATCGATTCAGCAACTGCTCGGCTATCACCCCGATGAACTCATCGGCACCCTTGCTGCCGACCTCTACGTGGGGGGCCGTGCCACCCGCGACGCCTTCATGAACGCCCTTGCCGCCTCCGGCGGCCGCCTGCACGGCTATGAATACAGTCTGCGCCACAAGGATGGGCGCGAAGTGTGGCTGTCCACCAACGCCAACTACCTGCGCGACGCGGATGGCAGACCCGTTGGCGTCGAAGGCACCTCCCGCGACATCAGCGCCACCCGACGCCAGCACAGCCAGCTCCAGCTCGCAGCCACGGTGTTCAGTGAAAGCCGTGACGCCATCCTGATCACCGATGGCGAACGCCGGGTCATTTCGGTCAATCGGGCATACACCGACCTCACGGGCTATGCAGCCGAAGAAGTCATCGGCACCGAAGCCGCGCTGATCGACCCCGGCCACCATGCCTCTGGCTTCCTCGACGAGTTGCTCAACGAGCTTGCCCACACCAACCACTGGAACGGCGAAGCCTGGAACCGCCGCCGCAACGGGGCGATCTTTCCCCAATGGTTGTCCATCTCCACCGTCCGCGACGATGATCACCGCATCCTCCACTACGTGGCGATGCTCTCCGACCTCACCGACCGCAAGGCCGCCGAGGAACGTGCCGAATTCCTCGCCCGCCACGACCTGCTCACCCGCCTGCCCAACCGCTTCCTCCTCCGCGACCGGGCCGAACAGGCCTTTGCCCACGCCGTGCGGGCCGAAACCCGGGTTGCTCTGCTGCTCCTCGACTTGGACCACTTCAAACACATCAACGACAGCCTCGGCCACCCAGCAGGCGACGCCCTGCTGCAGACCTGCGCCGACCGCCTGCGCAGCACCACCCGCGACACCGACACGGTCAGCCGGCAGGGCGGTGACGAGTTCCTCGTCCTGCTCACCGATATCCGCGACAGCGACGACATCGCCCCCATCGTCGAAAAGATCATGCACACCCTGGCCCGGCCCTGCCTCCTCGCCGGCCAGGAGATGAGCCTGTCCTGCTCCGTCGGCCTGGCCGTGTACCCGGAGGACGGTACGGATTTCGACACCCTCATCCGCAACGCGGACGCGGCCATGTACAACGCCAAGGAAGCCGGCCGCAACACCTTCCGCTTCTACTCCCAGCAGATGAACGAAGACGCGGTGCAGCGCCTCGACATCCAGAACCGCCTGCGCCGCGCCCTTGAACGCAACGAATTCGTCCTCCACTACCAGCCCCTGATCGATCTGGGCAACAACGCAATCGTCGGCGCCGAGGCCCTGATCCGCTGGAACTGCCCCGAGCTGGGCATGCAGCCCCCTGGCGTCTTCATTCCGGTTGCCGAAGACAGCGGTCTGATCGTCGAAATCGGCGAATGGGTACTGGGCGAAGCCTGCCGCCAGGCCCGCGCCTGGCAGGACGCCGGACACCGCGACCTGGTTCTCGCCGTCAATCTTTCCCCTCTCCAGTTCGCCCGTGGCAACCTGGTGGAGACCGTGCGCCTTGCCCTAGCCGACAGCGGCGCCAACCCCGCCCTGATCGAACTCGAAATCACCGAGAACGTGCTGGTCAAGGACACCGAGCAGGTTCTCGCCACGGTGCGCCAGCTCCATGCCATGGGCCTGCGCCTGGCCATTGACGACTTCGGCACCGGCTATTCCAGTCTCGCCTACCTGCGCCGCTTTGCCGTCGAAAAACTCAAGATCGACCAGTCCTTCGTCCGCGACCTGCCCACCGATCCGGATGCCGGCGCCATCGTGCGGGCGGTGATCCAGATGGCCAAGAGCCTCAAGATCGCCGTGCTCGCCGAAGGCGTGGAGACCGCCGACATCGCCCACGACCTGCGCCTGCTCGGCTGTGACTATGCCCAAGGCTATTACTTCGGCCGCCCCATGCCGGCCGCCGCCTTCGCCGATCAACTTCCGCCTCCGCGCTGAACGCAGCCCCGGCCAACAGCCGAAGGAGGTCGCCCCCTGCGGCGGGCACGGTAGAATGCCCTCCCGCTTCACCCGATGCACACCCCATGTCTGCCCTGCTCCTCAACGCGCCCCAACGCGAAGCCATCCACTACCTGGACGGCCCCAGCCTGGTGCTGGCCGGTGCCGGGTCGGGCAAGACGCGGGTGATCACCCAGAAGATCGCCTACCTGATCACCGAGTGCGGCTTCAACCCCCACAACATCGCGGCCATCACCTTCACCAACAAGGCGGCCAAGGAGATGCTGGAGCGCATCAACAAGCTCATGGGCGGCCGCGCCACCAAGGGGCTGACGGTGTGCACCTTCCACGCCCTCGGGGTGCGCATCGTGCGCCAGGAGGCCAAGCTGCTCGGCCTCAAGCCCCAGTTCTCCATCCTCGACGCGTCGGACACCACCCAGATCATCGCCGAGATGATCGGCAGCACTGACAAGAACCGGGCCAAGGCCCTGCAGTGGCAGATCTCCAGCTGGAAGAACGCCCTCATCGAGCCCAACGAAGCCGCCCACCTGGCCAATGACGAGATCTCCTCGTCCGCCGCGCTGCTCTACCAGGAGTACGACAAGACCCTGCGCGCCTACCATGGCGTCGATTTTGACGACCTCATCCGCCTGCCGGTGAAGCTCTTCGACGAACACCCCGAGGTGCGCGAGCGCTGGCAGAACAAGCTGCGCTACCTGCTGGTGGACGAGTACCAGGACACCAACCGCGCCCAGTACCGCCTGCTCAAGCTGCTGGCCGGCGTGCGCGGCGCCTTCACCGCCGTGGGCGACGACGACCAGGCCATCTACGCCTGGCGCGGC
The DNA here is from genome assembly GCF_017302315.1 of Zoogloea sp. GTDB lineage: Bacteria > Pseudomonadota > Gammaproteobacteria > Burkholderiales > Rhodocyclaceae > Zoogloea. Next base: position 28,495 of record NZ_JAFLDT010000044.1, read on the forward strand.
GCCGACGTGGAGAACCTGCGCCAGCTACCGGTGGACTACCCCAAGCTCAAGGTCATCAAGCTGGAGCAGAACTACCGCTCCACCACCCGCATCCTGCACGCCGCCAACACCGTCATCGCCAACAACGAAAAGCTCTTCGAGAAGAAGCTGTGGTCCGAGCACGGCGCCGGCGAGCCGGTGACCGTGGTGGCCTGCCAGACCCCCGAGCACGAGGCCGAATCGGTGGTCATGAAGATCTCCGCCCACAAGTTCGAGCACCGCACCCACTTCAAGGACTACGCCATCCTCTACCGGGGCAACCACCAGGCCCGCCTGTTCGAGCAGCAGCTACGCAACCACAAGATCCCCTACGCCATCTCCGGCGGGCGCAGCTTCTTCGAGAACGCCGAGATCAAGGATCTGTGCGCCTACCTGCGCCTGATCGCCAACGAGGATGACGACCTGGCCTTCATCCGCTCGATCACCGTGCCGCGCCGGGGCATTGGCCCGGCCACCATCGAAGCCCTGGGCCACTACGCCGCCAACCGCCACATCAGCCTGTTCACCGCGGTCTTCGAGGAAGGCGCCGCCGAGCACGTGGCCGCGCGCCAGTTGGAGAGCCTGCGCGAGTTCTGCCACTTCATCAACCGCATCGCCCACCGCGCCCCGCGGGAGCCCGCCGGGCAGGTCATCAACGACATGCTCAAGGCCATCAACTACGAGGCCTGGCTGTACGAAAGCTGCGAACCCCGCGAAGCCGAAACCAAGTGGAGCAATGTGGGCGACTTCACCGGCTGGCTGGGCCGCAAGGGCGAGGAAGATGGCAAGACCCTGTCGGACATGATCCAGACCATCAGCCTGATCACCATGCTCGACAAGGACGACGAAGAGCTCGACCAGGTCCAGCTCGCCACCCTGCATGCCTCCAAGGGCCTGGAGTTCAAGCACGTCTTCCTGGTGGGCGTTGAAGAGGGCCTGCTGCCCCACCAGTCCTCCATCGACGAAGACAAGATCGAGGAAGAGCGCCGCCTGATGTACGTGGGCATCACCCGCGCCCAGCGCAGCCTCACCATCAGTTACTGCGAACGCCGCAAGGCCGGCCGCGAAGTACGCACCTGCGACCCGTCCCGCTTCATCGACGAGATGGGCGCAGAGGGCATCCGGCGCAACGACCGCAAGTCTGCCGAACCGGTGACCAAAGAAGACGCCCGGGCCCGCATTGCCAACCTGCGCGCCATGCTGGGCAACAAGCCGGGGACCATCGGCTAGCGCGAACCTGCCCACGCGCCCAACCCCGTCCTTGGCGCTTGCCCCGGGGCGAGGATCACTCCGAACGAGGCCGGTCAGGCCCAGCCTTCCTTCATGCCAAGGGCGCGTTCGCGGTGCGCAAGATAAAGCGGGAAGGCAATGGCCAGGCCGACAAGGAAACAGAGGGCCAGGTAAAGCCAGGGCCGTTTCAGGCCGTTGCGCCGTGCATCGACAACGACCCACACGGAGAAGGTCACCGCCGCGAGGTACACGTCGAGGGTAATGGCCGTCGTGAGGACGTTGGCAAACGCGGCTCCGAAGAACTCAGCGGGCGCCAGACCCCCTCCGCCCAGAATGTATTGGCCGTTGTAATACCAGGTGGCCAGCAATCCGACCACAGCAAGCGCATGGTAGAGGGGGATGAGTGCGGATTTCTTGTGCATCGGCTTTCAATGGGGTGCAGTTGCTGGAGGCCATCCCGCCCGGGATGGCCGTTGGCTCGGTAAAAGCCGGACGGATCTGGCGTCTTCACCGGGGAAGCTGGATTCTGCACAACATCCTGGCGAGAGGCCAGCATGAGAACGGCATTCACCACCGTCACCGGCGGGCACGCCTCCCTGTGTCTGAGGCGCCCCGCTGCGCAGGAACGCCCGTCGGCTTCAGGCGCCGGGCAATGCTCTCGGCCGTAGTGGCGGCCCCGCCTCCGCGGCGTCGGATGGCGCGGCAGGAAGGACCACGGCCTGCACGCCGACACGCACGGCCTGCCCGCCCTGTTCCGCGGCGAAACGCCTTGCGGCCGACGTATCGGAGAACCAGAGCTTCAGAACCGAGGTGCCGCGCTGCACTGAGGCAAGCTGCTGAAGGTGGCTGACATCGATATGTGGAAGGGCGTGGCGGTAGTCCTCCCAACTGGCGTACCCCGCTTCGCGGGCCAGAGCCCGGAGTACATGTTTGCGCTGCACGGTACCGCGGGCGTGAAAGAGGCCGGGTAGCGACCGGTCCGTCACGGCGCGGGTTGTCAAGAGCCGCCGGAGGATGGGGAGCGCCTCCGAAAGGGCGCCCGAGGCGGCGGCGCGATGGAGGCGTCTTGCCTCGCGCAGCACCAGTTGAACGGAAGAGATCTGACCCGCGCACGGCGGCTGGGGTGATGAAATGGGCATACCGACTCCGAAGTCGAGTGGCCGGTCTCGCCGTTGGCCACGGAGGGTATGCAAGCAAGGCTTGCGATGTAAGGTGCTTGCGCTTTCGCGAGGTGGGCGTCCTGGCAGCCCGGGGCGCATTCTAGCCTTGTCCAGCCGACAACGGGAAGATGCGCACGCTCAGGGTTCTGCCGCCAGCCCAAGCGCCAGGACGAGATAGTCCCGGACATGCTTGCCGCGGATGTCTTCAACCGACAGCAATTTGATATGGCGACGAAACTTGCCCGCGCCCTCCAGCACCTGGAACGCATCGGGCAGCGATGCGCCCTCCCCGAACTCCAGCGAAACGTGCTTCGCGTAGGAGAAGACGCCGCAAAACGGCTTGCCCGACGAGAACAGAAGCCCGCCGTACTTCACCTCTTCGGAAACCGATGGGGCAAGGCCGAGGATGATCTCTCTCAGCGCCTGAACCAGCTCGAAGCGCCCGGCGTCGAGAAGGCGGATGTCGTCGAGGAGTTTGGAGATACGCTCTGTGGGCATGATGTGTGGGACAGAAAAAGCGTGGTAGAACCCGGGGCCGGGCTGATGCACCGGGAAGACGGGTGAAATGGGGTGGAATGGGGGTGGAATACAGCCCCATGGGGCGCTTACCCCCGCGAAGCCGGCCCCACCCGCGCAAGCACCAGGGGCATGGCCGCAAACAGTGCCAGCATGGCCAGATAGACGGTGCCGGAGACCGGATCGCGACTGGCCACATACTCGCCAAGGGTCCGATCCTGGAGCAGGACCGCCAGCAGGACTTCGGCGCCGAGCAGCACCGCCAACGCAAGAAGACCGGCCCCCAGGCGAGCCGGCGCGGTGCCGGGCAGACCGAAACGCCGGACGATGAAGCGCGCTGCCATCACGATCACGACAAGCATGAAGGGCATCTCGATGAGTTCTGCCGTGCGTTCACCGAGGCGGGGCACCAGAAAAGGCACGCGCAGCGCGCCCAGCACGAAGCCTGCGCCAAAGACCAGCGCAAAATAGGCCATGCCTGCCTTGATGCTGCGAATGGCGAGGGTGTTCATCAATGGCTCATCGCTTGCAGTGCCGGCTCAAACCAGCACCGCCGCCACGGGACGGCGCAGTGAGGGCGGCATTTTGGGGCCCCGCCCGAAACGAACGACAAGATCAGGCCGACGCGCTCCAATGCCCAAGAAAGCGGCAAACTGGGGCCGCAGCGTCGCGACTTCCACGGGTTGATTGAGCATGGCATTGCGGATGCCCAATGCGGCGGACTGGAGCGCGAAGCGCGCGTAACAACGCCCCACCTCCACCCACCGGGCCGGACCCGGCGTGTCGGAGACGAATATGGCAATGCCGGCCGAGCTGCGAACATGCTTTGCGTACTTGTCGTTTTCGCTCTTCGGGGTGAAGAACACATCGAAGAGCAGCCTGCCCAGCCATGGGGGCAACGCCGGATTGCCCGACGAGGCCGCATAAAGCCCGTCGCCCGTCCGCACCGCCTCGTCCCCGCTGAAGCGGATCCAGCGTTTCAATTCATCAACAAAGGCGGGGTCGTTCATCTGGGCGGTATTGCCCTGAACGACATATTCAAGGACGCCCTCCATGGCCTGCCGTTCGGTCAGCAGGATCAGCTCAACACCGCTGCCGGTGCCCGCCCTCTCGAGCAGTTGCAGCTCCTGCGGGGAGAGCGGCTGCCCGTCGTACTCGCCGCGGGTGCTCTGGCGCTCGGGGATGGCCTGGAACAGCGTCGATGGGAAGGGGCGCGTCGGCTCCATCATCACGCGCACGCCGTGGCCCGCCGCCGCGTCGAAGCTGGCGTGCCCCTTCAACCCGTTCGCCAGCGCAGCCTGGGTCAGGTTCTCGGCAGCGCACCCGAGGGAAACAAAAAGATGGTGATCATCCGGATCAACGGCGGGGCAGCGACGCGAAAAGTCCGGCAGGATCGAGATGGCGTGATCTTCGAGGTGGAACTTCCAGCACTGGGTGTTGTGGCTTGAGGGTGCCAGGCTTGCGTAGCGCACAAGCTCATGCTGCAGCGCTGTCGGGTTGCCCGAAACACCCCCGCCATGGCGCCATGTGCGCTCGACACACTGCTCGTAGTCGTCGGGACGGGGCGCCGTCGAGCACGACGCCAAGCCTGCCAGGGTGCCCAGTGACCCCAGCGAGGCGGAGATGAAGTCTCTTCGGGACGGCATGGCGTGCTCCACCTCGATGAAAAGGTCAGTGCGCGGCCTCAGTCAAACCAGGGCTCAATTCTCGGGCTGATGGCACACGGCTTCAATATTGTTGCCTTCCGGGTCGATGATGAAAGCCCCGTAGTAGTGCGGGTGGTATTCCGGGCGAAGGCCCGGGGCACCGTTGTCCTTGCCGCCAGCGGCAATCGCCGCGCGGTAAAAGGCATCCACCTGGGCACGGTTCTCGGCCCGCCAGGCCAGATGGCAGCCCGTCGTTGCCGGTGGACCGCCATAGGGGGAGGGGCCATCGATAAACCACACGTCGGCCTTCTTGCCGTCGGGCTCGGAAGCGTCGGGGTAGGCCAACCCCAGGATGTTCATGCCATAGTTGCCCTCGAAGACGACGCTGTAACCCAGGGGGGCAAGGGCCGCGCTGTAGAAGGCCTTGGCCCGGGCAATGTCGGTTACGCGGAAAGTCATGTGGTCAAGCATGCTGGGGGGCTCCTGGTGTGAGATAGTGGCGGGCGAACAGCCAATAAAACTGTATACATATACAGCATTATTGGCAAGCATCCGGGCCGGGACTGCTCAGAGGGTGTGAAGAAATCGTAGCGAGCGGTTCGAGTTCGCCCGGAGAAGCGCAGCCGTACAAGAGTACGGTGAGCATCGCAGGGGCGAAATCGGGCCGCGCAGTAGATTTATTCACACCCTCTCAGCGGATCACACAGACATCGCCTTGCACGGCACAGATGCACTCCTCTTCCGTCACCTGCAGCCGGGTAAGCACCGAACCGTCGGCACGCCTGGCGGTTACCGAAATCACATACCCCTCATTGATCGCCGGGCGGAGATCCTTGTTGGCGCACCAGCCCTTTGTCAGCATCGTCTTAAGCAGATGAATGCCCTGGCCCTGCTGAGCCTGGGGCGCATCCGCTTCTTCATCCAGCAGCGTCAGGGACAAAGCCAGTTCCTTGCCCTTGAGCTCTGCCTTTTCCAGGCGCACCTCCGGTGTCAGATCCATGGGCGCACGCCGCTGCAGCTCAGCGGTCGCCTTCTGAAAGGCGCGCGCGGTACGGCCGGAGTTCCAGTGGAAGAAGGCCACAAAGGCGACCAGGGCGATAACGATCCATTTTGTCATGGGGAGGCTCGATGGTAGGGGGGGTGTCTTCTTGGCACACCGACAACTATCTTGACATGCGCTGGCGGGGCCCCGGGGTTAGGACATCTGGACCTTTTCACCCATCACGGTCCGCACCGGGTTGGGATGATCCGCCTCTTCCGACTTGCCCTCGACGGGGCCGAGGATCAAAGATCCGCCGAAGAAAACGGGGCGTCTTCGCCGTCGCAGCCCGGCGTGATGAGGGCAAGAGCGAACGCGATGCACCGGCCTTCGCTCGAATTCCGAGCGTCAACGCCCGATCCCAGACCGCACGGCCTTTCGCGCAGATCCGCCGGATCGACCGGTAAATGGGGCACGCTATAGCCAACGCCGAACCTTCGAACTATAGGCCATGTACTCGCTGCCGAATTTCCTGAAGAGATAGTGCTCCTCTTTCACGATGACACCCCGCTGCATGAACATGAGCAGCGGCGCCAGCAAAATCAGCAGCCATACCGAATTACTAAAAAGTGCGTTAGTTACCGTACATTCTATTCGGCCGCGTAGCGGGTGCTCGGATGCCTGAAAAATGCTCGAACGATGTCGGGAGTTTTCTGCAGCGAGCGCATGAAGCGCAGCGCAAGCTTCTTCATCTGCTCGGGCCCCTTGATGATGCTTCGACCCAGTTTGTGGCTCTTCAGATGCGCCCA